>JAZUHP010000095.1:0-11988 GCA_045641785.1 Bacteroidaceae bacterium
TTGAGCGATAGTCTCGGAATCACAGCTTGTTACCCCAATACCCATTGTGGCGATTGCAATGAGAGCAAATGCCTTGCGAAATATTTTCTTCATAAATGTAAATGTTGTTAAGTTGATAATTGTTTATTCTTTTGGCAAAGATACAGAAAAATATTCTAAATATCGGTGTTTTTGAAAGTATAATGCAGATAATACCTAAAAAAGCAGTACCTTCGCAGTTAAAAGTAAAAGTTATATGCCACTAATATTACCAGATCAGCTTCCTGCCGTAGAATTACTAAAGCAGGAGAATATATTTACGATGGGCTACAAGAGGGCTGACAGCCAGCAGATTCGCCCACTCAGATTGGCGGTTCTCAATCTCATGCCAATAAAGATTACAACGGAGACAGACTTTGTCCGCATACTCTCAAACTCAGCCCTTCAGGTGCAGATTGAGTTTATGAAGATTAAGTCGCACACTTCAAAGAACACTCCTGTGGAGCATATGAAGATGTTCTACCGTAACTTTGAGGACATGAAGAAGGAGAAGTACGATGGTCTTATCGTTACTGGTGCTCCTCTTGAGTTTATGGACTATGAGGAGGTGACATACTGGGAAGAGCTTCAGGATGTGTTCAACTGGGCGCATCATAATGTGACAAGTACCATCTATGTGTGTTGGGCAGCCTTTGCTGGACTCTACCACTTCTTTGGAGTGCCTAAGTATAATACAAGTGACAAGATCTTCGGTGTGTTCAATCATCGTATGCTTTCTCCCGAGCTTCCTCTGTTCCGTGGTTTCGATGATGAGTTCTTTGCTCCTCACAGCCGCCATTGCGAGGTTCGCCGAGAGGATATAGAGGCAATACCTGACCTTGACATAATTGCCGATAGTGAAGATGCAGGTGTGACGATTGTGAGTGCCCGTAATGGTAGGGACATCTTCATCACCTGTCACTTCGAGTATTCGCCTCTCACACTTGATGGAGAGTACAAGCGAGACGTGGCAAAGCGTCTTCCTATCAAGATGCCAAAGAACTATTACAAGGACGATGATCCAAGCAAGGAACCTATTGTTAGGTGGCGTGCCGCCGCTAATCTTCTCTATACAAACTGGCTGAACTATTACGTCTATCAGGAGACTCCATTTAATATCAACGATATAGAATGAGAAAGGTTGAACTGCTCGCGCCAGCAAGAAATGCAGACATCGGCATCGAGGCTATCCGTCACGGTGCTGATGCTGTCTATATAGGAGCCAGCGAGTTTGGTGCAAGAGCATCGGCTGGTAATGATATAGATGATATCCGCCGTCTGGTGGAGTATGCCCATATCTATCGTGCCAAGGTGTATGTTACGGTCAACACTATCATCTATGAATCGGAGATTGCTGATGTTGAGGCTATGATATGGGAGTTATACCGTATTGGCGTAGATGCCCTCATCGTTCAGGACCTTGGTTTGCTGAAGATGAACCTGCCACCTATACCTCTTCATGCAAGTACCCAGATGGATAACAGAACCGCTGACAAGGTCAGGTTCCTCCGTTCATGCGGGTACCGTCAGGTTGTCTTGGCACGTGAGTTGACTGTCCAGCAGATTGCATCTATCCATGAGGCGTGTCCTGACGTGGCACTTGAGGTGTTCATCCATGGTGCCATGTGTGTCAGCTATTCAGGTCAATGCTATGCAAGCGAGGCGGTCTTCGGACGTAGTGCCAATAGGGGAGAGTGTGCTCAGTTGTGTAGGATGGAGTATGACCTCCTGAGCAGAACTGCTTGTAATGGTCAAAAGGAAGGGGAACGTGTACTTGCAAGGAACAAGAGGCTCCTGTCCATTCCTGATAACTGCCAGATTGCGAATCTCGAACGCCTGATGGATGCTGGTGCTGTCTCTTTCAAGATAGAAGGACGACTTAAGGATATGGATTATGTAAAAAATGTGACGGCTGATTATTCAAGGAAGCTGGACGAGATAATTGCTCGCCGTCCTGGTGACTATACCCGTGCTTCTTCTGGAAGGGTAGAACTGAAGTTTGAACCTGACTGGCGCAAGAGTTTCTTCCGTAGTCAGATGTTTCAGCACAAGTCGCTGGGTGAGAATGTGGGCAAGGTGAAGGATGTATTCACTAACCACTTTACCATAGTGGACAACCCTGTACATAATGGTGATGGCGTCTGTTTCATTGATGAACATGACAATATATGCGGATTCCGAATTAACAAGGTTGAGGGCAATGCGCTCTATCCTCTTGAGATGCCGAAGGGACTAAGGAAGGGAACAGTCATCTATCGTAATCAGGACAGGGTGTTTGAGCAGTTGCTAAGCAAGGCGTCAGCAGAGCGACGCATATCTGTATCGATGTCTATGGACGAGACTGATTGCGGATTCCGACTCTTCATGGAAGATGAAGATGGCTTTAGCGCTACACTTGATGTGGAATGCCAGAAGGAACTTGCGCGCAGTCATCAGTTGGATAATGTGAAGAGGCAGTTAAGTAAACTTGGTGACACTCCTTTTGTGCTTGATGATATAGACATTAGGTACAAGAAGAACTGGTTCATACCAAGTTCCATGCTTGGAGAGTGGCGACGCCAGATCTCATCTATGTTATTGCAGAACAGGTGCGAGTGTCGTATCGAGAGTGTACAGCAGAGTGAAGAGTGTGACAGTTCACTTGCCCGTAAGGTCTTGCCTACTAACTATCTTGCTAATGTGGCAAACGAGTGTGCTGTTGCTTTCTATAAGGATAAAGGTGTAGAGGTGAGGCAGAAGGCTTTCGAACTTACCCATCCGTCACATGTGCCGGTAATGTTCTGTAAGCATTGCATCCGCAGAGCGTTGGGAATGTGCTTGAAGAAAGGTGGCAATGCTAATGAGGACCTTTATCTCCGTCTTGCAAATGGTACCGAGTTCCTGTTAGGATTTGATTGCGACAAATGTGAAATGAAAGTAGAATTGTGATATGAAGAAGGCGTTATACATATTGTTGAGCGTGATGCTGGTGCTTATCTGCTCTTGTACCTCCGAACAGGAGAGGGGAGAGGATATAGCAGTCATCGACTCCCTGAATGATAAGGCATTATCAATGAGGGATAGTGTTGTGGGTGCATCGGTGGAGGACTCGCTCCTTAACCTTACGCCTCGACAGGTTGACTCCCTCATGTTCCGGCTCTCACATCATTATTCGGAAAACTTCAACTTTGTCGTGAAGGCAGACTCCCTGACTCTCATACCTCGTGAGGGCGACATTGCTTTGGACACATGTAAGGTGTATGACGGTGATGTCATTGTCGTGGCAAGTATAAAGACTATACCGGGCGATTCCATTGATTCCGTCTGGGTAAAGGTTGCCCACGATCAGTACACTATGGGTTGGGTTCTTGAAGAGGAACTGCTCAAGAGTACTGTTCCTGATGACATGATATCGGAGATGCTTGATGCCTTGACTGGTAGTAGAGGTTTCTGGATGTCTTCTGTCGTGTTGGCAGGTGTGGTGGGATTCCTTCTCCGTAGGCGTAGGAATAACGGTTTACAGATACTTCGTTTTGAGGAGATGGACGGGTTCTATCCTTGTCTGTTCCTTACCATAATAGCCGTAATGGCATCTCTGTATGCAAGTATACAGAACTTCCTACCAGAGTATTGGCAGGAGTACTATTATCATCCGACTCTCAATCCTCTGCAGCTACCATTGGTCATGGCTTGTCTTGTGGTACTGGTATGGCTTGTTATCATTGTCTATATTGCGGTCATTGATGAGGTGTACCACCACTTCTATTTTGTACCAGGAGTCACCTATCTCCTTGAACTGACAGGTATAGCCATGTGCGAATACCTTATTGTCAGCTGGACAACGCTCTTCTATATTGGTTATTTGCTTATGCCATTGATGGTTGCATTCATGTGGTATGAGGTAAAAAAGCGTGCTTCATAGGTTATGAATATACTTATAGCATTTGATTCCTTCAAGGGGTGTATGACGGCAGATGAGGCGTGTGACTCTGCTGGTGACGGTGCACTTGGCGCCTTGCCTTCTTCTCAGGTCAGGTGTATGCCTCTCAGCGATGGCGGAGAAGGACTTGTGCAATGTGTGAGAAGGATGAAGGATGTTCAACTTGTCACCATTCATGCCCATGGTCCTCTCATGGAACAGGTTGAGGCTACCTATGCCATAAGTGATGACGGTGTCACAGCATATATGGAGATGGCTTCAACGAGTGGTTTGCCTCTTGTCCCTATGGATAAACGTAATCCGCTCAACACAACAACTTATGGTGTGGGTGACTTGTTGATTGATGCTACACGTAGAGGGTGCAGACATGTCATTATGGGCATAGGCGGAAGTGCTACATGTGATGGTGGCAAGGGCATGATACAATGTCTAAGGGATAATGGATTCGATATGTCAGCAGATGCCATGCCACGTATAACTGTTGCCTGTGACGTAACCAATCCTCTTTATGGAGAGAATGGTGCAGCCTATGTGTTTGCTCCTCAGAAGGGGGCTACCCCTGAACAGGTTGTGGCACTTGATAATAGACTTCGTGCATTTGCTGAAGAGACAGAAGAATGTGGTAATGCAACTCGTGAGCTTGCTCTCTGTCCAGGAACAGGTGCTGCCGGAGGACTTGGTTATGGACTTGTAGCCTATCTGTCAGCGGAGCTACGTTCTGGTATTGACATCGTTCTTGATATCTGTAACTTTGATGAGGCTGTGAATGGTGCAGACATCATTATCACAGGAGAGGGTAAGTCCGACTCTCAGACCCTTATGGGTAAGGTTCCTCAAGGTGTTTTGAAACGAGCTGGCAACACTCCTGTTTTTCTTGTTTCGGGAGCTATTGAGGATAAGGATATGCTTCTTAGTGTAGGCTTTGCCTCAGTCACATCAATCAATGAAGGTGATGCGCGTCCTCTTGATGTGTTACTGAAAAATGAGGTGGCGAAACAGAATATGGTTAGACATGTCAAGAACGTTCTACATACATTTATAGGATAGAAAAATTACGGTACTTCTTCAATTTTGTTGAAAGTATACATGAACGAAAATTTAGGAAATTAAAGAAAATTTGTTTTCCCATTTTAGTCTGTAGATGTGACTAAAGGATAGTGATTTTCTTTAATTTCCTAAATTTTCGTTTTGTTTCCATGTTTCAACAAAGTCGAATGACGAAGCTGTTATCATTCAAATTTGAAGAGAGAGAAGAAACCGGTAATTGTGAATACCTGTTTAACATCAGGAGTTACTCCTTTGATGGTGATGTCGCCTCCTTTAGCCGTTGCTTCCTTGCGAAGTGAGAGGAAGAGGCGTAAACCAGATGAAGAGATGAACTCTAATGCCGAACAGTCAAGTATGATGTGTTTGTCGGCATTGTTCATCAGTACCTCCATGTCATTTGCAAACTTTGCTGCGGCCGCTGTGTCAAGACGGCCAATGAGAGCACCTGTTATGGTTCCGTTGTTTTCTGTTATTTGAAGTGTCATATTGCTTATATTGAAAAAACAAGATTTACGATGAAGATATTGGCAATGAGCATAATGATGTTCATGCATATCCCGATGCGAAGATAGTCCAGGAATCGGTAACCTCCTGGTCCGTAAACAAGAGTGTTTGTCTCTGAACCTATCGGTGTGGCGAAACTGCATGATACGGCAAGCATGAGCGAAATCACGAATGCCATAGGGTTCGCTCCGAGACTTTCTGCGGTGTGAAGTGCGATAGGAGCAAATACGGCTGCAGCAGTTGTGTTGGATATGAACTCGGTAACGAATGTAGCCGTAATGCATATTATTATCAATGATGCCAGAGCATTTGTTCCGCTTATGCTTAGTAGACTGTCAGCAAGGAACTTTGCGATACCTGTGGTATCAATAGCCCTACCAAGACAGATAGAACCGGCAAACACCATTATCACCTTCCAGTTGATGCTCCTTTGTAGCTGATCTATTGAGAAGCATTTTGTCACTCCCATGAGTAATGCTGCAAGGAAACAGCTGTTTATCAAAGGCATTATGTTCAGAGTAGACAGAAGCACCATGCCAATCATTATGAGTGATGATACCAGAGTCTTCCTTCCGCTTTGTGGTAGTGGTACGCTGTCAAAGAAGTTCAGGTTGCCCTCGAACATCTCAGGACTTAGCTTTGAACCTTCAAGGAGTAGAGTGTCACCCGGGTGGAGAGGAATCTCACGTGGTATGCCCGAAAGGCGCTGTCCTTCACGAGCCACAGCCACGAGTACCACATTATTCTTGTCTTCGAAGTCGGCATCTGCCATTGTGTGTCCCACAAGTGGGCTGTTCATATCAAGCGAAGCCATCTGGAGTTTACGGTTACGCTCCACCTCCTTAACGCTGAACACGTGATGTGTGGCATTGACCAAGCCATGTGTCTCACGTATTTCAAGTATGGCATTTATCTGACCGGAATAGACAAGATGATCTCCACCTATGATAAACTCGTCACGTGGCACAGGACTTATCACCTCACGGTCAAATCGGACAATCTCAATAAGATGTCCTCCATTGACGCTGTAAAGTCCTGCTTCCTCCACCGTCTCCCCTATATGAGGACAGTCGGTTGGTACAAGAAGTTCCACGGTATAGTCGGCACTACTCTCAAATGACTCCTCAGGCGATTTGCGTGCAGGTATCATCCTATTGAGTAAGATGAGGGTGACAAGACCTACTGCCATGCAGAAGAGTCCCGGTATGAGAGGTGCAAACATTCCCATAGGCTTGCCCGTCTGATGCACATAGAAATCAGCCACCACAAGGTTAGGGGTGTTGCCTATGAGTGTGCATAGTCCTCCGAGTGTGGAGGCATAGCTCAATGGGATGAGCAGTCGTGACGGTGCAATGTCCAGTTTCCTGCCCCAGAGTTTAACCACGGAAATCATCAGTTGCACCACGGCGAGGTTGCTCACGAAGGCGCTTATTATGGATGCTGGCAGGAATAGTCGCACGATAGTCTTAGCATAGCTTGAAGGTGTGCCAAGCATGTGCCTTATTATCCAGTGGAGCACACCGGAATGTATGAGTCCTGCAACAATGACAGATAGCACCCCCACCAGTACCACGGAGGTGTTGCTGAAACATGCCAATGCCTCTTCGGTTGGTAGGGTAGTGGTTACAAGCAACACCGATATTATGCCGAGAGCCAAGACATCCGTAGGCATCTTGTTGTACATCATGCATAATACCTTCCCTACTACCAAAGCAATAGTGATGATTACAAATATACTCACTACTTGATTAGTCTTCTATGTTAAAGATATTTATGAATCCTGTCATCTCGAACACATTCTTCACCAATGGTTGTAGACCGCGAATGATAAGCTTTGAGTTGCGGTTTGTCACATCTTTGTGCATGGCAAGGAAGATACGTAATCCGGAACTGCAGATGTAGGTCATGTCTGTGCAGTCAAGGACTACGATGTCTCCTGGGTTGATTTCTAGTTCGTTGATTTTTGATTGAACACCGTCCAACGCCTGGGCGTTAAGTGGACCGTCGATGTAAACTGTAAGTGTCTTAGCTTCCATTGTATTATTGTTTTTTATGATTATTTTTTATTCAAGTATCTCAGTCCCTTCCCTCTTTCGGGAGGGCTAGGGTGGGTCTGCTCACTCAGCACCCTTGTATTCCACCACGAGCATTGTGATATCGTCACTCTGCTCTGTTCCTGCCGCATAGGTCTTCAGCACCTCATATACATAATCAATGAAGTCCTTTGCCGTACGGGCATTATGGTTACGAGCCTCTTTCAGAGCCTTCATAGTTGCCTCCTCGCCAAACAACTTCTGTGAGTTGTTCTCAGCCTCTGTAACGCCGTCAGTATAGAGGAATATTGCTTCTCCTGGGTTGAGCGCCGTCTCTTCTTTCACGTATGGGAATTCAGGGAACACACCTACGGCAAGATTTACCTTAGGACTTGTGAAGTATGTGTTGGAATTTCCGTCCTCTTTAATCCTTCTGATGATAGGTGCATTATGTCCAGCATTGCAGTAGTCGAGGTGACCAGTCTTGAGGTCGAGGACACCCAGAAACATCGTGCAGAACATGTTATGCTCATTGCCCTCCGCCAACGCAGTATTGAGTGACGATAGTATTGCTGCGGGATCGTTTGTGTGAAGTGACACGTTCCTGAAGAGAGAACGCACCACAGCCATATATAGACTTGCAGGTACTCCCTTGCCGCTTACGTCTCCGATGCAGAAGAAGAACTTCTCGTCACGTATGAAATAGTCGTACAGGTCGCCTCCTACCGACTTTGCAGGTTTAAGGAACCCGTACACATCCAGTTCCTTCCTGTCTGGGAAGGCTGGGTAGAGTTTTGGTAGCATACCCATCTGTATGGCAGAGGCAATGGTAAGTTCCCTTTCCATACCTGCCTTGCTGAGTGTTATCTTCTGCAACCTGCGGAACATGAACACGAAGCACACTATCATGATGAGGATGCTTACTATGGCGATGAAGGTGGTGTCACGCTTCATACGTTCCACATTGCCGAACACATCGTTCTTTGGGCATTCGATAGATATCGTCCAACCGGTACGTGGGATAGGGGCAAAATAGAACATGGCCTCCTTTTCTGTACCTGCATTGACGGTGTACATGCCACTTTCATGGTTCTCCATCTTTATTCGCATACTGTCGTCGGCCTTGTAGTCAGCATAGGTGCCAATCTCGTTTATTGCCTTCATTATAAATGATGTGTCAGGGTGCGAAACAAACCTGAACTCTCTGTCGGCAATAGCCACTTCGGCATTAGGGAATGGAGTTGCTTCTGCACACTTGCTACGGAACTTGTCTGTATTGATGTCGAGGGCAAGTACACCCACAAGTCTGTTGCCATATCCATGGAGGGGTAAACTGAAACATGTAACTACCTCGCCATGACTTGTCTCACGGAAAGGACGACTCCAGTATGGATGGTTCTGTACAGCTGCCTCCTTGTACCATTCCTTCTCCTTGAAGTCGTGCATCTCACCAAGCTTGAGTCTCTCAAGTTTTCCGCCCACATTAGTCACATAGGCGGCAAATCCGTACTGCCCTACGGTGTTTGGATATACGAAAGGCTCGAATCCGATGGCAGCACCGCATATTTGTGGGTTGGAGTTGAGGCATTGCTCAAGCAGGGCAAACACCTCCTCTTCAGACGGAATGACAAAATCTTTAGGGTCAATGGTAACAAAACCCTCGTTGCCTTCCTTGCGTACCGTCTTGCCAAACTTGTTTCCGGCAAGGGTGTATGCCACATCCTCCACTCTCTGCAGCTGTCCATCAATATGGTTCTGTATATAAGCGATGGAAAGGTCAACCTTCTCTGTGCTTTCCCTTGACACCTCTTGTCGGGCAAGGTACAGGCAGATGCCAAATCCAAGCGTGTAGACAAGTCCACCAATGAGGATCACGGCAAGAGTAAGATTAAAAACAACTTTAGCTCCCAGTATTTTTTTCATAGCAACAATATGTTTTGTTTGTGTTACATCTTCTTCACCATTGTCAGCATATTCTTTCCGTCAATACGCTGGTAACTCACCTCGTCCATTATCTGACGGATAAGGAAAATCCCTAACCCTCCTATTGGCCTTTCTTCTGCTGATAGCGTAATGTCTGCATCAGGAGCCTCGGTTGGGTCGAATGGGATACCTGTGTCCTCCAGTAAGAGAGAAAGACGGTCACTATCCTTAGTTGCCGTAAGACTGATGATGTGACTCTCGTCCTGAGGGTAGGCATACATTATGATATTGGTAGCTGCCTCCTCAAGAGCAAGGTTCAGGTTGAATACCATCTCCATGCCAAGCCCCATCTCCTCACACAGTTCCTCTACGAACCCTGCAAGCAAAGGTAGTTGCTCAATCTTGTTTTCTATAGTGAGAGTCTTTTCATTCATATATTACACTTTGTGACGGTAAGATAATTAACTTTTCAACCTTGTAAGTAAGTGGTCATAATTGTTTTTATAATAGGTGCTCTCTATTTGGAAGTGGATTTCCGTTTTCTTTTAAAGGAGTGATGCGGACATCATGACTAAAAAATGAAACGGAAATATACGACGAAGAAAGTGCAGGTATTATGAAAATCACTTACTGCAGCATTATAGAAATAATGCTTATCACTTACTTATGCAAATGTAAAGATTATCCATAATTGTTGCAAGAAAAAAGTGATTTTTTTTTATTACAGTTCTTTTTACAGACAGAAAATGAGTCGGGAAATTGGCAGGTCTTTCCTTGCATAATCATTTATGGCAGGTTCTATAAATTAGCTTTGAATGGATTTTGTCTTATTTTTGAAAGATAAGATGCCGAAAAGAAGGCAAAGGACAACAAAGGTAATTTCAAAAGAAATTGTAATTAATAGAGCATGCCTTATTTTTGACCACGAATTGCAAGAATGACACGAGTGTTATGAATTAACATGTACATGAATATCGTTAGTCCTATATCCTCTTAATAGAACATCATCTGAACACGTTTTGCTTACGACTTGCTTACGACAATTGTCGTAAGCAAGTCGTAAGCAAAGGCTGTTTTCCACGTGTTTACTACAATGGATAAATAGACGTTACAACTAACCACAAAACACCCCACAAAATTACTTATACCAAGCAACAGGAAAAAGCATGTGTTTAACAGTTCCTAAATGTTTTTAGGGTATCTTTCTCGATTTTCACTCTTACCAACATTCAACCAGGTTAAAGAAGAGCCTGTTTTCATCGATTCACGTTGAAAATGGAAACAGTTATAGCTCCTACTTATGGTGAAATTAAAGAAAGTTACAGCATGTCTTGTTTTTTGAAATTTTTTATTGTCATCTAACAAATAATATGTAGTTTTGGGGCGTCATTACTCACGCCATACCACCAAGACAGTATTTGTTTTTAAGAACAGAAATGGAGTACGGAATATAACTGTGAAGAGAGTCGTGTGTCTGGCGACGGCAATGCAGTATTCCCAGACGAGATAATAATTGATGATGAAGAAGAAGTGGTAATTCACCGCAAGCCAAAGCTGATTGGTTGCAAAGAAACCAAAATACGCTTTGGCGCCATCGCAAGTATAGAGGTAAATAAGCATATCTTGTTTGCCGACATTATCATTGAAACCAAAGGAGGACGTGAAGTCATCGCCCGAGGTTTCACTCGTGATGATGCTGATGAAATAAAGGGATTGCTGTCTTGGTGAAAAGGTTGGATTGTACAAACAAAATGAGAATTTATTCAGGTCTGATAAATGAACTAAAAACCTTTTGGAAAAAAAGTTCAATGATGATTGTATCTTTTGACAATTCTACAATCTTTTTTTTTGATTATTTGTTTGGATTTTGTCAAATATTGTAGGATTATTTGTTTGGGAAAAATCTTTTTTATAACTTTACGTCCATAGAATCAATATGTCCACTATATGCTGTGTCTCAGTTGTAGCGTTTGATGGACGAAGAACTCAAGTCAAAGGAATTGCTGTCTTGATCATAAAATAGATAGGAACAAAATGAGACTTTATTCAGGTCAGATAAATGAACTAAAAGCCTTCAGCAAGGCTTTGGCAAACACCCGGCGCGAGATGATGATCTCGCTGATGGTGGTGTTTGTCTTGACTTTTGTGTTGTCGCTGCTGTTCTACATGGCGGAGTGCATTGCACAGCCGGAGGTATTCGATTCGTATTGGTCATGTTTAGTATGGGCGTATTCCAGATACATAGAAGGCGGTGATGGGGTGTTCGAAGGAGGACCGATAACTATAGTAGGACGCATAATAGCTTTCCTGCTTGGTCTTGTCGGCATAGCCCTAGTAGCAATTCCCGCAGGTCTTATCGGTTCTGGTTTCATGGATGCCATTGAAGAAGAAAAACGACTGCATGAACTGGAGGCTATCCGTCATCGTCTCGAAAAAGCTTTTCGTCCACGCCAGTGTCGCTACACAAAGGAGCGCACAGAACCACGCTATGTTTCGGTGGTGGACATTGAGGCAAAGCAACACATTGATTTGAAGGATATAATG
>JAZUHP010000096.1:0-52042 GCA_045641785.1 Bacteroidaceae bacterium
ACTTCATTGTCAATATGCTTGGAGCATTAGCTGCATACTGTTACTTTCCAAAAAAGCCGACAATAAGAGTGCAAGCAGTTGACATTTCCAATGATAGACAACTTACTTTATTCTGAAGTATATTCGTCGAACTCACGTTAAGTAAGTGATTTGCGTTTTTGATATACGGTATTACCCTATAACCTATAGAAAAAAATAGCAACCCGGTTGAGAATATCAACCGGGTTGCCTTTTTTGTATTGTTTCAAGTATCTATGAAATACGAAACATATAATTACTTCATGATCTTAACTACAGAAGTGCCATTAGACATCTTGACGATATTGATACCCTTCTGTGGCTCTGCAAGGCGAATGCCAGAAGTGCTATAGTAAGCAACAGGAACAGCCTCTGCATCAGAAGTTATGTCTTCAACATCAACAACAGTATCTACGTTGTTACCATTACCATAGTAGTAGAGGTTCCATTCGCCAATAACTGTGTAGTCGTTAGTTCCAATTACCTGATCGAGTTTAAGACCGATAGTTGCCTTTCCATCCTTACCAACATGGAACACAATCTCGTTGAGGTAGAGACCTGCATTGAAGCAAGCAACAGAGTTGCCAGTACCATCTGGAACAGTTATTCCATTGATAACCTTAGTACCGATACCATCAGGGAGAGTCTGTCCCTTAGCACCTTCTGAGAGATTCATGATGTTTGTCTCATAGTTCTTCTCTGAAGTGTTGGCATACATCTTCATGAGGTGAGTGTCCTTACCATTGATGATGTTAGCTTCCTCTTCTTCATAACTACCGGCACGGTAGTAAGTGTGAACAGTAGCCTTATATGTTCCTTCTGGAAGTCCTGAGAAGTCCTGATGGAGATCGAATGTACCCTTGTTGAATGAACATGAGTTCTGCTTGTAACCATTGAGTGCTCCAGACACTGCCCAACCGTCAATTCTCTTATCGTCCTTGCTACCCTTTTCAGGATCGAAGTTGTTGTTGACAATAAGCTTTGTAACATCCTTCTCGCTAATCTCAGAGTTACCGTAATAATAGAGGTTCCACTCACCAATAACGGTATAGTCATTAGTACCAATTACCTGATCAAGTTTGAGACCGATAGTAGCCTTACCGTCTTCACCTACTGTGAACTCAAGCTCGTTGAGATAGAGACCTGCATTGAAGCAAGCAACAGAGTTGCCAGTACCATCTGGAACAGTTATTCCATTGATAACCTTAGTACCGATACCGTCAGGGAGTGTTTGTCCCTTGGCACCTTCAGAAAGGTTCATAATGTTAGCTTCCTTGTCGTTAGCATAGAGCTTCATGAGGTGAGTGTCCTTACCATTGATGATGTTAGCTTCCTCTTCCTCATAGCTACCGGCACGGTAGTAGGTGTGAACTGTTACCTTATACTTACCAGCAGGGAGACCAGAGAGGTTCTGGTGAAGGTCGAATGTACCCTTATTGAATGAGCAAGAGTTCTGCTTATAACCATTGAGTGCGCCAGACACTGCCCAACCGTCAATTCTCTTTTCGTCCTTGCTACCCTTGTCAGGGTCGAAGGTATTGTTGACGATAGCCTTAGTGTAGTCTACTGGTTCATCTTCTGTAGCAACACCGCTACCCATCTTGAGAGCAACAGAAGCAGCGTTTGCATCAGAGATAGCTTGCTCTGCATCTTTATTGCTGAGTGCCTTGCCATTGTAGGATTCGAGAATAGAATCATACAGTATCTTTGCATCTGCTAATGATGATGCATCAGGGTTATTGTCAATAGCATCCTTGAGGTTCTCTATTGCTGTGTTGAGTGATGTATAGAGTTCAGCACTTGTGTTTGCAGCGTCAAGAGATTTCTTGAGGGCAACGAGAGCCTTGTATCCATCCTCGTCTCCAAGACCTTCAGCATTGAAGATTGCCATCTCAAGGTCTTCAAGTTCTGTCTTGCCAATATGCAGTTCCTTTACAGCCTTTGCCTGTTCTGTGAGGTTGTTGAGAAGGTTAGCACAAGCCTCTGCATTCTTGCTTCTGAAGGTGAGTTTCACACCTCCGGCAACAAGCCAACAGTTTTCCTCAGCACGAAGTTTATTAGTGATACCGACCTTGAGTGTACCGTCTGTTACAAGACCATACACCTTGAAGGCATACTTGCCATCTGCAAAGAGGTCAGAAGCATCCTCGCAACTACCGATGTTACCAATCTCAGAACTGAATGCAGGAACCTTAACTTCAAAGTCGTTGAGGTATGCATAAGCATGAGCATTAGTGTTGTCGCCATCATTAGCTGTTTCATTGCGACGGAAAGCACCATTAAGGCTAAGTTCGTATATTCCGTTCTGCATACCAGAAAGTGTTTGGTAAACATCTGCTACACGGTTCCATGCCTCGAATACAGGGAATATGTCCTTACCCTTTGGCCAGTCGATACCTGCGGCTGCTGTCCATCCACCTTCTTCCTTGAAATCAGGGTTTTTCAACATTGCTGTACAGTCGTCGCCATCATTCATGGCATTAGCCATAGCGTCGTTGAGAATCTTCTCAAGGTAAGCATTCTCTGCCTCAATCTGTGCCTCATTCAGTAATGAATTGCTCAGGATATAGGCAGCACCACCGTTGCCATTGAACTCTCCTTCATTACATACAGATCCTTCAATATAGTCACCAAGTAAGATTACCTCATCGCTCTCAGAACTTGTAGACATCAGCCATTCGTTAACTTTATTGAGTGTTGCAATGTATTTGCCATAGGCAGCAGCACTTGTTCTCATAGCAATAGAAGCATTACTGAATGCTACAGCGGCAGTTGCTACTTCATTGATATCCTTGGCATTCTCGAAAGCTTGTTTTGCATCGAAATATGTTTTCTTGATGTCTGCCTGTGCACCCGCAGTACCTTCTTCTATGTTAGTTTCATAGTCAGGTTCTTCATTAAGAATGTTTGTTCTTGCCATCTCAATGGCATCTGCACTTGTACCATAGTACATGAGCTGTGCGTTGTCAAGACCTACCCAACCTGGTCCCTTTGTTGGGATATCAAGACCTACAGACAGTTCTCCGGCAGGAATGATAGTGAACACATTGAATGTCTCTTCCTGAACGATCTGTGTTGATGTTACAGCCTTCTCATTATTTGCTGCGAAGAGGTAAGCATCCTTACCTGTGTTAGTAAATGCGTTTGCTGAGAACTCATATACACCAGCAGGGATATCCTTTACAGTAGCAGATATCTTACCCGGTGTGAAAGGACTTGGGTTCCAGTTCTCATAATGGTTTCCAGTCTTGCTAAAGTCTGCAGCATTATTACCATTGTCAGCACCCTTATTCTGTGCACCTGTGTTTGATGTCCAGCCTGTAGCGCCACTTGAGAAGTCTGTTGCGATATCCTGTAGTGCAAGAACCTCAACAGGTGCGTCTTTTGTAGCAATGTTATACTTTGCCATGCGGATAGTCTTCTTTACAGCCTCTGTTTGAGCATTAAGAACATCTGTGCTGCTTGACTTGTCCTCATATACCTTCTCTGCAGTAGCTATTACTGCAGCATCTGTACCAGCAGTTCCCTTTGCTTCTTTTATTGCATCTCCAAGTGCAACGGCAGCATTGTACTGTGCTATGTCTACAATATATTTTTCGTAATCTGCAGAAGTGGCGAATATCCAGTCTAACTGGCAGTCGTCCATAGAGTAGCCGTTAGCATTCTCTGGTTCGCATATATATAGACGTGTATCGTTTTTATATGGGTTTCCACCAATCCATGCATCAGGCAATGTAGTTGGATTGAGCGTAGCGTTTAGGTCGGACAATCCAATCCTATATACGTAAGAGCCTTGGTCAACGAATGTGTACTGATTGTTTGTCTTGCCAGTCTTGGTGTTATCTACATAGATAGCCTCTTCGCTGTCCATAAACATATAACCCCACTGGTTTGCCATTCCGCCCTGAAGGACAAAGTTTGTGATGTAGTACGATCCTGTGCCTTCACCTTGTTCAATGATGACCTTATGTCCAAGTGTACTGCTATAGCTGGCACGAGTGCCCCAGTCGTTTGCTCCAACAAGGAATCCTTTTGCTTTAATGTTAAATAGGTAATATTCTTTGCCTGTCTCCAACTTCTGTGCTGTTGGGTCAGCTGGGTGTATCCAGTCTGCGGCAAATACCCCTACGCTTGATAGCAGCGTAGCTACTAAAAGATAGATTTTTTTCATAATCCTTAAATTGTGGTTAAATAGGTTTTTTAGATAATTGCGCCAAATATACGAATAATTCAACATATCTATACTTAATAAAAGAAAAAATACTTAATTTACCATTTTTTAGACATGCTACTATCTTAGGAAAATGATATTCTGAAACCATATAACAAAAAAAAGGCTCTTACGTTTCACAACGTTGAGCCTTTTTTTAAATCCTTTAACACATTGTATTAAATAGCATTTAGTGAATTTATTTTATTAGGTTTATTTTGTTCATTATCTCAATGATATAGATAAACCAAATTCAACTAATTCGACAACTGAATGTCGATTGTAACATTTGATATTTCTGTCGCAAATATATGCGCTTTCATTATTACATACAACAAATATCATTGATTTTTTTCAAAGAAAATGCTTTTTTCTAACAAAACGGGTCAAATGTCACACGAAACTTGTAATAACGTAAACTTTTGCCATTAATATTACAGAAAATAGCATTACAATTTCTTTTCACAAAAACGAACTATTTGTGCAATGTGCATATCACAACTGTCTATAATTTATCGTGTTATAGTGTGTGTTAGACACTTATACATACTTAAGTTGTGTGATAAAAAGAAAATTTTTCAACCTGTTTACTAACGAATATATTAGCCAATTTGCTGAACAATTTGCTGACTAATTTGCTTTCAGTAACATCTATAAGCTAAAAGGGAAGAGAAAACATTTCTTTAATTTTCTAAATGTTCGTTCTTAAAAAGATTTGCAAGGATTTTTTCAGCGAACAGAGTAAAATAAATTTTTCACTTTTCACTATTAACTTTTCACTTAAAAAAGGGAGGCGCCTGCCTCCCTTTTTCAGAACCATAGTACTGGATCGTCAATTATTGCCTTTATTGCCTTGACCTCATCATCAGAGAAAGTGAGATTATCGAGTGTCGCAAGGTTATTCTCAAGCTGTGCAACTGATGAAGTACCAATGATACATGAAGTAACACGCTCATCATGGAGAATCCATGCAAGTGCCATCTGGGCAATGCTCTGACCACGTTCCTTAGCTATGAGGGCAAGCTTCTTCACTGCCTCAACACGCTCTGGTGTGACCTGTGACTGCTGGAGGAATCCTGTGCTACGAGCAGCACGACTACCCTCTGGTATGCCATTGTCATACTTGCCTGTGAGAAGTCCCTGAGCAAGTGGTGAGAAACAGATGATACCGCTACCATTGTCTGCTGCCACCTGGAAATTCTCTCTCTGTGCCTTAGGGTCAAGCATAGAGCAACGGTACTGACTAAGGAGACATGGAACATGTGCCTCGCTGAGTATGTCATAGCACTTCTGCTGAAGATGTGGTGGGTACTTTGAAATACCTACATAAAGAGCCTTACCTTGACGTACTAAGTCGATGAGTGCCTGCATGGTCTCCTCTACTGGTGTTACACCGTCATAGCGGTGACTGTAGAAGATATCGACGTACTCGAGTCCCATGCGCTTGAGACTCTGGTCACATGATGCTATGAGGTTCTTGCGTGACGATCCATCACCATATACTCCAGGCCACATGTCATGACCTGCTTTGGATGCGATGAACATCTCATCACGATGAGAAGCAAGGTTATTCTTGAGAATACGACCGAAGTTGCTCTCTGCACTTCCTGGTACAGGACCATAGTTATTGGCAAGGTCGAAATGGCAAATACCTGCATCAAATGCCTTTACAACCATCTGAGTGGCTGTACTGAAATCATCTACTGAACCGAAGTTATGCCAAAGGCCAAGAGAAAGGACTGGGAGTTGCACCCCGCTGTGTCCACAGTATTTGTAAATCATAATATAAAGACCCGCCCTAGTCGGGACCCACCCCTACCCTCCCTACAGGGAGGGTGACTAATGCAATAGTCGAGAGATGCTATTAATAAAGATTAATAATTAAAAGTTAGTAATGTAATGTTTAATGGCACAAAGATATTCTTTTTTTATTTATTTGAGTTACTTTATTGAAAAAAACGAATATATTCGTGAAGATTCGTGAGATTAGTGTTCGATAAAATCCTATACTAAGAGCAGAAATGCGAATGATTTTCTTTAATTTTCTAATTTTTCGTTCTAAAAAAAGTTTGCAAGGAATTATCCGTGTTCAGAGTAAAATATATTTTTCACTTTTCACTATTCACTTTTCACTTAAAAAACTCTTATCTTTGCAACATAATTTAGCAACTATGAGTAAAAAGACAGAAGAAAAAGACTGCATAAGGATAAAAGGAGCACGCGTCAATAACCTAAAGAATATTGACGTGGAGATACCACGTAACAAGTTTGTGGTCATCACTGGTGTATCTGGTTCCGGCAAGTCATCACTTGCCTTCGACACACTATATGCAGAGGGGCAAAGACGCTATGTAGAGAGCCTGTCTACCTATGCACGCCAGTTCATGGGACGCATGGGCAAACCTGAGTGCGACTTCATAGAGGGTATACCGCCAGCCATTGCCATTGAGCAGAAGGTAATAAGCCGTAACCCACGCTCTACTGTCGGCACATCAACAGAGATATACGACTATCTGCGTATGCTCTTTGCACGTGCAGGACACACATTCTCTCCCGTGTCCGGCGCAATGGTGAAGAAGCACACCCAGGAGGATATTACCGAGTGCATGCTCTCATATCCAGAAGGTACACGATTCATGGTACTTACCCCACTCATTCCACGTAGCGGAAGAACCGTGGAGGAACAGTTGGAGATGGATCTTAAGCAGGGATTCAACCGCATCGACGTTGATGGCAATGTGATGACCATAGACATGTTCCTTGAGACTAAACCTGAATATAAGGACATAAGACTTGTCATCGACCGTATGACCGTAAAGGATGACAAGAGCACAATATCACGACTTGCAGACTCATGCCAGACTGCAATGTATGAGGGTGATGGTATGTGTATATTGAAGATACACAGAAATGTTCCGAACGGCGCCCCCCAATCCTTAGATGAGGAGGGACCGGACGAGAGGGTTTTCTCCTTAAAGTTTGAGGCAGATGGCATCTCTTTTGACGAACCTACCGACCAGATGTTCTCATTCAATTCGCCTGCTGGAGCATGCCCTAAGTGTGAGGGATTTGGCAAAGTCATGGGTATTGACGAGAGTCTTGTGATACCAAATACAGAACTGAGTGTATATGATGGTGCAGTGGTATGCTGGCGAGGCGAGAAGATGGGCGAATGGAAGAAGGAGTTCTGTCGCAGGGCAGAACGCTATAACTTCCCTATCTTCACACCATACTATCAGTTGACTCAGGAGCAGAAAGATCTGCTGTGGCACGGGAGGAGGGGCGAGGACAAGTATGACTCGCTCTGCATTGACCGTTTCTTCGACATGCTTCAGGAGAACCAGTACAAGATACAGTACAGGGTGATGCTGGCACGATACAGAGGAAAGACATCATGTCCATCATGCAGGGGACACAGACTCAAGCCAGAGGCAGAGTACGTCCGTTTCGCTGGCAAGACAATAACAGAGCTGTGCGAGTTGCCTATCAACGAACTCAGCGAGTTCTTCCGTACCATCAAGGTTACAGACAACGAGTCCAAGTTGAGCAAGGACAGCAACTACATAACCAAGCACGACAGCGAGATAGCCAAGCGTCTGCTGGTAGAGATAAAGAACCGTCTCAAGTTCCTTGTAGACGTAGGACTGTCATACCTCACCCTGTCCCGTCTGAGCAACACCCTATCGGGAGGTGAGAGTCAGCGCATCAACCTTGCCACAAGTCTCGGATCAAGTCTTGTGGGAAGCATGTACATCCTCGACGAGCCAAGTATCGGTCTTCACCCACGTGACACAAAAAGACTCATACATGTGCTTCGTGAGCTCCAGAAACTGGGCAACACGGTGGTTGTGGTGGAGCATGACGAGGAGATAATGCGCGCCGCAGACTACATCATCGACATAGGCCCTGATGCGGGACGATTGGGAGGCGAGGTGGTAAAGACCCTCTCCCCAACCCTCCCCCTAAATGGGGAGAGAGATCGTGGAGTGGCATCTTCATCACAACAAACACCAAAATTCAATAATGTTGGTGAACTTCTCGACTGGTACAAGGAGAATGGTCCAAAAGATTCACATGGCACTCCCCTACCTTTAGAGGAGAAGAGGGTCTCCCACACCCTTGACTACCTCACAGGCGCCGAAAAGATTGACACACCTACAAGCAGAAGACCATGGAACAACTATATCGAGGTGAAATGTGCACGTGAAAACAACCTCAAGGGCATAGACGTGAAGTTCCCTCTCAACATCATGACATGTGTCACAGGCGTATCAGGTTCAGGCAAGTCAACCCTTGTCCGCGACATACTCTTCAGGGCAATGAAACGTCAACTTGACGAGGCATGCGACCGCCCTGGTCAGTTCACGAGCATAGAGGGCGACATAGACATGGTAAAACGCATTGAGTTCATCGACCAGAACCCTATCGGCACATCATCACGCAGCAACCCTGTGACCTACATAGGAGCCTACGATGAGATAAGGAAACTGATGGCAGGACAGCAGTTGTCAAAGCAGATGGGCTATACCCCAGCCTTCTTCTCCTTCAACACCGACGGTGGACGATGCGAGGAATGCAAGGGCGATGGCACGGTAACCGTAGAGATGCAGTTCATGAATGACCTTATCCTTGAGTGCGAGTCATGTCATGGCAAGCGTTTCAAGAGCGACATACTCGAAGTGCTGTATGAAGGCAAGAGCATCTACGACATTCTCAACATGACCATTAATGAAGGTGTCGAGTTCTTCACGGAGCATGGGCAGAAAAAGATCGTGCAGAAGATGAAACCGTTGCAGGACGTAGGATTGGGCTACATCAAGTTAGGTCAGACCTCATCTACCCTTTCTGGAGGTGAGAACCAGCGTATCAAGCTGGCATACTACCTCAGTCAGGAGAGGGCGGTGCCTACAATGTTCATATTTGATGAACCGACAACAGGCCTTCATTTCCATGACATAAAGAAACTTCTTAAGGCATTTGACGCTCTTATCAAGCGCGGTCACACCATCATCATCATTGAGCACAACACCGACGTAATAAAGTGCGCAGATCACGTCATCGATCTTGGTCCTGAGGGTGGCAAGGGCGGTGGCAACATCGTCTTTACTGGTACTCCAGATGAACTTGCAAAGTGCGCATGGAGCTATACCGGGGAGTTTATGAAGTAGGACCCGCCCTACAGGGAGGGAATGCCATCCGGAACAAAGGGACACTCTAATTAATTAATCACAAACATATAAAAAGGGGACGGTATCACTACCATCCCCTTAATTATGTATATTATTTTCGTAAGTTCTTTGTTATTTACCAGAGATTGCCAAATTCAGCTTGGTGTATTTCTGCTTCATAGTATCCACCACGAAGACGAGCATTTGCAGTAATATCACCACTTTCATCACATATACATGGATCACTATCACAGAATATACATGGTGAAGCTGCACAAATTTCAAGATTCACTTGAATTCTTTCAATCTCAATAATAGGGCTAATATAAATCTTTTTACTCATACTTACAGAATTGTATACCTTAGAATACAACCTTCTTTGTTGTTCCGTTCTTGAACTTAACGATGTTTACACCCTTAGCATTCTTTGACTGAACACCATTAAGATCGAAAGAAGCTTCAATAGACTCAACATCATCGTTTTGTTCGATTACATCAATTGCTGTTTCATACGCATCTTGAACGAATCTAACACGAACATTTGAGCTAACAGTTTGAACCTTTTCAACAGACATAAATGCTCTATAAGCATTTGTTGTTAAACGACCTGTTGCACGAGTTAATTTATTATTGTTGATAGCGTAAAAATCATAGCCTGCACAATCTTCATCTGTAACATCTATTATTTTGTCACTAAATCTTCCAATAAAAGTTACATTGTCAGCATCCTGTGCTTTTACAGAAAGAGCCTCGATTTCAACATTCACATCAGAAGCTTCGAGAACGATATCCTCATCAACATTAGTTCTCTTATACACACATGGTTCACCTGCTTCTACAGAATCAACTGCGTACATGCTGAATGGACTGCCTGCCTTCAAACGATATAATTTCAAAGTTGCTGTAGACTTAATAGGATAAGGTAAACAAAGAGTTCCAATCTTATCATTTGCAGTAACACGTGTGTAAGTTGCATTTGTAGCAACAAATGGCTCCTTTACATCGAGTGGCTGACCATCAGTTACAACAAGGTTTCTACAAGTATTACCCTTTACAACATTCTTCTCTGCAGAAACAGGAGAATCCTCATTAACGTAGATGATAGTGTTTGGATTTGAAGACTCAGGAATTGTAACATTGACATCATCCTCAACTGTAGCATCACGGAAGTCAACTGTTGTTGCCTCTGGGTAGTTCTCAAGAGTCTCGTGAATCTCTACTGAGTCAGCGCTTGACCAGTTACCGATGAAAGAGAGTGAGTTATCCTCCTCGTTGAAGACGATATCCTTCTTAGGACCACAGTATGTGAGAACAATGTCACCGAAATGCATTGTAGAGAAGATCTTTTTAGTAAGCTTCTCAATCTTGATAGTAAGCTTGCCATCTACAACCTCACACTCTACAGTATTAAGGTAATAACCCTTTGAGTAATATGCTTCTGCGCCAATACAGTCAACTGGCACATATACACCATTCTGCTTAACCTCATGAAGAACACAGATATGAGTCTTTGAGCCCTCATCATTAATATGCTTGATATGTGTAGACTTATCATTTGCAGAAAGTGCGAGAAGCTGCTCACCCTTATTCTTCTTAGAAAGGAGACAATCGTCAAAGTAACCAGGAATAGTTACACGATAAACTCCGTTAGGAATGTTATTGATTGTTTTCTCTACCGCCTTGAAACCGTTAGAGTGATAGAATCCATTTGAAAAAACTTTACCAAGAAGAATAGTACAATCATATTCACCCTTAGATGCCTTCATTTTTTCAATTACAGCATTAATTGTCTCAGAAGTCTGATCCTTCTTGCATGCTTTAGCATTAGCATTAATAGTGGCAAATATAGCACAAGCGATAAATGCCTTTCCCCAAAACTTGTTCATAAGTTCAAAATAAATAACTTTTCTAATTTCCCTTTAGTAATATACCCGTTAATCATGCTGATCCTGACATCAGCTATAATCTTCATTACCTTTTTTTATTCATTCACGTTGCAAAGGTAAATAGTGTCAACAAGACAACCAAGAAATATTGTAAAAAAAACGTGTAAAACGCACACTTTTTTGCATCTTTGTCCAAAAGAGTACATTATTTCCTTATTTTGTATGCATTTTGGATAATAAATACAATTTATTACAACTATAATGGAATTTGGGAGCGAATGCTTGTCAAAAACACACTTTGAAATAGGAATAAAAGGAACCCACCACAGACCCTCTATCGAGATGATTCACGTAAAAAACGACCTGTACGGCTAAAACTCAAAAAAGAACACGAATGACACAAATTTCTCGAACACAACGATATTCATGCAAATGGGAAATGAATCTTTGCATATATGAGAGCAAAGATTATTCATATCGGAACAAGTGTGTATCTGTAATTATAACAATCACTACCTTTGCAAAAAAAAGAAACAAAACAATACAAGATAAGACAATGACAAAGCTAAGTATCAACATTAATAAGGTTGCAACCATCCGCAATGCTCGTGGTGGTAATAACCCAGACATAGTGAAGTTCGCACTTGACTGCGAGAAATTTGGTGCACAAGGTATCACAGTACATCCTCGACCAGATGAGCGTCATATCCGTTATGCAGATGTTCATGACCTCCGTCCTGTACTTACTGAGGAATTTAATATAGAAGGTAACCCTGTGCCTAAGTTCATTGAGTTGGTAAAGCAGGTGCGACCAGCACAGGTAACACTTGTACCAGATGCTGATGATGCCATCACAAGCAATGCCGGATGGGATACTATCCGTCATGCAGACTACCTCCGTCAGATTGTTGCCGACTTCAAGAGTCAGGGCATCAGAGTGTCACTCTTCGTTGATCCTATACCAGAGATGGTACGTATGGCAGCCGAGATAGGAGCTGACCGTGTGGAGCTATACACCGAGCCTTATGCTTCGCAGTATCCAGCCGACCCAGAGAAGGCTATAGCCCCTTATGTGGAGGCTGCAAAGGTAGCCCGCGAATGTGGACTTGGCCTCAATGCAGGACACGACCTCAGTCTCGAGAACCTCGCATACTACCATCAGCATATACCATGGACAGACGAGGTTTCCATCGGTCACGCACTCATCTGCGATGCCCTCTATCTTGGCATAGAAGAGACTATCCGCCAGTATCTTGAATGCTTGAAGTAAAAGATACACACGGACCGCTGGCAACAGACCCACCCCAGCCCTACCTAGGGAGGGGCTAGATACCCCGATCGCGGAAATGCATATATCTTCCTACTTGAATGTATGAAGGATATGAACCGGAACACAAATAGTAAAATTAAAGTTTCGCAAGTACTAACTTGCTCACTTTAAGTAGTAAAAGGAGTAAAAAAAAGAGTTATCGCTCCTTTGTCGCTTAGGGAGTTAAAAGACGACACTCTGCTGACCGAAGACTATCTTCGCGAATAATCATTCGTCTTTTTACTCCTTTTAACTTCTTTTACTCCTTTCAACTCCCTTCAAGTGAAGCTTGCGAAACTTGAATAGTAAAATAGCAAATAAACAGATGCAACCAGAACTTATAGTCATGCTAACCCACAATGACCTTACAGTGGAGAATGCATATCAGATATTCGAAGAGTGCCGTGATACCAAGGCAACATATTGGGGATTCAAGGAGCAGCCACTACCACTTGAAGAGATGAAACGCATCTATTCAAAGATGAAGGCATGTGGCAAGCGTACCGTCCTCGAGGTCGTGGAATATACAGAGGCTGAAGGACTCGAAGGAGCACAGATGGCTGCTGCATGTGGCTGTGACATTCTTATGGGCACATGCTATTACGAGTCCATTGCCCGTTTCTGCAAGCAACATAATATTGCCTATATGCCTTTCGTAGGACAGATAACAGGTCGTCCATCAATCCTTGAAGGTACTATCGACGATATGGTGTCTGAGGCAAAGTCACTTAAGGAACATGGCGTCTACGGCATTGACCTCCTCGGTTACCGCTACAACGCAGATGCGCAACAACTCATCTCCGATATAGTATCAAAGGCAGGTCTCCCAGTATGTGTAGCAGGCAGCATAGACAGCTACGATCGCCTCCGCTTCATCAAGCAGGTGCAGCCATGGGCTTTCACCATTGGTAGTGCCTTCTTCGAACATCAGTTTGGTGACTCCATTGCAGAACAGATCAACAAGGTGTGTGACTTCATCACAAATGAATAACTAAAGTACAACCTGAGTCCAGCGATATTTATCGAATTACACGAATGTTATGAAGTATCATAAATAATCTCCGAATGATCTTCTTTCTGGAAGAGGGGCTGGAGAATGGAAAAAGGCCATCTGGGACAGTCCCAGATGGCCTTAACCATAATTTATGGATCAACTTTAATACTTAATCTTCTTAGTTGTTCCGTTGCTCATCTTAACGATGTAAGTCTGACCCTGAACAGGCTGTGCAACTGCACGACCGTCAAGTGTTGTGTATGCACGGATGAATGGAGTGTCCTCCTCAAATTCGTAACCGCTGATGCCTGTTGCCTCAACTTCCTCTGTCTCTGCAATCTCCTCAACAACTGTTGCACGCTCCTTAGCTCCGTAAGAGATAAGACTTACAAGTGAGATGTTGTCGAATGCTACGTGAGTGTAGTAGCGACCGAGGTTAGTCTCGATTCTGAGAACTGGTGTAGTACCTGTGCTAATCTGAACATTGTTAACTACAACCTGACCATTTGGATTAGTAACTGTGAGGTGTACACCGCGTGAGCTACCAACGATCTTGAAGTGATTCCACTGTGATGGAACAAGACCTGCATTGATTGTTGAACGGCTGTAGCCTTCACATGGGATAGAACCGATGTTTGCACCGCTTGCATTATTAATAGTTGCAGATGTAGCATAAGAACCGAAGTTGATGCTGCAGAGAACTGCGTTGTTTCTTGTGTAGAGAACGATAGATGATGGGTTCTGGTTACCGCTGATCATTGCAGCGTCAAACTCGAATGTGTAGCTTGTAGCGCTTGTGAAGTAACCATTGCCGTTGAAGTCGAGGTTGACTGTACGGTTGTTGTTAGCACCCTGATATGCGTGGAATACCTTACCACCATGTCCATTTGCCTGTCCCATAGTCTCGATACCACCTGCAGCCATTGCGAAACCGTAGTTGTTAGAGCTTCCTGCCTCGAAATCCTGGAAGTATACTCTTTCATAGCCTGAACCAGAACCACCAACCTTGAGGTAGAGAACGCCATTCTCAACAACGAGTGACTTAGTAAGACCGTTAGCTGTAGAGATGTTGCCTTCGATGATGATATCAGAGAGTTTACCACTTACTGTGCTTACCTTACCGAGACGATACTTACCAGCGCCAAGAGTGTTAGCAGAGTTGAACTGGAATACTGGAGCGAGGTAACGTGGACCATACTTCCAGTTCTGCTTACGGATCTGGAGTGTTCCAAGATCAAGCTGGTCACCTGCAGCATTGTCTGCACCATTGATATCGAATACCACGCGTGAACCTTCGTGAACTGCGAGTGTACCAACATTCATGTGAGCATAGCCGTTGTCATTTACGAATGGAGTTGACTTAGCCTGGCTTGAGATGTAGAGTGCAGAACCGTACTCCATAGTGATTGACTTGTAGTAGCTTTCAGCTGCGTCAAGTGAGTTACCGAGGAAGAGCTCTGTGTGGAGGTACGCATAGATTGGAGAGTTTGTGATACCACCGTTACAGATGAGAGCACCTGACCATACGTCTGTGCGACCTGAGTGAGTGTGAGTCTGGTATGGGAGATGTGCTGCAGAAGCACCCTGCTTACAGAGGTTTGTAGTACCTGAGAGTCCATTACCTGTGAGCCAGATACGGTCCCATGTGTGCTTTGTCTCAGTATAGTTTACACGGTCACCACCTTCGATTGTGCAACGAGAGTTGAGGTATACTGTGTAAGGCTGTGCGCCATAGTTGATGTTTACTGTGTACTGTGAACCATTTCCGTCAGGCCAGATGAATACGTCCTTGCCGTTGTGGCCTGTAGTGATAGAACCGTTGTTGCCGATACCTGAGCGGCCTGTCCAAGTCTGTGCTGGAGGTGCCTGAGTAAGACCTTCAAGTTCACCTACGAAGAAACTTGTGTGAGGTGGCTGGTTGTAACCCTCAGTCTGCCATACCATACACTGGCGATATACGTGGTCGTACCAGAGTGACTGCATACGGTGCTGTGTTGGAGTGACTGTAGTATATACACGGATGAAACGGTTATCAGAAGTACGCATTACCATTTCCTCGCGCCAGTCGCCGAAGATATCACCTGATGCACATGGGTTCTTCTTTGTCCAGTTGATACAAGCTGTCTGGTAGTTACCGTGGTTTGTATCGTAGATACGCTGACCGAGTTTGTCAATATAGAGGTAGCTCTCGTTTGAACCAGGACCGTTGATTGACTCATCGAGGAGGTCACCATCCCAGTAGATACGGAAGTTAAGAGCTGCAGGACTTGGAGTCTGTGCGTTCCAGTTGTTTACCCAACCGTCGATTACACGGTCTGAAGCAAGTGAGATAACTGGTGATGTAGCAGACATACCGATACATCCTGGATAATCGTTAGTGAAGTTACCTGCCATAGCACGACCATCATCACCACCTGCTGTGTGGCGGTAGTAGATCTGGCAAGTTGCTGCGTTACGGAAGTTATGACCTGGCTTTTCCTCGTTACAAGCGAATGTCTCAAGACCCTTACGGAATGGATCGAGGTCACCAGTGTGAGAAGCATCACCATGTCCAAGACCTGTAGAAGAGCATCCATGGAGTGAGTTGTCACCTGTGTGGAAGTCAAGCACCATTGAACCGTAGATGATCTCATCGCTTCCGTCCTCATCTGCATCAGCGATTGCGAAGTTGTGGTTACCCTGGCCATACCAGCCTGCGTTGTTGTAACTGTGCCAAGTGTTGCCTACCTTATATAACTTGTTAGTAGACTTGTTTACACGGTATGTGCAAGCGTCAATCTTAGTATAGATACCACGACCGAGGAAGATGAATGGGTTTACACCATCAAGGTAAGGAGCACCCATGAAGTATTTGCTTGAACGGTGTCCGTAACCGTCACCCCAGTCTGAAGCGTTGCCACGTGCAAGTGGATAAGGGATGACATCGTAAGAACGACCGTTCTTACCATTGATATAGATGAGCCACTCTTCACCTGCATTTGTAAATGTCATATTAGCAGAGTGAGTGATACCACCACGAATGTTCTCGTTCATATTACCGATGTTCTCTGTAGAACCATCACTATGGTGAAGAATTGTACCTGCACCACCACGATAGAGAACTTCACAAGCACCATCCTCGTTCCAGTCGAATGCTACTGCGTCCCACTGCTCATCAGCTCCGTAGCAGATGTTTGGTCCACAGTCTATCCACCAAAGACGGCCGTAGTTGATTGAAGATGCGTAGCACTCAATCTGGCAATACATCTGATAGTTGTTTGTTGGGAAGAGATTGTCCTGGTCAGTCTGGTTCTTACGCTTAACGATGAAGTCCATCTTACCATCACCATCCACATCACCAAGAGAGATGTCATTGATTACATAGTTAGCCATTGCAGAACCTGGATCGTTCTGCTTCCATACAGTCACACCGTTTCTTGCCTGAACGTTAGAAACAGGGAACTCAAGATACTGATTTGCCCAAGGAGTAGCCGCTGCACTCTGTGCACCAACAACACCCTTGCGAACTGGTGCTACAGTATACCTACTTGAAGCATTACCGCCAGCATCTACATAGTTAGAGACGTTAAGGTTCTGTGCAATGAGAGAACCGTTACGGTAGAGATTGTAGTTTACATCATAGTACTCATCTGCCTGAATACGCCAGCTAACAAAGTTACCGGTGTTCTGCTTTACGGCAATAAGTCCACGATCCAACAAATCGGTTTTTCTTTGTGCAACAGCGTCTGTGCTTGTTGCCATGAATGCAGTTGTAGCCAATGCAGCAACACCTGCAATCTTCTTCCAAGTCCTAAAATTAGGTTTCATGTTAGTTAAGTAAGGTTTATAAGTTAGTTAGTTTGTTAAATTCACTTTTATGCTTCCAAGACATCTTCTTTAGACAATATAATACAAAGTCAGGCCCACAAAGAAAAACTAGTTCCCTTGCAACCTAAAAACATCAATTATAAATCCTAAATGTAGAGTGTCTAGTTTTGTAGTTTATCCAATTCGTCAAATGCATTGTTTCAAATTGCAAATGACCAAAAACCTTTGTTAGTTAAGATTAGTTTGACGGCACAAAAGTATTAGATTAGCACATAAAACAAAAATGAGTGTCACTTAAACAATAAAATAATCCATCAAAAATAGTCTAAAAATACAAAAATATCATCCAAAAAACGAGGGTTACATTATATTATGTCATTATTTAGACTTTATTCCCTTGCTGTTTTGATATATTTTTTGTTTATTTGCATTTATAATGAAAATAACATAATGAAAAAAACACTAACTATACTATTCTCACTTCTCGCATTTTGTTCCAAAGCACAATCCTTTGACGAGTACTTTGAGGACAAAACGCTGAGACTTGACTACATTTTTGCCGGTGACGTTAAAGAACAGCACATCTACCTTGATGAGATGATGCTGCAGGACAAATGGGCAGGACGTAAGAACAGGTTGTCCGAGAAATTCCTGAATGGAAATGGGCAATTAACAGTTCGCGATCACATATCCCACAAGGTCATCTATGTCTGGACCTTCTCTACCCTTTTTCAGGAATGGCTTCAATACGACGAGGCAAAAGATGTAAAGAAAGCGTTTGAGGCATCATATAACATTCCCTACCCTAAGGGACCTATTGATGTGACAATATCACTCACGAATAACCATAGAGATGTTATCGCAGAGATGACACACACTGTGAACCCTAAGGATATACTGATTCGCAAGATTGGGGACAACGGCATTCCTTTCCACTACGTATGGAAGGGGAAAAGCAACTCTTCAAACGTGGCAAGGGCAAGTGAGGGCAACAGCGTCAAGTCTGGCATGACGACAAGGAAGCGTAACTTTGTGTACTCTGGCTATGATCCTTTTGAAGGAGTAGATATTACAGGATGTGTTGACCTTGCCATTGTGGCAGAAGGATATACCGAAGCACAGATGGGCAAATTCTACAACGACTGTCAACGTGCCGTGGATGCGCTCTTTGAACGAGAACCTTTCAAGGGACTCAAGGACAAGTTCAATGTGGTGGCTGTAGCTGCACCATCAAAGGACGCAGGCCCAAGTGTTCCACACGATGGAATATGGAAGAGAGGAACAAGCGGCGCACACTATGACACGTTCTATAGCGACCGCTACCTCATGTCACAGAACATGCACAAGATATACGACCTTCTTTCGGGCATTCCTTTTGAGCACATCATGGTTCTCGTGAACTCCGACACCTATGGAGGTGGTGGAATATACAATCAGGTCACATTCTCCACAAGTGACCACCCTACCTTCAAGCAGGTGTTTGTCCATGAGTTTGGACATAGCTACGCAGGACTTGCCGACGAATACGCATACGATGATATGGATGAACCTTGGTACCCTGCCGACACAGAGCCTTGGGAACCAAACATCACTACTCTAAAAGACTTCAACAGCAAATGGGCAGACATGATGCCCAAGAAACAGCCTATACCTACTCCACTCGACACGAAGGTACCAGACTTCAGGAGCATCGACAAGAATGACGTCAAGGAGATGGCAAAACTAAATGCCTGTACTCAAGTCGTTGGAGTGTTCGAGGGTGCAGGCTACCAGTCAAAGGGATGCTATAGGCCTGCCCAGGAATGCAGAATGAAGATAAACGAGGTTCTCGACTTCTGTCCTGTATGTACAAGGGCAATCAACAGAATAACAGAATTCTACACAGCGAAATAGAAAGACTAACAAAAAACAATATATGAATATCAAAAACTTAACCTTTGCGCTTTGCTTGTCATTAGGTATGACAGCAAGTGCTGCCAACACAATCAAGAATGTGACACAGGTCACAGAGGCGACTACAGTCAGCGAGGACATTGACTTTGTTATCACTGGCTCTACCCCTTTCACTGCAATGGGTAGCGTAAACATAACAAATACAGACCATGCTGTAGTCATCATAAAGAAGTATAAACCAAGTGCTGTACTCAAGAGCTATATGCAGAACATTTACATCAACGGCGAGAAGGCTGTTGATGGAGAGAACTGCCAGGTCAAGATGTATGACAGAGGTGCCATAATCTTCCCTTACGGAAAGAACTACAAGCCACTTACCTGTTTCACAGAGAAGGGATTTGGCGGTGAGTCATGCAACGAATACACAGAAGGACACTCTGGAGGTTTCATGAAGAACCTTGCAAAGTCTACACTCGACAATAACTTCAAGTCTTTCAAGCTCAAGCGTGGCTACATGGTTACCTTTGCCCTCGGAAAGGCAGGATGGGGCTATAGCCGTGTATTCATCGCTGACAAGGAGGACCTCGAGATGGATCTTCCTTCAAACATGAGTGGGCACGTTTCATCATACCGTATCTTCAAGTGGCACAATGCCCACAAGGCTGGTCTTGCAAGTGACGGTAGACCTGAAGCAAATGCGGCTGTCAACTCATGCTGGTGCTATGACTGGGGACAAGGCAACGCAAGTAACCTCCCTGACGTAGAATGGGTTCCTAACCATATATATGAGGACTGGCCTTCTGCTTCTACTTGTGGTAGCGTGACTGGTTCTTGCCACATGAAGACAAACAATGAGCCAGGTAACTCTGCCGATGACCATCCACAGTCTGTAGAGACTATCATCGACAACTGGCAGAACCTTATGCGTACTGGTATGCGTCTCTGTTCTGAGAGTTCTCATGACGGTTCATGGCAGCACCTTCGCGACTTCATCAAAGAGATTGACTCTCGCGGTTGGCGTTGTGACCTTCTCGACCTCCACTGCTACTGGGGCGCTGGTTCGTTCGGTGACTTCAGCAACTACTATAATGAATACGGTGGTCGCCCTATCTGGATCTCAGAATGGGTATGGGGCGCAAGCTGGAACGCTGGAAACTGGAACAATGGTGGTATCTTTGCCCAGGCTCCTGATGGCGCCGGCTCTTTCTCTACAGCTAACCAGCAGAAGTGTAAGGATGGTACTGTGCCAATCCTTGAGAAACTTAATGCCAGCAAGTATGTGGAGCGCTATGCATACTGGAACAGCGAGAACGTGGCTTCAAAGATCTATCATAACGGTCAACTCTCTCTTCTCGGAAAGTACTATGCAGCTATGGACGAGGGTATGGGCTACAACGCTTCTATCCAGAAGGTTCCTAATATCGTTTATCTGAATCCTAACAGTCTCACAGCAACAACTGCCAAGACTAATGACAAGATCACTCTCGCATGGAATGACCCTAACGGTGACATGCTTGACTCTGTTGTTGTGGAGGTCAAGATTCCTGGTGCAAACAGATATGAATATGTCGAGAGAGTTGAACTAAAGGACATGAATGCTAAGGTTGGTGCTAAATATACATATGACTATATCCCAACAACAAGCGGTGCTTTCTATTTCCGTATCGCTTCATACCCTATCAACCAGAAGACACCTAAATATTCAGAAGAGGCAAATGCTTCAATCTCGTCTTCTGCAGGTATAGAAGGATTCCAATACGGAAACTTGGCTATCACAAATACAAGTGCGATGACAACAGATTTCAAGCCTTCTTTCAACGAAGCTCCTGCTGTGTTCATGGGTGCTATTACTAATAGCAACACTACCCTCTACCCAGGTACACTTCTGCAAAGCATCACTAAGGACAAGTTCAACTACACTCTTATGCCATGGCAGAAGCAGACAAACAGCGTAATGGTTCTTTCCAACAAAGAAGACATTCCTTTCATGGCACTTACCTTAGGTGCTAAGAAGATCGGTTCTCTTGACGCTGTCATTGGTAAGGAGCGTGTGGGCAATAAAGAGACTGAGATCACCTTCACTAAACCATTCCCAGAAGGTGTGACACCAGTCATCCTTACAGAGCTCTTCAACCCAAATCTCAACAAGTCTCCTATTGCCATCAATGTGCATGACGTTACAAACACAGGATTCAAGTGCAACATCCAATACGAGGAAGGAGTCACAGACAAGGCTATCACCATCGATCTTAACCTCTGCTACCTCGCCATTGAACCTGGTTTCACTTATGTAGACGAGGGCAATAAGATCATGATAAATGCTGGTTTTGGCGAGAATGACGTTTATGGAACAAGCACTAAGATATGTACATTCAAGGATGGAGAACAGACATTGTACTTCAAGAATCCTCTTATCTTTGGTCGCTCACAGACATTCAACTATCCAACAGGAACAATTATCCGTAAGGCAACTGATGTGACAGACATCACTTCTGGTTCTCCTACAAACGGACTTGTCTATGGATGGCGTGTAAGAAGGATGGTTGACACTTCTGCCAAGGTTTCGATTACAAATACTGCGGCTTCTGCCGACAAGATTGGATACGTGGTTATTGCCGAAAGCAACGAAAATGGTTCTGCTCCTACAGCCATTAGCAACGTAACATCCGACAATGATGTCAAAGCTTATGTACATAATGGCAAGATTGTAGTTTCAGGCATAAGCAATTACGACATCTACAGCATTTCCGGCACTAAGGTTGATGCTAACGCTGTACAGGCTCCTGGAGTGTACATGGTACAATATGGTAATTCTGCTATCAAGGTACTTGTTAAGTAATTCAGTCCCCTCCCTACAGAGATGGCTAGGGTGGTTCCCTTTTTCATAAAACAAAAAATGACAAATAATTATCTACTAAGAATGATAGCACTAGTTGCTATCATTCTTTCTAATACAGCATACGCCCAAGACAATACTATTCGTAACAATGGAGAATACTATCTCTACAACATGTACTATAATAGATGTCTCGGTGGTAACGAAGCACAAAATGGTCCCGCACTCTCTTCGCCAGGAGAGGACATGAGTAACTACGTCTGGGTTGCAGAGGCATCAGAGCTGCACGAAGGCTGGTTCTGGCTTAGACATAAGTCTACAGGAAAATACCTGCAGGCAAGCAATAAGGAAGGCGACACATGGAGTTGCTGGTTTGCTGGTAGCCTCAACAAGGCATACAACTCATACGAGTGGTTCTTGACTGAAGGGGTGGATGGCAACATACAATCCAACCGTGGACAGGCATTACATGGCGCCAACAAATGTTTTCTTGGCATTGACAAGGGAGCAGAGGCAAACCCTTATATCAACGTGTACTACGACAAGGCTCTTGGCGACATCTCCGCATGGCAGATAGTTGATGCGAGGTATGCCCTCAAAGACAGTCGCCTTAAACTCTACACGGACATGTTGGACAAGGCTATCGCTCAAGGTGAAGAGATGTATGCCAACTCTCTATATGGCAAACCTGATGAACTTGCTGTTGCTCTTTACAATGCCCGTAGTGCAAGAGAGACTGCGTCTCTCGAAGAGACATCATTAATGGTTACAGCGCACACCGCTCTAAAGTCTGCCATCACAAATGCTCAAGAAGGCAAGTACAAGATAATTCTGTCTGGAAGCAGCTTTGGCAAGAACAAGGCGTTTACTATTGACGTTAAAAACTTGTCTGTAGACAATGACGAGTTGGCTTTAGTCATGCGCAACAATGAGAAGACAGGTGCTGTCGCATACATAAACAATAAGCATGTTCGTATTGGAGATGTCACAATGAACATCAACGAGCCTTTCGATGTACTCAGTTTCTCATTTGACGGCAGCAAGGTGACCATATACCACAAGGACAACATCATCGGAACAGTCGCTCAAGAGACTGTCCCTGCTATCACTTCCGTCGGCACTTCTGCCGAAATAAGCATCATAGGTGAGAAACTCCTGAAGAGCGGTTCTATCCACTTCACTCCAGGCGCTACACACAACGTGCCTGCCACAAATGCCTATGGCAAACAGGAGATCTACACATTATATATAAAGGGAGACTCCGAACTAAGCACAGAAGATAATGTCGACTGGCACATTCTGACATCAAAGGACATCCTAAAGGGAGAGAGTGCAAAGATTTCCCTCAATGAGGATGACACTTGGGCTATATTCGACAATATCCGTCCTTCTGATGTCATAAAGGATGTATTGCCTAATATGACAATAAAAGGCAAGAAAGCTGTTAACGGCAACAACTGTCGCGTGGCTATCTACCTACATGGCACAGTTGTTTATCCTTGGACACCCGACGACATCGCCCTGTACGGTTACTCAGGCGAACTCTACAGCGGTGACGAGTACCTGTTCAAGCTCGGTAAGAATAACAATATGGGTGAGGCAAACAACGAGCTAAACTCTTTCATCCTTAAGAGAGGATATATGGTTTGTTTCTCTACTAAAGATGATGGTTCGGGATATAGCCGTGTATATGTTGCAGACCACGGAGACAAGAAGATCGAGGCTTTGCCTGAACTTCTCAAGAACCGTATATCACGTGCATATATCCGCAAATGGAACTGGGTCAGCAAGAAGGGATGGTGCTCTACAGAAAGCACATCTGCCATAGAAGCTGAAGGCAAGGAACTGGGATGTACATGGTACTACACATGGAGCGCAGACCGTTCTTCATTGACTGACATGGAGTATGTGCCACACAAGAACCATATCTACTGGCCTGGGTGGTCATCACTTGACAAGGAAAATGCTACAGCAATACTTGGTTACAATGAACCTGACCATTCTGAACAGCACTCTGACGATTGTGGTACAACCATAGATGCCTGGAAAGCATGTACACACCAGCCAGAGTTTATGGCAAGTGGTCTTCGTATCGGTTCGCCATGTCCTACAGACGCGGGCTGGCTTACTCAGTTCATCAAACATTGTGATGACATGGCATACCGCTGTGACTTTGTCACCTTCCACGCATACTGGGGAACTAACGAGGCAGCAAACTCCGACAGCTGGTGGTGGCAACTGGAACAGATATACAAGAATACAGGTAGACCTATATGGCTGACAGAGTGGAATAATGGTGCTTCATGGACTAAAGAATGGTGGCCTGACAGCTATTCCGACAAACTCACGAAGCAGAAGGATGCCATCAAGTATATCCTTTCTGTGCTCGATAACGCAGACTTCATAGAGCGCTACTCTCTCTACAACTGGGATTCATATTATCGCGCTGCCATATCATGGGATAAGGACAAGAATTCATGGTGGGTAACTCCTTGTGGAGAGGTCTATCGCGACACTCACCCTACTCACGCCTATAAGGAAAGCAAGCAGAAGGTACCTGTAGGATGGTTCCCTGGCATAAACAAGAACAACAAGTTTACGTTCACAATTACTGCTGTTGGACGTGTCTTCACACCTGTTGTGACTAACCTCAATGGAGATTTCACGGCACAGGAGGTGTTCGAGTACAAAGACAATAACGGAGAGTGGAAACTGTTCTATGACAACTCTAAAGGACGTGCAAAATTTGAGACTACAAGTGAAAGAGCACAAAAACTCTCTCTTGACGAATGTGCTCCAGAGGCACTTACCTCTGACAAACTCACTTTAAGACTTAAATGCACAACCCTGAAAGGTGATGTCACTACTACAGAAGAAACTACTGTAAACATTCCTGCATACATAAAGATTTACTATACTGACGTAGTAGGAATTGATACAAATACAGCAGATTATAAACGTCACGATGACACTTATTCTATTGACGGAAAACAAGTTGACGTTATTAAAGACGGTAATATCTATATCAATAGAAATAGTAACAAAAAAACGATTTATGTTAAGGGACGTTAATGAATGTGCTATAAAAAGCAGTTTTTTAACGTTTTTATACCTTATATATGGATTTTTGTTGCAATTAGAGGAGAAAAAGACGAAGAGGTTAAAACCTTTTCGTCTTTTTTGCTTAAATTTGCAAAGTGAAGTTTGCAAAACTTCTATTATTTGCATAAGGCAATTACCAAGAAATAAGTTTTAAAAAAATATAACATCTTACTAACTTTATGAACAAACGCTTTTGTAAATTAGGAAATCTTGCCGCAAAGGCATTTTTCCTTACTGCAATCTGCGGAGCCACTTACTCTTGTAAGGACGACTATACGCTTGACGACACCACTCCTTCGTGGTTGGGTTCAAGCATATACGAGTACCTTGAGGAGGATGGACACTACTCAAACTTTGTCAAACTCATCAATGACCTTGAGTACAAAGAAGTATTGGCTCGAACAGGTTCCAAGACGCTTTTCGTAGCAAACGATGACGCGTTTAATTCTTTCTATTCAAGCAATCCTTGGGGTGTCAAGAGTTATGATCAGTTGACACAAAGCCAGAAGAAAATGCTCCTTAACAGTGCAATGATCAACAATGCCTATCTCCTTGAGATGATGTCAAGCACAGAGGCTGTTGGTGGTGACAATGCTGTTCCTGTTAAGGGCGAGTGCCTTCGCCGTTCTACTGCCTATGACGTGACAGACACAATCCCTCATCTCTTTGCAGATGATCTCCCAATCACATTCAACAAGGACGACATTGACTACTGGGCTCGTTTCCGTAACAGCGACAAGGGTATTTTCCTTGCACTTGACGGAACAGAGACCATGATGACTCATTTCCTTGCTGCACAACTTTCAAACAAGAACATCACAGATGAAGACTTCAAGCTCATCACTGGCGTAGACCGTCAGAAGAATGATGCGTTCATCTTCAGCAACAAGGTTATCAAGCAGGACATCACTTGCCAGAACGGTTACATCAATGTCCTTGACAAGGTAAACCTGAATCCACAGAACATGGCAGAGGTTCTTCGTACAAATGGAGACACTAAGATCTTCTCTCATTTGCTCGACCGCTTCTCTGCCCCATTCTATAGCCAGGAACTCACATTCCGTGCAAAGCTCCTCTATGGAGAAGCTATTGACAGCGTATACGAGAAGAGATACTTCTCTATTCGTTCAAAGAATGGTGCAAACCTCTATAACGATGCCGGTACTGACCCTAAGAATAACCCTCAGGGAAATAAGGTATTCGACTCTGAGTCAAACAAGCCACTTCCTTTCGATCCAGGATGGAATGCATACTATGTGAACGACAAGACAAGTGCAGAACAGGATATGGCTGTCATCTTCTGTCCTAACGACAAGAAGATGATGGAGTATTTCTTCAAGAAGGGTGCCGGTGGTAACTTCCTCGTCAAGGCATACGCTGAGGACCTTGCTAAGGGCATAACACCTGACGAGACAGACTTCAACAAGATATATCAGGCTCTCGACCAGATCCCAAGAAACACTATTCGTGCATTGCTTAACAACCTGATGAAAGAATCATTCTGTTCATCTGTTCCAAGCAAGTTCGAGACTATCAAGAACTCTGCTCAGGACCCAATGTTCGATGAGAAATACAACTATCACAGAGACAAGATTGAAAAGGCTATCCTTGCAAACAATGGTGTCATCTTCATCATGGACGAGGTTATCACACCTGCAGAATATGCATCTGTAAGTGCACCGGCCTACGTTGAGCAGGACAAGAAGATCTTCAACTATGCAATTCAGTCTGCTTCTCTTGGTGGTATTCCAACAAACTACTTCGCTTATCTCCTTGCGATGAGTTCAAGATTCAGTTTCTTCGTTCCACAGGACTTGAACTTCATCTACATTGACCCTGTTTCATTCAATGATGCAAGAGCTGAGGGAAGCGTACTTGTTGGTAAGGCATATTTGTACGAGTGGTCTCCAAAGGATAACATCCCTAAGATTGCTGCCTACGAATGTAGATATGACCTCAAGACAAAGACAAGTACATTAGGATCAAGACTTACAGAATTGAACCTTGACATTGCAGGAAACCGTCTCAAGGACATGCTCGAGACTCATACTATCATTCACTCTGATAACTCTGAGTCTACAGGTATCGATGAGACTGCCACAGGTGCTGAGTGCAACAAGCATTTCTTCATCACTAAGAATGGTGCTGTCCTCTATACAGAAAATGCAGAGAACAGAAACGGTAAGCGTAAGGATGGTTCTACAACAACTCAGAACATGACTGTCAAGGGTGGATGGTTGCTCAATGGTTCTAACCAGATCGATGCTAACGACCCTAACGGAAAGAATGCTTGTACAGTTATCGGATTCGACGATAAGTCTGCTCAGACATCTGGCTACGGTAACGGTTATGCATACATGATCGATGGTCCTATACAACCAGCTATGGAGTCTGTATTCTCTGTATTGTACAGCAACAAGAACTTCAGCAAGTTCTTCGAGCTCTGTCAACCTGACCTTGAGGCTCTCCAGAAGTGTGATATCAAGGAAAAAGCAACACTTGACAAGTTCACTATCTTCTCTAAGAGAGGCGGTCTCGTATGCTATGACGAGGATGGTAGAAAGGTGGAAGAGGCAACAAATGTTCGTTTCTTCAACAACTATAACTACTCTATCTACATCCCTACAAACGAGGCTATCCAGGCTGCTATTGACAAGGGACTCCCTACATGGGATGACGTAAGAGAACTTGCAAACACTATCACAGATGCTGATGGCAATGAATTGGATAAGGATCAGATTGAAGCACGAAACAAGAAGGTAGAGGCTATGGCTACTGTCATCATCAATTTCGTGAAGAACCACTTCCAGGACAACAGTATCTTTGCTGATGTTACACCAATGAGCTCTACTGTATTCGAAACAGCTACAATGAACAGCGAGACCGGTGTATATAGCAAGGTTAGCGTATCATCAAACGGAAGCAAGGACATCAAGAGCGCAGACTTGGCTATCAAGGATGCTGCAGGCAATGTTCGCCACATCACTTCTGACAAAAACATCATTGCTCGCGATTATATCATCCAGGGCAATAAGATTATTTCATCTTCTTCTGCTGTAATACACGGAATCGACGGTGTCCTTGACTACAAGAAATACACTAACGGACGCTACGACTCTGACTTCTCTACAGCAGCAAGAGCTCGCGCGTACATTAATAAATACAGATTAACAAAATAAAAAGACTTACATAGTATGAACAAAGTTAAATTCATTCTAACTACTTTAGTGCTGTTCTTCTGTGTAAGTACAGCATTTGCGCAGAAACGTCGTGTAACAGGTACTGTATTCGACGATTTCGGTGGCATGATGATGGCAAACGTCGTTGAACGTGACGCAAACAACCGTATCGTAGCAGCTACTGTTACAGATATGAACGGTAACTTCACATTGGTTGTTGTTAATCCTAAGGACAAGATCTGCGTTAGTTACGCAGGTTATGAACCTTACTCTGAGGTTATCGGAACTGCAAAGAACAAGTTCAACATCAGACTTAAGGAAAAGACTCTTACTGAAGTCGTTAAAACAGCCAAGAAGATAATCAACAACAACGGTATGCCTATTCCTCTCAAGGAGGTTTCCGTTGCACAGCAGACCATGGATATGGATGATGTAGAAGGTTTGTCTTTCTCATCTGCAGACGAAGCTCTCCAGGGTAAGATTGCCGGACTTGACATCGTTGCAAACTCTGGTAACCTTGGTTCTGGTACTTCAATGCGTATGCGTGGTGTAAGTACAATCAACGGTTCAGCAGAACCACTTATCGTTGTGGATGGTAACATCTTCGACCTCCCTGACGGTGCTGTAAACATCAACTTCGAAGACCTTGACAATGAAGAGCAATTCGCTACCCTTCTCTCTGTAAACACAGAGGATATCAAGGACATCAAGGTTCTTAAGGATGCTGCAGCAACTGCTATCTGGGGTTCAAGAGGTGCTAACGGTGTACTTGAGATCACTACTCGTCGTGGTGCTTCAGGCGAGACAAAGTTTAACTTCTCTTACAAGTTCTCAGGAAGCTGGATGCCAGAAGGTCTTAACATGCTTGATGGTGATGGATACACTATGATGCTCAAGGAGGCATACTTCAACCCAAGACAGAGTTCTGAGACTTCAAACATGGTCGAATTGAACTATGACAGGTCATATCCTATCCAGTACTACAACTTCAACAAGAACACAGACTGGGTTAATGCCGTTAATCAGTTCGGTGCAAAGCATGAATACTACGTAACACTCTCTGGTGGTGGTGAGAAGGCTAAGTTCCGTATCTCAGGAGGTTACACAAGTCAGACAGGTACAATCATAAAGCAGAACCTCAAGCAGTTGTCAAACCGTCTTGTTCTCGACTACTATGTATCTGACCGTATCCTGTTCTCTACTAACATTGCTTTCACATATACTGACAACCACAGAAACTGGGATGGTGGTTCCGTATCATCTATCCTCGGAAAGGCATACAACTCTATGCCTAACATGAGTATATACGAATATGACCAGTATGGTGAACTTACAGGCGACTACTTCAAGATGTTACCTACTAATCCAACTAATGGTGCAGGTGGTAATAACTACTATAGTTCTTCACGTCTTGCAGACATGAAAAACATCGGTAACCCTGTTGCCATTGCAAATCTTGCATTCAACAACCAGTCTACTTACCGTATCACACCTCAGTTCAACCTTCAGTACAAGCTTCTCAGCAAGACAAGAGAAGAAGGTCACACTCTCGACCTTAACGCTGAGGTCTATATGGATATCTTCAACGAGTCTGAGAATGCCTACCTTCCTAATGCATTGACAACAGACGACTGGGCATCAGGAAGCAACGCTACTACAAACAAGGAGTTCAAGTCTCTCTATTTCACTAACCGTGAAAAACTTCTCTTTGTTCCTAAGTTCAATGTTGACTGGATCACAATGAGTATGTTGGCTCAGTTCGAGTTGACATCAGGTTCTTCATCTTCACAGAACAGTTCACACAGCGGACTTCCAACAGGTCTTGACGCATCTATTGCAGAGGCATACCTTAAGAACTCTGGTACAGGTACAGGTCAGTCACGCAGCATGTCTTACCTCGGAAGTATGCACGTTGCATTCTTCGATGGTAGATACGCATTTGACGCGACAGTACGTCGAGACGGTTCAACAAAGTTCGGTGCTGGACGTAAATGGGGTACATTCCCAGGTATCTCTGGACGTTGGAACATCAGCCAGGAGCCTTTCTTCGAGAAACTTGGCGTTGACCATATCATCTCTATGCTCTCATTCCGTCCATCATGGGGTAAGGTTGGTAAGCAGCCAAGCAACGAGTACCTCATGTACAATAAGTACTATGGTTATGGAACATACGGAAAACCTGGATTCAGCTATGGAGCAATAGCACCAGACAACCTCCGTCTTACAGATATCAAGTGGGAGACTATGCAGTCTTGGAACCTTGGTGGAAACTTGAATCTCTATAATGATCTCATCCAGATTGCATTCGAGTACTACAACAAGCAGACTACAGACCTTCTCATGTCTAATGTAGGTATTCCTGGAACAACTGGTTTCGGTTCTATATCATGGTCTAATGTCGGTGGTCTTCGCAACCGTGGTTGGGAGTTGTACATCAACACAGGCAAGTTTGCTAAGGTTGGTGACTTCTCAATGACAGCCAGCTTCAACATTGCACAGAACATCAACACCATTACTGACATGGATCCAAGTGTGCTTTCAAGCATGAACGGAAACTACGAGTATAAGAACGCTGACTATCTCAAGCGTATCCAGATTGGTAATGCAGTAGGTTCTATCTACGGATTCAAGTATAAAGGTGTATATGCTTATGACTACGAGCATAGCGGCTATACTGCTGTTTCATACGACACTTATGGTGATCGTACAGCTTATAGTGCAGAGCTTCGCGGTGAAAACGCAACTGTTCCTGTAGCTCGCGATGCTGACGGCAACATCCTCTATGATGCTAAGGGTAACCCACTCCACATGTACTTCAACTATGGAGGTATCAACTACGAGTTCAAGGGTGGTGATGTTATCTATGAGGATATCAACAGCGATGGACAGATCAATGAGCTTGATATCGTTTACCTCGGTAACTCTAACCCTAAGGTAAATGGTGGTTTCGGTCTCAACTTCAACTATAAGGCATGGAAACTCAAGTTGTCATTCAACTACCGTTTCGGTAACAAGATTGCCAATACAGCAAGACTTAACAACGAGTCAATGCGTACAAACATCAACCAGTCACAGGCTGTTGCTTGGAGATGGAGAAAGAATGGTGATGTTACAGAGATTCCACGTGCTATGAACGAGAAGATCGGTGCTTCATTCAATGCTCTTGCAAGTGACCGCTTCGTTGAGAACGGAGACTTCGTTCGTCTTCAGTACATGCAGCTTGGATACGCAGTATCTCCAAAGGTTGCCAAGAGCTGGGGTCTCAAGTCTCTTTCACTCAACGCATCTGCAAACAACCTCTTCTGTATAACTAAGTATACAGGTGTTGACCCTGAGGTTGGATATGGAGCATGGGGTGTATGTTACGACAACTCAAAGACACCACGTTCTAAGTCATTTACATTTAGCATTAACATCGGATTCTAATAAGGTAATATTATGAACTTAAACAATATAAAGGATATATTGAAGACAAGGACAAGAATGGGAGTGCTAAAGTCATTCCTTATTCTGGGAACTGCAGTCCTTATCTTCTCTTCATGTGAGGACTTCCTCACAATCACTCCTACTTCAGCCATTGTTGAGGAAGAGTTCTGGCAAGACAAGAACGACCTTGAGAATGCTGTAAATGGATGCTACAAGAGTTTGACAGAAGAGAATGTTCTTAAGAGAATCATCTTCTGGGGTGAACTTCGTAGTGACAACTGTGACCGTTCTACAAACACACAGTCTACAAGTGATGAGGCAAATGTAATGAATGCAAACCTTTTGCCTACTTACAACATGTTTGACTGGACACCTATGTACAAGACCATCAACTATTGCAACAAGGTTCTTGCACATGGTCCAACAGTAATCCAGAACGACGAAAGTTTCACAGAACAGAACTGGTTGCCTATAAAGGCTGAGATGATCACACTCCGTGCACTCTGCCACTTCTATCTTGTTCGTACATTCGGCGAGATTCCATACGTAACAGTTGACTACAACAACGACTCTCAGGATCTGGAGTTGGCACAGGTATCACAGCTTGCCGTACTTGACAGCATCATCAATGACCTTGAGTCTGTCAAGGACATTGCAATGACTGAGTACGGAAATACTGTAGGAAATAAGGGCCGTATAACTAAGAAGGCTGTTTATTCTCTTCTCGCAGACGTGTACCTCTGGAGAGCAAGCTACAAGCAAGGTCATTGTCATCCATTCATCAACAGAGCTGCAAACGAGTATTTTGAGGCTGCATCCAATGCCCCAATCGTACTTCCAACTGACAGCAAGGAATACGGAACTACAGCAGAGCAGGACTATGCTAAATGCGTAAGCTACTGCAATGACGTAATCCAGATGGCATATGACGACCTTGACAAATGGGTTAAGAAACATGATGTAGGATCTGCTGCCATTGAGATCTTGCCATGTGACCTTTTGGCACAGCACCGTACAAACACTATCATTGGTATGGCAACATCAATGGAGAATGCCTACAAAGAGTTGTTTGGCAGCAGTAATGCCGATGAATCAATCTTCGAGCTTCAGTTTGATGGTAATTCATACGGAAACAAGATGGTTGGAGCATGCTACTTCGACGTTGAGAAGAAGACACCAACTCTCCTGACAGCACCTACATCTCTGTTTGAAGAGATCTCCGAATCTCCAAATGAAGATGTTCCAGGAGCCGTATTCACAAAGACAGACTATAGAAGATGGGAAGCACTCGAATATGAGAAGACAGGTCAGACTGCATTCAACTATTCTAAGTTTGCCAAGAGAAGCATCTTGCAGACAAACAGGACTCGTCCAATGCTTGTTGACAATACTGCTGCTACAGACAATGGTACAACACGACTTGAACTTACTGTAACATATCGTACAAACAGTAACTTCGATTCAAACTTCATCATCTACCGTTTGTCTGAGATCTATCTCATGAAGGCAGAGGCTATGGCACAGATTGCCGAGAAGGAAGAGGATTTCACAGAAGCATTCAACCTTGTAAGAGAAGTATTCAAGCGTTCAAACCCAGGTGCATATGACAAGGAGTGCAGTCCAAAACAGGCAGACTCACTTAGAATTGCCACTTTCACAAACAAGAAGAGCCTTGAGTTACTTGTCATGGCAGAGCGTCAGCGCGAGTTCCTCTGCGAGGGTAAACGCTGGTTTGACCTTGTCCGCTATTCACAGCGTCATGGTGGCACACGCGATATGTTCGCAATGCTATGCCGCAAGTATAGTGGAAACAAGAAATCTATCGAGTCTAAACTTGCCGATATACAGTCACTCTTTGCACCTGTATATGAGAAGGAGCTTAGAACTAACAGCAAGCTTTACCAGAATGGTGTATGGCAGAAATCTAAATCAACTGGTAGAACTGACAATCTATAATTTGCGTAATCATTATGAAGAATATATTTAATATAAAGAGTAAATGGATAGCGTTAGGATTGGCATCCGTAACTATTCTATCGTCTTTGTCTTTAACTTCATGTAAGGAGTCAATAGACGAGAGTGACCTCTATACATTTACAGGTGAGATGATGGTTGACCACTTTGAGAATAACCCAGAGCAGTTCAGCAGCTATCTTACTCTTCTAAGCCGTGTAAAGCCAAGCAAGCGGTCAAAATCAACAATGCGCGATTTGCTTGATGCACGTGGCCACTATACATGTTTTGCTCCAACAAACGAGGCTATACAGATGTACCTCGACTCTCTCAAGAATATGGAAGAGCCAATGGTTGACACTACTGACCCTGCCTACATTCCAGACTCAGTAGCAGAAACAATCGTGTTCAACTCTATCATTCAGAATGGTGATGAGGACGCATACAAGTCTACTTCTTTTGAATCTGGTGCGCTCAACACAACAAACATGAATGACCGCTACATTGATATCTCTTTCGGAACAAGGATAGCTGGTATTTCTGAGGCTAATGATACAGCATATGCAACTGTAACATACGTAAACACATATTCTGCAATCATAGAGCCAGACATTGAGGTTGAGAACGGTTACATTCATGCCATTGACCACGTTCTCTCTCCTTCAAATGCAACCATTGCTGGTATGATTCTCAACACACCTAACACTCAGATGTTTGGTGAGATGCTTGAACTTACTGGTTTCGACCTCAAGATGGGCAAGATCAAAGACGAAGCATGGGAAGAAAAGTACTATGACATCAAGGGCACAAACGTATCATGCGGTTCAGGTGACTTTGATGCATGTCACTACCCTGAAAAGAGAAGCTTCGGTTTTACTGTGTTTGTTGAGACTGACGACGTTTTCAAGAAAAACGGTATCAACAACCTTGACGACCTCAAGGCGTATGTAAAGGCTAATGCTAACTATGACGATGACACAAGTAGAGGTCATGAGACATCATGGGGTGATGACTACACAAATGACTACAACTGGCTTAACCAGTTCATTTCATACCACATCCTTCCTGAGAACCTCAAGTACAACAACCTCGTTACATTTGCAAACGAATATGGTTGTGAGACTTCAAAGATGAAGGATCGTAGCCAGAACTCATTCTATGTAAATGTATGGGAATACTGGGAGACACTTGGTGTTCAGCGTCGTTCTCTCAAGATTACTGGTATCAGAGGAACTAAGAAGATCAACCGTATCTCTAAGTACAACCTTGCAAACTACAAGGAGATTCTTAGTGAGATTGTTGACACAGGTCTTACTGTAATGCCAACTAACGATGAATACAACAATAATGCTGTAAACGGATTCTACTACCCTATCAGCGATATCCTCATCTGGAACTCAAAGGTTCCAAACAAGGTTCTTAACGAAAGAATGAGATACGATGTCACATCTTTGTTCCCTGAGTTCCTGACAAACGGTATCAGACAAGGACGTTCACAGAAGGCATGGATTACAACTCCTGACTATCTTGACAATGTATCAAACATGTCAGAGGAGACTAAGTTCATATACCTTACAAACAAGAACTATAGTGGTGCCATCGGTTCATGGATGAACTATCAGGCGGATGAGTTCAATATCCAGGGTATCTTCGACTTCACCCTCAAATTGCCACCAGTACCATACACAGGAACATACGAGATTCGCTATGGTATCAACGCAAACAACAACCGAGGCATGGCACAGGTTTACCTTGGAAAGAACAAGAACAACCTTCCTGCTGTAGGTATTCCACTTGACCTCCGTTCTGCATCTGGAACAAATATCAATGCAACAGGATGGATAGAAGATGGTCGTGATGCAAATACAAACGCAGAAAACGACAAGTCTATGCGTAACCTCGGATTCATGAAGGGTCCTAAGTACATCCAGCTTGCAAATGGTAAGACAGGACGTGACGGTGACCAGTGTCTTCGTAAGATCATCTACACAGGTGTACTTGAGGCTGGCGAGACATACTATGTCAGATTCAAGTCTGTATTGCAGGGAGACAAGTTCGAGTTCTTCTTCGACTACCTTGAATTCGTACCTAAGTCAATTTACGCTGGTGATATTGCAGAAGATGTTTGGTAAACATTTAAGTTTATAAATGAAGAATGAATAATCTTTTCTCGCTGAAATGCAGTTGAAATAACACTAACCATAGGCGGGTAATAAGATTTGCAGGAAAAGCATTCCATTCTTACTCATAAACTTAAAGATTACGAAGTCAAAAACAGAAACAAAGACTTTATTATGAACAATATAAAACAAATAAAGAGCAAGGCTATTGCAGGGGGAATGATTCTATCACTCCTCACTGCAAGCTCACTCTTCACATTCTCTTCATGTGCTGATGACCACTTTGATGTCAAGGTAGACAATGTAGGTTCAAAGACACTATGGGAGAACATCAATGAAAATGAACAGCTCTCAGAATATGCCTATATTCTCAAGAATGTACCTTATTCACAGTCTGAGAGCAAATTTTCTAACGAGACTTACGCAGAGGTTCTTAATGGAGATCAGACATTCACAATATGGGCTCCAAAGAATGGTTCATTCGACTTCAACTTCTACAAGAGTCTTATAGAGTCAGGAACAAAGGAGAACCTCAAAAGAGTTGAGCAGGAACTCATCCGTAACAACATGACACGTTACACAAACATCATGAACCGTACGGATTCTGTAAAACTCACACTCTTCAATGAGAAGACTGGATGGCTGAACTATACAAACAACACATTCAAGGGACAGCAGATCATCCAGAACAACATTGGTTCTTCAAATGGTGTACTTCATATCACAGCCTCAGCTGCTCCATACGAGTACAACATTTACGAGTATATCATGAGTAATCCTGAACTTGATAGCCTCAGCCGCTTCCTCAAGACATACAATGTCGAGAGATTCAGCGAAGGCGCATCTATCCAGGGTCCTACTGTCAATGGTCAGGTAACATGGGTTGACTCTGTTACTTATACTATGAATGACTACCTTTCAGGATATCACGGTATTGATGCCACAGATGAGGACAGCTGCTATGTTATGATTATGCCTACAAACAAGGCATGGGACACAGCTTACCAGAAGGCTAAGAGTCTTTTTGAGTACAAGACCAAGTATGTTCAGGATGTAAACACACAGACTGAGGCTCTTAAGGATACTGTCATAAAAGGTGCAACAACTACATTCACAGAGCAGGAGATTGACTCTATCAAGTCATTCCGCATCAAGAATGCTATTTGCCAAGGACTTATCTTCAACGGTAACTGGCAGCCTGAACAGGTAAAGATCAACTCTCTCAGCGATCTTGCCAAAGTAGACTCTCTTGAAACTGTATATGGTCATGTATACAAGAAGGCTGGAACAATCAACAGAACAAACAGCCTAAACTATACTCACGAAGTAGAGGACTATAAGACTATGTTCGGAGGCAAGGAACCTGTAACATGTAGTAATGGCTATGCGTATATTACTGACACATGGAACATGCCAAACACACTGATCGCACCAACCCTTGAGTTTGATGCTCAGTTGGCATTCGACAGTAAGGAGGCTTCAACAACTATCGAATATGATAAGGCTGCCTTCGAACACTTTGACGAACAAGGTAACACAACTGGAGTTGAGTCTTATCCATACATAGCAATTAAAGGTTCTTCTGCAAAGAACGGAACTGCATATTTCAAGCTAAGAAACCTTCTTTCTTGTAAATATGACATCTATGTAGTATCTGTATTCAACAACAGCACTAAACTTCCTACTATCTTCAAGTGCCGTTTGAAGTATGACAAGGAACTTACTGCAAAAGAGCAGAAGTACACAACAAACTTCGTCAACAGTTTCCAGGACAACGTAGACTCATATGGTAAACCTACTACAAGTAGCAAGATCAATTTCTACACAAAAATTCCTGAGACTGACACAATCAGCACATCTCCTCTCAAGGTAGATTTCAAGAGTGTAGCAGACACTATCAAGATCTGCGAGGACTTCGAGATACCTGTATGCTACTACGGACTCAATAATGCCTACCCTGTTTTGGAAATTGTGGGAGCTGTATCTAATACAGATGTGAAGAATAAGTTGTACGCAAAGGAACTTCTTATTCATTCCATTATTTTGAAACCAAAGAGAGAAGAATAACTCCTAAAGAACAACAAAATGAAGAACAAATATATGATTAAGCAAAACTGTCTTAGAGCAGGCATTGGTCTCATGATGTTATCAGGAGCTATATGTGCATCAGCTCAGGCAGAAGACAATGACCAGCAGGTCGCTCCAAAGAGAAAGACTGTAAAGGTTGTTGAATACGAAATGAAAAAGGTAAGCGGTGTCATTCTCGATGCTGCAACAAAGGAACCAGTCATGGGTGCCCGCGTTGCTGCATATGGCAACCCTCGCTATTCTGCAATGACAAACGAGAGTGGAGAATATGAATTCTCAGTACCTGTATTTGTAACATCACTCTATGTCAGCGTTCCTGAATACAACGATGTACAGGTTCCTTTCGACGGTGAGACAGTTCCAAGCGTTGAGATATACAGCAACAAGTTGAACAAGGTATACTCAAGCAAGACAAGTATCACATCTCGCAATGCTGTTGCCATAACTAACACAACATCTGTATCTATTGACGAAGATATCGAAAGAGTCTTTGCAAGTGATATCCATACAATCAACCGTACAGGACTCAGAGGACAAGGTTCTGCAATGTTTATTCGTGGTCTCAACTCAATAAACACAAGTGCCCAGCCACTCATCATCCTTGACGGAATGATCATGGACAGCCAGTTAGACAGAACAAGTATCCATGACGGTTTCTTCAACAATATCCTTGCAGGTATTGACCCAGAAGACATCGAGTCTGTTGAGGTACTTAAGAATGCCACTTCACTTTATGGAGCAAGAGGTGCAAATGGTGTTGTTATCATCAACACAAAACGTGGACGCTCTATGGCAACAAAGATTGAAGCAAGTATCAACGCAGGCGTTGAACTCATGCCTTCAGTACTTCCTATGATGAACGCAAGCCAGTTCCGCAACTATGCATCAGACATTGTTGGAACAACAAAGATTGCAAAGGAGAACTCATCATGGAGAACAAAACTGCCATTCCTCAACAGTGATAAGAACTTCTACTGGTATCCTCTCTACCACAATGAGAACAACTGGTCAGACGAACTCTATCATACTGCACTTACTCAGAACTACAAGGTAGGAGTACAGGGTGGTGACGAAAGAGCAAAGTATAACCTTTCACTTGGTTATGCAAACTCACAGTCAACAGCAAAGAACAATGACTTTGATCGTCTGAACATTCGTTTCAATACAGACATTGACCTGAACGATAAGGTATCTACTCAGTTTGACCTCAGCTTCAGCAACAGCACATACAACCTCCGTGACAACGGATGGGCTGAGAGCTACGCAAACAGCACTATTTCTTCTCCTAACGTACTTGGTCTTATCCAGGCACCTTTCCTCTCAAAATACGGATACTACACTGGTGACGACTTGAAACTTCACGAGTCAAGTGTATATGCTGGAAAGTACTTGGATGACGACAACTACCCATTTGACTTTGCATCTGCATTCGGAACAAACGCTGCACTTGCAAACCCATACTGGATTCTCGAGAATGGAGAAGGTTCAAACAAGAACAACCAGGAACTTTTGCAGTTCTTCCTCAACGTGATGCCAAAGTATGTCATCAACAAGCATCTTTACATCACAAACAGATTTGCATACCAGTTCAACCGTACTAACGAGAAGTACTTCCTCCCAATGTCAGGTACACCACAGCATGTACTTGAAGGATATGGTATTGTTCGTTCTGTTACAAAGTCACTCTTCTCAAAGGAGACTGCACTTCAGAATGACTTCCGTATCAACTGGAGCAACCAGTACGGTATGCATGCTATTGAGGCATTTGGAGGAATGCGTTTCTCAACAAACACATTCACCGACTCATACATGATTGGTTACAACTCAGCAAACGACAAGATGCCAGACATGGGCAACTCCCTTTCATTTAGAAAGGTTGAAGGAAACCAGGATAAGTGGAAGAACCTCTCTTACTACGTATTTGGAAGATGGAGCGTAAAGGATACATATTTCCTTGAGGCAACAATGTCTGCAGAGACATCATCACGCTTTGGACATAACACAAAGGAAGGTCTGAAACTCTTTGGTGTAAAGTGGGGTCTGTTCCCTTCACTTCAGGCAGGATGGGTTATCTCAAATGAGTCTTGGATGCGCAAGTACAAAGGTGTCAACTACCTCAAGTTTACTGCTGGTTACGACATCTCAGGTAACGACAACATTGATTATGCTGCTTCACGCACATACTTCAAGCCTTACACTTACCTAAAGACTGCCATTGGTCTTCAACTTGCAAACATCGAGAATCCTGCTATCCAGTGGGAGACAACACGTTCTTGGAACTTTGCTCTCAACGGTTCATTCCTCAACAACCGTGTTCAGGCTGGCTTAGACTTCTACGTCCGTAATACAGACAACCTCATAACACTCAAGTCTATCAACTACATGTCCGGAATGGCAAGTCACCTCACAAATGACGGTTCACTCCGCAATGTCGGTGCAGAAATCAAGCTTAACGGAGTTCTCGTTAACACAAAAGACTTCAAGGCACAGCTTGGTGTTACTGTAGGTCACTACAAGAACAGAATCACATCTCTCCCAGAATCTGAGTATATCAATAAGATCTATGGAGCAGAGATCCTCACTAAGGTTGGACACTCAGCAGGTGTGTTCTATGGTTACAAGACAAATGGTGTATTTGCAAGCGATGCAGAAGCACGTAAGGCAACAACAGCAACAGCTGACGGTTACCTCAAGTATCCTACAGGAATCACATCATCTCCTTATCTGAATTTCTCTGCTGGTGATGTAAGATTTAAGGACATGAACACCGATGGTGTTATTGACGAGAAAGACAAGACTATCATCGGTAACCCTAACCCAGACATCTTTGGTTCAATCTATGCAGGACTTAACTACAAGAACTGGTCTTTGGATATCAACTTCAAGTACTCACTTGGCAATGACATCTATAACTACCAGCGCAGCAAACTTGAATCAGGAAACGGATTCTACAACCAGACTACAGCAGTTGTAAACCGCTGGAAGTATGAAGGTCAGGTAACAGACGTGCCACGCGCTATGACACCATCATCTGAAGAATGGGTAAACAATGAGCGATTCTCAGACAGATGGATTGAAGATGGCAGTTTCCTAAAGCTTAAGAGAGTACGTCTCTCTTATCAGCTGCCACTCGACCTTACTTGGATTCAGGGAATCACTATATGGGGTGAAGCAAACAATGTATTCACAGTATCACCATATACAGGTTCTGACCCAGAGTTCTCTTGTGGCAACGCAGTTCTATATCAGGGAATAGACGCAGGTCTCCTTCCACAGAACCGCAGTTTCAACATAGGTGTTAAGTTTAATCTGTAAAGATACAGTCTCCTCTCACCATCAGGTGGGAGGAGGCGCAAACAAAGAACTAATATGAAATATTCAAATATAATCAAGAAAGGCTTAGGTCTGATGACTTCATTCATCGTCCTAAATTCCTCATTCTTCATTTTCACATCGTGTGAAGATATGATGACAGTTGAGACTGGCGATAAAGCATACATAAATGCAAACGACACTCTCTACTCTTATCTTGGCATCATGCGTGCTATGCAGGACATTGCTGAACGCCAGATCGTCCTTGGCGAGATTCGAGGTGACCTTGTTGCACCAAGTGAATATGCAACAGACACATTGTATGCAATCAGTAACTTTGACGCTCCACAGGACCTGTCATGTTCAATGCTTAACATAAGCGATTACTATAATGTCATCAACAACTGTAACTTCTATATTCACAACTGTGACACAAGTGCAGTTAAAGCAAACATCAAATACATGATTCCTGAATACACTCAGGTAAAGGCTGTCAGAGCATGGACATACCTCCAGTTGGTTAAGAACTATAAAGAGGTTCCATACATCACAGAACCTATCACAAACCTTGACGTAATCAACAACTTTGACTACAAGAGCAACGTTGTCAACAAAGACAATCTTATTGACAAGTTGATCGAAGACGGACTTCCAGAATGTGCTGATATCAATTATCCACACTATGGAAACTCAAAAGAGGAATGGGGTAAGTGGAACAACGGTTCTGTAGATATCTCAGCACGTCTCGGATTTATTCCTATCAACATAGTATTAGGTGATGCATACCTTCTCAGAGGTGCTAACAAAACTGACTACATGAAAGCAGCGTCATTCTATTACTCATTCTTGAAGAAAGAGAATACCCCAATGCCTTTGCAACTTTGCGGTCTCTTCAAGATACAAGGAAGAGATGACTATCAGTACTCAGCAATCTCCGGATCAAGTCAATTCTGGGGAGAGTGGGCTTCTACATACAGCTACAGTTCATCAAATGAAGTTATCACTTCTATCCCAAGTTCTGCAAATGCAGGATTCGGTAAGATGCTCACTCGTGCAGCAGACATCTTTGGTTATGCCCCATCATCACATCAATCTAACGAGGAGTCAACAACAACCAATGATGACGGTACTGAAAGTACAGAGTACAACACAAGTGGTGCAATCATAGTTTCTCCTACTTACAAGCGTCAATATGCACCATCATACGCATATGAGGATGTCAACAATAGTCAGACATACGTAGGTTACGAGGAACTTATTTCTGGCAAAGAGCCAACACCTGTGTATTACGAGAATATGGATGCACGTACACATTTCTCATACACAGACTGCCACTACAAAGGTGAGTCATATCACCTCTGCGGAAAGGTGTCATCTACAAGTTTCTACTACACTATTCCTGTCTACAGAAAGACTCTCATCTGGCTCCGACTCGCAGAAGCTATCAACCGAGCTGGTTTCCCAGAATTTGCGTTTGCTCTCCTCAAGGATGGTATAAACAGAAACACTCTTCCACATATTGCAACAGCTCAGATATACAAGTCTGTTGAGATAGAAGGCAATCCATACTACTTGCGTGTAGGAAAGGAGAATAATGATACATTGTACGTTGATCCAACTGTTGAAGGATTCACAACATGCAAGTACTACGATGAGGATAATAACTTCGTAGATTACACAACAAAGTTCCTTACAGCCGACTATCCACTTCAGACAACTAGTACAAGAATCTTGGCACACAACTCCATCAACTCTATGTACTATGTTACAGACTCTGTAAGATTAAAGGAATTCAACCAGTTCCTTGACTTCTCCGACGACATGTGGGAAAGCACATACGGAATACATGCACGTGGTTGTGGATTCTACTATCGTAACTTCAACAAGTCACTTTCAGCATGGAACACAACAGACTATCTAACAACAAACATAAGTGGTACACGTGACACAATAGCTTACGACTACTATAAGCTTGTTGAAAAGAAATGTTCTGCGAAAAAAGCGTTCAGCGCTCTCACACAGGATGAGGTCATCGACGCTGTTGAAAACATCATTGTTGATGAGCTTGCACTTGAAACAGCATTTGAAGGAAACCGTTTCACTGACCTTGTTCGTATAGCAGAGCACAAGGCTGACGGTGTAGAATGGTTAGCTAAAAAGATTGCTAATAGAGGCACAAAAGCAGCTGTAAAGAACTATGAGGCTGTTGATGGATTCGATGCCAGCATCTATGCAAAACTAAAGAACAAGAAGAACTGGTACTTTACACTTCCATCTTGGAAGAAGTAATAGATTCAAGCTTTACTTGGATGGAGTTAAAGGAAGTCAGGTGGAGTAAAAAGTAGTAAAAAGACGGAACAAGGGACTATAGTTGGTCTAATCGCCTTTTACTCCCTAAGCGACGAAGGAGCGATAACTCCTTTTAACTCCATTTTACTCCATAAAGTGAACGAGTTAAGAACTTGTGAAACTTGAATAATAAAAAAGTTGCTTTAGGAATAGTGAGTTATACGAGGTTATGTGACGAATAAAATAATTTCATGTAACTCACTATTCTTTCTTAATTCAAATGAACAACATACTAACCATTTACTGAAATTCACGATTTATGAGTTACAAAAAGATCATATCACTTATGTTGGCACTCACCGTTGTGTGTGTGCCAACATTTGGTAAGAAGGTCATGAAAGACCTCTGGCCAGATGGAACAGAGATATCTACATGGTTTAAGGACACAGCAAGTGTCAAGATTGCAAACCTTGGTAAACAGTACCGAATTACAGACTATGGAGTGGTCAACGACGGAAGAGTACACACTTCAGAGTTTCAGGCACTCATAGACAAGGTTGCCAAAGAAGGTGGCGGAGTAATCGTCGTTCCAGAAGGAACATACATTACAGGCGCACTATTCTTCAAGCAGGGAGTACACCTTCACATCTACGATGGAGGAACTATTCTCGGTAGCGAAAATCCAAGTGACTACCCTATCCTTAAAACACGCATTGAAGGAGAAACATGCCTTTACTACTCTGCCCTCATCAACGCAGATGGTCTTGACGGTTTCACAATATCTGGCAAGGGTACTATAGACGGTAACGGATATACATACTGGAAACACTTCTGGGAGCGTCGAGCATGGAACCCTAAGTGTACAAACAAAGATGAGCAGCGCCCACGTCTCGTATACGTCAGCAACAGCAAGAACATACAGATAGACGGCGTGAAGTTACAGAACTCTGCTTTCTGGACAACACACATCTATAACTCAGAAAACGTGAAACTCCTTCGTCTTCACATCTACTCTCCAGCAAAACCTGTCAAGGCACCATCAACAGACGCCATTGACCTTGATGTAGTCAAGAACATCCTCGTCAAGAATTGCTACATGAGTGTTAACGACGATGCTGTAGCAATCAAGGGGGGTAAAGGACCTTATGCTGACTACTTCAAGAACAAGTACAGCGACATTGACATAAAGAAATTCCCTGAGATGGTAGGCGACGGAGGCAACGAGAACATTATTATCGAAGACTGCGAATACGGATTCTGCCACGGATGTCTTACACTCGGAAGCGAGAGTGTATATGATCATAACATCATACTTAGACGTATTAAGGTAAATGAAGCAAATAACCTTCTATGGTTAAAGATGCGTCCAGACACACCACAGCGATACGAGTATGTCACAGTAGAAGACATTCAAGGTAATGGTAAAAACTTCATACTTGTTGCACCATGGACACAGTTCTATGACCTCAAAGGACGCAAAAGTACACCGATGTCATATTCTGACCACATTACAATGAGAAATATCACATTCGACTGTGACGTATTCTTCAATGTCAAGCCACAAGAAGATCAGTATCATCTTAGCAACTTTACGTTTGAAAATTTGTCCATTATTGGAAAGAATATAGAATTTAATTCTGATTGTGTAGAAAACTTTACAATCAAGAATGTCAAAGCAGAAAAAAAGCAATAACTTTGTAAAGATTTTGGCAATGTCAAGATATGGAATGGTAAATTTAAACCATGATTTCCTATTTTGGCATTGCATTTAATTTTTTACAGGTTTTAAAAAAGATATAATATGCAGTGGTTGACTGACTTATTATTGAGCGGTGGAGGAGTTGCACATACTGTGATACTCTATTCCCTTGTCATTGCGCTCGGTGTGTTTTTAGGAAACAAAGTTAAGATTGGCGGTGTATCACTTGGTGTTACATGGATTCTATTCATTGGAATCTTAGTAGGTGACATACTCAAGCGATTCTCCGTAGAAGAAAACCTTGAAGTACTGAACTTCGTTCAGGACTTCGGACTTATCCTCTTCGTTTTCTCCATTGGTCTTCAGGTAGGACCTTCATTCTTTACAAGTTTTAAGCAAGGCGGTATAAAAGCCAACGAGATAGCAACTGGAATAGTGTTGCTTAATATCGTTGTTATGCTTGCCCTATACTTCGGACTTAGAGCATTCATACCTGCAGCAAATGACCTGCCAATGATGGTTGGTACACTCTGCGGTGCAATTACTAACACTCCTGGACTTGGAGCCGCAAATGCTGCCCTTGACCAGATTCATAGCATGCATCCAGACGCTTTCGGTGGCAGCATCCCTGTTATTGCTAACGGTTATGCCTGTGCCTACCCTCTCGGTGTCGTAGGTATCATCTTGTCAATAATTCTCATTCGTGTTATCTTCAAGATTAATTTCAAGGACGAGGAAGACAACTTCAACAAAAAGAATAATAAGACAGCAGCAATCAAGCCACACCTGATGCATGTACAGGTAGATAACCATGCTATTAATGGAAAGTCTATCCTTCAGGTTCGCGGATTCATTGGCCGTGACTTCGTATGTTCAAGAATGCTTCACGAAGGACACGTTATCGTACCAAACAGAGACACAATACTCGAAGAGGGCGATAAGCTATACATCGTATGTGCCAAGGAAGATGCTGATGCAATCGTAGCCTTTATTGGTAAAGTTGTTGAGGTTGACTGGGAGGAACAGGATGTACCAATGGATTCAAGACGTATACTTGTCACAAAAGACAATATCAACGGTAAGACTCTTGGAAGTCTTCACCCAAGTTCAATGTATGGAGTCAATGTCACTAGACTATACCGTTCTGGTATGGAAATCTTTGCAAGTCCAAGTGTAATCCTTCAGGTAGGAGACAGTTTGGTTGTTGTAGGTCCACAGGACTCTGTAGATCGCTTTGCCAATGTACTTGGTGACCAGAAGCAGCAGCTTGACAAGCCAAACCTTCTCACACTATTTGTGGGCATCCTTGTAGGTATCATCTTCGGAATGCTCCCAATTGAAGTACCAGGTATGTCTATGCCTGTAAAGTTAGGTCTTGCAGGAGGTCCACTTGTCATCGCAATCCTTCTTGGACGATTCGGATTCAAGTTTAGACTTGTTGCATACACGACAAACTCAGCATCACTCATGATTCGTGATATCGGTCTTGTACTCTTCCTTGCAAGTGTTGGAATCAAAGCCGGTGGCAACTTCGTAGACACAGTATTAAACGGAGGTATACACTATGTATGGATGGGCTTCCTCATAACAGTCGTTCCACTCATCATCATGGGAATCTTTGCTCGTGTCAAGTGGCACATGAACTATTTCCTTCTTATGGGAATAATATCAGGTGCGACAACAGATCCACCTGCACTTGCATTCTCACAGGCCACAGCAAACAATGGTATTCCATCTGTAGGTTACTCCACAGTATATCCATTGTCAATGTTCCTGCGAATAATAACAGCACAGGTCATAATCCTTATGTTCTGTTCATAAGCTGCTAATTTACAAAACGCAACTACAAAAAAAATGAATCTAAACGAACTATTAAATACTTACGTGCAGTCAACGGACCTACCTCTGTTGACTGCATTAGTTTTAGGCGTTCTCGTAGCCTTTAACCCATGTCAGTTATCAATCAACATATCTGCTCTTGCTTACATCAACAGGAACGGCAGAGGCGGTATAGAGTATGCTATAGGACGATCTATAACATACACTATCCTTGGATGGACTCTCATGTGTCTTACAGGGGGCGGAAAGAACATAAACGGCATTAGCGTAATACTTAGCTATGGTGAGGTCGTACTTCCATATGTGATACTTGCAGTAGGATTATATCTTTTATTCAGAGCCTTTCATCACCATGAGCATCATGACGACAACTGCCATAACTGCGGTCAGCTTATCAAACGCAATGGCCCTCTTGGCTCTCTGATTCTCGGAATGACTCTCGCTTTTGCTTTCTGTCCTGAAAGCGCAATATTCTTCTTTGGCATATTACTTCCACTATCCATGACAAGCGAGGTCGGTGCCCTACTCCCTCCTACCTTTGCAATAGGAGCATGTATACCAGTTGTCATGATAGCTTGGGCAATGAGAAAGGCTGTTTCTAAAGCAGAGAAACTAAGTCGTCATTTTGAACACTTCCAACAAGTACTTAACGGAATAACAGGTGTGCTATTTATAATCATAGCAATACTGATGATTAAGTAAGTGAGCAAAATTATTCTAATAATGCTATAGAAAGTGATTTTCATAATATCTGCACTCTCTTTGTCGTATCTTTCCATTTCATTTCTGAAAAACACCTTTTCCTATCAATGTATCGCCATGTAGGCAAACAAAGCAAGAAGAATTTCCACAATTAATTTTATAGAAAGCTGTTAAGTAGCGGTAATTACAAATTACACTTACGCAAAAACAAATCCGTGGTGGAGTCAACAAGACTACACCACGGAATCAATTCATGATAACTAGATTGATTAGGTCAGCAAACGAAAAAAAATATTATACATGCCCTTTCAGGGCGCTTCCAAAAAAATTAACGGGTCACTTTAATGTTTTTAAGAGGATTCTGAATTCACTTCAGTTTGGATAGTGTTACAAATATAGAATTATCTTGTAGCTTTATATAAAAGCTTAAGAATTGACTTGTTGTTTATTTTTGACATTGCAAAGATATGCATTAGTATTTTTACCCCCAAGAAAAAAAACACTTATTTTTTTTATATGTATCAAACACCACCATCGTATTGATATGATTTTCTTACGATTGCGTTAATGCAACAAAGACAAAATGCAACATGAGTACATACGCAACGTACTATTTTACCACTGCAAAAGCCACAAAAAAGGTCCAAAACTTGTTAGTTTTGAACCTTACAGATATTTAGTAATGGTAAAAAATCATCTATTACTATACATACTTTCGTAATACTTCTCGTATTCGCCACTTGTGATATTTTCAAGCCACTCTTCATTTTCGAGATACCACTTTACAGTCTTCTCTATACCTTCTTCAAACTGAAGAGAAGGTTCCCAACCAAGTTCTGCCTGAAGCTTACGAGAGTCAATAGCGTAACGTGCATCGTGACCAAGTCTGTCAGTAACATAGGTGATAAGGTCGAGGTCTGCGCCCTCTGGACGACCAAGAAGGCGATCCACAGTCTTGATTACGACCTTAATGATATCTATATTCTTCCATTCGTTAAAGCCACCTATGTTATAAGTCTCAGCAATCTTTCCATTATGGAAGATAACGTCAATAGCACGAGCATGATCAACAACATAAAGCCAGTCGCGAACATTTTCACCCTTACCATATACAGGAAGAGGTTTGCGATGACGTATATTATTAATGAAAAGCGGTATGAGTTTCTCCGGGAACTGATAAGGACCATAGTTATTTGAGCAGTTTGTCACAATAGTAGGCATACCATAAGTGTCATGGAAAGCACGAACAAAGTGATCACTACTTGCCTTAGATGCTGAATATGGAGAATGAGGATTATACTTGGTTGTCTCAAGGAAGAAATCCTTTCCATAGGCATGATGATGCTCTGAAGATGATGCTGTAGTAGTAAATGGAGACTCTATTCCCTCTGGATTTGTGAGCTGCAAAGCGCCATATACCTCATCAGTAGAGATGTGATAAAATCTTTTACCCTCATATTTCTCAGGAAGAGACTCCCAATACAACTTGGCAGCCTGAAGGAGTGAAAGTGTTCCCATCACATTTGTACGAGCAAATGTAAATGGATCCTTGATAGAGCGGTCAACATGTGACTCTGCAGCAAGATGTATAATGCCATCAATCTTCTCGTCCTGCATAAGCTTGTAGAACGCATCAAAATCGCAAATATCCATCTTAACAAACTTATAGTTTGGCTTATCCTCGATATCCTTGAGATTCGCAAGATTACCTGCATAAGTAAGTTTGTCCAGATTAATGATGTTGTACTCTGGATACTTGTTTACGAACAAGCGGACAACATGAGAGCCAATAAAACCAGCACCGCCTGTGATTACGATATTCTTCATAATTTTTGAGTAATTTGAACTATTCCGAGGCAAAGATAATCATAAATTAGCAAATATAAGTAAGTGTTCTCAATAATTTTTTAGGGTGTCAAGTTTTATTACCGCAAGCGGTCAATAATTAAAACCGAGGAAAACCTTCTCTTATCCGCTGTGCCTGACTACACGAATCACCATGAACCTTTAGCGCGGCGTAGCCAATTATCCATTTGCGTTATTATAGATATGTACAGCCTTCACGGAAGTTTCGTAATGCAAAGGTAAAGATTCGATCTGTACGATGAATAATAGTCTTTAGCTTTACTACGTCAGACGTATATACATACTCTGTCTCGTTACCATTTGTGAACTTGATGAACGATGGCATACCATTGACATCATACTCGATTCTGTTAATGCCCTTACCTGTATCGCTCGTCAAGGAACCACAGGTGTCATAAGAATAGTTGCTCTTACTTCCCTTATGGTCAAAAGAACCTTCCTTGTAATTTGTTCTGCCGTTATCTGTTATAGAACTTAGGCGGTTGCCACGAATATCAATCAACTGACCACAAGTGACGGTTCGGAATGCCCCTTCGGAAGGGCACATCCAAAAGCCGCCACTGTGGTCGGTATCAATGAATCATCCTAATGATTGTCAATAAATAGGGGATTACCAGCCCCCGTGCCCCCCATTTTTCCTATCATGTATTTTGTGACGGTAGCAATGGATTCCATCAACAATACTCAAAGGGACGGTGGATCAAAAGAACCATGATTCTCAGAATCTATATGACGGTATTCTATATCTATTAATTTCTCGCCATCACATTCTTCGTAAAAATCAAGAACAACATCTTTCTTTCCATCATCAGAGATAAGTATAATTATTCCCATAGGTTCGTCACAATAATTAAAGTCTATATTAAAATCATCAATAGAATCTAAAGGACATAAACCGCACCATTCACTGTCTGTAATCCAAATATAAATTGCTTTACTTCCTATATACTCTTTAATGTTGGTCCATTCTTTATTTTTTTCATGAAAACACATTGTATTTTTATAATCACAATTCATAGAAACCGCTTTTGGACATATTCTATCAGTTTCAACAATAGACAAAAGTGATGTAGAGTTAATCTTCTTGAATGTTAATTTATTAATTATCTTTAGGTAAGATTCCAAATACTTCACCTTACCTACTAATCTCCTTCTTTTTTGTTGTATTGTTTCCATATTATTTATACTCAACTTTGCTTTTATCGTTTTTTATTTTAGGTCTTCCATAAGGATTCATTATAACTTTTCCATGTTCATCTTTTTTTGCTGTTCCCGCCTCCCAATGAGGTTCATCATGGCAACGATCCATAGTTTGTTGTTGTACAGATTTTGTTTCCTTTTTTCCATATGACGCAGGTGTTTCATAGGAATATTCACGACCTGAGGCATTTTGGCTTTGAGATTTTGGTTGTTGGCTTGTCGGTATGCCTTGTTCTCTCATCACTTGCCTTCTTGCTGCACGCGAGGTCAACTTTTTCGCACCCTTATATATGCTTTTTGCATCTTTTATGCTTACAGGGCTTATTGCTTCTGAACACAAACTAACAACAGCCATGACTTTTTCGCCAGTTGTTGCTTTATCCGATTTTAGTATTTTTACATCATCGACAACATCATTAAAGGCTGCTGCATAAGTGGATCCTTTTACCAAAGCAGAGCCTCCACTTTTTGCAACCTGTTTTGTGACCTTAAAAGCAGCTTTTCCAAATACTTTCCATGGACTTCTTCCATCTGGGTCTATACAATTTATCGGATTACCAGCGCAATACACATACGGACTGATGTGGTAGTACTTCTCACACAGCGGATCCATGCTCCAGAACTGACCAACAATACCATCATACTGGCGGGCATGATAGTCGTACCAGTCAAGACCATGCATACGGTCAAGTTCCTTTCCATTGTACTTGTGAGTCTGAACATCAGCACCTTCTGATACATCATCCATGATGCCACCATAGGCATAGTAGCTGTTCTTCTGCTCTACCCTATGAACACCATTATAGTCAATAGAAGTGACTGCTCTGGTATTGCCAAGATGATCTGTTGCCATGAAGTTGTATTTTAGGTGACTTCCGTCTTGCAAAGATACGAATCCATTCGGGAAATAGTACTTGCCATTAGAAGAAAGTGTGTTGTAGAACTCAAAATTACCAATATATATAGTCGAATCAACTGAAAAGTAAGAGATCATAATTATTTTTTTAATAGATGCTCTCTATTTGGAAGTAGATTTTCGTATTCATTTGAAGGAGTGATGCGGGCATCATGACTGACAACATAAGTACGAAACTAAGTGTTTCGGACGCAATGTTGGGGCGCAGCGCTCTTCATGTCGGAGTCAAG
>JAZUHP010000097.1:0-12500 GCA_045641785.1 Bacteroidaceae bacterium
TGGTTAAACACCAAAACAATTACAACATTTTATCATTGATGACTATTTACTAGACAATTTATATCTTGTCGAATCCAGGGGGTCGCGGGGTTCTTTTGGTCCCCTGTTCCTTGAATTTTGTTGATTGAAAACCATTGCTACCGACCAAAGGGAGCGGTTCTACCGGTCCCCTATGGGCACCGTTAGAAGCCGTCCCTCTGGTCGGTGTTCGCGGAAGAAACAAAGGGAACACAGGGATTAAATAAGATTTCCCTTGCAATCTTCACATTACAGTCCTTCGTAACGATTTTCAGGTGCTCTTGATTTGGAATAAAAAAATGCAGAAAATGTTGTTTCGCAGATGTCGTGAATTGCAAAAGGAATGGATTATGGGTATCTTTGTATAATGTCTGACGATACCGTCTGAGGTCCTGATTTCAGAGTGGGTAAGTTAAGATTAGGGTACATATTCTAATTGATTCTTATCAGCGAAGAAATTTGACTCCGATACGAAGCCAATACGAAGGGATTACGAAGCGATGTCGAAGGATTTTACACATATATTGTACCCTGACGGGAGGTTAAGGGGTTAAAGGGTTAAAAGGTTAAAGGGTTAACCCGGATGGTCTTCTTCCTCTTCTTCCTCTTCGGATGCTACGAAATTTACCGCAAAGCGGTCTGTAATTAAAACCTTTGAAAAACCTTTCAAAACAAAAGAAAACAGTTTTATTTTACAATTTCACAAATTACTATTTTACAATTGCAATTCGGAACATATCAACCGGACGGGAATAGTCAAATTGTAAATCGTCAAATTGTCAAATCTCAAAGATAGTCAAATAGTACTTTAAGAAATGGTTTTCCTCGGTTTTCTTTGGTTTGGCGAAGCTTCGTTTTTTTTACATGGTCGCTTGCGGCAAAATCATGTACAGCAACAGGGTACTTTTAGTACAAAGATTTGCCAAATTTGCATTATCCTTGTTTGTATGTTTGTAGGAAATGTGATAAATGACTATCTTTGTGCTATGAAAACTTTTATTGTCATCATATTATCAGTATTCTCCCTATTTTCATGTACCAATAGAAACTTTTGTGAATCGGAATTGGATAGGGCAGGAAGCATCATTGAAGATGATGCCGATTCTGCATATTCTATCTTGAATGACTTGTCCTCAAAGGTAGAGGATATGTCCGAATCAAATTGGATGAGATATAATCTTCTGCTTGCCGATGCGCAGAACAAGTTGTCAAAGCAGATGATTTCAGATAGCGTGTTCCAAAAGGTGGTGACTTATTATGATCAGGACGGAACAGCTAATGAACAGTTGAAGGCACATTATCTACTTGGATGTATCTATCGTGATATGAGAGAAGCACCTGTTGCCTTGCAATGTTACTATGATGCTGTGGAGAAGGCAGACACACTTAGTGATGAGTGTGACTATCTTACTTTGATGAGTGTATGGGGACAGATTGCAGTTGTTCTTTATTATCAGCATTTGCCTAATGAACAGCTTGTAGCATGGCATAATTATAGCAAGTATGCGAAGAAGATTGGTGACGTATACAATACTATCAGAGGTATTGACCTTTCTACTATGGCGTATTCCCAAAAGGGAGATACCGCAAAGGTCATAGAGATGACTCATCAGCTGTTTGATATGTATAGAGAGAATGGATTTGAGCAAGAGGCATACAGCGTCTATCCTCCGTTGATAGATATACTTATTTCCAGAGGACAATATGATGAGGCTTTCAAATATATGGAAGCGTATGAAACCAAATCAGGATTGTTCGTCAATGGCGAAGTGGAAGAAGGACGTCAACTCTATTACCAGAGTAAGGGATATTATTATTGTGGTGTTAACAAGCTTGACTCGGCAGAATACTATTTCCGTAAATTGCTTAATTTCGATGATTGCAGATATGAATCATATAGAGGATTAGCAAGTGTATATTGTGAGAAAGGTGATGTGGATTCCGTCGTGTATTTTACCAAGTGTCAGGAGATGGCGCTTGACACACTTCTGTCATCAACACAGATTGAAGCTTCTCAACAGGCTCTATCCATGTATGACTATTCACGTTTGCAGCGCATTGCAGATGAGAAACGTGCTGAAGCTAAGCTCAATGCTTTGCTACTCGTGTTTGCCATTTTTGTTTTTGCTGTTGTGGTTGTAGCATTGTATTTTATCCACATGAGATATCGTGCGGCAAAGACTGCAGAGTTGGAGACTCTCAATGATAGCTATGAGAAGACCAAGACTGACTATGTTCAAGTAATGGAAAACCTCACAGAACAGACTGAGGAGTATGAGCAGTTCAAGAAGGAGAAGTTGACAGAGGTGGAAGATCTCAAGTCTAAGTACAATGACTTGAAGTCGAAAGATGATGAAGTTGCGTTGCTCAACACTCCTTTTATTTCAAGTATTCGTGACATACTGTCGCCTTTTAGTTCTAAGCCTTGCATGAACAATGCTGATCTTGATGAACTATTGGTGCTTGTCAGAGAGTATCTTCCTCGTTTCTTTATGGAGATAACAAAGAATGACTCTTTGTCTCAACAGGAACTGTATGTATGCATTTTACTTCGGTTAAATTTCTCAAGTAAAGATTTGAGTGTACTACTAAATACTTCCTCTTCAGGAATTGCAAATGCCAAAAAGAGGGCAAACGAAAAACTGTTTGGCTTGGGGAAAGCTAACGTGTTAATTACTAATCTCAAAAGAATGGGTGCAGAAGACAATCTGAATGAAGGTGTCTAACTGCACCATTTTTAACTACTTATGTTTATTGTGAACTTTTTGTGAACTTTTCCACTTGCGAATATGTGGTGTATATACAATGAATGAAGTAATTTTGCGGCGTGACAACCAAAACTAAGGTAATACAAAATAATCTATATTTAATTATGAAAAGAAATCTACTTAATCTATTAACTCTGCTGATTGTTTTATTCAGCATCTGTGCAAATGTTTTTGCACAGACTGGCAAGGATATCGGTTTGGTTTCCGGTGCCCTCGAATGGAAGAGTGTCACTGACTCTACCTATGGAAAGGGTTTCCAATGCAACCAATGGGAAGGAGTGACAGTTTCACTGTTCAAGGGAACTTGTAGTGTTAGAGACGTGAACGAGCCTAGGTCATACATGGGCCAGAATGGTGGCATGGTGCTTATCATCGACGGCGGTTCACAGAATATGACCACTATCACCTTAGACTACTCAAGTGGTTCTGGTTTCAACCATGGACTCGTGCCAAGCACAGGTACAGTCACAGTTGACGAGGCCACACGTACAACTACGTGGATAGGTAATGCAAACAAGGTCGTGTTCACAACTGACTATGCAGAGAATCTCTACAACAGGTACGAGAGAATCTTTGTGTATACAGATGGCGCAGCAATCCCTGACATTCCAAACCTAAGCAATACAGCTGCTACTGCTTATTCTGTTACGAAGGCAAGAGAACTTCTCACAAAGTACAAGAAGGCTAATGCCAAAATCTATGTCAAGGGTAAGGTTTCTTACATAAAGGAATACCTCAGTACGTATGGCACCATCACATACTACATCTCAGAAACAGGTGACCCAAATGAGCCACAGTTCATGATCTATAGTGGTAAGAATGTTGATAGCACAAGGTTCGAGTCTAAAGATGATTTGCATATAGGTGACGAGGTTACAGTATATGGAGAAATGAGATACTATGGTTCAGACCTTGAGCTCTATCAGAACAACTATCTCGTAAATAGCAAGGGTGTTCTTAACATACCATTTGGCGAAGGAACATATTATTTCCGTAATGCAGAAGCAGGAACATTCCTTGCAGGTTCCAACTCATGGGGTACCAGACTCTCACTTAAGTCTGCCGGTGACCCTATTGAGGCAACTAAAGATGGAGAAGGATACAAACTTCGTGATATGGCTCTCCTTGGTAGTAACACAAGTGTTTATATTGCCCAGGCAGAAGACGATGCCATGTTCATTGACCAAAGGTTGACACCAACTGGAGGTATTAAGATTACAAGACTATCAACAAGTGACATTCGTTGGTACAATACTACATATTCTGCTTTGTTTGATGAGGATAAGGCATACTACTTTATGCATTTTGATAGCAAGACTGGAGAACATGTCTATATTCAGGGAGATTCGATAATTAAGAATTGGGAAAATGGTGGATCTGGATATTGTGAAGTAAATGGTGTTGGTATTGACGAATTAACAGGTCGTCCTGATATTGCGGCTATTTGGGAGATCATGACTCGTGAGCAACTGGCAGACGATCTTTATAACAATGCTACTCCGGAGAACATGATGAGTGCTTCTTCATTCATTATGAACCCAGACTTCTCTCGTGGCTACAATGTGGGCGGAAATGTAAATGAAAACCACTGGACAGTAGAAGAAGCTATTTCCGATGTTTATGGAGCAAACCAGAACTTCCTTGCAGGAGCATACAACAAGACATTCAACCTTTACCAGAAGATTACAGACCTTCCTAACGGTAACTATGCAATCTTGGTACAGGGTGTGTATGAAGGAACAAAGACTGGCACAGGAACAAATCCACGCTTCTACGTGAAGGAAGACAGCACTACATACTCAAAGCAATTCAAGTATGTAGAAGGAACAGCTCAAATAGCAGAATGGTCAAAGAGATTCTATGATAATCCAAGAAATCCAAATGCAGAGGTAGGTTCAAACAATAACGAGTATCTCTATACACTTGACTCTATCTATGTCACAGTGTATGACCATACTCTCACTATCGGGTTTGAAGGTGAACGTACTGATGTCAAGGCATACTTTGATAACGTACAGCTCATATACAAGGGTAAGGCTGACAGTCTCAACGATAACACTGGCGGAATGAATAATGGCGACTATAATCCTACTGATACAATTGCTTCTGACTCAATAATAGTGGACTTGTCAAAACCAATAGTGAATGAATCAGAGAACTGTGACTCTCCTGTACATGTAGAAGGTGAAAATGGTGACTATTATGTATACAAGCCAATAAACATTAGTGAAGAGTTTGGCATTACGCTTAATGTGCCTGTGGATGTTATAGAATCAGGTATTACATTTACGTTCTCTATTGTGCTCACACCAAGTTTTGTAAACAATAATAGTTCTACACTTGGATTTGCATTGAAGGGTGGACCGCATAAGTTGTCTTCAAGACCTTCATCACCATCTGTTGATGTCATAAACATACCTTTGGGTAATTATGTTTATAATAATGAAGAAGAGGTAACTTTAAGATATGAGTTTACGTTAGACTGCGATATTGAGTCACCTGTAATACAGATTACTTCATCAATTCCATCAGAGGCAGTAGATCCTGAATCGGCTTCGATAGGTATCAAGAGTATTGCGCTTACTAAAGATGAGGTTGTAACAATGATTGATAGTCATAAGGAGGATAAAACAGTTGAGGCTGTAGAATACTATGACATCATGGGACGAAAACTGTCTTCTTTTCAAAAGGGAATAAACATTGTGAAGTTCTCTGATGGAAGTATAAGAAAGGTACGTATGTAGGAATGATTTAAGGAGTGAAATGGAGTTATCTTTACCCTTTTATACTATAATTTTCTGTATTGAGTCTACCGATTTTAGGTAGGCTCAATATTTTTGTTGTAGCAGGAGTGGTAAGTAAACCTTGGTGAAAAGCCCCCTTGACCATTTCCTGATTATCTCAATAGTCTTGAAGCAAAACCGTACCAATTTTGTTTAATCACCGCTAAAGTGAGAAATATATTTGCCTCTTTTCAAATAATACCGATAAATTTGATTATCTTTGCAAAAAATTTGAAATGATATGACTTTTACAGAAAAGGCAAATCCAATATTTGATCAGGTTATTCGTGACTATCATCTTACAGACAATGTTGATACTCCAATAAAGAATCCATATAAGTCTGGTGAGATAGAACACGATCTTTACGTGAAGAACTGGATTGATACAGTACAGTGGCATCTTGAGGATATTATCCGTGATCCACAGATCGATCCTATGGAGGCTTTACAGATTAAACGTCGCATTGATAAGAGTAATCAGGATCGTACAGACTTAGTTGAGCGTATTGACTCTTACTTCTACACTCTCTATTCTGACATTAATGTTGTTGCTGATGCTACAATCAATACCGAGAGTCCAGCTTGGGCTATTGACCGTTTGAGTATCCTTGCTCTCAAGATCTATCACATGAAGGAGCAGGTAGATAGAAAGGACGCAGACGCTGAACATGTAGCTCTTTGTCAGAATAAGCTTAATGTGCTACTTGAGCAGAAAAAGGATCTTTCTTCTGCTATTGATGCTCTCCTTGCGGATATAGAGGCTGGCAAGAAGTACATGAAGGTCTACAAGCAGATGAAGATGTACAATGACCCAAGCACTAATCCTGTTCTTTACGCAAAGAAATAATCTATTTTACTATTTGGCAATTTTGCTATTTGGTAATTAGCTATTATGCCGGATGGAAATAGTACATTGTACATTGTAAAATGTTGTTATGAACATCGGTTTTGACGCTAAGCGTCTTTATAATAACTTCACTGGTTTGGGTAACCATAGCCGAACAACAATAGACATTCTCACGGAGTATTTCCCTGAGAATGCCTATTTTTTGTATACTCCTAAGGCAAAGCAGAACGAAACGACTCGTCATTACCTTTCCAATCCATTATGTAGAACAGTCTTTCCGAAGGGATGGATAAAGGGTGGGTTGTGGCGTTCGTTTGGAATGACCTCGGATATAAAGCGCGATATGTTAGACCTGTTTCATGGATTGAGTAACGAGTTGCCTGTAGGTATAAAAAGAAGTGGTATACCTTCTGTCGTTACTATTCATGATGTTGCCTTTAGAACATTCACGGATATGTATCATTGGCAGGATCGTAAGATCTATGACATGAAATGGCGTTATGCTGTAAAGAATGCAGACCGTATTATTGCCATTAGTGAATGTACCAAGCAAGACATACTTCGTTTCTATGATGTAGATGAGAGTAAGATTGATGTTGTGTATCAACCTGTGGCTCCGAGGTTCTATAATAGAGTGAAGAGTGAAGAGGGAAGAGTGAAGAATGAAGGTTACTCTTTTAATGAAAATGGTGAATGTCATATTGAACCGGATGGTTATTTTTCACTCTTCACTCTTCACTCTTCACTCGCTCATGGCTTTCTCCTCTATGTCGGTTCCATCAATTCAAGGAAGAACTTGTTGGGAGTGATAAAGGCTATGGAGATGTTGCCTAAGGACCTTCAGATACCGCTTGTCGTGGTAGGTGGAGGCCGAGAATATAAGATCGAGGTTCAGAAATATATTGCTGAGCATCATTTGGAGCATCTTGTCATCTTCCCAGACCATAGGGTAAGTGATGAAGAACTGCAGATGCTCTATGCTAATGCAACAGCCTTTGTCTATCCAAGCTTCTATGAAGGATTTGGGTTGCCTGTTGTTGAGGCTCTCCTGAGTCATTGTCCTGTGGTGACAAGTAATGTGAGCAGTCTTCCTGAGGCAGGAGGTCCTTTCTCCTTACAGGCTGATCCTGCAAGTGTTGAGGATATAAGAGATAAGATAATGGAAATTCTTACGGATGATGCACTTCGTAAGAACATGATACAGGGTGGATATGATTATGCTATGAATAACTTCCATCCAAAGGTGTTGGCTGAAAAACTGATGTCCGTTTATGCTAAGACGCTATAGATTATACATATTACTGAAACTGTTTCTGATGATGATGCTTGTCTTTGTCATTCAGAAACCTTTGTTCATGCTTTATAATCATGGCATTGACAGTAGTGTGGGAGTCCTTGACTACCTTAGTGTAATGTGGCATGGTATTCCTCTTGACATGACAATGTGTGGATATTTGTTGGTCATACCTCTTATTATCCTAACCGTCAGCATGTATGTCAGAATGGAACTGAGGAAGTGGCTGGCTCCTTATTTAATCGTCATTGCAATAATACTTGGCATAATCTTTGTGGCAGATACTGTGATGTACAGTTTCTGGCAGTTCAAACTTGATACAACTGTTTTCCTCTATACAGATAAACCAGCTGATGCTGTGGCAAGTGTAAGTACCTTATTTTTAGTCACAACTTTAGTTGTAGGAGTCCTATTCATAGCTTTGTATTCTTGGGCATTTATCAGCGTTTTGCCAAAGAAGGTGCAGAAGGTTCATGAAAACAAATGGTTAGGTCTTGTGGCACTTCCAGTAGCAGGTATTCTGTTCCTTATGATTCGTGGAGGAGTGGGAGAGGGTACAGCCAATGTGAGTAGTGTATACTATTCAAACAGTCAGTATCTTAATCATTCAGCAGTCAATCCTGCATTTAATATGTTCTATTCTCTCTCTCATCAGCAGGACTTTGCAAGTGAATATCAGTTCTATGATGAAACTGAATTGGAGAAGTTGACTGCAGGTATATATAACACAGAAAGTGTAGATACGGAAAGACTTCTGAATACAGAGCGTCCTAATATCATACTTCTTGTATGGGAAGGTTGTGGAGCATGTTTTACTGGTTGTCTTGGAGCTGATGGGGATATAACTCCAAACCTTGATGCTATAGCTAAGGAGGGAGTATTTTTTACGAACTGCTATGCCAATAGCTTCCGAACAGACCGTGGTTTGGTAAGTATCAATAGTGGTTGGTTAGGTCTTCCTTCTGCCTCACTCATGAAGATCCCAGAGAAGTGTGAGAAGTTGCCAGGACTTGCAAATACTCTTAGTAAAGAAGGGTATACGACAAGTTTTTGGTATGGTGGAGATATCAGTTTTACTAATATGGGTGGTTATATGCTTCAGAATGGCTATCAGCGACTCTTTAGTGATAAGGATTTTACCCAGAAAGAGCGTACTTCAAAGTGGGGAGCTGCTGATGATGTCTTATTGGCAAAGGCACTTGATGACATTAAGTCTTCTAAGTCACCATATTTTACAACTATTCTGACACTTTCCAGTCATGAACCTTGGGAAGTTCCTTATGATCGTCTTAGCAATGAGGTAGAGAATAGTTTTGCTTTTGCTGATGACTGTATAGGAAAGTTTGTTAAAGGACTTAGGGCAAATGGCTGTTGGGACAATACATTACTTATTATCGTTCCGGATCATGGTGCAGCTGCTCGTGAAGGTTTGAATCTGGCAAGTGAGAGTGTGATACATATCCCTCTTGTGATGACTGGAGGAGCCGTTAAGGAATGTAAGGTTGTAGATAAGGTGATGAATCAGTCTGATATTGCAGCAACATTGCTTGGGCAACTTGGCATTGACCATGAAGAGTTCGTTTTCAGTCGTGATGTTATGAGTAAGTCATATACATACCCAAGTGCAATCCATAGTTCACGCACAAACTTCACATTCTGTGATTCTACAGGTCTTAGCACGTATGACCTTGATGCAGATGTTGTGATAAACAATAAAGAAATGAAGAAAGACTGTCCAGCCTCTCATAGAGTAGAAACAGGTAAGGCAATCCTTCAGAAATTATACAGAACAGTATCAAATCTTTGATTATGGATCTAAAGGAGTTGTTCTACACTATCTTCTATGGTGTACATAAAAATATAAAGCTGGTGTATTATGTACAGGGATTCCTGCATCGTATTGCACCAAGATGGTGGTGCAGATTGCAATACTGGTACCTTAACCGTTGTTTCACTTCTATGAATGAGGAACAGAAGTCGTATGTAATGGATAGGGTTGACTATTATTGCCAGTTGCAGAGTTCATCACCTCTTCCTGATAGTGCTATGGTTCTAAGAAATCATACATATAAGAATAAGGCAGGTAATAGTGTGTACTTCCTTGATACGTATGAGTTTACTCGTTTGTTTCCTTTGCATTATAAGTGGTTAACTGCCCCAGGGGATATAACAACCACATTTGAATATCCTACTGTGGTGAAGAGTCGTCCTGTCATGGCAAGTGGTAACCTTGAAAACTCTGTTCTTCTTAACATGGATAAGGTTCGACATTTCCTGTTCATTAATGACCCTATTGATTGGGATAAGAAGTTAGATAAACTACTTTTTCGTGGTGCTATAGGTCAGAAGGAACTGAATGAGTTTAAGCGTAACAGGTTTGACTTCATGACTAAGTACTATGATAATCCAATGTGCGACTTGGGCGAAATAATGGAAGGAGGCAAGTATGTAAATGAGAAGTGGGGTAAACCAAAACTGACTATCTTCCAACACTTGTCGTATAAGTTCATTATGGCTCTTGAAGGTAATGATGTGGCAAGTAATCTTAAGTGGATCATGTCGAGCAATAGCATTGCTGTAATGCCAGAACCTACATGTGAGACTTGGTTCATGGAAGGACGACTCATCCCTGACTATCATTACATAAGGGTTGCCGATGATTTTTCTGATGTAGAGGAACGTATTCGTTTTTATATGGAGCATCCGGATGAAGCAAAAGCTATCATTGAACATGCTCATGAATATGTAAGTCAGTTTAGGAATAAGAAGCGCGAAAGGATCATCTCCATGCTCGTCATGAAAAAGTATTTCAAGTTTACTAATAACTAATAATGAATAATACTCGTATAACAGTCATAACAGTTGCCTATAATGCTTTGGATGCTCTTTGTAAGACTATGAAGAGTGTGGAGATGCAGGACTATGGTAATATAGAATACATAGTGGTAGATGGAGGCTCAAAAGATGGTACTTCATCATTTCTTGCTGACTATAAAGGTAAACTCACAAAGTGGGTGAGTGAATCGGATAAGGGTATTTATGATGCCATGAATAAAGGTGTTGGTATGGCAACAGGTGATTATTGTATATTCATGAATGCTGGTGATACTTTCGCAAGTAATGATACTGTCTCAAAAGTCGTTGCTTCAGGTATTGATGGTGTTGATGTTGTATATGGCGATATCCTAAAGAATGGCAGTAGGGTACATGCAAAGTCCCCACGCAACTGTCATAAGATGTTTTATTGTCATCAGAGTGCTTTTGTGTCAATACAATGTCTGAGGGACTATCCTTTCGACATAAAACATAGAATGTCTGCAGACTTTAAGCAGGCTAAACAGTTGATATTAGCAGGCAAGTCGTTCAGACAACTTGATATGGTCATTGCAGATTTTGACACATCGGGAATATCCAATACAAGTCGTTCCAAGGGACTTTGGGACAATATCTGCGTTATATGTGAGGTAGACGGAATAAAGGATAAGTGCCGATTACTTCCAAGGATTCTGTTTACTTATCTGTTGTGTAAATTGAGAGGCAAATAATATGAGTAAGATTAGGGTATTATACGATCATCAGACATTCCATATTCAGCGTTTCGGAGGTATCTCCCGCTATTTCTATGAGCTGATAACAAGGGCAAGGACTATGGAACCATCCGTAGCCCTCAGTTGCTCTATGAACCAGTATATAAGGAATTGGGATAAGGCGAACCATATATATGTGCCAAAGACATTTTTCAAGTTGTTTGAAGGGGTGTTCCGTAAGATAAACCGTAATAGATCCTTGTCAGCAATAAGTAAGGGTGCTTTTGATGTGTTTCACCCTACCTACTATGATACATTCTTTCTTGACGCTCTTGGTGATAAGCCATTCGTGCTGACTATACATGACATGACTCATGAACGTTTTCCTCAGTATTTTAGTGCCAAGGATTGTACTATTGCAAATAAGAAGTTGTTGGCAACACATGCTACAAGGATTATTGCCATAAGTGAGAGTACAAAAAAGGATATAGTGGAGTTGCTTGGTATAGACGAGTCAAAGATTGATGTTATCTATCATGGACTTGACGCAAGGGCAGTTGCCGATGGATGTCCTCAGGAATTACAGGGGCAAAGGTATATTCTTTATGTAGGAGAACGCCGAAGATACAAGAATTTTGAAAGTACAGCAAGAGCATTTGCAGAACTGAAAAAGAATAATCCTGAACTAAGTCTTGTTATGACAGGAAGACCTGTCTCTGAGTCGGAAAATAAGTTGTTTGAGGATCTGGGAATAAGTGGAAGTGTCAAGGTGTATACAGATGTCTCAGACAATGTGCTAATGCAACTTTATCATAATGCACAGCTTTTTGTATACCCATCTTTATATGAAGGTTTTGGAATTCCTATCCTTGAGGCATTCTCTCAGAATTGTCCTGTAGTACTTAGCAAGGCAAGTTGTTTCCCAGAGGTGGCTGGTGATGCTGCTGAATACTTTGCTCCTGAATCTGTGGAAGAGCAATATGATGCTCTCAATAGAGTATTAAGTGATAATGTCCTTAGGGAGACGCTCATCAGGAAAGGTCGTGAAAGACTATCCCGTTTTACTTGGGATGAAACAGTCAGGAACACCGAGAAGACCTATGAAAAGGCACTTGGCAAATAAAGGTGTTGTTTGCTAAGGTGTCCAGTTTATTGTGACTGTATTTCCCCCAATACAACAAACTGGACACTACATACGTTTATACTCCTATCAAAACAGCGTGTGGACAAGTCTTTCTTAACAATTTCTTTCGAAGATTTTTC
>JAZUHP010000098.1:0-20267 GCA_045641785.1 Bacteroidaceae bacterium
TAAAGACCACGAATATCTTTTTTTTGAACACGAATCTTACGAATTACACGAATGTGATGAATATGCTTGTACAAGATATTCGTTGCATTCGAGAGATTCGATCTATTCGTATTCTTTTATTTTTTCCTTGTCTTGAAACACAGAGAACACGGAGAGCACAGAACTTTTTCCTTTACGAACCCGATACTCATTTATGAATTATCCCTATAGCACCAAACCTCATAACATCACAAGCGTAGCGACCTATAACCTTATAACCTTAAAAAAATCTGAGTTCTCTGTGTTAAAACAAGAATTAATAGGTACACGAATTCACATCACTCGTTATCAAGTGAAACCTGTGCCTTTGGAGTATGCCCTGTGATCTTCTTGAAATTACGGAAGAAGGACTTATCCGAAGTATAACCAGACTCGATAGACACCTCAACGATAGGCATATCAGGATGTTCCTTCATCAAACGGATAGCATACTGGACACGCTTCTGATTAATATAGTCGGAAAAAGAGACACCCAAATGTTCATTGATAGCTTGCGAAACATAATATCTATTGGTGCATAGTTCGCGAGCCACATCAGACACTTTTAAGTTCGCTTGAAGATAAAGCCGTTTCTGCACAACAACCTCTTCTACCCTTTCTGCCAGTTCCGAACGAACATCAGGTCTGGTCTGCTCCCCATTATTATTATCAAACGTCTGCGACGAAGCATCTTCCTGCTCTATTACCTCCATCACATTCTCCTGATGTAGACCATAGAATGCCAATCCAAACAGAAGAGACGAAAAAAGAACCGAAGGGATGATTACCAGCGAAGACTCAGCAAACTTGTCACGACCGATGATATTAAAGACTGAGGACATCAATGAACACGCAGCAAACAGATACATGAACAACTGGATAGGTGCCAAGTCCTTACCCTCCGTGTCAGCATAGTAGGAGGTAAGCATACGTTGATAAGCCTTAATACTTCGTGTACCTGCCACCAACACATAAATGACCTCTATCGCAAAGATAAACTTTGCCACAAGACGCACATATCCCATCACCAACAAAAGTCCCTCGGCATTGAGAAAATCCTCATGATATGACATGCGCTGCACATAGTCCTGACATTCTGCAGGAGTCATCAATAGATACAGCACCCCAACTGTAGTACCCACTACAAACGCAGGAAGCAGCAACATACAATGGCGAAATAGTCTGGAGAGCGGACTGGTCAGACTGAGGATAAACAGAAAGAACAACGGATATACTGCAAGGTTGGAAAAAGCATAGATAGTATCAAAGAAGGGCATCATTCCTGTCCTATGAGTAAGGAAGACAAAGTGTCCCAAATACAGTCCTGTAGTGACTGCCATGAATACCATCAGCAGAATACGACTACGTGACCTGTTGATTGTAAGATAAAATGCTGAAGCTAATGTCCAGAATGCACAAACCAGCGCAGGCAATGCTGCAAAAAAGATCTTATCCAAAACGAATGATTTTAATTATGTGGCGCAAAGATAATTGAAATTTGGACAATATCACTCTTCAAGTCGCCTACAACTACTTCTACACATGATTTTTATTAATTTGACATGATTTTTTCCGTTTTAAGCAATAAATAAACTATAGAATCCAGTTGCTTGTTCCTATGTTTTGTGCCGCAAGCAACCATGTAAAAAAACCGAGCTTCGCAAAACCAAAGAACTTAGCGAAGCGATCTCATCGGCCGTAGGTTTTTATATGTTTTTTCGGTTCTTTTGCAATTTCGTTGAAAGCTGTTAAAAACGAAAATTTAGAAAATTAAAGAAAAACAGATAAAAACCATTTTTCTTTAACTGAAAGTAAATTATGCTGCAAATTAGTCAGCAAATTTGCTGACTAATTTGCTTTCAGCCACATCTATAAGCTAAAAAGAGAGGAAAAATAATTTTCTTTAATTTTCTAAATTTTCGTTCTTTTCAACCAAATTGACACAGAACCATTTTTTCTTCGTCCGCGCCATGCGCGACAAATCGATTTCAGCAAAATTACAAAAGAGCAAAAAAAATCAGAGAAACTCTTGACAAGGGGACTTTCATGTATTATATTTGCAAAAAAATAACCTGGGTACGCAAGATGTTAGCAGAAGCAAAGTATTATTTCGATCAGATACAATACCTCTTGGAAGATGAAGAGATGAGAAGCATATCTGTCATTGACAGATATGCTGAGCTATACCGTATCCTTAACGAGATGACTAACGAGGTAACAGAAAAGACAGGACTGTTGTTCGCCGGTCCCTTTGCACGTATCACCTACCTCGTAAAGGAATACGGGATAGACCATGATCTCTATACAAGGATAAACGCTTTCCGCTCACTTTGCAAGAACACACATGAGACTGAGGTTTCATTGCTCAACAGACACCTGTCGCATGACGCAAAGACTGTAGCACAGTTCATAAGCGGTGTGGCAGGAGAAGACATCCCCGCCAATCTTGCATCATTACTGCCTAAAGACATAGAACGATGGAAGATTAAGCAGGTCAATCCTAAATACATGAGGATAAGTGTGGAGGAATGGGACGATGACACCATAACCGGAGTAGCAGACAATGCGGAAGAGGACATTGTCAAGATTTGCTACAGTCAGGAGAACTACTTCGGCGACTGGTCGTACATCAAAAGTCTGCTAAAGAAAGGCGCTCAGATAAACATCATACATCCTGTCAAGAAGAAGGATGTATATTATGCCGAACTGATAATCTTTGAACCAGACTACCTTATAGACATTTCAAGTATTGCTGGCACATTCAAGGACTATGGTGTCACCCCTTTCACATACCTCCTGAACAAATTCAAGAAATCGGCAAACTCAAAAGCCATACTCCTCGGTAACATTGCAGGTCAGATTCTTGACCAAGAGATAAACGCACCTTGCCAGACGGAATACAAGGATACCGCTACCACGTTCTTCCGTAACAACTCCCTGTCCATCGTGACCTGTCCAGACAGTCTCGACACGTTTCACCATGACGCACAGGAACAGCAGAAGAACATACGCGACATCATAGACAAGGCTGTTGCAAGTGACAGCAATTTTGAACTTGACAAACTGGTTGTAGAGCCATCCTTTTTCTGCGAGATGCTCGGCATACAGGGACGTATGGACCTTATGCACACGGAGTATAAGGTACTTCTGGAACAGAAGTCGGGAAAGAGAGGGTTTCCCAACAACACACACAAGGAAGAGCACTACGTACAGATGCTTCTCTACCTTGCGCTGCTCCACTATAACTTCAACCTGAACAATGAGGATATCTCATGCTATCTCCTCTACTCTAAATTCCCTGACGGACTGATAAAGGAAGGTCCTGCACCTAAGTTACTGTTCGAGGCTCTTAAAGTACGTAACCAGATAGTATGGAACGAGTTCTATCTGGGTGAAGGGGGAATAAAGGTTCTTGACAAGATAACACCCGACAGGGTTAATGTAAAAAGACTTGCAACAGATTTCTTCCGTAAGTACGAGTTGCCGGACATCGTGTACACGCTTAGCACCATACAGTCTGCAAGCGAGTTGGAGAAGAATTACTTCTTCAGAATGTTCACCTTCATGCACAGAGAGCATATCCTCAGCAAGGTAAGCAACTCACGAAAGGAAGCAAATGGACTTGCTTCTCTATGGAACTGCACACTTGAGGAAAAGAAGCTGGCTGGCGTGATACTTGACGGTCTAACTCTCGACGAAGAAAGTGTCAAGGAGTCCTCAAAGACGATGGTGTGGTACAGTCCTGAAGGTGATGACGAGTATCTTCCTAACTTCAGAGATGCCGATTCGGTCATTATATATAAGTACAGCAAGGACTCTGTTCCTGACGCACGAAGAGGAATCGTATACCGTGGCTATATAGAATGTATGATTGGCAACAAGATTGTTGTCACACTACGTTCCGAACAGAAGAACCACAGTCAGTTCATCTCTGGCAAAGATACACTCTGGGCTATGGAGCATGACTACATGGACTCCACATCCAACAGCGTGAACCGTGGACTGTTTGCTTTCCTCGAAGCACATGAAGACAGAAGACAACTCATTCTGGCACAGCGTGAGCCACAAAGGGACGAGTCACAAAAGCTTGTAGGGGACTACGGCAACTTCAACGATCTTGTCCTTCGTGCCAAACAAGCACAGGACTACTTTATTGTCATTGGCCCTCCAGGTACAGGCAAGACATCTTTCGGAATGCTCAACATACTCAAGGAAACGCTATATGACGATGAGGCAAGTGTGCTTATCATGTCTTTTACTAACAGGGCGGTGGACGAGATATGCAGCAAGCTGGTCAAGGAAGGCATCGACTTTCTCCGCATTGGTCGTGAATCACTTTGCGCAGAACCTTACAAGGAGTACATGCTTGAGAACAAGATGAAGAACTGCAAGGACTCGAAGGCTATCAAGGAGGTACTTACAAGAACGCGTGTTGTGGTTGGTACAACATCTTCTATCGCTGGCAAGATTGAGATATTTACACTTCGCCATTTCTCACTTGCCATAATAGATGAGGCTTCACAGATTCTTGAGCCACAACTGCTACCTATACTCTCCGCAAAACACGGGAATGTCAATGGTATAAGGAAGTTTGTGCTCATAGGAGACCACAAGCAGCTGACTGCCGTGGTACAGCAATCCGTGGAGGAGACAAAGGTAACAGAGTCGCTACTGAATGACATTCATCTCTATAACTGCCGTAACTCCCTGTTCGAGCGTCTGCTCAGTCTTCAGGATGCGGAGTCGTCTCCACTTGTCTACAGACTGACACGTCAGGGACGTATGCACCATGATGTTGCCCTGTTCTCAAGCAGAGCGTTCTATGAGGGCAAACTCACAACTGTACCTCTTGCCCATCAGGAGGCAGACATTGACTACCCTATCTATGATGACAAGGGCATGGAGCTGCTACTGGCATCAAGACGTATGGCATTTATCAATGTGGAACGTCCTCAACGCTCTTCGTCATGTAAGGTTAACGCACCAGAAGCAAAGGTCATAGCAAGTATTGTATATGCGGCATGGAACCTGTACACAAAGAATGGGAAAGAGTTCATTCCTGAGGACACGGTTGGTGTAATAGTACCATACCGTAACCAGATCTCCGTTGTCAGGAAAGAGATTGACAAGTATGGTATTCCTGAAATTCATGACATAACCATAGATACCGTAGAGCGATATCAGGGAAGTGAACGTGACATCATCATATATGGCTTCACCGTTCAAAGAGAGTACCAGCTGGCATTCCTCACCAACAACGTATTTGAAGAGAATGGTTCTGTGATAGACAGGAAACTGAATGTTGCACTTACCCGTGCAAGAGAACATACTGTTATTGTCGGAAACAAGCCTCTTCTTGAAAAGAATGAAGTCTTCAAGCAACTTTTTGCGTTCATTCCTTCGTAATGTAGATTTTCTTTATTAACTTTGCACCCAATTTAGGGTAAAAGAAATTAGTTTAACATAATTGTACCAATGTGCGCCTTCAAAAGCACATGGAACAATGTAAAATTCCGCTTACAAATCATGTGTGGTATTGTAGGATATCTTGGCAAAAGACATGCTTATCCAGTATTGATAAACGGTCTTAAACGTCTTGAATATAGAGGTTATGATAGCGCTGGCGTAGCACTTGTCACAGACTCCAACGAGCTCAGGGTTTATAAGACCAAGGGCAAGGTGGCAGATCTCGAGACATTTGCTTCCGACAAGGACATAACTGGTTGTGTGGGCATTGCTCACACACGTTGGGCTACTCATGGCGAGCCTAACACTACAAATGCACATCCACACATCTCTGCATCAGGTAATCTTGCAATCATCCACAACGGAATAATAGAAAACTATGCTTCCCTAAAGAAGATGCTTCAGGACAAAGGAGTAGAGTTCAAGAGTAGCACAGATACTGAGGTGCTTGTACAACTCATTGATTACATCCAGACATCAAAGAAACTTGACCTCCTTACATCTGTACGTCTTGCCCTCCGTTCTGTCATTGGCGCCTACGCCATTGCCATACTTGACAAGAATGATCCAGAACAGATCATCGCTGCTCGCAAGAGTAGTCCACTTGTTGTCGGCATAGGCGAAGACGAGTTCTTCCTCGGTTCTGACGCATCACCACTTATTGAATACACTAACAAGGTTATCTACCTTGACGATGGTGACATTGCTGTTATACACAAGGATCAGGAAGTGAAGATTGTCGACTTTGACAATGCAGAGCTTAGTCACGACATTACAGAGGTAGAGCTTAACCTTGCACAGATAGAGAAAGGCGGATTTCCTCATTTCATGCTCAAGGAAATCTTTGAGCAGCCTAAGTGTCTGCAGGACTGTATGAGAGGTCGTGTGAATGTTGACTTGAACAACGTCGTTCTGTCTGCTGTCATTGACAACCGCAAGTCACTCCTCAACCCACGACGCATAATCATCATTGCCTGCGGTACAAGTTGGCATGCTGGTCTTATCGGCAAACAGCTTATTGAGGCATATTGCCAGATACCTGTCGTTGTGGAATACGCCTCTGAGTTCCGCTACAGCAATCCTGCCATCAATGACAAGGATGTTGTCATCGCGATATCCCAGTCTGGTGAAACAGCAGATACTCTTGCTGCCGTAGAACTTGCGAAGTCAAAGGGTGCATTTATATATGGTATATGTAATGCCATCGGTTCAAGCATTCCTCGTTCTACAGACACAGGTTCATACATACACGTAGGTCCAGAGATTGGTGTTGCAAGTACAAAAGCATTCACTGGTCAGGTGACAGTTCTCGTGATGCTTGCTCTTGCACTTGGTCATGCCCGTGGCACTATCGACCAGGCAACCTACACTAACATCATCTCCGAACTCAATGCTATCCCAGAAAAGATGGAAGAGTTGCTCAAGGAGAATGACAGGGTTAAGGAAATATCAAGAATATTCACATATGCTCATAACTTCCTCTATCTCGGTCGCGGTTACAATTATCCTGTGGCACTTGAGGGAGCGTTAAAGCTAAAGGAGATAAGTTATATTCACGCTGAGGGCTATCCTGCTGCCGAGATGAAGCACGGTCCTATTGCCCTCATAGACGAAGAGATGCCGGTTGTTGTCATTGCGACAAAGAATGCTCTCTATGAGAAGGTCGTAAGCAACATACAGGAGATCAAGGCACGTAAGGCCCGTGTTATTGCTATTGTAAGCAAGGGCGACGAGGTGGTCAAAAACATGGCAGATGCTTGCATCGAATTGCCTGAGACCGTTGAGTGCCTTGAGCCATTACTTGCCACTATCCCACTCCAGATGATGGCATATCATGTTGCTGTCTGCAAGGGCAAGGACGTGGATCAACCAAGAAACCTCGCAAAGAGTGTAACAGTAGAATAGAATGAAATGGCCACTACCCGATATTCAATATCGGTTGGGTGGCTATTTCTATGAGGCAAGGCCCCTAAAGGATCTAAGGCCTTTAATCCCCCTTGCCAAACCACCAAAAAGAAATTATAACAAACACTATAAAAATAAAAAGGAACAAGATGAGAAAAGTAACACTGGTCTTAGATGATGGCACTAAGTTTCATGGCGAATCATTCGGATATGAGAAGCCTGTAGCTGGTGAGGTTGTGTTTAACACAGCTATGATGGGATACCCAGAGAGTCTTACTGACCCAAGCTATGCTGGTCAGATGATGGTACTCACATACCCTCTCGTTGGTAACTATGGTGTCCCTGCGTTCTCTGTAGAGCCAAATGGCATTGCTACATTCATGGAGAGCGAGAAGATTCACGCAGAGGCAATCATCGTAAGCGACTACAGCACAGAGTATTCGCACTGGAACGCAAAAGAGAGTCTTGCTGATTGGCTTAAGAGAGAACAGGTGCCAGGAATCACTGGCATAGACACTCGCGAACTCACTAAGGTGCTTCGTGAACACGGTGTTATGATGGGAAAGATAATCTTTGACGACGAACCTGACAATGTACCTTCTGCACAGTATGAGGGTGTAAACTATATTGCTAAGGTCAGCTGTAAGGAGGTTATCCGCTACAATGAGGGTGCTGGCAAGAAGGTTGTTCTTGTAGACTGTGGTGTAAAGAACAACATTATCCGTTGCCTCATCAACCGTGGCGTTGAGGTTATCCGTGTACCATGGAACTACGACTTCAACGACCTCGAGTTTGACGGTCTCTTCCTCGCAAATGGTCCTGGCGACCCAGATACAGCTGTTGATGCTGTAGAAAACATCAAGAAGTTCCTTGCAAATCCAAAGGTACGTCCATGTATGGGTATCTGTATGGGTAACCAGTTACTATCAAAGGCTGCTGGTGCCAAGATATACAAGCTCAAGTATGGACACCGTTCACACAACCAGCCTGTACAGCAGGTTGGCACAACTCGCTGTTTCATCACATCACAGAACCACGGTTATGCTGTAGACAACAATACTCTCCCTGCAGACTGGGAACCACTCTTCATCAACATGAATGATGGTTCAAATGAGGGTATTAAGCACAAGACAAATCCTTGGTTCTCTGCTCAGTTCCACCCAGAAGCTGCTTCTGGCCCTGTAGACACAGAGTTCATGTTTGACGATTTTGTTAAGTTGCTATAAAGATAATAAGGACTTTAGGGACACTAAGGACACTAAGGACTTTAAAATCCCTAAAACTAAGGACTCTAAGGACACTAACGTCCTTAAGTCCTCCCACAACTCAACAAAATTCATGACTAACAACTAAAGACACTTACAGAAAAATGAATAAAGATAATATAAAGAAAGTGTTGCTCCTCGGTTCTGGAGCTCTCAAAATTGGTGAAGCAGGTGAGTTCGACTATTCAGGTTCACAGGCACTCAAGGCACTCAAGGAAGAAGGCATTGAGACTATCCTCATCAATCCAAACATTGCAACCGTACAGACATCAGAAGGTGTTGCTGACAAGATATACTTCCTTCCTGTAACTCCTTTCTTCGTAGAGAAGGTTATCCAGAAGGAGCAGCCACAGGGTATCCTCCTTGCATTCGGTGGACAGACTGCCCTCAACTGTGGTGTTGCCCTCTATGAGCAGAAGATTCTTGAGAAGTACAATGTACAGGTTCTTGGTACTCCTGTTCAAGCTATCATCGACACAGAGGACCGTGAACTCTTCGTAAAGAAACTTGACGAGATTGACGTCAAGACTATCAAGTCTCAGGCTTGTGAGACTATCGAAGAGGCACGTGAAGCAGCCAAGGGACTTGGATACCCTGTCATCATCCGTGCTGCATACGCACTCGGTGGACTCGGTTCTGGTTTCTGTGACAATGAGGAAGAGCTCAACAAACTCGCAGAAAAGGCATTCTCTTTCTCTCCACAGGTTCTTGTAGAGAAGTCTCTCAAGGGTTGGAAGGAAATTGAGTATGAAGTGGTACGTGACCGTTTCGACAACTGTATCACAGTATGTAACATGGAGAACTTTGACCCACTCGGTATTCATACTGGTGAGTCAATCGTTATCGCTCCTTCACAGACACTTACAAACTCAGAATATCATAAGTTACGTGCTCTTGCCATAAAGATTATCCGTCACATCGGTATCGTCGGTGAGTGTAACGTACAGTACGCATTCGACCCAGAGAGTGAGGACTACCGCGTTATCGAGGTTAATGCCCGCCTCTCTCGTTCTTCTGCCCTCGCATCAAAGGCAACAGGTTATCCTCTTGCTTTCGTTGCTGCCAAGCTTGGTCTTGGATATGGTCTCTTCGACCTTAAGAACTCTGTCACAAAGACAACAAGTGCTTTCTTTGAGCCAGCTCTTGACTATGTAGTATGCAAGATCCCTCGTTGGGACCTCGGTAAGTTCCGCGGTGTAGACCGTGAACTCGGTTCTTCAATGAAATCTGTAGGTGAGGTTATGGCTATTGGACGCACCTTCGAAGAGGCTATTCAGAAGGGACTCCGTATGATTGGCCAGGGACTTCACGGTTTCGTGGGAAACAAGGAACTTCAGATTGGCGACATCGACGGTTCACTCAAGGCTCCAACAGATAAGCGTATCCTCGTTATTGAGAAGGCTCTCGAATTAGGATACACTGTTGAGCAGATACATGACCTCACAAAGATTGACAACTGGTTCCTCCAGAAGCTCAATAACATCCTCAACACTAACATAGAACTTCGCAAGAAGGGTTCTATTGACAATGTGGACGCAGACCTTATGCGTAAGGCAAAGGTACAGGGATTCACAGACTTCCAGATTGCTCGCGCTATCGGCCTTGAGTCACAGATCGACGCTGAGGATGCTCTCATGCAGGTTCGCAAGGTACGTAAAGAGATGGGTATTCTTCCTGTTGTCAAGCAGATTGATACTCTTGCCGCTGAGTACCCAGCACAGACAAACTACCTCTATGTAACATATTCTGGTGTTGCCTCAGACATCAACTACGAGAACGACGGCAAGTCAATCATCGTACTTGGTTCTGGTGCCTACCGTATCGGTTCATCAGTTGAATTCGACTGGTGTGGTGTTCAGGCATTGAACACAATCCGTAAGGAGGGTTATCGCAGCATCATGATCAACTATAACCCAGAGACTGTGTCAACAGACTATGACATGTGTGACCGTCTCTATTTCGACGAGTTGACATTCGAGCGCGTTATGGATATCATCGAACTTGAGAATCCACACGGCGTAATCGTATCAACAGGTGGACAGATTCCTAACAACCTCGCTATGCGTCTCAATGGTGAGAACGTGCCAATCCTCGGTACTACACCTGAGAGCATCGACAACTGTGAGGACCGCGACAAGTTCTCTGCAATGTGTGACCGTATCGGCGTTGACCAGCCTGAGTGGGCAGCCCTCACTTCTATGGATGATATCAACGGATTCATTGAGCGTGTAGGATTCCCTGTTCTCGTGCGTCCATCATACGTGCTTTCTGGTGCTGCAATGAATGTATGTTCTAATCAGGACGAGCTTGAGCGCTTCCTTAAACTTGCTGCCAACGTGAGCAAGAAGCACCCTGTTGTAGTAAGCAAGTTCATTGAACACGCTAAGGAGATTGACTTTGATGCCGTTGCTCAGGATGGTGAGATTATTGCATATGCTATCTCTGAGCATGTTGAGTTTGCAGGTGTACACTCTGGCGACGCAACACTCCAGTTCCCACCACAGAAGCTCTACTATGAGACTATGCGCCGTATCAAGAAGATTTCTCGTCAACTTGCCAAGGAGCTTAACATCTCTGGTCCATTCAACTGCCAGTACATGGCAAAGGACAATGATATCCTTGTCATCGAGACAAACCTCCGTGCATCTCGTTCATTCCCATTCGTAAGTAAGGTTTTGAAACTTAACCTTATCGACATTGCAACAAAGGTAATGCTCGGTATCAAGGTTGAGAAACCACATAAGAACCTCTTTGACGTAGACTATGTAGGCATCAAGGCAAGCCAGTTCTCTTTCAACCGTCTCCAGAAGGCTGACCCTGTACTTGGTGTAGACATGTCATCAACTGGTGAGGTAGGTTGTCTTGGTGATGATACAGCAAGCGCAACTCTCTGTTCTATGCTCTCAGTAGGACATCGTATTCCTGAGAAGAACATCCTTCTTTCTACAGGTACTGGTAAGCAGAAGGCAGAGATGCTTGACGCTGCAAAGATGTTGAAGGATCATGGCTATAACCTCTATGCTACAGGTGGTACAAGCAAGTATCTTACAGAGAATGGAATCGAGAACACTCTCGTTTACTGGCCAAGTGAGGAAGGTATGCAGCCACAGGCTCTTGACATGCTTCACAACAAGGAGATTGACATGGTTGTAAATGTGCCTAAGGATCTTACTGTAAGCGAGCTTGACAATGGTTACAAGATTCGCCGTGCAGCTATCGACCTCAACATTCCATTGATTACGAACCCTCGTCTCGCAAGTGCCTTCATCAACGCATTCTGTACTAAGAAGCTTGATGACATCGAGATCAAGGCTTGGGGCGAATTCTAAATAACACGTAATTCAGGTTTCGGAGGTGCTGTCTATACTTCAAGACGCGCAAGTTCGCACCCCACGAAACTTGAATTATGAATTAAACTATGCGTATAGACATAATAACAGTTCTTCCAGAACTAATAGAACCGTTTACAAAGGAAAGCATTCTCGGCAGGGCTCAGAAAAAGGGCCTTGCTGAGATTTATGTTCATAACCTGAGGGACTACACTACAGATAAGCATAAACGCGTTGACGACTACCCTTTCGGTGGTGCTGCGGGAATGCTGATACAGTGTCAGCCCCTTGATGCTATTATATCCAAACTGAAGAAGGAACGTCACTACGACGAGATTATCTTTACAGCTCCTGACGGAGAGACTTTCAATCAGCCTATGGCGAATGAGTTGTCGCTGAAAGAGAATCTCATAATCATCTGTGGACACTATAAGGGCATTGACTACCGTATTCGTGAACACCTTATTACCAAGGAGATTTCCGTTGGCGATTATGTTCTTACTGGTGGTGAACTTGCTGCCGCAATCATGACAGATGCCATTATACGTGTTGTACCTGGTGTGATAGGTGACGTGGAAAGCGCCTTAAGTGACTCTTTCCAGGATAATCTTCTTGAGCCTCCTGTGTACACTCGCCCTGCAGAGTATCACCCAGTGGACAATCCTGAGGAGACATGGGGTATTCCACAGATTCTTCTCTCTGGCCATGAGGCAAATATCCGCAACTGGGAATATGAGCAGGCTCTTGCAAGAACAAAGGAGAGAAGACCTGACCTGCTGGATTAGAGATATAGACAAGGAGGACCTCCTGGAATTGAACGGATTAGCCGGAATTGCAGGATTTCCCGGAATTGCAGGATAAACCGGATTTCCCGGATAAGCCGGACCAACCGGACCTTCCGGATTAACCAGCCCAAACCATTAACCATTACTTCCAACACATGCATTTACCATCAGAATGGCACGAACAGGAATTTGTGCAACTAACATGGCCTCACAGAGAAACTGACTGGGCGCCAATATATGACGAGGTTGTTGATTGCTACTGTGAAATGGCTCGCGAAATTGCAAAGCGTGAGCCTCTACTTATTGTGGCACAATTCCCAGAAGAAGTAAAGGAGCACCTTGCTTCTCATAATGTTGCACTTGACAATATCAGATTCTTCGAGTGCATGACAAATGACACATGGGCAAGAGACCATGGTTTCATATCATGCATTGACGGTAACAAAAGAATTCTCATGGACTTCCAGTTTAACGGATGGGGAATGAAGTTTGCTGCCAACCATGACAATCAGATAAGCAAGAACATGTACAAGGGAAATGCTGTTGACGGAGAATACGAGAACTGTCTTGACTTTGTCCTGGAGGGAGGAAGCATTGAAAGCGATGGCAAAGGAACCATACTTACCACAGCAACCTGTCTACTTGCTCCAAACAGAAATGACACTCTCGATTTTGATGCAATAGGCGATAGACTCTTCGACTATTTCAATGCTGACCGTGTGATGTGGCTTGAGCACTCTTGGCTTGCAGGTGACGACACAGATGGACATGTGGACACAGTAGCCCGTCTCTGCCCTAATGACACAATAGCATACGTGCAATGCCTCGACAAACAGGACGAGCATTATGAGGAGCTTCATGCCATGGAAGAGGAAATCAAGGCGTTCATGACACCAGAAGGAAATGCCTTCAATCTCATTCCACTCCCAATGCCAGAAGCATGTTACTGGGAAGGAGAAAGACTTCCTGCCACATACGCTAACTTTTTAATCATCAACGGAGCGGTACTAATGCCTACATATGCACAGCCAGAGAATGACAGTTTAGCTATGAGACAGTTGAAGAAGGCTTTCCCTGATCGCGAGATAGTAGGTATTGACTGCCGGGTACTTATCAAGCAACATGGTTCACTCCATTGCTGTACTATGCAGTATCCTAAGATATAACAAGAAATCCAAGTTTCACAAGTTCACAACTACTGAAACTTGAATAAAAATAGGCCCTTTTGAGCGACGATAATGCGTACATTTTTCGTTCAAAATGGCCGATTTTTCTTATTTTTATTGGGAGGAATTAAAAATAGCTAACATTTGCAAAGTCGAGTTTGCATTATTAAGGAAAAATAAGTAATTTTGCCCTCCGAAGGGTTAAAATGCCTTATAGTATATAAAATAATATCCAAAAAGAGAATATGGAATCTTTCTTCCGAACACATGCTTATTTAGTGGAGAACCTTCCAATTACTGTGCGAAGAGACTTGATGGACGAGATCAACTGGAAAGACAGGATGATCGGCATTAAGGGCGCGCGTGGTGTTGGAAAGACTACGTTCCTCCTACAGTATGCAAAGGAGAACTTCTCTCCAAATGACAAGACTTGCCTATATATTAACACAAATAATTTCTATGTTCAGAATGTAGGAATAACAGAATTTGCAGGAGAGTTTTATCATTCTGGAGGTAAAGTATTGCTCATAGACCAAGTGTACAAACAACCTAACTGGAGTCAGCAGTTACGTGAATGTTACGACAGATATCCTGGTCTTAAAATCGTATTTGCAGGTTCTCCTGTCATGCGTCTCAAAGAAGAGAACCCTGAATTGAACGGTATTGTACACTCATACAACCTACGAGGATTCTCATTCCGTGAGTTCCTTGGCATCAAGACAGGAATAAGATTCAAGTCATACTCTCTCGACGAAATAATCAGCAATCATCAAAACATTGCCAAGGAGATATTTGCACAAGTTAATCCTCGTGAATACTTCCAGGATTACCTTCACCACGGATTCTATCCTTTCTTCCTTGACAAGACAAACTATTCTGAGAACCTTCTCAAGAATATGAACATGATGATTGAGGTCGACATTCTTCTCGTCAAGCAGATTGAGCTCAAGTACCTTGCGAAGATCAAGCAGCTGTTCTATCTGCTCACGACAAGTGGAAGCAGCGTTCCAAACGTAAGTTCACTTGCTCAAGAACTGGGAATGTCACGCGCTACCGTGATGCACTACATCAAGTACCTTATGGAAGCACGCCTTGTGAACATGATCTACTGCAAGGGAGATGAGTTCCCTAAGAAACCAGCCCGCGTGCTTCTTCACAACTCTAACCTCATGTACAGCTTCTATCCAAGAAGTTTTGACACACATGATGTCCTTGAGTGCTTCTTCTGCAATGCACTCTGGAAAGACCACAAGGTAAACAAGGTTGGAAATCTTTGTTCTTTCCTCATTGACGAACAGATTGATTTCAAGATAGCAGAATATGCTGCAAAGCTAAAGAGCAAGTCAAAGACACTCTTTGCTGTCAACCAATGTGACATAGGTGAAGGTAATCAGATTCCACTCTGGCTATTCGGTTTCCTTTATTAATACAGAGTATTCTAACAACACAATTAAAATAATTATTTAAACATTATTATGGGTAAAGAAAAGAAATTCATTACTTGTGATGGTAACACAGCCGCTGCACATGTAGCATACATGTTCTCTGAGGTTGCTGCCATCTACCCTATCACTCCATCATCTCCAATGGCTGAGCATGTGGATGAGTGGGCTGTTCAGGGTCGCAAGAATCTTTTTGGCGACACAGTTCTCGTTCAGGAAATGCAGTCTGAGGCTGGTGCAGCAGGTGCTGTTCACGGTTCACTTCAGGCTGGTGCACTTACTACTACATTTACTGCATCACAGGGTCTTCTCCTGATGATTCCAAATATGTACAAGATTGCTGGTGAGCTTCTTCCATCAGTATTCCATGTATCTGCTCGTACAGTAGCATCTCACTCACTCTGTATCTTCGGTGACCACGGTGATGTTATGGCTTGTCGTCAGACAGGTTTCGCAATGCTTTGCGAAGGCTCAGTTCAGGAGGTTATGGATCTCTCTGCTGTAGCTCACCTTGCAGCACTTGATACTCGTGTTCCATTCATCAACTTCTTCGACGGATTCCGTACTTCACATGAGTACAACAAGGTTGAGGAAATTGATATGGAGGACATCCGCCCACTCGTACCAATGGATAAGATCACTGAGTTCCGCTCACGTGCACTCACTCCAGAGCATCCAGAGGCTAAGGGTATGGCTGAGAACCCAGAGACATTCTTCGCTCACCGCGAGTCTTGTAACCCATTCTACGATTCAGTAGTTGAGTCTGTAGAGAAGTACATGGCTGAGATCTCTAAGATCACAGGTCGTGAGTACAAGCCATTCTCTTACTATGGTGCTGCTGACGCTACAGACGTAATCATCCTTATGGGTTCTGCTACTGAGGCTGCTCGTGAGGCTATCGACTACGCTAACGCAAATGGCAAGAAGTACGGTATGGTATCTGTACACCTCTATCGTCCATTCGCAGTAGATCGTCTCCTCGCTGCTGTACCATCAACAGTTCAGCGCATCGCTGTTCTTGACCGTACTAAGGAGCCAGGTGCTAACGGCGAGCCACTCTACCTCGATGTTAAGGACGCATTCTACGGACAGCCAAACGCACCAAAGATCATTGGTGGTCGTTACGGTCTCGGTTCTTGCGATGTTACTCCAACACTTATCCTTTCAGTATACAAGAACCTTGAGCTCCCAGAGCCAAAGGATCACTTCACTCTCGGTATTGTTGATGACGTTACATTCCGTTCACTCCCAATCGACGAGGAGATGGCACTTGGTGACCCATCAAACAAGGAGTGTAAGTTCTTCGGACTTGGTGCTGACGGTACTGTAGGTGCTAACAAGAACTCTGTTAAGATCATCGGTGACAACACAGACATGTACTGCCAGGCTTACTTCTCTTACGACTCAAAGAAGTCAGGTGGTTTCACATGTTCACACCTCCGTTTCGGAGACAACCCAATCCGTTCTACATATCAGATCAAGACTCCTAACTTCGTAGCTTGTCACGTTCAGGCATACCTCCGTATGTACGACGTACTCCGTGGTCTCCGTCAGAACGGTCAGTTCCTCCTTAACACTATCTGGGACGGTGAGGATCTCGTTAAGAACCTCCCTAACAATGTTAAGAAGTACTTCGCTGAGAAGAACATCACAGTTTACTATACCAACGCTACAAAGATCGCTCAGGAGATCGGTCTTGGTAACCGTACAAACACTATCCTCCAGTCTGCATTCTTCCGTATCACTGAGGTTATCCCAGTTGACATCGCTATCGAGCAGATGAAGAAGGCTATCGTTAAGTCTTACGGTAAGAAGGGTGAGGATGTCGTTAACATGAACTTCGCTGCTGTTGACCGCGGTAACGAGTATAAGACTCTCGCCGTTGACCCAGCATGGGCTAACCTCCCAGCAGATGAGGTTCCTGCAAATGACGATCCAGACTTCATCAACAACCTCGTTCGTCCAATCAATGCACAGAACGGTGACCTCCTCCCAGTATCTGCATTCAAGGGTATCGAGGACGGTATGTGGGAACAGGGTACAGCTGCTTATGAGAAGCGTGGTGTATCTGCATTCGTTCCTGTATGGGATCCTAACACATGTTGCCAGTGTAACAAGTGTGCATTCGTTTGTCCTCACGCTTGTATCCGTCCATTCGCTATGGATGAGCAGGAGGCTGCAGGTCTCAATGCAGAGACTCTCGAAATCAAGGCTCCTGCACAGCTTAAGGGCATGAAGTTCCGTATGCAGGTTGGCGTTATGGACTGTCTCGGTTGTGGTAACTGTGTTGACGTATGTCTTGGTACTAAGGGCGAGAAGGCACTTAAGATGGTTCCACTCGAGGGCGAGCTTAAGGAAGCTGCAAACTGGGATTACTGCGTTAAGAACGTTAAGTCTAAGCAGGATCTTATCGACTACAAGTCTAACCCACGTCTCAGCCAGTTCGCTACTCCACTCTTCGAGTTCTCTGGTGCATGTTCTGGTTGTGGTGAGACTCCATACGTTAAGCTCATCTCTCAGCTCTTCGGTGACCGTGAGATGGTTGCTAACGCAACAGGATGTTCTTCTATCTACTCAGGTTCTATCCCATCTACTCCATATACTAAGAACGAGAAGGGTCAGGGTCCAGCATGGGCAAACTCACTCTTCGAGGACTTCTGTGAGTTCGGTCTTGGTATGTCAATCGCTAACAAGAAGATGCGTATGCGTATCGTAACTCTCCTCCAGGAGCTTATCGCTAAGGAAGGTACTCCAGCAGAATTCAAGGCTGCAGCTGAGGAGTGGATCGCAGGTAAGGATGACGCTGAGGCTTCTAAGGCAGCAGCTGCTAAACTTGCTCCAGCTATCCAGGCTGGTCGTGAGGCTGGTTGCCCAACATGCAAGCAGCTCTCTGAACTCTCTCACTACCTCGTTAAGCGTTCACAGTGGATCATTGGTGGTGACGGTGCTTCTTACGATATCGGTTACGGTGGTCTCGACCACGCTCTCGCTTCAGGTGAGGACATCAACATCTTTGTTATCGATACTGAGGTTTACTCTAACACAGGTGGTCAGTCTTCAAAGGCTACTCCAATCGGTGCTATTGCTCAGTTCGCTGCAGGTGGTAAGCGCATCACTAAGAAGGATCTCGGTCTCATGCAGTCAACTTACGGTTACGTATACGTAGCTCAGGTTGCTATGGGTGCTGACAACGCACAGTGCTTGAAGGCTATCCGCGAGGCAGAGGCTTATCCAGGTCCATCTCTCGTTATCGCTTACGCTCCATGTATCAACCACGGTCTTAAGGCTAAGGGTGGTATGGGTAAGAGCCAGGCTGAGGAAGCTAAGGCTGTTGAGTGTGGTTACTGGCACCTCTGGCGCTTCGACCCACGTCTCGCAGAGCAGGGCAAGAACCCATTCCAGCTCGACTCTAAGGCTCCAAACTGGGATAACTTCCAGGCATTCCTTGATGGTGAGGTTCGTTACCTCTCACTCAAGAAGGTTAAGCCAGCTGAGGCTCAGGAGCTCTTCGATGCTGCTAAGAAGGCTGCACAGCACCGCTACTCTACTTACGTACGTATGAGCAAGATTGACTATTCTGCAGAATAATCAACCTAATCAATAATTCAATTTGGGCATGCTTCTATAAGAAGCATGCCCATTTTTGTTATCTTTGGTCAAGTTTTTATAAATATCAAGACCATTTGTTACAAATAAATAGTAAAAAAAGGCACGATATCGAATTAATTGTGTAAATTTGCATACTTAAACTAAAGAAATACTATTATAATTTAATATGAAGGAGACAATTCTTGTAACAGGTGGAACTGGTTTTATCGGTTCACACACTACAGTAGAACTACAGCAGGCAGGATATGATGTAGTTATCATTGACAATCTCTCTAACTCAAACGCCAACGTAATAGATGGTATTGAGAAAATCACTGGTATTAGACCAGCATTTGAGCAGGTTGACCTCAACGACTTTGCAAAGGTAGAAGCAGTATTTGCAAAATACCCAATCAAGGGAGTAATTCACTTTGCAGCATCTAAGGCTGTCGGAGAATCTGTAGAGAAGCCTCTTTTATATTACAGAAACAACCTGAATTCTCTTATGAACGTACTTGAGCTTATGGCTAAGTATGGTACAAAGGGAATCATCTTCTCTTCATCTTGCACAGTTTATGGACAGCCAACTCCAGAGAACTTGCCTGTAACAGAGAATGCGCCAATCCAGAAGGCACTCTCTCCATACGGAAATACAAAGCAGATCAATGAGGAGATCATTCAGGACTATATCCACTCAGGAGCACCAATAAAGAGCATTATTCTCCGTTACTTCAACCCAATAGGTGCACACCCAACAGCACTCATTGGCGAACTTCCAAACGGAGTACCAATGAACCTTATTCCTTTTGTTACACAGACAGCAATTGGAATTCGTAAGCAGCTTAAGATATTTGGTAATGACTATAACACTCCTGATAAGACTTGTATCCGCGACTACATCTATGTAGTAGACCTCGCAAAGGCACACGTAAAGGCAATGACACGTGTCCTTGACAAGGAAACAGAACCTGTTGAGGTATTCAACATCGGTACTGGACACGGATATTCAACACTTGAAATCGTAGAAGGTTTCGAGCGCGCTACAGGAGTTAAGCTCCCATGGGAGTATGCACCACGCCGCGAGGGTGATATCGAGGCTATCTGGGGCAATGTAGACAAGGCAAACAAGGAACTTGACTGGTCAGCAGATACTCCACTTGACGAGATTCTTGCATCTGCATGGAAGTGGCAGGAACACCTCCGCGAAGCAGGATTACAGTAATAGAAATTCATATAAATATGATATAATTCTATCTACAAGGGGTAATTAATTGCCCACAAATTGTAGATTTTGTCGTGTTTT
>JAZUHP010000099.1:0-64667 GCA_045641785.1 Bacteroidaceae bacterium
CACCCTATGTCTCACTTCTGGTAGCATATCAGAAGATTAATAACTCAAGTTTCGCAGAAAGAAACTTGGATTATATGATTTAACGTTCTAAATTGCGTCTCTCCAATATGTATCCCAAGAATTCATCTACTTTTTGAAGTCTATAATTGCTTCCTTCGAGAGACTTGTCATATCTTTCTTCCAACATTATATGAAGATTCTTGTCAAAATGAATTTTGATATCCAACAGACAATAGTTCATGTTGTTGATATCAAAATCTTTATTAGATGCAAGACTCTTGGCACTACTAGTCACAACAAGTCTATAGTCACCCTCTTTAATGTTGCCTATTAGATGTTTCAAATTATAATCACATATACATTTGGCGTGTAGTTCTGACACATTCATTTCATTCACAATGATTGTTTTGGCGTCCTCGTCGATAAAAGACTCCGATATAAAATTGGCAGCACAATTACTATGTGCATTATTGTGGTCAATTGACAAGTAACCGCCATCACCATATTTGATATCATAAGATTCCAGTGCAACAGTGTCTTCGATAATATCAACACGAGCTCTTGCAGACGAAACGTCTATAATCTTATCTGGAGTATATCCGCCTTTCGGATATTTTTTACATAGATTGTCAGTTTCCAACGTAGAAACCAAACGCTGTGGGTTATTAAAACCAACTATTGATAAGTCATCAGAAGAGGAACAAGAGTATACTGTACTCAATGCAATAAGTGATAAAATAGGAAATAATTTTTTCATAAGAGTTTGTTATTAAATTAGGATTATAAAATTAGTAATACAAAGATAGAACTTTTTTCAAAAAAGCAAATTATAATAGCATGTTTTTTTCATCTATACTATTATTATACACATTTTGGAATGGCAATTTCAACAAAAACGATAGTTTTGCTATGATAACAAATAAAAACTTATCGTATTTTCTCTCATTTTTTTAGACGCCGTTATTCCTTCGACATCGCTTCGTGATTCGTTTGGAATGACTTTGAAGACTTAACGTAAAAAGCGAACCAGACCAACATAATGATCAGGTTCGCTTTCATTTCTCTATTTGCCCAAGTCAGGTGGTTCATCAATAGGAGCAGGCTTCTTTGCTTTCTTCATTCTTCCGCTCTTCTTGAGAGCTTCAGCAAGAATCCATTGAATCTGTCCATTTGTTGAACGAAACTCATCGGCTGCCCACGCCTCGATGGCATTCATCATGTCTTCATCTAAGCGCAGTACAAAAGATTTATTCTTTGCCATGCTATAATAATTTCAAATTTATAATTTATGCGTCCCGGACAAGAGACATTCCAAGTTTATAATTTCAAGTTTACTTCCTTTGTCTGTGAAATCGCTTTGCTAAGTTATGTGTCCCGAACTATGACTATATCCGGAGCCATAAATTATGAATTTGAAATTTGACATCTATTAATGATTCAATGTTCCGGAATTAATTACTGGTTGTGCAGGTTCGTCAGCACAGAGGACTACGAGGAGGTTGCTTACCATAGCAGCTTTCTTCTCTTCATCAAGTTCTACGATACCCTCGTCAGAGAGTTTGTCAAGAGCAAGTTTAACCATTGACACAGCACCATCTACAATCTTCTCACGGGCTGTGATAATAGCAGCCGCCTGCTGACGGCGAAGCATTACAGCTGCAATCTCTGGAGCATAGGCAAGATAGTTGATACGAGCTTCCATAACCTCAAGTCCTGCCATCTCAAGACGCTCATTCAGTTTTGCTGTGAGTACCTCATTTATCTCTGCAGAACCGTCACGGAGAGTAACCTCATTACTATTGTTGTCCTCATCATCGTAGGCATACATTCCTGCTACCTCACGAAGAGCAGAGTCGCTCTGGATTGCCACAAACTTTTCAAACTTGTTCATACGAGCTGCAGCAGAAGCACCAGCACCAACCTGGGCAGAACCACTAACATCTGTATCAATGTCGAAGATTGCCTTATATGTATCCTTAAGTCGCCAAACAACAACAAGACCGATGAGAACTGGGTTACCAGCTTTGTCATTTACCTTGATAGGTTCAGCATTAAGGTTACGGGCACGAAGACTTACATTCTTAACGCTCATGAATGGATTAAGCCAATAGAAGCCATTCTTACGGAATGTACCTACATACTTACCGAAGAATGTCATTACCTTCGCCTCATTTGGTTCAAGCATTGAGAATCCACAAGAACATATGATAGCAACAACAAACAGCAAAACAGAAAGCGCACCTACTGCTACTGACTCCTGTTGGATTGCTGTTATAAAGAATAATACTACTCCCGCCCATAAGAGAATGTCAATGACTATCATAAGGAATCCATTCAAAGAACCACCCTTAAATTCAAATTCGCCTGTTTGATTTTTTGTTTCCATAATTAATAATTCTTTAAGTTAAAGTAATAAAATATTGTTGCATATATGATATCATTTTGATATCGTGAGCAAATGTATTTTCTTTTTCTCTTTCACACAAACAATAGACAAAAAAAATGTTCCTTACACAGCAAAAACTGTATAAGGAACATTAAATTCATATTAGAAACATCTGTTTTTGGCAAACAGGGTTTGCAAAAACCTACTTTATCATCATCTTCTTGCCATTTACCACATATATTCCAGAAGAAGTGATCTCTGAAACCCTCTTACCCTGAAGGTTGAAGATAGCGCCTGATGCAGCATTGTCCATATAAGCATTATCTATGTTATTAGGTTCTTCCTCTTCCTTACCTATATATGTAAGAGTAAAGTTATCGAAGATACACCAGTCTTCTGCTATTAATGCTGTTTTCTTAATTCCTATTGTGAGTATTCCATCCTTTCCCACATTACATAGAAGCGAGTTCTGATATAGTCCTTTACGGAAATATACATTTGCTTGCTCCATTGTGTTAGGTATATAGCCATAGTTGCTAAGTTTCACACCTACAGAACCAGCCTTATTAGCATCATCCAAAATACTCATGACTGGTACAGAAGCATCATTTGCATAAAGTATCGCATTCAACTGTTCAGTACCAGCACTATGAGCAGATGCCGCTGCATTATAGCTACCTGCACGATAGAAGCCCTGGCAAGTCAACATATACTGTCCTTCCGGAAGACCTGATATTGTCTGGCTGAAGGTGAAATTGGCATTCCACTTCTCTGCACATTCATAATCGACAGTTGGGTCACCTCTCCATCCAGCCTTATTGTTTCCATCGAACGAAGGGTTGATAATATAGTCAGTATAGTCCTTTTTGTCAACTATGGGCATGGACACGCTCTCTGCGCATACCTCGTTGTTAGAATCAAGATAAACCTTGAGTGTTTCGTCCTTACCGACATTTACCTTCTTGCTTACAGCATCAATATAGACAGTTACCTCAGTATCTTCAACAGCTGTGATGTATGCTGTTGTATCATTCTCCAGCTGTGCCTTCACATTTGATCCCTCAACAAAAAGTCTAAGTTCCTGTGCATAAGAATTGTTCTGCTGAACCTCAAGTGCAACTGTTGATACATTATCTGTAATGCTTGTCTGAGCATAGAACACAGGAGCCTTGCCTCCATATACCAATCCATTTACTTCAGCCTTGACATTGCCCTTGAAATTGCTTATCAAAAGATATGCAGCTCCACTATCAGGAACAATAACACCGTTCCATCCGGCAGGAAGAGCATCACGGAGAGGAGTAACCGCATCTGCATAAGCAGCAGTCTTGGCGGCATCAATAAGACTATAGTACACAAGGTTACGTGCATCAACAACATCACCAGCCTTTACGCTACGACTCTTGTTGTCGTACATTGGATAGAGCTTACTTGTATAGATAGAGTTGTTTGCTCCACGATCGCCAAATGCAATCTTCTTACCATTCTTGCCAACAACACCAAGTTCATTATCTATATTAACCCAGTTGCTCTCCATTGTAGTGAAACGAGCACCATCAAGTTGGCTATGAGATATAGGTTCATCCTCTGTTCCCTTATAATAGAGAGAACGCTTCACCTTCATCAGTTCATCAGTTGAGATTGCAAGCAATCCACCCTTTTCAGCATTAATTGTCACAGCGTTATTTGCTGTAACATAGTCAAGGTAAACCACAGCATTCCTTGGTGTAGAGTAGATGGCAAAACGATTATCGAGTGCACCGCCATTACAACTCAACTCACCATTCATGACATAGCTATTGCCCTTGAGTTGATAGATACCTGAGATAACAGGTGAAGCATCTGTTGATCTGCCTGCCACTTCATACCATCCAATGATATTACCAGTATTCTTGTCTCGATAAGGAACGACAATCTTGTTCTTGTCTGCAGAGTTAGAAGCGAAATAACCAGTATAGCTCTTTAATCCCCTACTCCATGAGAAACATGTGAAACGATAATCAGAAGCCGCACGAACAACATTCTGGCAAGGAATAAGACGAGCCTCAGCAAACTTTCTGTTAAAGTCATCCCAAGATGTAGGAGTGAGGTCTGCTGTAGACATCATCTCATGCATAAGGAAAGTCATCATCACACGGTGAGCCTCAACACCCATACGGCGAGCACCTACATCAGCACGGAGAAGCCATGAACCATCAGTTGTTGTCTGCTGGCGAGCCTTGATATACTTATATGCAAGATTCTCAAGCATAAGAGCGTTTGGATCTCTCAGGAAACAAGCCTGAGTTGAGTATGATGTAATCTGGTCATAAAGGAAGAGAGACCAGTCGTTTCCGTTTGGCATGGCAAGTTCACCATCAGCAAGAGCGAGCCAGTTAAGGATGCTGTCCTGCACCTCCTGATTGTGATGCATGAGAGCATTACTCTTCCACTTCTCTTCTCCCTTGAGTCCCTTCTGGAACATCTTGAGAGCAAGAGCTGCCTCTCCAAGTTCCTGCATCACCACATTCTGATAAGATGTATGGAAAAGGTTATGGTTCTGGAGAGAATAGTCATCATAGAGGTTCTGGCCTTTATAAAGATCTGCCACAGTCTTGTTATTATACCATGGGTCTATAACCGTGTTATTATCCATATCACTTGGATGAGAGTATGAGTTGATAGCCATCTCACGCATTCTCTCAAACCACTTACTTGCAAGAGCGTCATCAGGGAAGAGACCAAGTGTGACAGCAAGGATATCAGCCTCCCAACCATTCTCCTCCGCCTTTGTGTCGCCAGCATAACCTGTTGGAATGTCACGGTAAAGTTCGTAGTTACACTCTGCCTTGAGAAGTTTTTCTATGTATCCCTTCTGGGCAGAAGAGAGTTTGTCCCACTGGAAATATGCAGAGTAAGCAACAGACATTGCCCAAAGACTTGATTCCCATACAGCATCACTAGTTGATGTTGATCCCCAATAGTTATTGCCAGAGCAAACCTTTAGTTTGTTTGCCTTGTGGGTAGAGTAAGCAAAGACAAGTGACTTCATTGCAAGTTCCTCAAGTTTCTCGTATGTAACGCCCTTTGGCAATGGAATGCCCGCAGGCTTAGCATACTTGACGAGGAAAGCAGAGATCATAGAGAGGTCCGCATTAGGTCTTACACCCCTCTCATCATTTGCCATTGTGTTCTCACCCTTGAAACATCCACAAGACTCGTTGATGCTATTAGGAGCTGCACATTGCTGGAAATCATTCACGATATAAGTAGAGAAGTTCGCAAGCATCTGGAGAAGGTCTTTCTTCATCTCATCTTCAGTAACGAACTTATTGTCAATTACTCCTTCTGTATATGAACTAACAGACTTCTCATCCTCCTTTGGTGGAACATAGCCTTCAGGGATGGTATAAAGACGGAAGTTGTCAACAATGACAGAAGCTCCCGCACCATTCACGAAACTAATCTTAAGTCCAAGATCAAGCTTTGTCTCCTCTGTCAAGGTGAAAATAAGCTCCGTTGTTGTCCATGATGATGGCATTGAGTTCTGGAAAGTGAGTGACACCTTCTCACTACCTGCTACAAGATAAGCGCTATGATTAGCACCTGTAATGCACTTATTGTCTACTGTGAATCTGTACTTACCTGCAGGTAGTGTCACACTCTGGATTATTGATGCGAAAGCATCCTTCCAAGCATGACGGATATAGTACATCTGATCTCCGTCAGCAGGTTTACCAGGAACACCATAATTATTATCAGTTGCTGTTGCACTTGCTGTCATGATGTCGCTCACACCATATCCACCAGAAAGTGTCCAGCCAACCAGCGACTTTGCTACATATGCACCTCGTACACCATCCTGGGCAAGTTCCGAGATGTTATCAGATTCAAATGAAGGATTAACAAGATACACATCTGTCACATCCTTTGGAGAATTTGAATCATCATCATCAAAAGTAAAGTCACTACCTGTAACAACCTCACCACTTGGCATGTCACTACTTGGTAGCACCATCATAGACGTTGCCGCCAATGATGTTGCAACAAACAATGCCGACGCCAAAATTACCTTATTCTTTTTCATACAAAATTGTTAAGTGGAATTATAATTTCTGCAAAATTAAACAATTCATTTCATAAACAATCTTAAAATGTCATTATTTGAAAGATAAAGATGCCACATTTATAAATAATGTGGTATATTTGCATGAAATTAACTAAGAATAAAATAACAAACAAATGAAAAAATTCATAATTGCACTATGTTCACTCGCACTTCCTTTGTGCGTTAATGCTCAGGTTGAAGGTCTCTTTGACTCTCCAAGTTCTGTCACAAAAAAGCAGAAGATTGAAAAAGCTGATTTAGGAAAAGTACCAACAGAAAATGGGAAAGTGGTGTTCCGCCAGTCCTTCAGCGCGCCATCCATGTCCAAGAAAGAGATCTATTCTATGGTGGGATACTGGGCTGACAAGAGATACGAGGCTAAGGGCACACGTTCAGAGTGGGACCAGCCAAACTTCTTCAAGAACCTTGAATACTCTTGTGTAAAGCAAGCAAACAAAGCAGAAGGCAACATCCTCTGTCAGGGAGCAGAAGAACTCGTCTTCACAAACAAATTCCTTGTAAAGAACTATACAGAATGCTACTATACACTCAAGATACATGTTGAGGAAGGCAAACTTGATGCTGAGATTAGCAATATCTACTATATCATGGATGCCGGAGAAAAAAGAACAAAGGTAACCGCAGAAGAGTGGATAACAGACAGTGAAGTTGTTACAAAGAAGGGCAAAGTGCTTAAGGCACCAGCTCGTTTCCGTAGCAAGACACTCGTCATGGTAAACCAGATATTCAACGAAATGGGTATAATAACTAAGCAGAACAAGAAATAAGACCAGATATGGCAACACAGGAAGAAATCGACAAGATCATTGCTGACGCTGTTGCTGAAAGCAAGAAGCAAAGCAAGTGGCACAGACCAAGTAACAAGGGCGTGTCACCAGAAACAATAGCACAGGCAAGAAAGATTCTTAACCTCGTCTTCATGGCTATGGGTATTGCGGCTGTCATCATCTATTTCACCATGCCTGAGCAACGCCTGCTCTTCTTCTGCATTGGATTTGGCGCCGTGATACTGAAGGTTGTGGAGTTCATTCTCCGATTCATGTTTTAAGTTCTAAGCAACTGATAGATTGTAAGGTTTTCCAACTTTCGCTTTTGTAGAAGTTCAGAAGTATTGGAAAAAGTCTAAAACGGCTGTGTAAACTACACTGGCAAAACAACACTTCTCTGCTCAATAATAAATGAGGATAAAAAGATTTATCATATCACTAACAATATGCGTTGTGCTTTCACCAACAATGAAGGCACAACGCACTGTTACGGAACTGGAGTCCAACTTGGACACCGATATGGCTCTGCACAATGACACGACAAGCAAGAAAAAGCCTAAGATTGTACCAAACGAGGTCAGGTCTTGGACAATAGATGAGGTATATGGAAACATGACTCCTACTGACGTAGACACGCTCATGAACCTATTCTTCAATGACAATCTGTCCGAAGGCAGGACTGGTCACTACAACTCGCTGTCAAACTTAGGTTCACCACGCTACTCACGTATCTTCTCAGAACGTGGCGTAACACCTCAGTTCATGTTTACAGAACCTTTCGACCAATTCTTTGTGACAACAGACAGGTTTAGACACTACAACACAAAATCTCCTTTCATGAATGCCACATACACAAACTGTGGTTCAAAACTGACAGGAGATGACCATATCAAGGTGATCTACACCAACAACGCTGGCAAGAAATTAAATATAGGTGCCATATTTGACTACATGTATGGACAAGGATTTTATTCAAATCAAAGCACCTCATTCATAAATGCGTCAGGATGGTCAAGCTACATAAGTGACAAGTACAATTTTCACTTCTACTACCAGCACAACTTCATGAAGATGGGCGAGAATGGCGGTATCACCGACGACTCTTTCATCACAGCTCCTGAGGCACAGAAATATCAGTTTGCATCAAACGATATTCCAGTAAATCTTGACCAGACATGGGGACGTCAGGAACATGATGTCATATTCTTCAACCACCATTACAACCTCGGTTTCTACAGAAAGGAACAGGTTGATTCAACAAAGACTATCGACATATTCGTTCCAGTATCAAAGATATTCCATACAGCAAAGTTCCAAGGACTACGCAGATACTACAAGTCATATCTGGAACCTCTAAGATACCACACTAACACTTACCTCCCGGGAGACAGCACCAATGACATCACAAAGTACACAAGTATACGTAATCATATTGGTATATCAATGTGCGAAGGATTCAACAAATGGTCTGTGTTTGGAATAAATGCATATATCGGTCATGAATATCGCAAGTTCTCACTCGTGGACAGTATCCCTGATGGAACAAAGATTATAGGAAATAAGTACCCAACACGATACTACACAGAAAACAACATCTTCGTGGGCGGTCAACTTATCCGAGAACAAGGACAGTTCTTCCGTTTCAACGCAAACATAGAATACTGTTTTATCGGCGAGAATGAATCAGGGGCATTTGACTTAAATGGTCATGGGGAGATGGATATCCCACTGCTTAAAGACACGGCGAACATCATATTGAACGCCTATATTAAGAATGTGAACCCAAGTTTCTATTACCGCCACTATCACAGCAAACATGCATGGTGGGATAATAATGATATCGGCAAAGAGTTCCGTCAACGTGTAGAAGGAGCCATCATCCTTCCACACACAAAGACTAAGTTAACTGCCAGTTTTGAGAACATTGACAATTACACTTACTTCGCCAACAACGGAACAAAATATGGTGCATCGGACTCTGTCACAAATAATGTCATTGCATGTCAGGCAAAGAATGCAATACAGGTTTACAGGGTATCTCTTGACCAGAAGCTAAGACTTGGTATACTCCATTTTGACAATGAGGTAACATTCCAGTATAGTTCAAACACAGACGAGCTTCCGCTCCCTAAGCTATCTACGTACCACAACCTGTACTTAGACTTCCGTATTGCAAAGGTGCTTCACACACAAATAGGTGCAGACCTCAAGTATTTCACAAGGTACTACGCACTCGACTACTCACCAGTAATTGGAATGTTCACCACACAGAACGAGAATAAGAAAGTGGAAATAGGCAACTACCCAATCGTGAGTGTCTATGCAAACTTTGCACTTAAGCGTACTCGCTTCTACCTGCACTACTATCACGCAAATCAAGGTACAGGAAAGTATTTCTGGGCACCAGGCTATCCAATGAACCCAACAACACTCCGTTTTGGACTTAGCTGGAACTTCTATGACTAATAATTCCGCTCACTTATAAAAAGGCAATGCTTCATAGCATTGCCTTTTTGTTATCATTACGTCACAAAACACAGCAAAAACACACAAAAACACAGCATTTCTGCCATAAGCATTCCAAAAAGGAAGACTATTCTTATAATTTGATAACATTTTTATACATTTTGTTTGGAAATACAAACTTTTTGCCATACCTTTGCACCCGTTAACGACAAAGCATTACATTACAAGCACAAAATAATAACAATTTAACACAAACACATATATTGATTTTTAACACAAACAACAATAATATGAAAGTACAGAAAAGATGGATTATCATGATGGCAATTTTGGTCATCATTGCGTTGGTCGGAGCAGTAATGCCTGAAGAGGCAGGGCTCTGGGAGTTTGAAGAAACAGCAGACTGCACATCATCAAATGTGGCATGGATGATTACAGCAACAATCTTTGTATTGATGATGACTCCTGGTTTAAGTTTCTTCTATGGAGGTATGGTAGGAAAGAAGAATGTGATTAGCACTATCCTCCAGTCATTTATTGCAATGGGTATCATCAGTATACTCTGGGTAGTATTCGGATTCAGTCTCTCATTTGGTAGTGACCTTGGAGGACTTGGACTTATCGGTAACCCTTGCGACTTTTTCATGTTCCAGAGCGTTGGAGCAAAAGCAGCATCACTTGACAGTTCTAATCTTGCGGTAAGAGAACTTGCTGAAGGTGGTATCGTAACTATCCCTCTTGCACTCTACGCCCTCTTCCAAATGAAGTTTGCTATCATCACACCATCCCTTATCACAGGTTCATTTGCTGAACGTGTACGTTTCTCAGCATATATGGTGTTCATGATTCTCTTCTGCATATTCATCTATTGTCCGTTGGCACACTGGACATGGCATCCACACGGACTTCTCCATGAATGGCTTAACATACACGACTTTGCCGGTGGTATTGTGGTTCACGCATCATCTGGTGTTGCAGCACTTGCAGGAGCATTGTTCCTCGGTCGTCGTACAAACGCAAAGACAGGACAGCATCTTCCAGCAAATATCCCATTCGTCATTCTCGGAGCAGCACTCCTTTGGCTCGGATGGTTCGGTTTCAACGGTGGTTCAGGACTTGCTGCTGACGGTATAGCTATCAAGGCATTCCTCAACACTAATACTTCTGGTGCGACTGCAATGATGTGCTGGATATTCTTCGACTGCCTTAGAGGTCGCAAGCCATCAGGTATGGGCGCTGCAGTAGGTGCCGTTGTAGGTCTTGTGGCTATCACTCCTTGCGCCGATGTAGTTACAACAAGCCAGAGCTTCATTATCGCTATGCTTACAACCCTTGTTTGTAACATCGCTGTTCACTGGAGAGAGAAATCAAGCATTGACGATGCTCTTGACGTGTTCCCTACTCACGGAACAGGTGGTATCTTTGCTACAATCCTCACAGGTGTGTTCTCTTATAGCGGTCTTATTCATGGCGGATGGTCAGAGTTCATCAACTCAATCATTGGTGTGGTTATCGTAATCGTCTATACATTCGTTGTAAGTATCGCACTTTACTGGATCACTAACAAGATGATTCCAATGCGTGTAAGTATCAAGAGTGAGCAATTGGGACTTGATGTCAGCCAGCACGATGAGGCATATGCTTTCTCTGATAGTGCAGAACGTGAGATTGCAGAGTACTTCGACTCTCATGCTGACGAAGATAACCGCGACATTTAGTATGCACATATACAACTGAATGATTTTTGTATAGCCAAAACTGATCAACTCCTTTACAAAGAGAGTTGGTGAAAATAATAAAAAAGAGTTAACAGATGACAGTATACGTTATATTCATCTGTTAACTCTTTTTTTTCAAGAAAAACTTCTTGGAAATCTAACAAGGGCGCTTATCATTGCAAATGTCTGTTAGCCTTACTAAAGATCGGAGTCAATCTTTCGAAGAACTCTTTTCAGTGCATCAATGTTATAAGGCTCATGCTCCCCATCAATCATTTTGCCAGCCTTGTCAAATAACTTGTATGTTGGGAATGCATGTACATCAAGAAATCTTTCTATAGCATTTTGTTGATTCTTTGGAAGGTTGTAATGTACACAGTTCTCGTCTGTAAGTCCATAAGTGTTTATTATTTTCTCCCATGTTTCTTCCGGACTATTATTAGCGAGGTAGAGATACACAATGTCAAATTCTTTAAGAGCTTCCTTTAACTCTGCCGATTTTGACAATGCATTTTTACATGGTGTACACCATGTGCCCCATACATCAAGGTATACGATTCTGCCCTTGTACGGTTCAATAATCTTGGCAAGAAGTGTTTCACCATCTGTGATGTCTTCAAGACTTTTTGCATCTACATATCCTTCTATACAGTTGAGTTCTTTTCTTCCAATGTTTTCGTACCTTGCACTCGCTTTCAGTACATGCTCCTTAATTCCAGGAACAGTTATGTCTTCGTCAACTATTTTTCGTCCCGCTTCAGGAAGTGAATGCGCATTGTCTTTTATAACATCAATTATTCTGTCTGCCAAAAACAATGACTTTGACATGGAATCAGTACATAGAGAATCAACAACCTCCTTCATTTTGTGAATATGTATCATCATCCATTGTTGTACATAGTCGTCTTCACTTTCTGCACAAATCTCTATTGTATTTGGCATCCTTTTCCAGAACTCAAAATTCAAGTATCTGCTATTATCCGGAAATTGACCTGCCGCAAATGGGAACTCCATATTTCTCTTTCCCCATATCTCATCCCTTATGAAGTTCATCACATGCTCTGGATAATCAACTTTCAGTCCAAGAGATGATAACAATCTGTTTCCAAATATATATGTTACAGTTGCCTTGAGATAGTCTTCACACCTCGCGGACATGTTTGGGTGCATTCTTAAAACGCTGTCAAGCCTTTGGTTTGCCTTGCTCAAATATAACGAGACATCCTCCTTCCTCTTTACAACTTCTTCAATAGTATTTACAAGATTATTTATCGAATCAATGGCAGAATGATCCAACACTTGCTCGCCTACATCGTACACACTTAGCCATTCATTCTGGAGTCTTCCATTCTTTCCCATGAAAAACTTTTGATTCAACATACGGTTTTCATAATAGAAGTATGTCTCTCCTGGTTCTATTGGAAACATTTTGCCAAAAGCATATAATTCCTTAACCCCTTCTCGCCAAGGTATTGTAAATTTGAAACATCCTGTTGAGTCAACATGGAAAGTATGTGCCATTAGTGACTCAAAAATATCGCCATTATATACAACATCAATATTTGCGAACCCTTTTATACCATATATATAGCCCTTGATAGTCACACTATCCTCGCGGAAGTCATTATTCCTGAAATGATGAGTTGTACTTTTTATTGGATAGTCAGGATAATCACTTGAAGTGATGGCATTGTACTTATTGCCCTTGCCGCCGTTGAAAGATATCATTCTTTCTCCAGCCTTTGCCTTACCCATATCAATGGTCATGTCTTCCTTGCCATTAGTAACAACGAAATGGCACTTGGCAGCGTCCTTGCTCTTGTATTTCCAGAACTGTCCATCGTACAGTACAATGTCATCAAGCATTGCAAGTTCAAAGTCACCTGTGGATGTGTTTCTCCATGCTGTGGGAAATATCTGTGTATTAAGCTTTTTCTCTATCCACTTCCTCTCACCGATATTGCCAATGACAAAAGCTCGGTCGCCATCGCCTTCATGAAGTTCAAAGTCCTTCGTGTCCAATGGCAGAGGACTAAAATGAAACGTCAGTTCAGGGTTACTCCCTGATGGAACATCCAGCCACTCGTCAAGTGTAATACCTTCAGCATTTGTAAGTGGGTATCTCTTCCCATTTGCCAGGAGATATGTCTCTTTAACAAATGTGATCTTTCCGTCACTATTATACTTGACACTAACTACGGTCTCATCTTGATTCATCTCCACTCGTGTTACTACCAGTGGATAGATTGATGCGGAAAAAGGTTTTTCCCATACTACACTCTTTTGTTTTGCATTACAAAAAATTGTTACGACAAAGAGTAATACAGATAAAATTTGTCTCATAATTTATTTTAGGTTTTGTTTCATATAATCGTTTTCGCTGCAAAGGTATCATATTGCATTCAAACATGTTGTTAATTATGTGTTAAAAATACACTCTTCAATGTTAATATATCATAATCTTACAGCCCGCTTAATTACATATTTAGTCCCTCAACTCTTTATCCTTCAATAGTTGAGTGACTACATAAGCGATTTAGCGGACTGTAATAAAAAAATTCCATTTCCATGCCTTGCACGATACAAATAATGTGTAACTTTGCAGACCCGAACTTAAAAGGGAAACAATAATACATAATTACAGGAAAATGGCAGGTTATTTAGTAGAAGACGAAAAGAAGATAACATCAACAAGATTCACACAGATGAAGTCACAGGGCAAGAAGATTGCCATGCTCACTTCATACGACTATACAATGGCTCAGATTGTGGATGCGGCAGGTGTAGACTCCATACTTGTGGGCGACTCCGCAAGTAATGTAATGGCAGGAAACGCCACTACCCTTCCTATCACTATTGACCAGATGATTTACCATGCTCGTAGCGTTGCCCGTGGCGCTAAACGCGCATTCGTAATCTGTGACATGCCTTTCGGCACATATCAGATAAGCAAGGAAGATGGTGTTCGTAATGCCATCCGTATCATGCAGGAGACTGGTGTTGACTGTCTTAAACTTGAGGGCGGAGTGGAAATAATAGAGACTGTAAGAGCTATCATCAATGCAGGAATACCTGTATGCGGTCACCTTGGACTCACTCCTCAGAGTGTATATAAGTTTGGCGGATTCGGACTTCGTGCCAAGGACGAGGCAGAAGCATCAAAGCTTCTTAGTGACGCGAAACTGCTTGAGGAAGCTGGTTGTTGCGCTCTCGTCCTTGAAAAGATACCAGCAGCACTTGCAAACAAGGTTACAGAGTCCATCTCTATCCCAACAATAGGAATAGGTGCAGGCAACGGATGCGATGGACAGGTTCTTGTAGGTCAGGACATGCTCGGCATGAATCGTGGATTCAAGCCTAAGTTCCTCCGTCACTTTGCTGATGTCTTCACAGCTATCACCGATGGCGTGGGCGACTATGTCCGTGCTGTTAAGGACGGTAGTTTCCCTAATGAAGAAGAAGCATACTAATCCGTTTTAATGCATAATGCATAATTACCATCCGGTGAGAGAAATTCGTGAAAAAATATACGAACACGAACTTTCCTCACCGAAGGTAATTGTACGAATACAGCGAATGCAATAAGATTTTAGAAGGAGCAATGCGGACATCATGACTGACAACAAAAAATCAGGATTATGACTTTTCATATCCCTCAAATGGTATTTTTGCGCCCCAAAAGGGGGATAATATGACATTTTATTCTATTTTCCTTGGTCACGACAAAATTATATTTTACATTTGCAACGTGAAATGACAGGGGACGGATGGTCCACACGAGGGATTCCAGTTTCATTCAAAACCTGTAGCATAAGTAAGAATTGAATATTACAAACTAATGTCACAAACTGGAGGCATTAAAACTTTCTAATTGAAAATGAAAAAATTTATTCTCAGCATGATCCTTGGTATCATGGCAATCACAGCTTCTGCTCAGCTTAAGTCAGTAGATCTCAAAGCAGACCTTCGTTCAAACTTCGGTATTGGTGCTGGTGTTTCTTTAGGTATTGTTGACAAGCTCGACTTTGCTCCTACATTCAACTATTACTTCATTGATGGTTGCACAAACTTCGCTATCGAGGCTGACTTCAAGTACAACTTCAACGTTTGCAACAACCTTAATGTTTATCCACTTGCTGGTCCAGTTCTTTCTTACGTAAGTGCAGGTGGTTTCAGCGATACAGACTTCGGTTTCGACCTTGGTGCTGGTTTAAGCTATGACATCACAAAGAAGCTCGCTGTCTTCGGTGAGTGGAAGTATCAGTATGTAGGTGCTGGTGACAACTACTTCGCAGTAGGTGTTAAGATCGGTCTCTAATCTGACAATATCACACAATAAAATAGTCGCTTAGTAGCACATGCTTCTAAGCGACTTTCTTTTTCCTCCCCACTTTCTCCTTTTCACATTGTCCTTTTTGTCGACATTATTGTAACCTAAAGAGTGAGAAAAGAGAAAATACAGTTACGACGTCACCAATTAACTTATATTTTCGTACCTTTGCATACAATTTTAAGAAAGTAAAAAGATTAAAAGAAATAAACACCAAAAGAAGTATAACAAAATGAAAAGATTACTTATCGTTGTCACAGCCGCTCTTGCATTGTGCAACAGCGCTTTAGCACAGAACAGAGAAGTATTTTTAACATTCTCTCCAGCAACCCTTACAACAGATGTTACTACGACTACAACAAGTACTGCGACAACAGGAATTCCTGGAGCAGGAGGAACAAGTGTCGCAGCACGTTTCACATCATCATATCCAACAATATCAGCAGGCTACAACCAGTCTTTTTCAATGTCTTCTGACGTCACAGTACCAGTAAGTCTTGTTGTAGGCGGTAAGTTTGCATGTGGATGGAACTCAGAAAACAGCACAAGTTCGTCATACGGTAGACTCCAGATTCCTGTTAGCATCAGATATGACATAACAGCCAAGGAGAATTTCAATGTTGAGCCATACTTTGGACTTAACGCATCTTATTTCCTTTTCGGAAGCACAAGCATCAACGGAACAAGCTCAAGCTGGTTCAACGGAGAAGATACAAGACGCTTCAACGTAGGATGGCAGTTTGGTGTCAACCTCGTGTACAAGAACTATGTATTGGGCGTTGGTTACGAGAACGATCTGACTTCATTCGCAAGCAGTACATCTTCAACAACAGATGCTACTGCACAGACTGTAACTACAATCCAGTCAAAGGGCGTATGGTCACAGTTTGACATCAAGATCGGTTACCGTTTCTAAGAAACACATAACAGACAAATCATAATATCCCAACAGGAAGGTACACACTTTCCTGTTGGGATAACTTGTTTATTAGGGTGCCCGGTTTGTTGTACAGGTATTTACCGCAAATCAAGTACTAACAACTGCCCCCTATACACAAACCATTCTCAAATATGTTTCACCAAAAATATACAGAGTACCGTCTTCCCTGAATCCCAACGATTTATACAAGCCATAGGCATTCTCATTTTCAGGGTCACAGGCAAGTACAGGAACCAATCCCAATGACTTTGCTACGTCTACTCCATGGCGTATAAGTTCACGCCCTATTCCTTTTCCACGATATTCTGGCAACACAGCTGCACTATCAAGGTAATACTCCCCTTCTCTTGTTTCATCATCCATTGCATCAGCATCAAAATCAATAAGTTCACGAACCAAAGAGAATGTATGCACCTTGATATCGTGATACCCCTTTCCTTGATAAGAAATCAAAGCACCAACATACTTGCCGTCAACCTCAGCAACAACAGCATTCTTATAAGAGTACAAAGTATCTGTCCTGCGACATATGTTTATTACATCTTCCTGCGGCTTCATGCCATCTTCCATAACATTCATACCGACAGCCTCCAACATTACGGCAGCAATGAAAGGAGCATCATCAATAGTTGCATTTCTTAATTCATATTTCATAATTCATATTTCTTTCCTCGAAGAGAGTCCAATGATAACCCGATGCTAACCCCTTTTGCTTACGACTTGCTTACGACAATTGTCGTAAGCAAGTCGTAAGCAGAGCGTGTTTACCTCGAGTACACCTCGGACTATGAACGAGCACAAAAAGCAGTCATAATTGTCAAGTACAAATATACATTTTTCTCAAAACACACAGAAGCTAAATCAGCAGAAAAGGCGAAAGATGCAAATTATTTATCACATCCTTTGTTTTTTCAAGTAATAATTGTATTTTTGTATAACATAAACTAAACACTAAGTAAGTGATCATTATTATTTTTACAATAGATGCTCTCTATTTGCAAGTAGATTTTCGTATTCATTTGAAGGAGTGATGCGGGCATCATGACAGAAAATGAAACGGAAAGATACGACAAAGAGAGTGCAGATATTATGGAAATCACTTACTATAGCATTATTAAAATAATTTTGATCACTTACTTACACATGAAAAAGATTATCATTACAGCAGTCATGGCAATGGCAAGTCTTTGTGCTAATGCTCAGAAATACACAAACGAGTATCCTAAAGAGCTACAGAAGATTGCACAGAAATGGGTAAAGAAAGGAGAATGGAAGAATGGATTTACAAAGGCAATTCCTGCACCGACAGTAAACCTTGCAGAATTCTACATACAATACCATCGTGATCCAAAGCAATGGAAGACTCTATTCCAATGGCTTGAAACACACGACCTTCTTGCCATTCCGTCAGGAAGAATACCCATTGAAGGAACAGACCTCGTGGTCAGCGTAGAAGACAGCGAGAACTGGTGTAGCCAAAATGACCTCAAGGCAGGAAAAGGTTCCGAAAGCCATCATAACAAGATAGACTTCATGTATGTTGTCAAAGGCACAGAAGGATTCTGTCGCCTTGACCGCGAGACCTCCGTACCAAACCCTTACAATGCGGAGAAGGACAGAAAGGACTACAAGTTTAATTACGACAAACTTGAGCAGTTTGTTTCTATTCCAGGAACATTCAACATCATGTTCCCATGCGACTGGCACGTTGCTAAGGTCAAGACAAACGAGGCAAGTCAAAAACTAAGGGTACTGGTAATAAAGATGAATTATCGTCTGTAAAGTCCCCCATTTGAGAGACAGACATAGTAAGTGTGGAGTACGATTTCTCAAAGAAATCATGCTCCACACTTATTCGATATATATTTTTATGAAAAATCTTAATTCTTAATTCTTAATTCTTAATTCTTATTGTTATCTTTGCACGATATTTTGTAGTTACAACAACAATAAAACAAGCATATACCAATATGGAAAATAGAAGCATTGTTTCGATTGCTGACTATAGCAGGGAGAAGATACAGTATCTTCTTGACATGGCAACCGAATTCGAGAAGCATCCAAACAGACGACTTCTGCAGGGAAAGGTAGTGGCAACTCTGTTCTTCGAGCCATCTACTCGTACTCGACTTTCTTTCGAAACAGCAGCCAACCGACTTGGTGCTCGAGTAATCGGTTTCACTGATCCTAAGGTGACAAGTTCATCTAAGGGCGAGACACTCAAGGACACTATCAAGATGGTAAGCAACTATGCTGACGTGATCGTGATGCGCCACAAGCTGGAAGGTGCAGCACTCTATGCAAGCGAGGTCACAGATGTTCCTATCATCAATGCCGGTGACGGTTCAAACCTACACCCTTCACAGACAATGCTCGACCTTTATTCCATATACAAGACACAGGGCACTCTTGACAACCTCAACATCTACATGGTCGGTGACCTCAAGTATGGACGTACCGTTCACAGTCTCCTGATGTCTATGAGAAAGTACAACCCAACATTCCACTTCATCGCTCCTAAGGAGCTTGAGATGCCAGAGGAATATAAGCTATACTGTCAGAAGGAAGGCATCAAGTATATAGAGCAGCAGGACTTCACAGAAGACACCATTGCCGATGCTGACATCATCTACATGACTCGAGTACAGCGTGAGCGTTTCACAGACCTTATGGAATATGAGCGTGTAAAGGATGCATACATTCTCCGTGCCGATATGCTTAGCAAGTGTCGAGACAACATGAAGATTCTCCATCCACTCCCACGAGTAAACGAGATTCAATACGATGTAGACGACAGCAAGCATGCTTACTATTTTGAGCAGGCACAGAATGGTCTCTATGCACGCCAGGCTCTCATCAGCGATGTGCTCGGCATAACACTCGACGATATCAAGAATGACAAAACAATCATCTAACATCGGATTATGGAAAAGGAAACAAAACTCGTGGCTGCTCTCGAGAACGGTTCAGTCATCGACCACATACCAACAGATAAGCTCTTCACTATCGCCCAGCTTCTGGAACTTGACAAGTGTACAGAACCAGTACTTATCGGTAATAACCTTGAAAGTAAGGTTATGGGCAAGAAAGGCCTCATCAAGATTAGCGGCAAGTTCTTCACAGAGTCAGAGATTAGCAAGCTCGCTGTTGTGTGTCCTAACATACGCCTCACAGTCATCAAGAACTATGAGGTTGTAGAGAAGAGACAGATCACTCTTCCAGAGACACTCACAAACATTGTCAAGTGTGCCAACCCTGTCTGCATCACTAACAATGAACCTATGAAGACTGTGTTCTACCTCAAGGACGGCAACACTCTCAAGTGCCGCTACTGTGGCAAGGAGCAGAAGATTGACAACATTAAGCTCAAGTAGTCGTCACACCCAACAGTAAAATTGTAAATAGTAAAATTGTAAAATAAGATAATGGCAAAATTTACAGAACGAGCAAAGCTTAACCTCTCGCAGGTTAATGCAGATGTGCTTAAGGACTGGAGCGCAGAAGATGTGTTCCACAAGAGTATCGAAGAGCGTGAAGGTTGCCCTTCATTCATCTTCTTCGAAGGACCACCATCAGCAAACGGACATCCTGGTATACACCACGTGATGGGCCGTACAATCAAGGATACATTCCTCCGCTACAAGACTATGCAGGGATTCCAGGTAAAGCGTAAGGCTGGATGGGACACTCACGGTCTTCCTGTTGAACTTTCTGTTGAGAAGGCTCTCGGCATCACAAAGGAGGATATTGGCAAGAAGATCTCTGTAGACGACTACAACGACGCTTGCCGCAAGAACGTGATGATGTACACAGACGAGTGGACTCAGCTCACAGACAAGATGGGTTACTGGGTTGACCTCGAACACCCATACATCACTTACGACAACAAGTATATCGAGTCTCTCTGGTACCTGCTCAAGCAGCTCTACAACAAGGGACTTCTCTATAAGGGCTACACTATCCAGCCTTACTCACCAGCTGCAGGTACAGGTCTTTCTTCACACGAGCTCAACCAGCCTGGTTGCTACCGTGACGTGAAGGACACTACTGTTACAGCCCAGTTCAAAGTTCTCGATGTATGCGAGGGACTCAAGGGCAAGGGTGAGGTGTTGGGAAACATCCCAGAACTTCCTACATATATCCTTGCTTGGACAACTACTCCATGGACTCTTGCATCAAACACAGCTCTCTGTGTTGGCCCTAAGATTGACTATGTAGCTATCAAGGGTAACAATCCTTATACTAATGAGGAAGCTATCTACGTGATGGCAGAATCACGTCTCTCTGCATATTTCCAGGCAGAGAAGGATGAGGAAGGCAACGAGAAGCCTATAGAGATATTATGGAGAGGTAAGGGTACTGACCTTGTCGGTCTCCACTACCAGCAGCTCATGCCATGGGTTAAGCCATGCGCACTTGAGGATGGCAAGGTAGTAGACAAGTCTGCTGAAGCATTCCGTGTAATCCCTGGTGACTATGTAACAACAGAAGATGGTACTGGTATCGTTCATATCGCTCCTACATTCGGTGCTGACGATGCTAAGGTTGCCAAGGATGCTGGCATCCCATCACTCTTCGTCATTGACAAGGCTGGTGATACTCGTCCTATGGTTGACTTCACAGGTAAGTACTTCGTTAAGGAGGACATGAACGAGGAGTTCCTTGCTACTTGTGTAAACGAGTCATACTGGAAGCACTCAGGTGACTTCGTAAAGAACGCTTACGATCCTAAATATAATGTAGATGGCAAGTATGACGAGAAGGCTGCATCAAAGGACATGGACCTCAATGTCATCCTCTGTCTTGAGATGAAGGAAGAAGGAAGTGCATTCAAGATTGAGAAGCACGTCCACAACTACCCACATTGCTGGCGTACTGACAAGCCTGTCCTCTACTACCCTCTCGACTCTTGGTTCATCAAGTCTACTGCTAAGAAGGACCGTATGTTCGAACTTAACAAGACTATCCTTTGGAAGCCAGAGTCTACAGGTACAGGACGTTTCGGTAAGTGGCTTGAGAACCTCAATGACTGGAACCTCTCTCGTTCACGCTACTGGGGTACTCCACTCCCAATATGGCGCAACCGCGACACTCGCGAAGAAATATGTATCGGTAGCGTAGAAGAACTCTACAATGAGATAGAGAAGGCTGTTGTTGCTGGTGTAATGCAGAGCAACCCACTCAAGGATAAGGGCTTTGTTCCTGGCAACATGGATCAGGCTAACTATGACAAGATTGACCTTCACCGTCCATACGTTGATGACATCAAACTTGTCAGCGATAAGGGTAACGTACTCACTCGTGAACTTGACCTTATCGATGTATGGTTCGATTCAGGTGCTATGCCATACGCTCAGATTCACTATCCATTCGAGAACAAGGAGCTTGTTGATAATGGCACAGCATATCCTGCAAACTTCATTGCAGAAGGTGTTGACCAGACACGTGGATGGTTCTTCACTCTCCACGCTATTGCCACAATGGTATTTGACAGCGTAGCATATAAGGCAGTTATCTCCAACGGTCTCGTTCTTGACAAGAATGGTGTGAAGATGTCAAAGCGTCTCGGTAACGTAATCAATCCATTCGACTGTATTGGCACTTATGGTGCTGACGCTGTTCGTTGGTACATGATAACAAACTCATCTCCATGGGATAACCTTTCTTTCGACCCAGAGGGCGTGAAGGAGGTTACAAGTTCATTCTTCATGAAGCTTCAGCAGGCATACTCATTCTTTACAATGTATGCTAATGTTGATGGATTTGAGTACAAGGAGGCAGACATAGAGTATAAGAACCGCCCAGACTTCGACCGCTGGTTGATCTCAGAGCTCAATACTCTTGTAAAGAATGTACAGACATACCTTGATGACTATGACCCAACTCCAGCAGGTCGTCTCATCCAGGAGTTTGTAATCAACAACCTCTCTAACTGGTATATCCGTCTTAACAAGGCACGTTTCTGGGGCAGCAAGAACACAGACGACAAGCTTAGTGCCTACCAGACTCTCTACACTTGTCTCGACACACTCAGTCGCCTCATCGCTCCTATCGCTCCATTCTATGCAGACCAGCTCTTCCGTGACTTGAACTCTGCAACAGGAAAGGATAGTTCAAAGAGCGTACACCTTGCTAAGTTCCCTACATACAATGAGGAGTACATTGACAGCGAACTTGAGGCTGCAATGGAAGCAGCAATGAAGGTAACATCTATGGGACTCTCAATCCGTAAGAAGGTACAGATTCCTGTTATCCAGGCTCTTCAGGCGATTGCTATTCCTGATACAGACCCAGTACTCTCTGCTCAGCTTCAGCGCATGGCTAACATCATCACTAAGGAGATCAACGTCAAGGAACTCCAGCTCATGGATGGTGCTAAACTTGTCAAGAACGTGAAGTGTGACTTCCGTGTTATGGGTAAGAAGTTCGGAAAGCAGATGAAGGCTGTTTCTGCTGCAGTTGGCGCTATGTCACAGGCACAGATTGCAGAACTCGAAGCAAATGGACAGGTTACTCTTCAGGCAGACGGACAGGATGCTGTAGTTGAACTTTCAGACGTAAGCATCATGAGCCAGGATATCCCAGGATGGAGTGTGGCAAATGAGGGTGCAGTAACAGTAGCACTCGATATCACAATCACTCCAGAACTTAAGAATGAAGGTAATGCACGTAAGCTTATCAAACAGATTCAGACACTTCGTAAGTCATCAGGATTTGAGATAACAGACCGCATCAAGGTTCAGATTTCTGAATGTCCAGAGACAAAGGCTGTGCTTGATTCATTCAAGGATCATATTGCTACACAGGTTCTTGCCAACAGCATTGACCTTGTAGCAAATGAAGGTGCAGAGTACGACTTCGATGACTTCAAAGCAACAATCTATGTCACAAAAGACTAAGTATATCACTTCGATCGCTATATTCATCGCTGTTCTTGTCATTGACCAAATTATAAAGGTCAATGTCAAGACAGGGATGTTTCTTGGCGAAAGAATAGAAATAACATCTTGGTTCCAACTTGTTTTCGTAGAGAACAACGGTATGGCATTCGGTTGGGAGATATGGGGAGGCAAATTGTTCCTTACCCTATTCCGAGTTGTTGCCGTTTCTGTCATCGGCTATTTCATCTACCGTGAGATAAAGAAAGACAGACCTATGGGCTATATAGTCTGCATGTCTCTCATCATGGCAGGTGCAGCAGGCAACATCATAGACTGCCTGTTCTATGGACTGATATTCAACACTCCTCCCTACCCTAATGTAGCTCAATTCGTTCCATTTGGCGAAGGATACGGCGAGTTTCTATACGGAAAGGTTGTCGATATGTTCTACTTCCCGCTTATCGAATGGGACATGCCAGATGTGAAGTTCCTGCCTTACAGCGGAGAGCATTGCATATTCTTCAGTCCAATATTCAACTTCGCAGACGCTGCCATTTCTGTGGGCATCGTCGCGCTTATCCTCTTCTATCACAAGATACTCAACGAATACAATAAGTAATGAGAAAGATTCTTGCCATCATGGCATTAGGCATACTCTTAGCTTGCAACAATACTCCTGAAGGTGTACTGTCGCCAGGTGACATGGAGAATGTTCTTTTTGACTATCATCTTGCCCAAAGTATGATTTATGACATCAATTATACTGAGAGGGAAAAGATGAGCCAAGCCTACATAGATGCCGTCTTTGAGAAGCATGGCATCACGCAAGCAGAATTTGACTCTTCACTTGTTTGGTACAACCGCCATTCAAAAGAGTACCACAAAATCTACGAGAACCTCAAAGGACGATTTGAGGAGATGAACAAGGATTTGCAATTGAAGAACGGTAACAATGACATGATGGCTGTATTCTCCACAGGAGGAGACACTACCAACATCTGGGGAGCAAGCAAACTCATGGTTCTTCGTGAGAATGAAATTCTTAACAAAGAGAGTTTCGCAATCAAGTCTGACACCAGTTTTCATAAGTCCGACACGTACATCCTTATGTGCAAGTTGAACATGTTACTTGAGAACCAGAGTGACCGCAAAGAGTTTGTCACCATTGGCATGACGCTTACATATAAGAACGGCACAAAGATTGGTACTACTCGTCAAGCTTTCTCTAACGGTAACATACAGATAACACTTAACGCGAATGACTCCGTTGACGTGTCTAAGATTACCGGATTCTTCTACTTCAAAGGAAACAGTACATACAGGAGTACAGCATATATTGACGACATTCAACTCATACGTATGCACAAGCAGCAGTTTGAGTTACCAAAGCCAAATGTTGATTCTACAGCAATAAAGACTGACACGACAGAGGTAGAACCAATAATTGACTCGATAGAGCATCGACGTGTTCCTGCCGAGACTCTTATCGACATCAACAAGAAACGCGAAAGGAAGATAGAGATCAAGGCTGCACCAGATGTTCGTACTCCAAACTCATACGGAAAGAGAAAAATCATTCGTAAACAATAGATGAGACGCGTAGCTGCAAACATAGTATATACAAACGTCAAAGAGTTCCACAAGAATCATATTGTGGAACTCTTTGATGGTATTGTAGTTAATCATTATGGATTGACCGAGGAACTGGCAATGACAGAATGGCTCGGTGGTATTATACTTCTGACCAAGGCAGAAGACTTAGAACTTGACGGTATCGATAGCATTGAACAGTTCTATGAAAGAGCTGATAATTGGGATTATCAGTCAAAAAGATTCAATGCCTACCACTTGAATAAGGTTCTATCCCCTTCTACGAAATTCAGCACAGACAATGGCAGTAGCAATTGCCACATTAAGAGACTCTGAGGTCTCTCTGCCTGCAGGATAATTTGGGATATACAGACGTTCATTAACTGTTTTTGCCACTTCTGGAGAAACACCACGTCCTTCATTTCCCATTATTATAATGCCATTCCCAGACAATTCCTTAGCATACATATTATCCCCATCCAGAAATGTTCCATATACAGGAATCTTTATGGATGCGTTAGTATTTAGAGAAGACAACTCGGTAGCAAGGTCAACATAATGGACCTTTACACGTGCTATGCCCCCCATCGTCGCCTGAACAGTCTTTGGGTTATATATGTCCGCACTTCCCTTTGAACAGAAGATGTTGGAAATTCCAAACCAGTCTGCCAATCTTACTATAGTTCCAAGGTTTCCTGGATTCTGGACATCATCAAGTGCTATACATAGATTATCCTTTGCAGCCTCAAAAAGAGATTCCTCATAATGAGGTTGACGAAATACAGCCAGTACCTTTTGCGGAGTTTCAAGGAAACTGACCTTTCGCAGTTCCTCCTCTGTCACGACATCAACAATAACAGAAGAAGAAACATTTGCAGCATTGACATTTACCCACTCTTCAAGCCCTGCTACATATACGCATTCCATAACAGGCAAAAGGTCTCCAACAAGTTTTGGTCCCTCTGCCACAAACACACCCTCTTGCTTGCGATATTTCTTCAGTTCAAGGGAATGAATATATTTTATTCTACTTTTACTTATCATATTGCAAAGATAGAACATAATAATGACAAGTAGGCGTTCTATACTATTTTATAATGCATAGCAAGGTAATTTTTCACGAACAGATATTTAAGATTTGCTTTTTATAGCAAAATATCGTAACTTTGAACGTTTTTAAGTTTTCAAAGATGGTCACACATCGACTACATATAATCATATTACTACTATCCACGGTAATGCTTCTGTCTTGCTCTGTGGACAAGTTCATCCCTGAAGATCAATATCTGCTCAAGGATGTAACTGTTGTTACAGGCGACAAGAAGATGACCAAGGACTACTCCTTGAAGAGTTATATCAAGCAGAATCCTAATACAAAGATATTCGGTGTAAAGTTTCCACTAAAGATATACAGTCTTTCAGGAAAGAAGGAATCAAGATGGTATAACAAACTTTGCAGAAAGATTGGTGAGGAACCAGTATTGTATGATGAACACTCTGCACTTAACAGTTGTCAAAGTATAGAGCAGGTACTTATCAACGGTGGCTACATGAAAGCAGATGTTGATATCGATAAAGTAATCAACGGCAAAAAACTCTCACTAAAATATGTTGTCAATCCTGGCGAGAAGTATTACATACGTAATGTGAAACGAGAAATGCAGGATGACAAGATCAGGAAGATAATCTGCGGATATGACACTCTCGACTCAAAGATTCACTATGGCGCAGAATTTAATATCAACAATATAAATGAGGAGCGTTCTCGACTTGCTAACAAGTTGAGGAGCATGGGCTACTACAAGTTTACAAAACAGGATATCACTTTCGTTGCCGATACTGCTTTTGGAAGCACATCCGTTGATGTTACCATTCGCATTAATCAGCATCTTGAGAATAGTCGTGCTCTCCCAGAGGACCACAAACCATACTATATTGGCGATGTACGTTTCCTTCTTGAACTAACACCTTATGACTCAGTATATACAACAGAGACATTCCGAGGTGTGGATATCCTCTCCAAAGGAACACGTCATTTCCGCAAGAACATGCTTCTTGGAAACACTCAGTTCAGAAGTGGCGATCTCTATAACGACAGATATCTTAAGAACACCTACACGAATTTCACAAGTCTTCCTGCCGTATCTTACTCAAATGTTCGAATTAAGGAACGCCCAGCATCAGACACCCTCGATATTGACATAACAGTAAACAGAGGCAAGCTGTTCCACACAGAGGCGTCACTTGAGGGAACCAACTCTGCCGGCGACCTTGGTGCTGCGGCTTCATTGTCTATGCAGATGAAGAACGTGTTCAAAGGTTCCGAAGTACTCTCTATGAAAGTACGAGGTGCTTACGAAGCGATCACAGGCCTTGAAGGTTACGACGGGACATCATTCCGCGAAGTGGGATATGAGACAAAGCTTACTTTCCCTACCTTCCTCTTGCCTTTCGTGAAACGTAGCTGGGGCATGCTTCATCATGCAAGTTCGGAGATTGCACTTCAGTTCAACACTCAGAACCGCCCTGAGTTTAACCGAAGAGTATTCACCGCGGCATGGCGTTACCGATGGAGCAGCCAGAATCAGAGTATACAGCATAAGTTTGATTTCCTCGAAGTAAACTATGTTTATATGCCTTGGATATCAAAGACGTTCAAGGAGCAGTATCTCGATTCTATAGGAAAGACAAATGCAATTCTCAAATACAACTATGAGAATATACTTATCACAAAGTTAGGTTATACATACTCTTACAACTCGCTTGGCAACAGAGTACAGACCTATGGTCAAGATGCCTATACGTTCAAGTGGAACATAGAGACATCAGGCAATGTCCTCAACACATTGACGAACGCATTTGACGGAAAGAAGAATAGTGAGGGACAACATACTTTTTGCGGTATCGCCTTCGCACAATACATCAAGACAGACTTCGACTTTGGTAAGAGTGTGAAGATTGACAACAATAACTCTGTGGCGTTCCACCTTGCTGCAGGTATAGCATACCCTTACGGAAACTCAAAGATCCTTCCTTTTGAGAAAAGATACTTTGCCGGTGGTGCAAACAGCGTTAGAGGATGGTCTGTACGTTCTCTCGGTCCGGGTAGATATAACGGCACAGACAAAGGTATCAACTTCATCAACCAGACTGGTGATGTGAAACTGGACATGAGCATGGAATACCGAACTCATCTATTCTGGAAGATGAATGGTGCATTCTTTATTGATGCCGGTAACATATGGACAATCACAGATTATGAGGATCAACCTGGTGGTGCATTCAGATTTGAGACATTCCTTCAGGAAATAGCATTCAGTTATGGTCTTGGTCTTCGTATGAGCTTAGACTTCTTTACTCTCAGATTTGATGCTGGTATGAAGGCAATCAATCCTGCCTACAAGGGAGCAGACCACTATCCTCTCCTACATCCAAGCTTCTCACGAGACTTCGCCTTCCACTTTGCTGTGGGATTACCGTTTTAATAATTCATAATAGTTTCGCAAGTTTTTTACTTGCTCACTTAATGAACTTAAATGGAGTAAAAAGAAGTTATCGCTCCTTCGTCGCTTAGGGAGTTAAAGGACGATACTCTGCTGACCGAAGGGAGTTTCTACGAACAATCATACGTCTTAAACTTCTTCCAAGTGAAGAGAGCCTTAAATAATTAGCAATTCATAATTACCTGCGGTTAGAATAGTTCATAATTCATAATTAAATCGTATCTTTGCAAAGAAAATAATAAAACAATATAAAAATATGTACAGATCACATACAGCAGGAGAGCTTCGTCTCTCAGATGCAGGCAAGACAGTAACTCTTGCAGGTTGGGTACAGCGTTCACGTAAGATGGGTGCCTTGACATTCGTTGACCTCCGTGACCGCTATGGTATTACTCAGCTCGTATTCAACGAGGAAACTAACGCAGAACTTTGTGCTGAAGCAAATAAGCTTGGCCGTGAGTACGTTATTCAGATTACTGGTGTTGTTGCAGAGCGTTACTCTAAGAACAACAATATTCCAACTGGAGAGATTGAGATCAATGTTGATACTCTCAACGTCCTCAACAAGTCTATCACTCCTCCATTTACTATCGAGGATGAGAGTGATGGTGGTGATGATATCCGTATGAAGTATCGTTACCTTGACCTTCGCCGTAACTGCGTTCGCAAGAACCTCGAACTACGCCATAAGTTCTGTATCGCTGTTCGTAACTACCTCTCAAACCTTGGATTCCTTGAGGTTGAGACTCCTATGCTTATCGGTTCCACTCCAGAAGGTGCCCGCGACTTTATCGTACCTTCTCGTATGAACCCAGGACAGTTCTACGCACTTCCACAGTCTCCACAGACACTTAAGCAGCTTCTCATGGTTTCAGGTTTCGACCGTTACTTCCAGATCGTTAAGTGTTTCCGTGACGAGGACCTTCGTGCAGACCGTCAGCCTGAGTTTACACAGATTGACTGCGAGATGTCATTCGTTACTCAGGAAGACATCATCCAGACATTCGAGGGTATGGCAAAGCATCTCTTCAAGGAACTTCGTGGTGTAGAGATTGAGGGTGACTTCCTTCGTCTCCCTTGGATAGAATGTATGAAGCGTTTCGGTTCAGACAAGCCAGATATGCGTTTCGGCATGGAGTTTGTAGAACTCAAGACTACAGGCAAGGATGGCGATGCAAACATCTTCCCTGCAGGCTTTGCAGTATTTGACGAGGCTGCCTATGTAGGAGGTATCTGTGCAACAGGTTGTGCATCATATACACGTAAGGATATTGACAAGCTCACAGAGTGGGTTAAGCGTCCACAGATTGGTGCAAAGGGACTTGTTTATGCTCGTGTAGCAGAAGACGGTTCTGTAAAGTCTTCAGTTGACAAGTTCTACGGACAGGAGACTCTTCAGGCAATCAAGGAAAAGATGAATGCACAGCCAGGTGACCTCATCCTTATCCTTTCTGGAAGCGACGCTATGAAGACACGTAAGCAGCTTTGCGAACTTCGTCTTGAGATGGGTGAGCGCCTTGGCCTTCGTGATAAGAACAAGTTTGCTCTTCTCTGGGTTACTGAGTTCCCTATGTTTGAGTGGAGTGAAGAGGAAGGACGCCTCATGGCTATGCACCACCCATTCACACACCCAATGGACGAGGACGTAGCTATGCTTGATACAGATCCTGCTGCTGTTCGTGCTGACGCATACGATATGGTATGTAACGGTATTGAAGTTGGTGGTGGTTCTATCCGTATCCACGACCCTAAGCTTCAGGCAAAGATGTTCGAGATCCTCGGCTTCACACCAGAAAAGGCAGAAGAGCAGTTCGGATTCCTTATGAACGCATTCAAGTACGGAGCTCCACCTCACGGTGGTCTTGCTTACGGTCTTGACCGTTGGGTATCTATCTTCGCAGGTCTCGACTCTATCCGCGACTGTATCGCATTCCCTAAGAACAATAGTGGTCGTGATGTCATGCTTGACGCTCCATCTTTCGTGGATCAGAAGCAGCTTGATGAAGATTTCATTGCAATCAACATCCCACAAGAGTAAGATTTACACATCTTCATATCATTCAGGAAAAGGCACACTTGTTGTGCCTTTTCTTCTTATTTATTAGAACAAATAGCTTAAACACCTTATAGGACGGCACTTTTTTTGCCCTTTTATGAAAAAAAAGGCAACAAACGCTTGTAGTTTTAATAAAAGTCCTTACCTTTGCACCGCAATTGAGAAAAACAACAATAGTTCACTCAATAAAGCATGCGTCCTTAGCTCAGCTGGTAGAGCAATTGACTCTTAATCAATGGGTCCAGGGTTCGAATCCCTGAGGGCGTACAAAAGAGGAGGATATGTCTTGTCTTCCTCTTTTTTTTTCTAAAATAACAAGTAATACTAATGCTCACATTTTTCAGTTTCGGAAGCGGCAGTTGTGGAAACTGCTATTATTTAAGCACTGGAACCGACGCCATTCTTATTGACGCTGGCGTTGGCTCAAGACGTTTTAAACGAAACATTCGTGAGTACGGGCTTAACACATCTATAATTCGAGGTCTTCTTGTAACACATGACCATGCAGACCATATAAAGAATTCTGGACTCATAAGCAAAGAATATTCTATTCCAGTTTACGCCACAGCACTTGTGCATGAGGGCATAAACCGAAACTATCAAGTAAAATACAAAATAGAAGAGGAACTAGCAATCAAGATAGTTCCAGATTCACCATTCACTATAGGACCATTCAACATTACTCCTTTCGCACTCCCACATGATGCATCAGAGAATGTTGGTTATTACATAGAGATTGACGGAACGTCATTTACAATAATGACGGACGTAGGTACTGTAACAGATAATGTAAATAAATACATTCAAAAGACAAGCAACCTCGTCATCGAAGCAAACTACGATAGTGAGATGCTAAAGCATGGTCGCTATCCTGACCACCTGAAAAAACGCATTGGTTCTGGCATTGGACATCTCTCAAATTCACAGACGGCAGAGGCACTTTCCACAAACTTCCACGAAAAGTTGAAACGAGTTTGGCTTTGCCACCTCAGCGAAGAGAACAACCACCCAGTGCTTGCCCGCAAAACAATAGACTCTTATCTTAGTCCTAAGGGGATAACCGCAGGAGTCGATTTCACTCTGGAAGATCTTCGAAGAAAGTGTCCAACGGGACCTTTCAAAATAGAATAAAAACAAGAAAGGCTAAGGATGTGTGTCCTTAGCCTTTCTTGTATTTTTGTTGTAGCAAAAGACACAAGCAATTACTATTTTTCATTAAATAACGTTCTATAAATCTTAATTATACTTAAATACTTGCGTATATTGCGATTTTTTTATATATCTTTGCATAACATTTCGTAATAATTAAACAATGAAGGCAAAAAAAATACTATTCATCACACAAGAGATGGTTCCATTTGTACCTGAAAGTAAAAAGGCAACAATGGGACGATATCTTCCACAGGCTATACAGGACAGAAAGCACGAGATTAGAACCTTCACGCCAAAATGGGGCATCATCAACGAGCGCCGCAACCAATTGCATGAGGTAATTCGTCTTTCCGGTATGAACCTAATCATTGATGAAACAGACCATCCACTTATCATCAAGGTCGCTTCACTTCAAGCTGCTCATATGCAAATCTACTTCATAGACAATGACGACTACTTCATGAAGCGCGAAATGACAGTTGACGCAGATGGCAATGAATATGAGGACAACGGAGAAAGAGCAATATTCTATGCAAGAGGAGTTCTTGAGACTGTTAAGAAACTCCGCTGGGTGCCAGATGTGATTCACTGCCACGGATGGATTTCTGCCCTTGCCCCACTATACATTAAGAAGGCATATAAGGACGAACCTTCATTCTGCGATAGCAAGGTCGTGTTCTCTGTCTCATCAGCAGACTTCAAGAATGACCTTGGAAAGCATGCTCTCGAATGTATTCCTTTCAAAGATGCAGTAATGGAAGATATTGTAGATCTTTGTGGAGAGAAATTCGGATACACAGAACTTGCAAAGCTCGCAACAAAGTTCTCTGACGGAATTATCCTTGAGGACGCAAATGTTGACCCATCAATCATAGAATACGCGAAAGCAAACAACATTCCTGTATTGGAATATGTTGAAGGTGATGAATATAAAGATGCCTACAATGAATTCTATGAGACAGTAATGGGTAACATCGAATAGAGTAACACTAAAAAACAACCAACATTCTAAAAGCAATACAAATGTCATTCAAATCATTTTTTGCTATTCTGACTGCAGGTATCCTAATCACATCTTGTGACGATAACACCTCTACATTAGGAATGGACATGATGCCTGCAACAGACTTAGTCACTAAGACATATAAGACATACGATGTTGCATCATCATCTTTTGCCGTAGGAGACTCAGTTCTTGCTCGTACTGACACATGCTACTTCGGTCAATATACAGACCCAATAACTAATACAACTGTAAGAAGTGAGTTTATTACTCAATTCAAGAGTATATCAACAAACTTACAAGACTCAGTCATCGGCGACACAGCTTTATCTGTAAGCGTGTTCTTATACGTTGACAAATTCATTGGAGACTCACTGGCAAACCTCACTCTCGAAGTTTACGAGTTGGATTCTACTCTCAATCCGAACGCAAACTACTACACCAATATTGAGCCAAGCAAATTTGTCAAGAAAGGAGCAAAGCCTGTTGGTGCACTGAACTTCACAGCCTCTAACCGTACAATATCTGACTCTTTAAGATATATGTACATGAAGAACAACAACACCAACATAGCTCTAACATTGGACAAAGAGATAGGAAACTCTATCATTGCAGGACTCAAGAAAGGCGTATTCAATAACGCAAGCAGTTGGCTTAAGAGTGGACTTAGAGGAAGTAAAGGCTTCTATTTCAAGTTATGCGGTGGCGATGGTGCTATGTACTACATAAGCAACAGTATCTTAAACGTAGCATACAAGTTCTACGACAAAGCTGAAAAAAAGGATTCCATTGCTGCCATAACATTCGAAGGAACAGAAGAAGTCATTCAGGCATCACGATTTGAGAGCAACAATATAGACAAGTTGATGGACGAGACAGATGTCACATATCTCAAGAGTCCAGCTGGTATATTCACAATGGCAGAGTTCCCTGTTGACCAGATCAATGTAAACGACACTATCAACTCTGCTTCAATAAAGTTCATTCGATACAACGACAGCGCAAATCCGAACGCTCCAAATATAGATCCAAAGTACCGCATCGGTGTTCCACAAGAAGTCCTTATGGTGCGCTATGATGACTATATGAACGGATTCTTTGAGAATTACAAACTGAGTGACAATATAAACTCTTACGTTACTTCATTCTCAAGAGAGACTAACACCTATGAGTTCTCTAATGTATCTCGACTTCTTACAACAATGTTGCAAGAGAAGAAACACGGAACAGCAAGTCCAAACTACAACAAGGTTCTTATCATTCCTGTTTCCACACAAAAGTCTAAAGATAAGATTGTAAAGATTAGCCATGATTTCAAGATGAATAGTGCTCGTCTTGTTGGAGGAAAGAACGGCGGTGTAAAGATGGAAGTTATCTACAGCAAATTCAATAGAAGATAGATTTCCTGCACAATAACAAACAGAATAAAACAAGTAGGGAGAGAACTTCGGTTCCCTCCCTACTTGTTTTATTATAATCAATTTGAGCAATTACGAGCAAATTCTAGCACGGTTATTTTCTGCCATTATGCATTCTTTCCTCACGTACTGCAGCACTTATATACATACGCATCATATCAATAGCCTTAGCATTATTACCGCCATTAGGAATGATAATATCAGCATACTGCTTAGTAGGTTCGATAAACTCATCATGCATTGGCTTTAACACATTACGATACTTGTCAATCAGCATCTCCAATGGATGACCACGTTCAGCAATATCTCTAACAATCACTCGGAGAAGACGTTCATCGGCACCTGCGTCAACAAAGATCTTCAGATCCATTTGTTCACGAATGCTCTTATCATAAAGCGCCATGATACCCTCAACAATGATTACCTCCTTTGGTTCTACATGTACAGTATCTTCAAGGCGAGTACAAGTAAGGTATGAATATGTTGGCTGTTCTATTGCCCTACCCGCTTTAAGTTCTGCTATCTGATGTGCAAGAAGAGACCATTCAAATGCATCAGGATGGTCAAAATTAGTCTTCTTTCTCACATCAAGAGGAAGATGCGACTGGTCATTATAGTATGAATCCTGAGGAATAACAGCAACAGTGCTTTCCTCCAAACTCTCAAGAATCTTACGAACAACAGTGGTCTTACCAGAACCTGTTCCACCAGCAATGCCAATTATCATATAATTGTTTTATTTAATTATTAAAGGACACACCCTATCCCTCACTATAGGGAGGGGACTAAGTTACTCCATCGCGTTATATTCGTTCAATTGTCCCGGAGGTATGTTAATTATTAATTATTTCCGCGAACAATCGGAGTTAAAGACGATACTCTGCATACAAAAAAAGGACATTTCCGCGAACAATCATACGTCTTTTTACTCCTCTTAACTTCTATTGACTTCTCTTTACTTCTTTTCTATACTTGTCGAAGTTCTTCAATAAGAGGCAGAAGAACCTTCTTTACCACCTTCTCATTTAGTTGGTGCTCACCATCAAAACGGATAACATGATCAGCAAGATAACTCTTCTTGAATATGGCCTCTGCATTCTTAACAGTATCATCGTGCATACCAACAAGACACCAACAAGTCTCTTGTTGTTCCTTAGTAATACCTTTGAACTGTTGACGTTCCATCATATTATGATGCTGAATGATATCCTTTGTTATCTTGAATGTCTTGGCACCATCATAGCGTCCATTGAAGAACTTGTGCTCACCAGTCTTTAGTCCTTTTGACATGGTAGACATGTTAAAAGCAGGATTAACAAGGATACGTCTATAGTCACGCATCTGCTGAGCATACATGCCACCCATACTTGTTCCGACAATCAAGTCAGGAGATTCTGTCTTGACATATTCCTGAAGATATGGAAGAGCATCCACAGGATCAATTGGAATATCGGGTGCCACAATCTCATCCTCTGTCAATAGATTGCGAAGCAGTTCTACGGTACCACTTGCATGAGAGGAACCAAAACCATGGAAATATACTATTTTCATACTGTATGAATTTTCTTTTGAAGTTAAAAAGGAAGGACCCACCCTAACCCTCCCTATAGGGAGGGGACTAAGTTACTCCATCGCGTTATATTCGTTCACTTGTCCCATAGGCGTGTTAATTATTTCCGCGAATAATCATACGTCTCTTTACTTCTCTTCACTCCTCTTTACTTCTCTTTACTTCTTAAATTATGAATTATGAATAAAAAGAATCACTTGTTTTTCTTAAGGAAGATACTGTGGTCTATGCACTTAGGAAGTTCCTCCTGATAGTGAGTGACCATGATAAGAGTCTTGTTCTTACGCTGGCAGAATGTTTCTATCACATCCTTTACCAATCTGCGGTTCTTCATATCAAGACCATGAAGTGGTTCGTCAAGGATGAGAAGAGAAGGATCCTTAACAAATGCCCTGGCAAGAAGAACAAGACGCTGTTCTCCAGAAGAAAGTTTTAGGAAGGTAGTGTCCTTATACTTTGCTATACCAAACACATCCATCCAGAACTCGCAAATGCCCATCTGCTCAGGCTTTGGTTTCTTATAAAGACCACTTGCGTCACTCAATCCACTCGCCACAATATCTATAGATGGAAGGTCACGAAGGAAGGCACGATGCATCTCTGGAGATATGTAACCGATATGCTTCTTGATGTCCCAGATGCTCTCTCCCGTACCACGTTTATAATCAAAGAGAACAACATTATTAGCATAAGCCTGAGGGTTATCAGCACATACTATACTGAGAAGTGTACTTTTTCCTGCACCATTCTCGCCACTCAAAGCCCAATGTTCACCATTCATCACAGTAAAGCTGAGATCCTTGAGTATTGTACGTTCACCATATCGTATATTAACATCCTTAAAGTCTATCACATGCTGGGTACCCACCTCTGCATTCTCATCCGAACCATCAGCATAAGGAAGAGCGAGAATAGCACTTGCTTTATCATCAGATATGACACGTGAAGGAGGAGCAGGTTGACTTGCCTTATACTCTTCAATAGTCATCTTCGGTTTCATGTCCATATCCTCCACAGGCACTACATGAGTGATGAAGGAAGGTATATCATCTGTCTTTGAGAGAACGAGCAAGATGAGGATGTTTGTCTCGATTGAGAGCACAGTCAACAGGTCATGAAGCTGTTGGCGAGCATTAACGTCAAGACCTATGAACGGATTGTCCATTATAAGCACTCGTGGGTTAGTGAGAAGAGTCTTTGTAAGCTGGAACTTACGAAGTTCACCGCTACTAAGCATGATGATACGCTTATCAAGAAGCTGGTCAAGGTGGAACATATCATATAGACGTTCACGCATCTTTTCCAGTTCTGCACGAACCTGAGCCTTATCAGCATCCTCCTTATCCATTCGAGCCTTTGCCTCCTTATCACTTTCATCGCGAACAAGGAACTTGTCATAGACGCTCGTTCTGGTAATACCCTGCTCAGCAACACGAAAAGCCTCTTCAAGAAGTTCGCCCACAGTTGGCGCCTCATCCACATCATTCTGGTTCCATCTCTGCTGATAGTAGTACTGACCATCACTTGTTCCGTATGAGTCACGGAAAGTCATGTACTTGATGTTGTCACTTACCATCTTTGCCTTGCTTGGAGAGAAATCATATTTCACATCTGTCATAAGCAAAGCATGCTTACCTGTAAGCACATCCACGAGCATACTCTTACCAGAGCCATTCTCACCAACAATGGCAACTTGTTCACCTTCAAGAATCTCAATGTTGATTGGATTCTTAAATCTATATATTGGATGACGGGTAACACCCTCTGTTATTGATATTATCTTCTGCATAACTTTTACCTCTATATTAATACAATGCAAAGGTACACATTATTTATAAGAGTTGCAATCATGTGGCAAGAACTTTTCAGTTGTCCTTCGTATTCTCTTATGCATCTTACCTCTCAAAGCCTTGAACCATAGCTCGCTTGACACTTCTACAGTTCAAATAATCAGTCCAGAGACAAGACATAACCCATTCAAAGCTAATTTACAGAACTGATAAAAAAATCAATATAATCATTAGAGCCTTTAAGTCTTATTTTATAAGGAAATGGCTTAGAAGTAAAACACAGTATATTTGTTCTATAGTCTTGAAAATTCCGTGGATAATGCCAATATGAATTAAATATCAATCAAAACAGAATACCTTGTGTTTCCAAACAACTTAACTAGCAAGTTACTTAGAATGTTTGGATGAATCATTGAAAATCATTCATTTCTTAAAGTGCATTCTAACAAATGCAGATTTTCCTTTATGTTTTGTAACATAATACCATGCATTGATATTTAATGTTTTCAGATCTTTCATACTTGAACACTGCGAAGCTAACATTATTAATAGCTCTTCCGTCCAAATTATCCTTTTCGGCATATGGGAACACAACTCATCTAGCTCACCCAACTCACGCGTTTTGTCATAAGCTTGAGGATAATTCTTTTTAAATTCATTTCTGGTATTGCACTTTAAAGCTGCTTCACGCCGCTTCTCCTTAGTCCATCTATAGTTTTTTGAATTATGAATTCTAGGTAAAACGACATCCAGTAATCCTGCATTTTTTAACATCTTATAAGCTACCAAATATGTTTTTTGTAATTCAGAACGTCCCTTACATAATGATGCCAATCTTTTTGCATCTTCAATATTGTAACATTCATAGTTTTGTGTTCTACTCTTCCTCAACATATGTTCACAAACAATATCAAGAAGCCCATACTTTAATGCATAACGATATGCAGAAGGACTTTCTTTTTGAAAATCCGATCTATAAAGATATTTTTTTGCTTCAGTACATAAAACTTCAAGATTATTCCATTGTTGTATGTTTTTTTGTTTCATGTGAGCACATAATTCATCTAGCCTACCTTCTCGTCTTATTCTTTGGTAAATAGCTGGATACAAGACCTGAAGTTGGTATCTTGTAGTACATGACTTGACAATTAACCTAATATCATCTTCCGAATATTTTTTCACTTTTCTTGAGCGTACCATATGCTCACATATTTTATCTAAAATACCGTTTCTTTTTGCCCAATCATAAACTGCGTGCTCTTTTCTTCTAAAATAGAATTCCGTTGCGTATTGTTTTGCAATTTCCATCACATAATCGTACGAAAATATACGAAGATGTGGTTTACAAATTTCTCTTATTTCGTTCCAATACTCACTCCTATAACCAGCTTCATAGTACCCTGCAGCATTTTCTCTAAATTCTTTAAGTGTCCGGTACTCTTTTGCTTTTGCAATTACTTGTTCCTTTGTGTAGCCTCGTTCTACGGCTCCCAAACTTCCTGCTTTTGCACGATTCAGAACATTCCATCCTTGACACTTATACAATTCAACAAATTTCTGTTCATTAGCTTTTGCTTCTTCACATGAAACATAATCTGTTAATCTATTGAAAACAGGTTCAAAACCAGTCTCTTTCATATGTATATACACTGCAGAATTACATTTTGTAATATGGTCTTGCCATCTTCGAACCGTATCATATGTCAACCCAACATAGACACTATGATCCTCTTGGAACTCAGCTTTATACACACATCTTTTTTTAAGGTTTTTCGCAAATGGCATGTGAGAACAAATCTCATCTAACCATCCTTTGTGGTAAATATAATTATAATAAAGCGGTTCTTGATTCCTAAATTCTTTGCGAGTCTCATATTTACGTGCAATATCTTGGCATTCTTTTTTACTTGGATTTTGGTCAAACTTATGTATTATGCGTTTTGGAGACATATGTTTAGTAATTTCATCCAGAATACCTTTATTTTTTGCAGCATAATAAGCCCCACTATCATTTGTAATAAAACTACGATGGTTTTTATACTTCAGAGCTATAGCAACAAGTTGATCTATCGTATATTCGCGTATTCTACTGTTCATGTGAGAGAAACAAATATCTTGCCAGCCATGTTTTAATATCGCATCATGACAGCCCTTTTCATTTTTCCTTAGCTCTACTCGATTAGAATATCTTTTTGCAGTTTGAATACAGTTATCTAAAAGATCCCAATATCCCGCCTTCTTTTTTACTTTCCCCCGCATATGGGAACATATTTCATCCAACCAGCCATGTTTTGATGCTGCATTATAAAAAATTGGGCTATTCAATCGAAAATCCCCTCTTGATTTATATTGTAATGCCGCATTTAGACAATCATTCTTGGTATATCCTCTTAATTTTTTCATTATAACGAATCGTTTAATCATTACATACTTTATCCAACAATAGCGCTGCAAATGTAATTTAAAAAATAATAAGTAAGATATTATTTTTGTCATATATGTAATGATTGAACTAAATTTCGGATCTATTAACAAAAACGCAAACGAGAATTCTATACGATAATCATAAAAGACTGCAACTGCACAAATTCTGTTTCCCAAGTTAAATTTGTCAAAGAAAAATATAAGTAGGTAATCAAATTTATTTTAACAATGCTTTCACTTTTGTACGAAAAAATCAGACTACAACCAAAAGGTTGACCGACATTCTGAACTTTTTTTGCTTGACATATATTTAATGGTTTCGTTAATCGGAAACGAAAAAAACTACGCTCAAACATTGCACCCGCAACACTTAGTTTCGTGCTTATGTTGTCAGTCACAATGCTTACATCGTTCCTTCTAGTGAACACGAATATTACTTCCATATTAAGCACATCAAATTATTAATATGTATTTCACCCCCATGTAACGACAAATTGCGAATTAAATTATTTCTGCTCAAAAAGTTGTTTTTGCAACAAAATATTTGTATCTTTGCATAAGTAGCAAAAGCCTCTTTTCACTACTTATTTCTTCTTAGTAAAACAGCATTTGAACAATTTCTGCTTACGACTTGCTTACGACAATTGTCGTAAGCCAAAGAGGTTTTCAGGAGGTTTTCTTCGGAGACTCACGAAGGACATTACACTACCCAGAAAAGACAAATGGATCTTACACACTTTCTCATGCGGATGTAATCATACAAAGAAAAAAAAACGATAACATATTGAATTAAAAGAGAAATATCCATATTGGACTTATCTTAAAAATCGTCTATAAAAATAGAAAGTGATTTTACATGGAAAGATTGGAATTTGTTCACATAAGGGTACAATATACCTGTAAAATCCTTCGACATCGCTTCGTAATCCCTTCGTATTGGCTTCATAATTCTGCCTGGACTTTTACGTTAACAAGAGCAAACAATAACTGCTCCCCTTATCGTACATTTCCGATTAAAGAATTTGCTATCATTAGACAACATCGTCAGATTATTTACAAAGCTAATGATTTCCATTTAGAGAAACAAAAAACATGGAATATTTTAAAAATCATTCCGAAGGTTTTTTATTACAAATCAATTTATGCTGTTAGAGAGAATCCTGTAGGAAATCAAATAGTCTTGTCACTCAAAATTCCCATAGAACAATACTTTTCCCTATCCTTGACGTATATGCGACTAGCGCAGAAACTCACTCATTAAGCATTGTTTGGACGGATATGTGTGGCATTTAGGTATGATTTGAGACAAAAAAGTAGGAATGAACATGTTAACGTTTTGAAAAATGCACAACTATTTGATAAAAAATGTGTAACTTTGCGATGCAAAGACCACGACTGTATGAAACAAAACTGGTCGAATCAGTAAAATAAAAAGAAGAATCATAACGAGTCACAAGGCTCAACACATAGACAAGATATGGCAATAACAATACGAACGATACCTGTGCTCAGAGGCGAGACAGCTCAGCGTTTTGTTGAAATGGCAGAAGCAAACAACAGACATGAACAGACTTCTGTTCCTGCTCAAATGAAGGCTTCCATCAGTCGTATGATGGAGCGTTCACGCAACATAGTCATCAAACGCGCTGTAAGATAATCGCTCATGGGAGGTTACGACTACGACATTTTTGAACGCTGTGAATTCACTGTCCTGACTGACGAATTGACTTCACTACCGTTTTGTTGTGGGGAAGACGAGGGCGAACGCGACCTTGAAGATTTCTTTCACAATGAAGCCATGCTCTATGCTAAACAACGATTGGGTAAGACGTACTGCTTCATTGACAACTCTGGGGAGGAAACAAAGATTGTGGCATTCTTTACCGTGTCAAACGACAGCGTGAAGACCACATTCATCCCAAAGAGTTCAAAGAACAAAGTGCAGCGCACTATTCCTGGTCAGAAACACCTTCGCACCTATCCAGCCGTGCTACTCGGTCGTCTTGGTGTGGCAAAGGAATTTCAGGGCAAAAAGTTCTTTGTAGGCCAGCAAGTTATAAACTTTCTGAAGTCATGGTTTATTGAAGACGACAATAAGACAGGTTGCCGCTTCCTCGTTGTTGATGCCTATAACAAAGAAAGAGTTTTGAAGTTCTACGAACGAAACAAGTTCAAGTATCTTTATGCCGATGAAGAACAGGAACGAGAAGAACAACATGTGACAGAAGAAGCCGAACGCCTCTATACGCGCCACATGTTCCTCGACCTGCTTAATACTCAAATCTTAGATTACCCCAATTTATAAATCCCACCATACTACACACCACACCTACGCACACTTTTCAGAGACTCAGAAAAGAGTTTTTAAACAATTGTCTCCATCCTAATGTACTTGAGATATAAGGGTGAAAAAATTCAGATACATAACTTATGTATAGATTAATTATCATATTAACATCATTAATAACTTGGACAAGTGCTATTGCCCAGGAGAATGCTGTAATGGTTGAAAACATCAAGTCACTACAGGTACAAGTAGGTAGTGAATGGGGTGTTCCACCTATTATGGTTCTAAGAAGCAACAACTATGTGGAGATAAGCTTTGATGACCTGCAGCACAGTTTTGTACGCTACACCTATACCATCACTCATTGTAATGCCGACTGGACACCATCCGACATTAACAGGAGTGAGTACATGGACGGTTTTGCAGAAAACAGGATTGAGGACTATGAGCAGAGCATGAACACCGCCATGGACTACAACCACTACTCGTTTACCATTCCAAACGACGATGTCAAGTTACTAATAAGCGGCAACTATGTCATTGATATCTTTGAAGATGGCGAGGACACTCCTGTTGCAAAAGCATGTTTCAGCATCATAGAGCCACATGTAGGAGTAGAAGCATCCGTGTCAGGAAACACAGACATAGACACATGGGCACAGCACCAGCAGGTGGAGTTTGCAATAAACTACAAAGGATACGATGCCCGCAACCCTGTGGACGAGTTCAAACCTGTTGTGGTACAGAACAGGAGATGGGATAATCATGCCGAAGACCTGAAGCCAACATACCTGCGAACAAACCAGGTTATCTATAGTCATAACAAGAAACTGATATTTGAGGCAGGCAACGAGTACAGGCGTTTCGAGATACTTGATGAGCACACTCCAACGATGCGAGTAGATGCTATGGAGTATCATGATCCATATTACCATGCTACATTGTATACCGATGAGCAACGCACAAGCTATCTATATGACCGTGACCAAGATGGACGCTACCTTGTCCGTAATGGAGAGAACATAGACAATGAGACAGAAAGTGACTATTTCCTCACACATTTCAATCTCAAGATGCCACGAGTTCCGGGTGGTGAACTATACATAAACGGCGACCTTACATGTAACAGGATCTCAGAAGAGTACAGGATGGAATATAACAGTGTGACTCATACTTACGAGAAGATGCTGCCACTCAAACAAGGTTCATACAACTACCAGTATCTCTTTGTACGTGACGGGGAAACTGTTGGTCATACTCTTCAGGCAGAAGGCAATTTTCACCAGACAGAGAACGAATACTATATATATGTATACTGTCGTCCATTTGGATGCAGATACGACAAACTCATAGGTTTTGGCGAAGTGAAAAGCGTCCAGCAATAACCCATATTATCATGAAAAAAGCACCAACAGCAATGACTTGTTACGTGACAAAAAATATAGCATAAAGAGCATACTAATGTAAATATCAAGTGATAGAACCACCCTATTGCAAATAATCAACAGCAAGGTGCCATTCTTTCTGTTATTTTAACTATATTTGCAGACTAATAGCCCATCTATAGCATTGTGCTTTCAGGTGGTTGGCGATAAAGGTTTTAAGGTAACAGAAGAACTTAACAAAAGCAAAAGTCGAAGACATAACATTCACAAACTACATAGGGAACATTTCTTGAAAAGATTAAGACACATATTATCAGCAATAGCCTTAAGTGTATCAATATGCACCTTTGCACAAGACATGCAAAAAGACTTGAAGAACAGCATCACAAGCTACTTCGAATCTTACCGCCATGCAAAGGCCAACATTGACAAGATAAGGCTTCAGAGTCTTGAAGTGGACACCGACAGCCAGACAATAAAGATTGTTGCCGGTGGAGGTTTCCAGGAACAATGCTTCACACCAGCATCTGTTGATAGTGTGTACAAGGACATCAAGGAACTCCTTCCTGAAGACATGAGATCTTTTCACGTGTCTGTCTATACCGAGGATCATAAGATAGAGGATCTCATTCCAAACTACTTCAGGAAGAAGGACAAGGACAGGAGTCGTCTTCTATCAAAGGAATATACCGGCGCACCATGGGTTACAAACATTTCTCGTCCATATCGTGCTACCAAAGGGCTTGAAGGCACACACCTTGCCCTGTGGCAGAGTCACGGACGCTACTACAAGCAATCCACACAGACATGGACATGGCAACGTCCACGACTGTTCTGCACAAATGAGGACCTCTTCACACAAACATTTGTAGTGCCATATATCATACCAATGCTACAGAATGCCGGAGCTATCGTTTTCACTCCTCGTGAACGTGACTGGCAATCACATGAGGTTGTCATAGATAATGACACTCCAACCACAGACGGTTACTACATAGAGAGCAATCATGGCAAGTCTAAATCAGCGTGGGCAACACCAAAATCAGCCGGTTTTGCCAATTACAAGCAGATATACGAGGTGACTGACACACCTTTTGTCGATGGCACCTCACGCTATATTGCAGCAGTCAATTCAGGCAAGGCAAACGCCTTTGCTCAATGGGTTCCAAACATACCTGAAGATGGCAAGTATGCTGTATATGTCACATATCACACCTTTGGCAACAGCGTTTCCGATGCACATTATACTGTAAAGCATAAGGGCGGAACAACAGAGTTTCATGTAAACCAGAAGATGGGAGGTGGCACATGGGGTTACCTCGGCACATTTGAGTTTGAGGCAGGGGTAAGTCAAAATGCTATGGTATCACTCTCTAACCTTAGTGCTGAGAAAGGTATCGTTTCTGCTGATGCTGTACGATTTGGAGGAGGTATGGGAAATGTTGTCCCTGAAAGTGAAGAAAACAACATACCTCTAAGTGGTCTTCCTCGATGGGCAGAAGCAGCCAAGTACTCCACTTTCTGGAATGGAATGCCTTACAGAATACATACCGGAGGGTTCGGAACTGACGATTACAGTAATGACATCAATTGTCGTTCACGTTCTGTCAACTATATCTCTGGCGGTTCTATATATAATAAGGATACCGAAGGCGTGAAGGTACCGCTTGAAGCGACAATAGCATTCCACTCCGATGCTGGTTTCTCTAAGGAAGATGAACTCATAGGTTCCCTATCCATCTACAGGACTAACCATAACAATGGTCTTACAGGAGCAGGACTTGACAGGTATGTGAGTCGTGACCTTGCAAGTATGCTTCTCGGCAACTTGCAGAAGGACTTGAAGAAATACAACTGGCAGATTCGTCAGCTATGGAACAGGAACTATGGTGAGGCACGTGAACCTCTCACCCCAACCTGTATTCTTGAGATGCTGTCACACCAGAACTTCGCGGATATGCGTCTTGCATATAACCCGCATTTCAAGTTTGACTTCTGCCGTTCCGTATATAAGACCATAGTCAAGTTTATTGCTACAGAACACAGCAGAGGATATGTCATCCAGCCTTTGCCTGTCCGTAACTTCAGCATCACACTTAATGAGCAGAAGGGTACTGCAGAACTGTCATGGGCTCCGACTACGGACAAGTCAGAACCTACAGCTGTTGCTCACCAATATATAGTTTACACCCGAAAGGGAAATGGAGGTTTTGACAACGGTACCCTTGTCAAGGGAACATCACACTCTGTAAATCTGTTGCCAGACACTCCATACTCTTTCAAGGTCACAGCAGTCAATGCCGGTGGCGAGAGTTTCCCTTCGGAGACACTAAGTGCTGGTATAGCATCACACAACACAGGGACTGTACTTATCGTCAACGGTTTTACACGACTTGAGGGACCTAAGGAGATAAATACTCCTACCGAGGCAGGATTTGATCTCGAAGCAGATCCTGGAGTGCAATATGGTGCATATGCCGGTTTTTGTGGCAAACAGAAATACTTCGACAGGAGCAAGGCTGGTATCGAAACAAATGGGGGACTTGGCATAAGTGGCGACGAACTTGAGGGTACTATTGTGATGGGCAACACATTTGACTATCCATTCATTCATGGAAGGGCAATAATGTCAACCCGACGTCACTCATTCACATCTACAAGTGAAGATGCTCTCAAATCAGGTGTTTACAACCTGTCTAAATATAACATTGTTGACGTGATATATGGCACTCAGCGAGAGTTTGACACAAAGACAATCACTATTCTCGACAACTATGTCAAGAATAATGGACATCTGATCATAAGCGGTGCAAACATAGGTCCTCTACTTAGCAAGATGAAGAATGTCAGTACAACTGCATCGGGCACACTGGCAGATAAATCAGTAAGCAATATCAGCGCTCGTAACCTCACATTCGACATCTACAGAGAGATGAACCCTGTATCATATTCTGTACCATCTCCTACCATATTAAATGCTACAGGCAAAGCATTCACGATGCTGACCTATGCAGATGGAACCACAGCTGGAGTAGCATATAGCGGTCCTGAGAAGAAAGTGGAACAAAGCACTACCACTCAAAAGGAGAAGGAAAAGGAAAAAGGTAAGAAAAAGAAGGGTAAGAGTAACAAAGAGGTTACACAGATAAAGAGCAACACCAATAGCAGATGCATCATCCTCGGTTTTCCACTTGAGAGCATAACCGATCAGGTAAAGATGAACAAGATGACAAAAGGATGTATTAAATATCTTGAAAATTAAGACACAATGTACAAGATTCAAGCAAACGCTTCTGGAACAAGAAGCATTGAAGTGACAGAGGACAATCTCCTCACATTGGATAAGTACTCACTCCTTAAGGGATTAGTACCAAGCAACGGCATTGTTGACGAGACAACACTTGAGACTCTCAAGCATAATGCAAAGTCATTCATCCTCAACAATAATGAATGTACCGACCTAGTGGACCTTTGCACCAACGTCCTCTTCCACGACAACATGAAGGTGTATGGACTCAAGGAGCTCATCATGCTTTATGTAGGATGGAAAGATTCGCAAGAAGAGGGAGAGTGAGAGGTTGGATGGAGTAAAGAGGGGTAAAGAGAAATGGAGAAGTAAAAAGAAGTAAAGAGGAGTAAAGAGAAGTAAAAAGACGTATGATTGTTCGCGGAAATGTATTTCTATCAGCAGAGTATCGTCTTTTAACTCCTATTAACTTCTTTTAACTCCATTTTACTCCCTAAAGCGAGCAAGTTAAGACTTGCAAAGCCTAACCAAATCGTAAAAGGGTAAAAAGAAATATATGACAGAAAAAAGATTAACCTGGCTTCCTACGACAAAGAAGGAGATGGAACGTCTGGGATGGGATGAACTTGATGTTATCCTATTCTCTGGCGATGCATACGTTGACCATCCTTCTTTTGGCGCAGCTGTAGTGGGTAGAATACTTGAGGCAGAGGGACTTCGTGTTGCTATTGTCCCTCAACCTGACTGGCATGGTGACTTCCGAGACTTCAAGAAGCTTGGTCGCCCACGCCTGTTCTTTGGTATCTCGCCCGGCTGCATGGACTCTATGGTTAACAAATATACAGCCAACAAACGACTTCGTTCAGAGGATGCATATTCACCAGATGGCAGACATGACATGCGACCAGAGTACCCCACCATCGTCTACACACAGATACTTAAGCAGATATATCCTGACGTACCTGTTGTACTTGGTGGTATAGAGGCATCACTCCGACGACTCACACATTATGACTACTGGAAAGATTCTCTCCAGAAGTGCATTCTTCGTACCAGCGGAGCAGACCTGCTCGTTTATGGCATGGGAGAAAAACCAATGGTTTCCCTTGCACATATCCTTATGGAACAGGACACGTACATCGACACCAAGATGTTTCGTAACCTCATGCTCCGTTTCCCACAGAAACAAACCGTTATACTTGTAAACAAAAAGGATATCCCTGGTGGCATAAAGGACGACGACATTGTGCTACACTCCCACGAGGAATGTCTTAAGGATCCTGTATGCCAGGCAGACAATTTCCGACACATTGAGGAAGAGTCAAACAAGTATTCTGCACAAAGGATTATACAAGGGGTAGATGGATTATATGCTGTAGTCAATCCACCCTACCAGCCTCTCACACAGGACGAACTGGATCGTTCCTTTGACCTCCCATACACACGACTTCCACACCCTAAGTATAAGGGTAAACGCATCCCAGCCTACGAGATGATCAAGTTCTCGGTATGTATGCACAGAGGATGTTTCGGAGGATGTGCATTCTGTACAATATCTGCACATCAGGGCAAGTTCATCACATCACGAAGCAAGGAGAGCATTCTCAAAGAGGTCAAGGAGATTGTTGAACTTCCAGATTTCAAGGGTTACCTAAGTGACCTTGGCGGTCCATCTGCCAACATGTATGCGATGCATGGAAAGAATCTTGAACTATGTCATAAGTGCAAGCGCCCTTCATGTATCCATCCTAAGGTGTGTCCAAACCTAAACACAGACCACTCAAAACTCTTGGACATATATCATGCTGTTGATGCTATTCCTGGTATCAAGAAGAGCTTCATCGGTAGTGGTGTGAGGTATGACCTTTTGCTCCACGACACAGGAGATTCACATATCAATAAGGTTAACATGCAATATACTCGTGAACTCATCAAGAAACACGTGAGTGGACGACTCAAGATTGCACCAGAACATACATCGGACAATGTACTGTATCTGATGCGAAAACCATCATTCAAACTATTCTATGACTTCAAGAGGATATTCGACAAGATAAATCGCGAAGAGAGACTCAATCAGCAACTTATCCCTTATTTCATAAGTAGTCACCCAGGTTGCACAGCAGAGGATATGGCAGAGTTGGCTGTAATAACCAAAGACCTCGATTTTCATCTCGAACAGGTGCAGGACTTCACGCCAACACCAATGACTGTTAGTACAGAGGCATGGTACTCTGGAGTCCATCCATATACGCTCAAACCAGTATTTTCGGCTAAGACACAGAAGGAAAAACTGGCACAACGCCAATTCTTCTTCTGGTACAAGAAAGAGGAGCAGCAGAAGATTATCAAGGAACTACGCCGAATGGGTAGAAATGACTTGATTGATAAACTTTTCGGAAGAAAACTTTGATAGTATTCAAAAAAAACATATCTTTGCGTCAATACTAAGGGGTATAGAGCATCTATATTTCAACGAGAACATAGTTTCTATGACTTAGAATATACTGCGTCTATAACAACCTTGCAATACGATAACAAGTAAAATAATAAAACAAAATAATAATAAACAGAACAAATTATGAAAGCATTCGTTTTTCCAGGTCAGGGAGCCCAGTTCACAGGAATGGGTAAGGACCTTTACGATTCTAATCCAGTAGCAAAAGAACTTTTCGACAAGGCAAATGAGATCCTTGGTTTCGAAATCACAAAGATAATGTTCGAGGGAACAGCTGAAGAACTTAAGCAGACAAAGGTTACTCAGCCTGCAGTATTCCTTCACTCAGTAATCTCAGCTATCTGTCTCGGTGATGCATTTGATGCAGAGATGGTAGGTGGTCACTCTCTTGGTGAGTTCTCTGCACTCGTAGCTGCAGGCGCACTCTCATTCGAGGATGGTCTTAAGCTCGTTTCTCAGCGTGCTCAGGCTATGCAGAAGGCATGTGAGGCTGCTCCATCTACAATGGCTGCTATCATCGGTCTTCCAGACGAGAAGATTGAAGAGATCTGTGCAAGCATTTCTAAGCCAGGCAGCATCGTAGTTCCTGCAAACTATAACAACCCAGGTCAGCTTGTTATCTCTGGTAACAATGAGGCTATCGCTGAAGCATGTGAGGCTATGAAGGCTGCAGGTGCAAAGCGCGCTCTCCCACTCCCAGTAGGTGGTGCATTCCACTCTCCACTCATGCAGCCAGCTAAGGATGAGCTTCAGGCTGCTATAGAGGCAACAACATTCTCTGAGCCAAAGTGCCCAGTATACCAGAATGTAGATGCTCAGGCACACACAAACCCAGAGGAGATCAAGAAGAACCTTATCGCTCAGCTCACAGCTCCTGTAAAGTGGACTTACGAGGTTCAGAACATGATTGCAGCTGGTGCAACAGACTTCACAGAGTGTGGTCCAGGAAAGGCACTTCAGGGTATGATTGCTAAGATCAGCAAGGACGTTACTGTTCACGGTATCGCATAATTACATCGAAGAGTTTGGGTATTCCTGTTAATCACTTCATTTAGGATTATACAGAATATCTGAACTCTCCGCTTTCAAAAAAACTATTAGCATAATATTAACCTTTAAAATTGAATGACTATGGAAAAGATTGTAATATATCAAGTTTTTACAAGACTTTTCGGTGCTAATGCCAACAAAAACAAGAGTAACGGAACAAAGAAGGAAAATGGTTGTGGAAAGATGGCAGACTTTACAACTGCTGCTCTCGACAACATAAAGAATCTTGGTGCCACTCATATCTGGTACACAGGCGTCATCGAACATGCCACAAAGACTGACTATACAGAGTATGGCATTCGACGTGACCACCCTGCTGTAGTAAAGGGTAATGCTGGTAGCCCTTATGCAATAAAGGACTATTATGATATCGACCCAGACCTCGCAACAAAGGTACCAGAGCGTATGAAGGAGTTCGAGAACCTTGTTGCTCGTACTCATCGTGCAGGACTTAAGATGATCATCGACTTCGTTCCAAACCACGTTGCTCGTCAGTATGCTTCAGATGCTAAGCCAGAAGGTGTTAAGGATCTTGGAGAGGAAGACATCACAACAATGGCTTTCAACCCAAACAACAACTTCTACTACATGCCTCATACAAAGTTCTCTCCAAACTTCAGTCTTGACGATCCTGAGATGGGCGAATATATCGAGACACCTGCTAAGGTAACAGGTAATGACTGTTTCACTCAGTGGGCAACAAAGAATGACTGGTATGAGACTGTAAAGCTCAACTATGGCGTTGACTACCAGGGATGCAACAACATCACATCATGGGGTATTCCTAACACATGGGAAAAGATGCGCGACATCCTACTCTTCTGGGCAAGCAAGGGTATTGACGGATTCCGTTGCGACATGGCAGAGATGGTACCATGTGATTTCTGGGGATGGGCTATCCCTGAAGTAAAGAAGCAATATCCAGATATAGTATTCATTGCAGAGGTATACAATCCACATGAGTACCGCAACTATATCAACCGTGGTAGATTCGATTATCTCTATGACAAGGTAGGACTCTATGACACATTACGTTCTGTGATGGGTGGCAATACCGCTACAAGTATTACAGGTGCATGGCAAAGTGTTGATGATATCAGCACACACATGCTCAACTTCCTTGAGAACCATGACGAGCAACGTATTGCATCACAGTTCTTCGCAGGAAACGCAGAGAAGGGCAAACCTGCCATGCTCGTTGCTTCATTACTCCGCACAAACCCAGTAATGATCTACTTCGGTCAGGAACTTGGTGAAAAGGGTATGTACTCAGAAGGCTTTAGCGGACAAGATGGACGTACTACAATCTTTGACTACTGGACAATAGACCTTATCCGCCGTTGGAGAAACAATGGCAAGTTTGATGGTTCACTTCTCAACAAGGAGGAGAAAGACCTTCAGGCATTCTATTCAAAGGTGCTTAACCTTGCGAACAAGGAGAAAGCTATTCGTGAAGGACTCTTCTACGATGTCATGTATGTCAACTATGGCCAGTCAATGAACGAACATCGCCAGTTCGCATTTGTCCGTAAGGCTGGAAAAGAACTTATCCTCGTAGTTGCAAACTTTGATGATCAGCCAGCACGTTCATGGATCAAGATTCCTGCTCACGCATTTGAAGTTCTTGAGATTCCTACAAAGCAGGGAGTTGAAAGCAAGGATCTTCTTACAGGAAAGAAAGACGTAAAGGCAGATCTTATTCCTGACGGAACAATATACGTGGAACTTCCAGCAAATGGAGGTAAAGTACTTAAGTTCAAGATTTAAGCACAGCTCACATTTGAATTATATAAGTAAAAGAGGGAATGTCACAATGACATTCCCTCTTTTACTCATATAAGTTACATGTTCAAGTTCACTTTAAGAAGCAAGGTACTTTTGTTAATGCATAATACATAATTAATGGGCGTACCTGCAATTGTTAATTGTTTCCATAAACAATCATTCGTCTTAACTCATGATCAAGTGAAGTTTATCTTCTAATACTTAGTCTTAATGCTTCAGTATGTTCTTTCACAAAAGTATCTGCGTCCTTTACAACCATAGCAAGATAACCGCCACCACCTGCTCCTGGCATCTTCCATGCGAGAACATCAGACAAGGCAGAGAACCTGTCAATATAATCCTGTACACCAGATTGTATCATTGCAGGGAACATTGCCACCTGAGCATCAAAGCTTGCCCTATACGCTACTGCAAACGCCTCAAGGTTCTTTTCCATTATTGCACTCCAACAAGCATCTGCGGCATCAGTAAGAGCCTTCACCTTTACTGGTGTTATATCCTTGCCCTCGATAACAGAGCATCCCGGTCTACGTGGGAACATAGGAACCATTACAAGATGTTGCTCTAACCATAGCAACGTGTTTTCGTCACGACATGTCTCAATCTTCTCTGGCCAGAAATGGCTGTTATAATAGTGACGAGACAATCCTGGAATACATATTCCAATTGAATCCTGTGCACCACTTACAATGCCATCACTACGTTCAGGGTCATTCTCAAAGCAGAATACCAGTTTTGCCAACATCTCAGGATCCATCTCTGGAAGTTTAATAGGCCATATCTTCTTAATCATGTTACGTGTAGAAGTTGAAAGCCCACAACGCTCACGTATCTCAAAAGTAGGATTAAGGGATATTGTTAAAGCCCAACCCGGTTGATGACAACTAACATAAGGTTGATCAATCCACGTGCCAGCAAGATCAAGACGAGTAGGAATCTGACACGTCGCAGCCTTAAGGTCTGTACTTGAACGTGCTTTGAGTCCTTCCGCAGGATCACGCTTGAGTACAACATACTCTATACCATGCTCCTCACAAAAACGACGTTTCTCTTCATTGCTTCCATCTTCATTTACCACAAAGATATCAGGACAAAGCGCTTCTACTGTCGGGATAAAATCCATTATACCGCTTCCCTGGTTGATTACGGCATCCTTCACATATCTTATACTCTTCACCATGAAGAGACGCTCATTTTCATCATAGAGAGTATGGTGATTCTTATACTTCAATATCGTGGAATCAGAACCAATGCCAACATACAAGTCACCATACTGACTTGCCTGGCGAAAGAACTCTACATGTCCACTATGCAGAAGGTCATAACAACCACTTACAAAAACTTTCTTCATAACGTATACAAGGTTCTTTTATTCATTGCTCAATAGACATCCCCTTCCGTTTCATCTTCTGCGTCTATATCTTCTGAAGGTTCATGTACAGCAGGTGCAACAGAAGCAGTATCAACACGAGTAGAATCAACCTTTGTTGTGTCCTGCTGAACAACAGTGATGTCTGGTGTCTCATCAACAACAAACTCATCTTCCACCTCTACAGAATCAGAAGCGGCACCCTCAAAAGCATGCATCTTAGGACGTGCATTCTGGTCAAAGAGAGCAAGACTAACAAAAGTAATAACAGAAACAATCAAGAAACCTATTGTTGAGAACCTTAGCAGTTTCTCGCTTGGACGTTTCTTGATAAACACATAGCATAAGCACCAATAAACTAAAATAAACAGTAGCCATACTATGGCAGCCCAACTAAATCCAAATATGGCACTCTTGACAACAAGAACCAAGAATACACATACAGACACAAATATACCCATTTGTGAGAAAGGCTTAACAAGATTATCTTTACAATTTTGCATATTAGCTTTATATTTAAGGGCAAAATTAGACAAAGTTTAGCGAATAGAATGAATGTTAAAGAGTTTTTTTTGATTTTACCCCATTTTTGACTTAACTTTGCACCACGAAAAGACAAAACAGGATTACGATAACTCTATAATGAATAAATATATATATTTCCTCCCATCACTCCTATTCACCTCAACAATCCTTAGTTGCAAGGATAATGCAGGATGGAACGGAATAGAATTTGTGAAGGTACAAGACAGCATAAGGGCTCCATACGACATAGCCGTAGATATGGAATTCGCAAACGGCAAGAATCCAGAGCAGCAAAAGATTGCAAACATCATAAATGCAAGACTACAAGACGAGTTTCTTGAGAAAGTGGACACGACGAACATCCATTCTTCAATAAAAAACTTCATTAAGAATCTCTGTGACACATACAAAGAAGAGGACGAGACATTTCATCTTGATCGCTTCGAACACATGACAGGTCGCTTTGAATATGGCATAAGCGGCATAATCAACTATAGTCTTACAGAAGATTACTTCGGAGGAGGCGCCCACCCGACTACAAACACGACACTACTTTGTTTTAATGCAGATACAGGTGAGCAGATTACTGTTGATGCACTTGTTGTTGACAGTTGTCGCCACAAACTAATGGATATGCTTACAGAGAGGCTCATGCGCAATGTAGGTGCAACATGTCTCGACTCTTTATATGCCATCGGTTATCTCGACAATGTAAACATGTATATTTCCGAGAACTTCAAACTTGGCACAGACTCAGTATCCTTCCACTACAATCCGTATGATATTGCCCCATACGCGCTTGGAAGTAGCACGATAAGTTTCTCATACGATGAGTTGAAAGGAATAATCACATTTAGTGAAGAATAGGCAATGCTTCATTTACTCTGTACGACACATAACTTGTCATGCACTTAGTGAACATTTCCTGCCTTGTACTTATACAAACATAGAAATGAAAAAGACTCGAATGCCTTGAAGCGGTATCCGAGTCTTTTTATATGTGCTTATTACCTCATACACAATAGCACTTTAGTGTGTGTCCATTATTCAAATCACACGAGTCTCTTCTTTGCCCATTTCATGCTGTTCCATCTCCAAATGAATATTATTCCACGGATATTCTCGTCAAGGATAAAGGCAATCCACATGCCGAGAAGTCCCCATCCGAGATATATGCCAAAGAAATAGCCACATGCAACACCTGCTATCCATTGTGCCACTACTCCTACATAGAAAGGAAAGAACACATCACCCGTAGCACGTAGTACATTTGTTGCGTAGATGTTTATTGTGCGTCCAAACTCACGCCCTATATTGACATATAGGATAAAACATCCAAGGGCAATTATATCTGCATTGTCTGTAAGCAATCCAAACAGTTGCTTACCAATTAAAGCACTAAACAATGATAGTGTAAGTGTAACTATTAAAGATATCTTCATGACATACTTGCCGAGAACATAGGCTGCATGTGGTTTGTCCTCTCCAACAACATGTCCTATGCTTATAGCTCCTGCCTGTGCCATACATATACAGAAGATATAGACAAACATGACTATATTGGTAACATAAGTGAATGTCGTCAATTCGTCATTTCCAATCATGTTGATGAAATACATGATGATAACCTGTTGTGCATTGTATGACATGTTCTCTCCTGCTGATGGAACGCCAATCTTTAATAGTCTTCGTACTTCCGACCAAGGGAAAGGTCTGAAATCCTTTAGAGGGAATGAACGGATATGTTTTGTGAAGAGAATGGCAAAGAGCATTAACATAGACACTCCTCGAGAGAATGCAGTTGCAGTAGCGGCACCTTCTACTCCCATTGCCTCAAATCCGCAATGGCCGAAGATAAGTGCATAGTTGGCAAACACGTTTACAAGATTTGCGATAAACACAACAGCCATTGGATAGAATGCCTTCTTGTCTGCCCTAAGAGATGCAGATATGGTCATGTGCATAGCCTGAAAGAACACGAACGCACCAACAATCTTCATATAGGGAAGACCATACTGCATCAGTTCTGGCCTCAGTCCCATAACTGTAAGCAAAGGACTTGCAAAGAAATACAGCAAGGCACTCATTAGTAATCCGAGAACAAGATTAAGAATAAGTGCGACACCCGTAACCTGTACCATCTTTCCGCGCCTTCCTGCACCGATATATTGAGAACATAACACCGATGTTCCTATATTGATTATCTGGAACACAAGGAAAGTGAATACTACAAGTTGATTGACGAGTCCAACAGCAGCAACTGCATTATCGCTATACTGAGACAACATGAAAGTGTCAACGCCACCCATCAAGGTGATGAGTAGCGTCTCTATAAATATCGGACCTGCCAATCTGCGAAGGTCTGCCTTAAGGCTTATTCTTTTTACCACGATAAGTTATATTGGTTTAGTAATAAAATGACTCAGTTTTAGCATTTGCTTTCAACTGTTCGGTTGTAGAAAAGACCCTCTCCGCCCTACGGGCACATCCCCCTCTAAGGGGAGGAACCATCCGGAAGAAAAGTTCTATTGCAGTAGTAACCTCCCCTTAGAGGTGGAGGTTGGGAGAGGAACCTCCCACAACCACAACCATATACCCCTTGTAACCGAAAGACTTAGCTAAAAGCTAAAGTCGAGTAATATGATAGCTGATATGTAGCAGCTTTAGAGAGGACAGAGATATGATTTACGATTTGTCCATCTCCTGTTTGTTGGGACTAAAGTGTTTGTCTGTCCCTTAGTATTCCACCTTGTCTGTCTTGTTATCCCAATCACGAAAGGCACGTAATGCCTGTTCCCTCATCAACATGGATGTTGCCACACTACGTTTCTCAATAGGGAGAGCAATCTCATCATATATGAACTTGTCACTAAAGTTTATTGCCTCTGCATCTTCCTTTGTGTTTCCAAAGAAAATGCGAGATATGCCTGCCCAGTATATTGCAGACAGACACATAGGACATGGCTCACAAGATGTATAGATTGTACATCCTTTTAGTTGGAAGTCCGCAACTTTCTTACAAGCATTACGTATAGCTGTCACCTCTGCATGTGCAGTAGGGTCATTATTGGCAGTCACACGGTTAGTACCTGTTGCTATCACTTCCCCATCCTTCACTATAACAGCACCAAACGGGCCACCCCCATTAGCAACATTCTCTATAGAGAGATCTATTGCCATCTGCATAAATTTGTTATCACTATCCATAGCTATATGATAATTTTAGAGCAAATTATTTATTTTGACCACAAACAAAAGGCAAGGTTTAATCTCTCATGGATTTCCACCAAAAACTGCAATAGAACAAATTTCGTTGAATGAAGAAGAACCACAAGAAAAAGTAAACAATCCTGAATTATTTATTCCATCTAATCTAATTTTTCATCAGTCATTACTCTATGAGCGCACACTATTTCTTCTTTAACACAACAGTAAGGTTATTCAACTTTCGCAAGCTCCAGTTAAAAGGTTATCAGGTTATGAGATTGTCTGGTTTATCTCGTTCGTACCTCTCTCGATGAGAAAAGTTGATACCATTATGGGCGAACAATCATACGAGCCTTATAGTCTTACCTGCGAAATGACCTTAAAACTTCTCAATTGAGAACATGCGCTTTCGTATAAAGAAACTTGAAATAGCAAAGAGAACATTTCATTAGTGTACGATTTCAATTTGAAAGGATAATAGGTAAGTAACGTGTAAAAACACCTTATAAAAACAATTAGCGACGTGGTTACTTTCACGTCACTAAACAATTATAAGAAAAGGACATTATTGCTCTTCCTTATAGTACTCGTTCCATTCTTCAAGTACCTTCTTCCAATCCTCATTTTCTTCAGGATTGTCAATAACCTCGCCTGCAGCTATACGAGCCTCAAGATCCCGCTGACGGTCACGTTCACGCTTTGCCTTCATATCAGCAATAGTTGCATCGTCAAGAATCTTGATTGCCCCACGCTGAATGGCTGCTTGCAGTTCATCATACCCGAAAGCCTTGCCTTGCTCACCGAAATCGCTGATATTAAACTCAAAGTTTACTCTCAACTGATGGCGAATAGCCTTCTGTTGAAATCTTGTACCAGAGCACTTCTTTTTTAGAAGCATTCCTATTATATCTATCTCGTGCTGTGAATACTTGTTTCTTCCCACTTAGAAAAACCTTTTTGTTTGTAATTAGATATACCTCACTACATGTTGAGGAACTAAGTAATAGTAAAATAATAATTCCCAATATTTTTTACCATTACTAAACAGAATGCAAAATTACGAAAAAACACGTATATTTGCAAAATATTTGCAAAACAACTCATACTTCAACAACGTGTATATATCAATAGCAGGAAATATAGGTAGTGGAAAGACCACATTGACAAGAATGCTCGCAGACCATTATGGATGGACTCCAAGATATGAACCAGTAGTGAACAACCCATATCTTAGCGACTACTACAAGGACATAAAGAGGTGGTCATTCAATCTTGAAGTGTTTTTCCTAACACAGAGATTCAAGGACATGATAGAGATATCACGTTCAGAAGAAAACATGATTGTCGACAGAAGCATCTTCGAAGGCGTTCACGTCTTTACAGCATGCAATCACGAGATAGGTAATCTTTCCGACAGGGACTTCAACACCTACATGGAGCTATTCAATCAGATGTCTTCCATGCTACAGATGCCACGTCTCATGATTTATCTTCGTTCTTCTGTTCCACACCTCATCAAGAACATCAGGAAACGAGGACGTGAATACGAACAGTCTATGGATATCAATTATCTTGAGAGCATGAACAAACGATATGAGGACTTCATCAACAACAAATATAATGGAGAGACTCTCATCATTGACGTTGATGATCTTGATTTCGAGCACAACTCACAAGATTTTGCACAAATAATCAGCAAGATTAAGTTTTGAGTGAAGAACAAGGCATTAGTCAGATAGAAGAACTTGCTTACAAGGCATTTAAGGACTTTAGGGGGCGAAGGGCTCTAAGGACTCTAAAGTCCCTAAACTCTAAACTCTCAACTCTCAACCCTAAACTCTCCCCCTCTTATACTTCCAAATAATCTTTGCAAAGGAATCAAGGGTTGCATGTTCTATCTGAGAGAGATAGAAATGAGATATGAAACGGGCATTACGAGGCGCATGGTTAAAGAAGAAACGTGTAGCCCACTTCTTCTCCAACAGGGACTGATAGAAGCAGCCCTTCTTTATCAAGGAATGGAGATACTTCACAGACTCCATATAAGCGTCGACCCCACCCTTCAATATACTCTCACCAGCATACTGACCACTTTGAAGAGCATAATAAATGCCCTCACCGGTAAGTGGTTCAACAAGTCCTGCAGCATCGCCAATAAAGTATGTGTTATCGCTATACACAGGACATGGCATAATGTTACCAAAAGGGAGCATGGCACCACGAAGAGGATACTTGTCCATGTTAGCCACCCCAAGCTGGGAACAGAAATCTCTCATCCTTTTATTCGCATCCACATCTTTTTGCCAAGGCAACTTGACAAGTCCAAGACATACCTTTTCTCCTTTTGAGAAACTCCAGGCATAGCTGCCCTCAACAACATCAAAATAGATATTAACACCATGAATATCGAGGTCTGCCCTATCCACATTTATCTCAAGACAAAGAGCACTCTCTCCTTTCTTCTTGAAGGAGTTATCATAAGCAGCCAACATCTTCTCTGTAGGGCTATTGGCGCCATCTGCAGCAACAAGATTCTCATAACGTATTGTTGTACCAGAAACCAATGTCGCGACCTTTGTTTCAAAATCGATTGTCTTCACGGCATCTCCCTCAATTAGTGTACCACCAAGAGAGCAGAAATGACGGACAAGGAACTCATCAAGTAAAGGCCTGTCTACCAGTTTTATTCTGCAATCATCATATCTCAAGGAAACAGGTTTGTTTCTCTCGCTGGTAAGGTCACACGAAACAAGCTCATACGTCTTTTTATATAAGGCGAACCTTTCCTCCTTTGCCACCAGACACTTCTTCAAAGCATCTTCATATACAGAATGTCCAAGCACAGAGCTCAGACACATCTGTGACTTGCCAGTAAAAAGTCCTGCACACAACTTGGTACGGGGAAAAGAGTATTTATCTACAATACAACAGTCGACTCCCCCCTTTGTGAGAGTGATGCCACAACTGCTGCCCGAAGGTCCTCCTCCTATTATCAGAGTATTAAAGTGGTAATCCATAACTTAATTTTAATGTGTCCATAACAAAGATACTCCGTACATGAGCAACAAACTCAAACTGTCCAAGTTGATTAAGGACAAACTGCTGATAGTGCTGCATACTCTTCACACACACCTTCAACATATAATCTCCATCACCACTTGTATTGTAGCACTCTGTCACCTCATTCCATTTCTCAACAGTCTCTGCAAAACGGTGAGCAATCTCATGATTTATCTGTTTCATGGATACAGAACAGAACACAACAAACCCTCTCTCAAGACGTTCTGCATCAAGTATAGCCACATATTTCTTTATGTAGCCCAACCTCTCAAGACGACGTTGGCGCTCAAATGTAGGTGTTGTTGAGAGATGCACCTTCTGTGCCAACTCTTTTGTTGTGAGTCGGCTATTCTCCTGCAAATAACGGAGTATATTCAAATCTATTTCGTCTAACTCGTGTGAAACCATTTCTTTTACCATTTACCATGTATCATTTTGCCATCAGTAAAGTGACAGTTTACCTTTAGCTGAGAGCGACAACTGGGTTACAATTTCTTCAGTTCCGTATAAAGGCGTTGAACTGGCAGACCAACAACATTGAAGTAAGATCCTTCAATACCTGTAATACCTATATAGCCAATCCATTCCTGAATGCCATACGCACCAGCCTTATCGAAAGGTTTATAGTTACGGATGTAGAAGTCTATCTCCTCGTCTTCCAACTTAGCAAATGTAACCTTTGTGGTAGTTGCAAACTGTACAGTCTTCGCCTTTGTCACAATACTCACACCTGTTATGACCTCATGAGAACGACCGCTCATAAGATGGAACATACGTTTTGCATCAGCCTCATCCTTTGGTTTGCCAAGTACTTCACCATCTACATACACAATAGTATCTGCTGTAATGATAAGCTCGTCATCAGCCATCGCACTACGATACGCCTTTGCCTTCTGACCAGAGATATATTTAGGTATATCTTCTCCACGAAGGTCATCAGGAAAACTCTCATCTATTCCCTGAAGGGTACGCACTTCAAATTTCAAGCCAAGCCCTCCAAGCAGTTCCTTTCTGCGTGGCGAATTACTTGCAAGTATTATCTTATAATTTTCTAACATAAAAGTCCCTACTCCGCGAGGTCGCACTTTTAACTTTTAATTTTTAACTTTTAACTCTTCAAGTGTCTACCATCCAAAAGCCTTGGCATCTGCCATCCATTTGCCTTGCGCTTTCAGCACCTGTTCCACAACATCACGGCCACATCCCATACCACCATTTTTGTGCGAGATGTATGTACATATACTCTTTATCTCGGGAGCCGCATCAGCAGGACAACAAGGGAGACCGCAATGCTGGAGTATCTCATAATCAGGGATATCATCACCCATATAAAGTATCTCTTCATCTTTGAGACCATACTTGTCCTTCAAGTCCTCGTAGGTCTTTATCTTTACAGCAGCACCAAGGAACACCTCCTTGATACCAAGTCCCTCATAACGCTGACGGACACTCTCAGTCTTACCTCCTGTTATGATTGCAAGTATAAGACCGCACTTCACGGCATGCTGCATTGCATAGCCATCCTTTATGTTTACCGAGCGCATTGGTTCTCCATTAGGATGCATAGGTATTGTCTCACAAGAGAGCACACCATCTACATCGAAGAACAATGCCCGAATCTTTGTCAAATCGTAGTTTATCATATCCGTTCTTTCAGAAGTGAAAAGTGAATAGTGAAAAGTGAATAGTGAAAAGTGAAAAATCTATATTACCATAGATAAACAATTTCCACCATAGTTTATTCTGCGAACAAAGTAAAATATATTTTTCACTTTTAACTTTTAACCTTTAACTCACGAAGCTCCCTTGGAGCTTTCGTGCACACTTTCGCTCATTAACTCGTACACTTCCTTAATATTACCATCCAGGAGTGCTTTCTGCTTCTCTATCACATTCTCGTCCCACCTTACTGCAGGCCCTGTCTGTGCATCATGAGGGTTCATGGCATGTACCTTTCGAGCAGTCTCGTCAATGAGAGGTAGCATAACATCAAAAGGAATGTCATGCTTCTCTAACAACTCTGCCCCAAGCGCATAACAATGATTTGCAAAGTTACAGCAAAATACGGCAGATAGATGCAAGTACTTACGATCATCAGAACTCATGTCATACACCTTAGACGAGATGTCGTTTGTAAGAGCATGAAGCACATCTGACGAGTTAGCGTTACTTGCCTCAAGGAACACAGGTATCTTATGGAATGACACCTCTCTCGTTTTAGAGAATGTCTGCATAGGATAGAGTACACCCCTATTCTCTACAGGCAGCACATCCATAGCCATGCTTCCTGCAGTATGTACAAACAGTTTGTCGCTTACTCGTGAAGCCAAAGCCTCAGCAAGTCCTTCAAGAGCAGAATCCTTCACAGAAAAGATATACACATCTGCATCAGTACGCACATCATCAATATTAATGGTGGCAGTAGCCTCAAACAGATCTGCCATCATCTGAGCCGACTCCGGTGTACGAGAATACACCTGTATAATCTCATGTCCAGCACGATAAAGTGCCTTGCCAAGATTTGTTGCAAGATTACCTGCACCGATAAAAATTATGTTCATAATTTATTAAGTGAAAAGTGAATAGTGAAAAGTGAAAAATCAAAAGTACCATAGATGAAAAAAGTCCCACAATATGCTTTATAGCAAATACTACGACATTACAACCTATGGATTTTTCTCTCATAGACTTTGCAGCGAACAGTGTAAAATATATTTTTCACTTTTCACTACTCACTTTTCACTCACTTATGCCGATTACTCGGCATAAGTGCCAATATGTACATTCTCCCACTTAAGGTTATCCTCATTCTGTGGCTTACGTTCTTGAGCAGGATAGCCAAGACCGATAACACATTCAGCAATAAGGTTCTGTGGATAATGAAGGAGGAAACGGAGTATATTGTCTGCACTCTCACTATCATTCATGAAACGATTGCGAATCTGGCACCAGCAAGAACCAATGCCAAGGTCTGCAGCCTGATACTGCATAGTGACTGCTGCGATAGAAGCATCTTCTACCCACACATCACTAACCTCGTGGTCACCAAGTACAACAATGGCACACTTAGCCTCAGCAAGGAACTGACTACCCATAGGACGGCAAAGAGACATCTTCTCAAGTATATCCTTATCATCTACCACAATAAAGTGCCAACCACGAGTACTCTTACTTGTTGGAGCCATAAGAGCTGCACGAAGGATTGTCTTGAGGTCATCAGCTTCTATAGCCTGATCTGTAAATTTGCGCACGCTACGGCGTGTCTGCACGAGAGTTTTAAAATCTGCCATAATATTCGTATTACTTATTATTTCTTTATAATGCGACAAATATAGACATTTTTTCTCTTAGAAGAAAATAATTAAAGAAAAAGGACACATCAAAAAAACTTTTTTGATGCATCCTCTTTCATAGGTAAGTAATAAGTAAGTGAACAGAACAATCATTATACATCTGCACTTCCCTCTAATTTCCTATACTATTCCGTACTTATCAGCGTTAGCCATCAAGAAACCACGAATAGTAGTATATCGGTCCTGACGCTTGAAAGCACGTTCAGCCTTAGCATAAGTTTCAGAACTAAGGTTTTCTGGGGTATGCATCCACACATACACCTGATGAGACAATTGACCAAATGAGCTACGCATCTTAGCTTGCTCCTCCGTACGAGTTTGCTGATAGTTCTCTTCACGTTGAATGGCATAGACCTTGCCATTCCTACCCTGTCGGATATAAACATTGCTTTCGCGTAACTTTGAAGGTCTGTACTCTGGTTTTCGAATTTCAATTTTCATTTTTTGTTAGTTTTTAGATTAAAAATATTGTGTTATCTACTTATGTCTTAAAAGGGATTCTTTCACATCATCTACGTCCTTTCATCTTCCGATGCAAACCTTATGTAAACCCCTTCTGCTTACGACTTGCTTACGACAATTGTCGTAAGCAGAACATGTTTACATGCTGTTATGAACGGAGGCAGAACGCACGATAATGCTTCTGGGGTTACCGTTTGCAAATATACTAAATTTTGAACCCAAATGCAAGTTTTTTCCGGCTCTACAGATTTTGTCCGTGGATAGCCCCACACAAAACTGCTAGCCAAATATCATCGTGCAACGGTACAAGAAGAAAGGTAGGTCACGAACTCCTCGAAGTTCGGATCTAAAGCCTTTCATCTTTGAGTTGAGTGATT
>JAZUHP010000100.1:0-6618 GCA_045641785.1 Bacteroidaceae bacterium
CTTGTGCTTAGAGCTTAGGGTTTAGTGTTTAGAGTTTAGTGACTTTAGTCTGTAGCCTTGTGCTTAGAGCTTAGGGTTTAGTGTTTAGAGTTTAGTGACTTTAGCCTGTGCCTTGTGCTTAGAGCTTAGGGTTTAGAGTTTAGAGTTTAGTGACTTTAGCCTGTGCCTTGTGCTTAAGGCTTAGGGCTGAGAGCTTTGGTTTCTGCCTTTGCCTTGGAACTGAGAGTGTTTTGAACTACAGTTCTGCCAGTTTCTCCTGGCAGTTCGCCTCGCTTTTGGTGCTTTGGTTTGCTTCAAGGGGCTGCTCCTAACGCTCCTCTTACTTACTCTTCTCCACCTACCTTTCCTATATGCGAAATAACAGGGGACTGAAACCAACCGGTTTCAGTCCCCTTAGTATTTGTAATCTTGCTTTAATTGATTCTGTTTTGCTTTTTGCTTCTGCAAAATGCTTTATAGCGTTTTAATGTTGACCTTGCTATTTATATTGATTTGTCTGTGTTTTCTGCTTGATTACAATCTTTTTACATGTCCATACTTACCTTTCTACAATCTTAACGTCGCCAGACTTCACCTCTCCGTATTTAACGAAGTAGTCGTCCTGAATCTTGTCAAACTCGGCATCAGAAACGAGTGTTCCCTTTGATGCTGGTTTTAGTTCTGGCTCTGTGATAAGATATTCGAAGTTCTTGAGAGTGAATACTTCTGTAGGAGTGTCAAGCTCTACAATAAGTCCAGGAAGTCCGTAGTAGCCAAGAGGACCAAAACTGAATGGTATCTCTGTTGTGTACCATGCCTCTACCTTTAGAGGTCCCCTTGCTATTGCCTTAGTACATTTCTTGCCGTCAATAACCTTAGTCTCGTCTGTTGTCTTCCAACGTGGAGTTATGGCTATGTCCTTGATGATGTACTTCTTGTCTACAATAGTCTTCTCTGATATGACGGAGTCCTTCTCCATGTCGATGTAGATAGAGTTGATGCTACCAATCAACATGTTCTTTTGGTTCTCCTGCGCATTTACCCTGCTGAAGAGGTACTTGTTGCCAGCAGCATACATCGTGTAGGTTTTCTTCTCTTTCCTCATCTTAGATACAACCATATCACGAATGTACACATTTTGCATCTGGCGTACCTGATCAGATACTACAGGAGTAGATGCATATATACACTTCAGATTGCTTGTCTGTGCCTTGGCGGCAAGCGATATACAAGCTATTGCGAGTGAAAGAATTATCTGTTTCATAATAGGGAATGTGTTAGATAAGACGAATATGAGAATAGGGTTGGCTATACCCAAGTATAACAATGCACTTTACTTTCTTATTTGTGTTTCTGTATGCCAGTTCTATAACTTTCCTTATTGATATTCACCTTTTGCTATTTAAATATAGGATTGTTCAGGCATCTTGTAGATGCGTTCTGTCTTAAAGCTGTTCTATAAATGATATCGTAATTAATAGAACATGTCTTAATTACTTGTTCTGAGCAAGTGTGACTGTGTGCTGGTGGATAACGTAGATGCTACCGTCTGCACGCTGGTAAACTGCGATTTCGTCGATCTCTTCAGTAGAAGCCTTTGCAGCAGCGTTCTCGTCAGAGATAGTTACCTCAACTTCCTCGTTACTTTCCTTTGCTGTAGTGTCAGCATTAGCGTTCATTGTAAATGCAAACATTGACATAATGCCTAATGTGCAAGAATAAAAGAGCTTTTTCATGTTGTTTGTAAGTTTGTAAGTTAATAATAAGTTAGGGGGTGTTAGCGCACCCAGTTTTCAGTATAAGTGGTAAGTTATATTTTTTATGACAGTATTATTACGCATATGCAATGCGTGTGGATAGTGTCATAGGGTTGACGCCAGGGTTATGGCATCTTTTTGTTCATTACTGATTACTAAAACAACATCTGTTCTTTTTGGATTTGTTTTACCAAATGCTATTTAATCAGACTTAAAAATATAATATCAAATGTACCTTTCTTAAACTATTTTGTCATACGTTGGACTTTCATTGTGAATACAACTTTCGTCTCATTCGTATGAGAAAAGTATGAGTTCATCCATCTTTTCGACGACAAAATTATGGCAGTTTTTTCAACCCACCAAGAATTTTCATTATTAATTTATTTGTGTTGTTGCGGTATTTTCTATGTAGAACAAATAGAAAAACAGACGATTGCAATGTTGCAACAATGGTTTGTTGCAACAATATGTATGTCTCAAATGCTAAAATGCGCTCAAAAATGAGACCTGACGGGCCTAAAAAGCCGTTAAATAAGACACGTTTTTGTTACGATTCTTAATGCCTAAGCGTTGAAAATGCAAAATATGTAAATACGACTATCGTCTAACTTGCAGTTGTAAAATGGTATTAGACTATATTATTACCCCATATTTGCTACTTTGTGGTCTATTTTGGTAGTGGTAATATGATGCTTTCCGATGACTATGTTTTGGCTGTCGAGGCATTTCTGTATCCTGACAAAGGTTGTAAAGAAATGGGTGTACGGGCATAATGGTAGAGTTGCTGCAACGGATAAGGCAACCAGAAGAACAAAATAAATAAAGCAGTAAGGGTAATGGTAGTTATATTTTTACCATTACTTAGTGCTTATGACGAATATATTTGTTACCTTTGTGCCGAGTAGTTTTAGTGACTATTGCTTGACTTGTCATATAGTCTCTGCTACTTGTCGTGTTATTTAATTTATTTACCTAACTATTGATTGCTTGTGTTTATGTCAGGCCGCAAGCAATCACATTATCTAATTTATGTGCTTATGAATAATGGTTATTTGCAACAGCAGTATGGAATGAAGGTTAAGCGTTATGTCCAGTGTCTTGAACTGGCAGACAATCCTGATCTTATTAGTGAATACCGTAAGTGGCATTCGGAAGAGTTCCATTGGAAAGAGATAAGAGACGGAATACGTGCTGTTGGAATTCTTGAGATGGAGATCTATATTCTCGAAAACAAATTGGTTATGATTGTAGATGCTCCTGAGGATTTTGATTGGGATGCAGCATTTGCTAAACTATCTACATTACCACGTCAGGCAGAATGGGAAGCTTTCGTGTCTGCTTTCCAGGGATGTGCTGCTGATGCCAAGAGTGATGAGAAATGGCAGATGATGGAACGTATGTTCCGACTCTATTGATTTTTACCTTGTAATGTTCGGTAAACCAACTAAGGTGTTCAGTTGCTTGTACACAAAATAGCTTTACCGCAAGCGGTCTATAATTAAAACCAAGGAACTCTTTAGCTCCATTTTAACTCCCTAAGTTTCATCACTCTGAAGGGTGGGAAACCTTAATTAACATGTATTTATTATGAAACTCAAATCTATCGCATTTATATCATTATTGTTAACTGTATTACGTGCAAATGCACAGGAAGTGAATGATTGGGAGAACCCATCTGTACTTGGGATAAATAAGTTACCTTATCATTCTACTCTTCAACTACCTTCTTTGCAGAAAGACTGTAAAGAGATTATTTCGCTTGATGGTAAGTGGTCTTTCCATTGGTCTAAAGATCCAGACTCTCGTCCTGTAAACTTCTATCGTGACGATTATGATGTCAGTTCATGGGATAAGATTATTGTGCCCGGCAACTGGCAGATGCAGGGCTATGGAAAGCCTATATATATAAATATGAGTTATCCGTTCCAGAGGGATGAACCAAAGGTGACGAGTGAACCGCCAAAGAACTGGTATGCTTATGATCATCGTAACCCGGTGGGTTCTTATGTCACCTTTGTTGATGTGGATAAGGACATGTTATCAAAGAACCTTATCCTTCACTTTGGTGGCGTAAAGTCTGCCATGTACCTTTGGGTGAACGGCGAGAAGGTTGGCTACAGCCAAAACTCGATGTCTCCTGCCGAGTTTGATGTCACACCTTACATGCATGAGGGAAAGAACCGTATTGCTGTTGAGGTCTATCGCTGGAGTGATGGCAGCTACCTTGAATGTCAGGACATGTGGCGACTCTCCGGCATCTTCCGTAGCGTACAACTGTGGGTGCGTCCACTTGTACATGTTGCAGATTATAAGATTGTTGCAGTCCCAAACGAAGACTATACAAAGGCTGATGTGAGGGTAGATGTCGCTTTGTGTAATAGAGGCAGGAAGGCAGCAAAGTCCACTAAGATGGAAATTGGCGTGAATGGTAACGCTGTTAGTTCCATTGTCAAGGATATTGCATCGAATGACACTGTAAATGTGCAACTTACCTATACTATAGAACGTCCTTTAATGTGGTCTGCTGAACATCCTAATCTATACCCTGTATCTCTCAACGTGTATGATGCAAAAGGAAAAAGCATCGAACACTTCGACAATCATTTTGGAGTCAAGAAGGTTGAAGTGCAGGGTGAGGTGTTCAAGATTAACGGAAAGAACGTTAAGTTGAGAGGTGTGAACCGTCATGACCATCATCCAAGAACAGGACGTTACGTTGATGATGCAACGGTTGAACTCGACATAAGACTCATGAAGCAAAATAACATCAATTTCCTCCGTACGTCACATTACCCTGATCGCGAGTACCTGTATGAGTTGTGCGACAAGTACGGCATCTTCGTGATGGATGAAGCTAATCAGGAGAGCCATGGCTATGGTTATGCAAACAAGTATATGGGACATGAACGTAGATGGGAGAAAGCTCATGTGGATCGTGCCACAAGTCTTGTGCAACGTGACAAGAATCATCCATGTGTCATAATGTGGTCGCTCGGCAACGAAGGCGGTGTAGGTCCTAACCTTATGGCAATGAGAAAAGAGATAGAGCGTCTTGATGACACGAGGCCACCTTTCTATGATGGCGATACACTCTACTCGGCTTTGTTTGATGCAAGTTACTTTACCCCTGACGCCCTCAGGGATCAGGCAAGGAAGGTAACGGATAAACCGGTCATCTGTCGCGAGTATGCACATGCTATGGGAAACTCCGTCGGCAACTTCAAGGACTACTGGGACGTTATCTATGCCGATTCGTCCATTGCTGGTGCAGCTGTCTGGGACTGGGTGGATCAAGGTATTGCGTTAAGCGTTAACGATAAGAAACTGAATACTGACCGCTATTCGTCAAGATTGGCAAAGGAGGATGACGAGTTTTGGGCGTATGGTGGTGACTTCGGCGACCAGCCAAATGATGGGCAGTTTGTGCATAATGGACTCATGTCCCCTGACCGTACACCTAATCCCCACATGCATGAGGTTGCTTATGTCTATCAGCCAATCCATTTCTCTTTGGGTAGTGATGGGACTGTGAAATGGGAGAGTGTGGATCCTTTTGTAGATGTTAATGACTATGACTATTCTACTTCCGTAAACGTCAACAATGGAGATACTCTTGTTAATGTTTGTGCTTATCTGAAAGAGGACAGGCCTTGGGCAAAGAAAGGGCATGTAGTTGCAAAGGAACAGTTTGTACTTGGTCAATATCATTACGAAACATCTCTCGTAGCATCTAAGAAGGCGCCAAAGATTTTGAAGACTCAGGCAGGCACTCGTGTTGTTACGGGTAATGGAAGTGTGTTTGTGGACAATAATGGTTCCTTGACAGAGATAGTCAAGAATCAGCATAACATATTACTTGCACCTATGGAACCTTATTTCTGGAAGGCAGAGAATGCAAACCAGAAAGCTGCAGGTTTTGCTGATAGGGCACGAGCATGGGAAAAGGCAGGCGCAGAACGTGTACTCAAGTCTATGGCATCTAAGATTGTTGGGGGTAATGTCGAGTTGACTTACGCATTCACGCTTTCTGTAGGCGCAGATTATGTCCTTACCTATACTATTAATAATGAGGGTAGGGTACTTGTATCTGCAAAGTACACACCCCTTTCTCCGAATATCCCAGTCATGCCACGTTTTGGAATGCGTCTTCGTCTTCCGAATACATATAATAATGTGTCATGGTATGGTAGAGGTCCGATAGAGAACTATCCAGATCGCAAATGGTCATATCCAATAGGTGAATATTCTATGCCTGTGTGCGAGTTCCAGCACGACTACTCATATCCTCAGGATAATGGTAATCGTTGTGATGTGCGATGGTTCAAGATTACTGCCGAGGACGGTGATGCCTTTGGTGTTTATGGTTGTCAACCATTATGCTTCCATGTCTGGGACTATGCAGAAGAGGATTTGACAGTCGGCCATCCTTACGAATTGAACAGAGGTCATTTCACAAGTGTTTGTATAGACCTTAATGTGCATGGTGTTGGTGGTGTGGATACATGGGGAGCACGAACCTTGCAGAAGTACACTATCGATGTTCAAAAGCCAATGGAATACAGCTTCGTGATATACTGATGGTAGCACGATTTCTCAGTCTTGTAGTGAGTTAATAGGAGTCAAAAGGAGTAAAATGACGAACCCCGAAGGGCTAATAGCTATTCGCGGTTGGTAATTATAATTTAACCTGAGTTCGACGAAAACTTATCGCCGAGTCGGCGGACGAAAAAAAACATATAAAAACCTTAAAAAACATATAAAAACCTATAGTGTTTTTTATTATGCACAGAATAAAGTATGTTTTTATCGGTTTTTATTTGTTTTTATCGGTTTTTGTTCGTCCGCGCCATGCGCGATTAAATTCATCGAGTTCGCGTTA
>JAZUHP010000101.1:0-34814 GCA_045641785.1 Bacteroidaceae bacterium
CACCCTTGCGCTTAGCTTCATCTCGTTCGTCTTCGTTCCTTGACTCCGACATGAAGAGCGCTGCGCCCCAACATTACGTCCGAAACACTTAGTTTCGTACTTATGTTGTCAGTCATGATGCCCGCATCACTCCTTCAAATGAATACGAAAATCTACTTCCAAATAGAGAGCATCTATTATAAAATAATTATGATCACTTACTTAATACTGATGATAATACTTTTCTCTAGTTCTCACTTCACCTTGGAAGAGTATGTGTAATGTGGTATACCCCACCCTTAATCAACGGCAGGACAGTTATCATGTTAGACTGCTATCCGCGAGCAAAATCTGTCCACAGAGTTTTCACAATCTCAATTCTCTCATCAGTAGGAATACCACAATCCAACCAATGGATATTTACGCCACGACGTTCCATACCACGGAACCATGTCATCTGACGTTTTGCAAACTGGTGTATGGCAATCTCCAATTGCGACACCATTTCCTCATATGTTAATTGTCCAATGACGTACAACGTCACGAACTTATATTCAAGTCCATAGTATATAAGATCTTCTGGCATCACACCGCCATCTATAATACCACGAATCTCATCAACCATTCCCTCATCAAGCCTAGAACGCAAACGGTTACTTATCTTTTCTCTTCTAAGCTCCCTATTAATGTCAAGTCCAATAACAAGACTTTCAATCTCCGGGAAGTCACGATTATCAAGTGGCGTGTGCTGATAATAATCTTCTATCTCGATTGCACGAATGGCACGCTGGGCAGAATCCACATCTGTAGTGTTATGCAACTTCTTGTACGAAGACAATATCTGAGTCAGTTCCTCCAAACTCTTACCTGCCAACCTGTCGCGCAGTTCCTGATTCTGTGGTACAGGGCTGAGCCTGTAACCCCTAATGACACTTTCAAGATACAGTCCCGTCCCTCCGCACATTATTGGCAAGGCATTTCTTTCTACAATACCCTTATATGCTTCCAGGAAATCGTGCTGGAACTCATACACATTATACTTTGTTCCTGCATCGACTATATCTATAAGATGATAAGGAACCTGCCGACCATTCACAACATAGTCAGCAAGATCCTTACCTGTACCTATATCCATTCCACGATAGACCTGACGGCTATCTGCACTTAGAATCTCACCACCAAGTTCATAGGCAAGCCTTGTGGCAAAAGATGTTTTACCACATGCTGTAGGACCAAGTATTGTGAGAAGTTTATTCATTTACATTATATTGAAAGTTCGTCAAGGACACGGATAAGTCCTTTGTTCAAAGCCTTGTCAGAACGTATTGCATCATTGAAAGGAACATAGACGATCTCGTCATTACGTACACCAATCATCACATTACGCTGTCCATCAAGGATAGCATCAATAGCCGCAGAGCCAAGTCGTGAAGCAAGAATACGGTCACGGGCTGATGGTGAACCACCACGCTGCAAGTGACCAAGAATACTTACACGAACATCATACTGAGGGTATTCCTTCTTTACCCTGTCAGCATAGAACATGGCACCACACTTAGGACTCTCGCTTACAATAACGATACTTGAGTTCTTGCTCTTACGGATACCACGTCCAATGAAGTGCTCGAGCTGGTCAGCATCTGTGCTGTCCTCTGGAATGATTGCCGCCTCTGCACCACTTGCTATGGCACTATTCTGGGCAAGGAATCCAGCATCACGTCCCATAACCTCTACAAAGAAGATTCGCTCATGAGAGTTAGCGGTATCACGTATCTTGTCAACACAGTCAACAATGGTATTGAGTGTTGTGTCATAACCAATGGTAAGGTCTGTACCATACAAGTCATTATCAATAGTGCCAGGAAGTCCGATACATGGGACATCAAATTCCTGAGCAAATATTCGGGCACCTGTAAGAGAACCATTTCCTCCGATTACGACAAGAGCGTCAATGCCTTGTTCCTGCATTGTGTCAAAAGCCTTCTTACGTCCTTCTGGAGTACAGAACGCCTTTGAGCGTGCACTCTTGAGTATTGTTCCACCACGAGCGATGATGTTACTTACGCTCTCTGTTGTGAACGAAGCAATCTCACCATTCATGAGTCCCTCATAACCACGGTAGATACCCTTTACAGAGAAACCCTTTGCAAGAGCTGTTCGAGTGACAGCACGAATAGCAGCATTCATACCAGGAGAATCGCCTCCTGAAGTTAAGATTCCGATACAATTAATTTTAGCCATAGCAATCAATCGGTTTTTAAGTTGTTATTATCCTGTGTTTGTTACTCTCCGGTAAAAACCAGAAAAGTGTAGTGACCGTACAACCACATAAACCAGTGAAAAAGGTTTTGCAGACATCAGAGTCACTTACGGCAGAACATGCCTAATGCGTAAACCAGAAGACCAGCAGTCCTACGCCCCATGCGACGATAACACGCCAGGCATAGTTCCTGACATACCATGAGAAAGGAATGTTCTCAATCTGAAGAACAGCCTGTCCAGCAAGTGTTCCAACAAAGAAGAGACTACCACCCATAGCACAGCAGAACGAGAGCATCTGCCAGTACATACCATCCTGTGCAAATGCAGAAGCAGAATCGACAGTTTCCATTGGGAACATATTCATTGCCATAAGCACGACAGGGATATTATCCGCAACGGAAGACAACAGACTCAGTATAGCACCATACACATACACATTTCCTATATTATTCTCCAACCAGTCGGCACAGAAATCAAGAGCACCACACTCTTTAAGTACACCTGCACCAAGAGAAACACCAATAAAATAAAGGATAATTCTCATTCCAATAAACTCGGTGTTTGTAAGGTAATTACGCTGTACAAACAATGCGATACCATTTCTCTTGAAATTGAATATGCCCTCAACAACCCAAAGGAAGGAGAGTACACACAGCGCTCCAAGGAATGGAGGTAGCTTTGTCAAGGAATGGAAACTTGGAATGAACCATAATCCTCCAATACCTATAATAAGGAACACTATCTTCTGCCAGTTTGAGAGATAAGAATCGTCCATATCATAGTTTGTTATTATAGAAGTAACCTCTACCCTTCCCTTTAATGTCTGAGACAAGAGAAGATTGAAAGTTACAAGACTCGCAAGGCAAGGGAGAAACATTCCTGTTGAGAATATGGTTGGAGTAATAACGCCACGTGTCCACAGCACAACAGTTGTCATGTCACCAATAACGGTAAAACATCCGCCAAGCAAAGCAGACACAAGTATTGTACAAGCATAAATGATGCGCTGATGATTAGACTTTACAATCTTACCCATAAGTCCCATCATCAGTACTACCGTTGTGAGGTTATCCACATTTGCAGACATTACAAAAGTGAGGACGGACAATATCCACAGGAACCTACGGGAGTTCCTCATTCGCAGCCACCTTGTCAGTGCATCAAACACGCCATTATTATGCATCATCTCAAGGATTGTGTTTGTTGCAATAAGGAAGAGGATGACCGAGCAAGCCTCTGTGATGTACTGTGCCAGGATGTTATTAGCCACAAACTCCTTTACACTTGAAGTTGTAGATGCAGCTCCTGCAAGGAACGACTTATATTCATCAGGATGAACCAGGTGAATAAAATCGCCGGCACGCAACATATAGAGAACCCAAACAATGACACCGCTAAACATAGCAATGGCGACACGATTGATTCGGTTCACATGTTCAGTCTCCATAAGCACATAGGCAAAAAGGAGAACGGCAACTATGATTAATGTTACAAATAACATACTCTATTATTATTCTTTTAAGCAAGTGACCATAATTATGGAAATCACCTACTGAAGCATAATTAAAATAATTTTTATTGCTTACTTATATTTATTCACTACAAAAGTACTAATAATTTGCGAGGCAGAATAACTTTTACAAGATTTTTTTTGAAGGACTGTTTTTATTGAACAAGAAAACACTTCATTTACTCCATTTTTATATACCTTTGCAAAGATATTGCAAGTAAGTAGGCACTCCTACTTACATTAGGTAAGTAACCAATGCACAGTTTCAATAGTTGCACTATGATATTAAAAAAACTGACAATACTAAACTACAGAAATATATCGGATGCTCAACTTGAGTTTTCGCCAAAGATCAACTGCCTGATTGGACAGAATGGCGAGGGCAAGACAAACGTCCTTGACGCCATCTTCTTCCTTTCATTCACAAAGAGTACAGCAAGCAGCATCGACTCTGCCAATGTCAGGCATGGGGAGGAGATAATGATGGTGCAAGGACTCTATGACCTTAACGAGACAGAGGAAGAGATAAGTATTGGCATGAAACTTCACCAGAAGAAGACTGTCAAAAGAAACAAGAAGGCATACAAGAAACTGTCTGAGCACATCGGTCTACTTCCTCTTATCATGGTATCTCCTAACGACTCAGAACTTATCAGCGGAGGAAGTGAGGAACGCCGAAGACTAATGGACATCGTCATATCCCAGTATGATACAGAATATATGTCTGCACTTTCCGCATATAACAAGGCTCTCCAGCAAAGGAACTCGATGCTTAAGGCAGAAGAGGAACCAAACCCGGACATTATCTCCGTGTACGAAGAGATGATGGCTATGTATGGGGAAAAGGTATACCAGAAACGCAAAGAGTTTATTGAAGAGTTTATCCCTTTGTTTCAGAACTTCTACACAACCATTTCTGGTGGTAATGAGGTCGTTGGATTAAGATATTCAAGTCATTGCGAGAGGGGACCACTCATCAATACCATACAAAGAGACAGGGCAAAGGACAGAATAATGGGGTACTCACTTCATGGTATTCACAAAGACGACCTCGAAATGACTCTTGACGGCTTTCCTATCAAGAGGGAAGGTAGCCAAGGGCAGAACAAGACATACCTCATCTCTCTCAAACTTGCACAGTTCGACTTTCTCAGTAGAACGGGAAGTCGCACCACTCCCCTCCTACTGTTAGACGATATCTTCGACAAACTTGACTCTTCAAGGGTAGAAAACATCGTAAACATGGTATCAAGCTCTACGTTCGGACAGATATTCATAACTGACACAAACAGAGAGAACATGGACAAACTACTCGAAAGGTCTAACGGTGATTATAAGATATTTACGGTTGCAGGAGGTGTTATCAACGCAAACTAAACAGATGTTATGGAAAGAAGACAATCAAAACAAGTAAGTGAGTTGATAATGCTGTTTCTAAGATCAGAAGGATTAGAAACACCATACAATCAGTATCGCATAAAAAAAGCATGGCCAGAAGTAATGGGTCCTGCCATTGCAAAACTAACAGGCGAGATGTTTTTCAAAGGACAGACATTACATATACAGATAAAGTCTCCAGCACTTAAGAACGATCTTTCCTTACAGAGAAAGGTTCTTGCACAGAGACTAAACCAGCACATAAATGCACAGGTAATAAATGACATTCAGTTTTACTAACCTTATAACCTCACCTGCATAACGACCTTGAAACCTTACAACCTATCAGGTTTAGCAAATGCTAAAGTTGAGTGCATATTTTTACCGCAAGCGGTCTGTAAAAAAAGTTACAGACCGCTTGCGGTATATTCTATGCGTTAGGTAAGCAAACAGGGCATCCTATTTGCAGAATGTCAATCATTATGCAGAATGTCAATCATTATAAAGATAAGCATTAACCTTTATGCTGCTGTTTCTTCATCTGACTCCATTGAGCCTTTGCAAGTTCTTGCATGTCTACGACCTCGTCTTTCTCATCGACAATCTCAAAACCAAGCATAGTCTCAATAACATCTTCCATTGTCACAATACCACGGAGACAGCCATACTCGTCTATGATGATTGAGATGTGTTCCTTCTTTTCAAGAAGCTTTTCCCATATCACAGTAACGTCCTCATCTTCGGAGAACGAGAGTATAGGGCGAGCAAGGTCCCCAAGTTTAACGTCAAACTTGTCTTCTGCAAGTCTTTCAAGAATTGTCTGGCGAAGTACATAACCTGTAATATAGTCGCTCTCATCGCCTTTATATACAGGAATACGAGAGTGATTCTTAAACTCCTCATTATGATAGAAATCACGTAGAGTCATATCCTCGTCAGCCATGGTGACAACGACACTTGGAGTCATTATCTCATGTGCTGTCACACTATCAAGACGCAAAAGGTTCTGGATCATCTTGTTCTCCTTCTTCTCAAGAACACCTTCCTCTGCACCTACATTAACCATGGCAACAACCTCTTCACGGCTAACGGCAACCTGTTCCTTATTAGAAGAAACAAATCGAGTCAGCACCTCAAGAATAAGCACCAATGGATATGTGAAGAAGATAAGAAAATGAATAACATTAGCCGCAGGTATGGCTAATGCTCTCCAATAAGTTGAACCAATAGTCTTAGGTACAATCTCAGAGAAAACAAGAATAAGGAACGTGAACACTCCAGATACAAGACCCACGAAAGTAGCGGCAAAAGAATCCTCTAGTTGTGTCTGGGCATATAATGCAGCCTGCGAACCAACAAGAGAAGCGCCTACGGTATTGGCAATTGTATTAACTATGAGAATTGCCGAAATAGGTCTATCAATGTTCTGTTTGTATTTCTTTAACCTCTGCCAACCACTTGTAGCATTATTCTCAAGCGTTTGGACATAAGATAATGGAGTAGACAGTATTGTCGCCTCCAGCACTGAACAGAGTGCTGAAATGACAAGCGACAATAACATATAAGTTATTATTAGTGTCATAAAAGCATCTGTTTAGTTGTTAATCGATTTGTTGTTAATTAAAAAGAATGTCGTGCTGCTCGAGGCCGCGGGACATCCATCGGAGTCAGGAATCATATTTTAATTATTAAATTTATACCTACATCACAAAGTCCTTGTCGCGACTGTTACCTTCTACCTCCACGATTAGACTTCCAAAACATCCAACTTGGAGCAGGAGGTTCAATCTCCCCCATCTCCTCCATCACTCTTTGACGGATAATCTGCTGGTATGTCTTGCCTTTAGTAATCATATTGTAGATAGTACCCCAGTCCGGGATACCACCTACATTTCTATCATCGATAAATAAATCGGCATTAAGTTTACGAGAATTATTAGCTTCCTTGTCACCAATAAACTCTTCCGGAGCATCACTATTAACAGCATAGAACTCAACACCACGTTCTTTGCACCAGTTTATTGCATCTTCAAGCAACTGACCTTCACGAACAGTCCACAAAACAAGTTTATGGCGCTGATCTATCAACTTACGCAACGTCTCTGTAGCGAATGGACGCTCCTCTCCAATCTCTGGATAGCGGTGCTCTACAATTGTTCCGTCGAAATCGACTGCTATGACCATTGTACTCTATATAATAATGTGATACTTTTATACTTCTTCAAGTTTCTGGTTACCGTCCTGACCATAGCCGTAACCATAGCCATAACCATAACCGTAGCCATAACCATAACCGTAGCCATAGCCCTTACCATAGCCATAGCTCTTACCGTAACCGTAGCTCTTACCGTAACCGTAGCCACCGTAACGCTTATAGCTATAACTATTATGCTGGTAAACGAGACCATTGAGAATGATATTCATGTTTGGCAAACGTTTGTCAACATGCATCTCATTAACGAACTCAAGATCAGCCTTAAGTGTATAGTTACAACGTACCACGAACATTGTAGCATCAGCGTACTTTGCAAGCGTGAGAGTATCTGACACAAGTCCTACAGGCGCAGTATCCATAAGGATATAGTCATACTTAGTCTTGAGGTGATCAAGTGCAATACCCAAGTTAGACTTCTCAAGAAGCTCAGATGGGTTTGGTGGGATAGAACCTGCAGGAAGGACATCAAGATTCTCTGTGATACCTGAGTTCTGAATCAACTTGTCAAGATAGTCAAAGTCACGTGGGTCTCTTGCAAAATAGTTAGAGATACCAGCCTCAGTCTCGGCAAGGTTAAAGAGCGTTGCAAGACGAGGTTTACGGATATCGAGACCAATAAGGAGAACCTTCTTTCCTGCAAAGGCAACACAAGTACCGAAGTTTGCAGCGATAACGGTCTTACCCTCTCCTGATGTACATGAAGTAAACAAGAGTACCTTCTGTTCCTTCGTGATCACGAAAGGAAGATTAGAACGGAGCGAACGGTAGCACTCCATCATGATACTATTGTGATTCTCCTGAAGCACGATTGTACGGTTACCCTTTGACAAAGCCTTAACAAAAGGAATGCTACCAAACAATGGCACAGAAGTATACTTGGCAATATCCTCCTTACCTTCTACACGATAGCGGAAGAGGTTACGGATGAAGTATATTGCATATGGAAGACCGATACCTATAGCCAAAGCAACGAGAAGGATCATCTGACGCTTTGGAGAAACAGGACCAGAAACCATTGGTTCCTCAATCTGCTTAGCCTTATAAGCCTGAGAGTTCAAAGTGATAAGGTTCTCCTCTCGCTTCTGGAGGAGCATTATATAAAGGTCTGCCTTTACACTCTGCTGACGAGTCATTCCAGCAAGCTGACGCTCCTTTTTTGGTGCATCGGCAATAAGATTCTCATACTTATTCTGCTGATTCTGGATATCCTTCTGCTGAATAAGCAATCCACGCTTTGCACTTGCAAGAGAAGCCTTGATACCTGTGAGGTAACTATCAGCCTGCTCCTTCTTCTGCAATACTGCAGGGCTATTCTCATTAGCACTACGAAGGAGACGAATACGGTCATGTATGAGTTCATTATACTTACTGATCATAGTATTTAGTCCCTGGTCAGTAATGTTAATGTTACTTGGAATCATCTCGAGATAGTTATTCTTATTATTAACATACTCGATAAGGAAGTCCAAGAGGTGAATCTGTGTACCAAGGTCAGACAACTTGTTTGTGTACTGCATATTCTGGTTTGCATCCATAGAAGCATCCTGACCATAGTTCACGATACGTCTTGCACTCTTATATTGTTCAAGTTCTTCCTCAGACATGTTAAGTTCCTTACTGATTTCGCCAAGACGTGTTTCAATAAAGTCCTTAGTACGCATAGCCTCATAAGTATTATCCTCATCGGCATCAGCATTATATGCATTCACAAGTTCATTAAGATAATCAACAGAACGCTCTGGGATATTATCATGACGAGTGATGAGTGCAACTGTTGTTGTCTTAGATGTAGGAGAAACACCAAGACCACCAGCATATCCACCTGCAACAGCATCAATAGGAGAAAGATGTGCATGAAGAACCTGCTTGCCAAGATCCGTATTTACCACTCGTGAATTCTTGTCAATAATTACAGTTCCTGAAGGAGTAGAAATTTTTGCAGGGAAAGAATGGAGCTCTTTTACGATTTCCTCTCCTTCTGCCTTGAGGACAATCTTAATACCCTTAGGAACAGATGTAATCTCCGCAGAAATACTGCTTTTAAGAGAGTCAAGTTCTTTGTCTTCCATATCAATAGTATATGGAGAATACTTTCCATACACCTCATGATCCTTCAACTTTCCTTCTACCATATAAGAAGAATAAAGTTTCAAGGTACGGACAATACGCTTGTTCAAAGACTTTGTTCCAATAATCTCCAACTCATTATCAAAGCCATTAGAACTGTTTGTAAAACCAAGTTCTGAGAATGTTGAATTAATAGAAGAATAACCAGTCTGCTGCTTATCCTTGATGAGAATTTTAGAAGAAATGCTATAAACTGGAACAGTGTAGCGCAAATAGAGCACAGCCGAAGCCATACAAATTACTACAGAAGCAAGGAACCAGTATTTATACTCCATAAATACTGCCCAAATCATTCGAATGTCAAAACTAGACTCTTCTTCAGCCATTGCATTAGCCTTAGCGTCGTTATTATTCACCTGCATATATAATAGAAATTATTAAATTCAAAAAAATAGGCAATTATACCCACAAATTATGGGCAAAGATACAGCGATTTTTCTACAATAGCAAAACATAGATTAAAAAAAACACTAAAACTTGCGTTTTTGCAGAACAAACATAGGCAATTGGCACATAGAGGAAGACACCTGCAGCTCAGCTTTAGCATTGGCTAAAGCAGAATGGGGACTCACCCCTGCCCTCCCTAGAGAGCGCGATATCAAGACCCACCCTAACCCTCCCTACAGGGAGGGGACTGAGTCACTCCATCGCGGTATCATTCACCCACTTGTTCCGGCAGGCATGTTAATTATTAATTGTTAATTGTTAATTTCACCCCACTAAAAAACTTGCAAAAAAAATAATATAATCCACCTTTCACAACATGCCATACGTCCATTCGCCCTCCCAACTAAACTCAACGCGAACATTTTCTGCTTACGACTTGCTTACGACTTTTGTCGTAAGCAAGTCGTAAGCAGAACGAGTTTACATCATGTTATCATCGGAAGAAGAACGTATTAATAGCGAACCCCGGAAAAACAATAAGATAATCCATCTCAAACGGACACACATTATGGTTTTTGCGCAAAAAAATAGTACAAGTCAATTTTATTCTTCAAAAAAAGGAGGCAATTATATCGATTATGTGAAAAGAATTCGTTACCTTTGCAGAACTTGAGACGTAAAATACAATTTAGCAATTGACATAATCATACAAATGGCAACATATATGGGCAAAGACAGTACACTCAAAGGGTGTATAATGCTTATAGACATCATAATTTTACTTTTCGTAATTCTTGGAACTTACTTTCTTGGGGGTGTATACTTCCACGAGAAACTTGCATCTATCAGCAATCTCCCTGCAATAATAGCCATATTCATTGCAAGCTTCTTGGCAAGTTTCAGCATATACCCAGCTTTGATACAGGAAAGAATTGTAAGGTCTGAAGACGTGGCAAAACGAGTCACCATAACATGCCTTCTGATGTTCTTGTTCGTATCTCTTCTTTTCCAGGTGACAAGAGCAAATACTACATTCCCACGTTCATTCCTCTTTACAACAATAATCATATACACTCCACTCCTGTTTGCGGAACGTCTTATCGTAAGAAAGATGCTCACACGTTTCCGTGCCAACAAGAGGAATCAGAAGTACGTCGTTCTTATTGGAGCAGAAGAGTCCGTATACAAGATTTACAAGACTTTGAGCAACCCTGAATACGGCTACAATATAAGAGGTGTCTTCTACAATGGAGATTGTGCATATCCAGAACTCGAGAAGATTCACATTGGAGGCCTTTCCGACATATACGAATGGCTTGTGGGACACAACAACATAAATGAGATATATGGCTATATCCCTGCAGAAAAGCAGGACATGATCAATATGATCGGAAAGTTCTGCGACAATCACCTTATCAGGTTCTACTACATCCCTGTACTGGATGTGTTCAGCAGAAAAATATCATTCTCATTCATAAATGATGTACCTATAATAGCAAAACGCGAAGAGCCTTTGGCAAAGCCTTTGAACAGCGCCATAAAGAGAGCATTCGACTTTGTTGCATCAACATTAGTTCTCACACTCATATTCCCATGGCTTTACATCTTTGTCGCAATAATGATAAAGATCAAGTCTCCGGGACCAGTATTCTTCAAGCAAGCAAGAACAGGACTTGACGGCAAGGTATTCTACTGCTATAAGTTCCGCACAATGAAAGTGAACAAGGATGCAGACAAGATACAGGCAACAAAGGACGACCCACGCAAATATCCATTCGGAGATTTTATGCGTAAGACAAACATTGACGAGATTCCTCAGTTCATTAATGTATGGAAAGGCGAAATGTCAATGGTCGGTCCACGCCCACACATGCTTCTTCATACAGAGGAATACTCAAAACTTATCAACCGTTTTATGGTCCGCCACCTTGCAAAACCTGGAATTACAGGACTCGCACAGGTTACAGGATTCCGCGGAGAGACAAAATACATCGACCAGATGGAAGGCCGTGTAAAGAAAGATATAGAATATATTGAAAACTGGACTTTTTTCCTTGACATAAAGATTATGATAAAGACCATAACAAATATGTTTGGAGAAGAGAAGAACGCATACTAATTATAATTTACAACGATGAGTTTTTTTTCTAATATTTTCAAAAAGAAAGAGAAGGAAAATGTAGGCGGTATGGAAGACTTCATGACACTTATCCGTGTCTATTTCCAGAGTGTGCTTGCATCAAACTTCGGAATAACAAACCTTGCAATGTTGCCTGACATGGCAGCTTTCAAGCGTTCTCTTCATGTTGCCACAACCAACAACAAGCTTGGCCTCAACGAGAAAAAGGTGTGCAGCAAGATGCTTATGGACATCTACGGCCTTGAAGAAAACTTCTTCACAGAGATAGACAAAAGTATCAAGAAGAGTTGTAAGAACCAGAATGACATTCGCAACTACATGATAGCTTTCCAGGGATTCAGCCAGGAGATTATCATGCTCATGAGCACACGCCTTAACCTCAAGATGCGCATTCCAAGTTTCTTCGGAAAACTTATAAAGGGAATGATCAACAAGGAGGTTCATGAAGTGCTCACAAATGCCAACATATCTGACGAGGCATCACGTCGCTCGGCCGCATCAATCAGAAGGTATCAGCAGATGCTTGGATTCTCTGAGCATTGGATTCAGAATTATGTGTACAACATAATCATCCTTGCAAAGAAAGCGCCAAAACCAAGTGACGAGGACATTCAAAAAGCAGAGCAAAAGCTAAAAAAGTAAGCAAATAGTTTGTAAAACGCCACAATTTACATATATTTGCAAAGAATTGTTATAACAAGCGTACATGACAGAAGAAGAAAAACTATATATTAAAAGTTTTGAAGCGAGAATGCAACAATTCATCGCCTCTTATTGTGCGCTTAAAAAGGAGAACGAGCACCTACTAACATCTATCGAGCAAAAGGACATGGAGATAAGGTCCCTAAAGGCGATAAATGAGCAGGTGAAGACAGATTATGACAATTTGAAAATTGCGAAGATGATTAGCGTAAGCGATTCCGATCTAAAGGAAGCTAAGCAAAAAATCTCGAACATGGTGCGTAATGTGAACAAGTGTATTAGCATCTTAACCGCAGAGGAAGATGCAATCGCTGAAGAAGAATACGCATCAACAGAAGACATTGAGTAATTATGCCTACTAACGAAAAACTTAATATAACTATTAGTGTTGAGGACATGACTTTTCCTATGATTGTCAGTAGTGCAGAAGAGGAGAAGTTATGGCGTAAAGCCGCTTCTGACATACAGAAGCGCTTACAGTACATACGTTCTAAGTACACATCAGTTCCAAGCGAGAATTATTACTACGTTATGGCTATGCTCACTGTGTTTGTTGATAGTGTAAAGTTGGAAAACAAAACAGACAACGCACCTTATTTGGAAATGATGAAAGGTATCGAGAAAAGCATAGAAGAACTCGGTATCTAAAACAATAACCTAACAAAACATTTTATTAAGACATGGATATAGTATTAGCTATATGTATAGCGATAGCATGCCTTTTAGCCGGAGTGGGCTTAGGGTTTGCATTATTCAACAACATCATCACTCAAAAGAAGGAGCAGATCCTTAAGGATGCTGAGATTGAGGGTGAAGCAATAAAGAAGAGCAAGCAACTCGAGGTAAAGGAGAAATTCCTTAACAAGAAAGCAGAAATGGAGAAAGAGGCTGCTCAACGCAACCAGAAGATACAGCAGATCGAAAACAAGTTGAAGCAGAGAGAGCTTGCTCTCAACCAGCGTCACGAAGATCTCCAGCGTAAGAACGCTGAGACAGACAAGGCAAAGGCTGCCATCGAGAAGCAACAGGAAATACTTGCAAGAAAGAAGGAAGAGGTTGACGCTCTTCACGAGCAGGAGTTGCAGAAGCTTGAAGCAATCAGCGGTCTCTCTGCAGAAGAAGCAAAGGAGCACCTTATTGAAGGTCTTAAGGACGAGGCTAAGACTCAGGCTCAGCAATATATCAACGAGATTGTTGATGATGCCAAGATGACAGCAAACAAGGAAGCAAAGAAGATTGTTATCCAGACAATTCAGCGTGTTGCAACAGAAACAGCTATTGAGAATTCAGTAACTGTATTCCATATTGATTCAGACGAAGTAAAGGGACGCGTCATTGGTCGTGAAGGCCGTAACATTCGCGCTCTCGAAGCTGCTACAGGAGTTGAGATTGTAGTTGATGACACTCCAGAGGCAATCGTAATCAGCGCATTCGACCCTGTTCGTCGCGAGATTTGTCGTCTTGCTCTTCACCAGCTCGTTGCTGATGGACGTATCCACCCAGCACGTATCGAGGAAGTCGTTGCAAAGGTAAAGAAGCAGGTTGAGGAGGAGATTATCGAGACAGGTAAACGTACTACTATTGACCTTGGTATTCACGGTTTACATCCTGAACTTATCCGCATCGTCGGTAAGATGAAGTACCGCTCTTCTTACGGACAGAACCTTCTCCAGCACGCTCGTGAGACTGCAAACCTCTGTGCTGTAATGGCTGCAGAACTTGGTCTCAATCCAAAGAAGGCTCGTCGCGCTGGTCTCCTTCACGATATAGGAAAGGTGCCAGATGAGCAGCTCGAAATTCCACACGCACTATATGGTGCCCAGATAGCAGAGAAGTTCAAGGAGAAAGCTGATATCTGCAATGCTATTGGTGCTCACCACGATGAGATGGAGATGACTTCACTCCTCGCTCCTATCGTTCAGGTATGTGACGCAATCTCTGGTGCTCGTCCAGGAGCACGTCGTGAGATTGTAGAGGCTTATATCAAGCGTCTTAACGACCTTGAGAACCTTGCAAGCAGCTACCCAGGAGTAACAAAGACATACGCTATTCAGGCAGGTCGTGAACTTCGTGTCATCGTCGGTGCCGATAAGATTTCCGACAAGGAGATTGACACTCTCAGCGCAGACATCGCAAAGAAGATTCAGGACGAGATGACTTACCCTGGACAGGTTAAGATTACAGTTATTCGTGAGACTCGCGCTGTTGCTTTTGCTAAGTAACAAGGTTCACCCCCCACTCTATTTTGACGGGACAATATCAGGAATGATTATTACAAGCAAAATAAGAAAAGTACTAACATTGCTATTTATAGCAACATCAATAAATACCTTTGCTCAAGACCTGAGCAAAGGTATTACTTATTCTATGGAATTAAATGCCGTAACAAGCAGCGGTGACACCGCACCATTCTGGTTTACGGAGAACAGGTATGGACTTTCTTCCATATCCAATAATTCCGGATACATCAGAGGTGGTGTGTTTAGAGACGCAAGACAGGATTCCCTCTGCAAAGTACGACTTGGCTATGGTGTTGATGTTGCTATCCCAATAAACTATACATCAGACATTGTCATCCAACAGTTGTACGGCGAACTGGAGTTCAAGAAAGGCGGTATTCTCATCGGTTCAAAGGAATTGCCTCTTGAGTTCAAAAACAAAGAACTCAGTACTGGCGATATGACATACGGCATTAACGCACGTCCTATACCACAGATAAGAATCGGTTTTACTGACTATTGCAACATTCCTCTAACTAATGGATGGTTCGCTTTTAAGGGACACATAGCCTATGGATGGAACACAGATGGACAATGGCAAGAAGATTTTACAAAAGGTACAAATAGTGTACATTGTCGAGGCGTTAAGATGCATAGTAAGGCTGGATATGTAAGACTTGGTAAAGAAGATGTGTTTCCTCTTACCGCTACTGCCGGCGTTCAGTTCTGTGCGCAATTTGGTGGAGAGATGTGGAATGTCGGAACACGTTTGGACGACGACTATAACGGTAGCCATGTCATGATGAGCAACGGCCTTAACAGTTACTGGCACGCCTTCTTCCCTGGAGGACGAGATGTGACAGATGCAAGCTACGACAATGCTGAAGGTAATCATGTAGGCAGTTATCAGGCATGTATAAACTATAAGGGCAAGGGATGGAACTTGAAAGGATATGTGGAACATTTCTTTGAGGACCACTCACAGATGTTCTTCCAGTATGACTGGAAAGATTTCCTATGGGGAGTGGAAATAGACCTGCCAAAGAACCCATTTATCAAGACAATGGTATACGAGTATGTTGGGACAAAGGATCAGACAGGTCCTATATACCACGACCATACTCATAACCTATCCACACAGATAAGTGGAACAGACAACTATTACAACCATAACATCTACGGTGGTTGGCATCATTGGGGACAGGCTATCGGTAACCCACTTATCATATCACCAATATACAACGGCAACAAAATGATTAGCTTTTACCATAACAGAGTCACAGCTCATCATATTGGTATAAGTGGTGAACCTAATTCGCAGATAAGATACAGAGTTCTCTATACACATACAGAATCATTGGGTACATACCACAATCCATTAACCGACCCAAAGAGCAGCAACTATGTTCTTGCAGAACTTACATATACGCCACCATTCATTAGTGGTACAAGTATAACCGGTTCATTTGGAGCAAACAGCGGCACATTAATCGGAAAAAGTACAGGAGGTATGATTACTATCAGAAAAAAAGGTTTCCTAACAAGATGAAAGATTTACAGAAACTACTATATATAATGCTAATCGCCACTACCCTCTTTTCCTGCGAGGGCAAACACAACTGCAATGGTGACTTAGACGGGAACTGGCAACTCACGTCATGGGAAAGTAACATCGACGGCAGTATAAAGGCTACTAACAAGGATGGCATCTACTATGCTGTAAGTCTTAGCCTCATAAAGATTTGGAAGACGACAAATAGCAATGGATACTACCTGTCAGATTTCGAGAGAAAGAATGACAGTCTCTTTTTCACAAGAATATATGCATCTCCATTTGACTCCATCGTTTCATTCAAAGACCTAAAAGATTATGGAATGGGTGATGATGGAAAATTCAAGATAATCAAATTGAATTCGAATGCGTTAGTTCTTTCAAACAGAGAAAATACACTTACTTTCAGGAAGTACTAAAAAAGAGTGATTGATTTTTCTCACAAAAAAACACGTTGGTGCTACAATAAAAACATACTATTTGCGTTTATAAAATAAAAGATATCTTTAATGAGTTCTTTAGAGCCAAATATTATACATATCATTATTGCTTTCTGCGTGAGCCTTGCCTTCTCTTTGGTAGGGACGCCACTCATTATTATTATGTGCAAAAAGAATGGGTTTTACGACATGCCTGATGCTCGAAAAGTCCATAAATTCGCTATTCCAAGATTAGGAGGTACATTATTTATGCCATCAATGTCCATCGGAACAGTAGCTGCGCTAATAGTTCTAAACGGTGGAGTTAGCAACGAATTATCAATAAGTATTTCAACATGTGCAATGGCCGCAGGAGGTATACTTATTTACCTAATCGGTATACTTGATGACCTAAAAGGTATGAAAGCCATGCATAAATTCATCATTCAGATAATCGTGGCATTGTTTTTCCCGTTATGTAACCTGATGATTAATGACCTTCATGGACTTTTCGGATTACATATCATACCAATATACTTTGCCTACCCTCTCACGGTATTTATAATACTTCTTATTGTAAACGCCATGAATCTGATAGATGGAATAGATGGTCTGTCATCAAGTTTGGCAATCATCATCCTAACAGCATTCTCCTACTTCTACAGCAACTTAGGAGCACCGCTATTTTCTATTCTATCACTAAGTTTAGCAGGAAGTGTTCTTGGTTTCTTCTTCTACAACGTATTTGGCAAGATAAACGGAAACAAGATTTTCATGGGAGACTCTGGTAGTCTATTCCTCGGATATGTCATTTCGTACTTGGCTATAAAATACCAGATGTCAAACTGGGATGTATTTGAATACAGGGAGAACTCCCTTCTTATCTCTTTCACTCTTATAATGCTACCATGCTTTGATGTAATAAGAGTTGCGATAGGAAGGAAACTAAGGGGCAAGAAGATGTTTGACCCTGACAAGACTCACATCCACCACATCATCCTTGCTACGGGACTGTCCATGCACCAGACACTTGGCGTAATACTATGCATGTTCTTCGCCTTCTGTGTAATAAACTACGGTCTATTTGTATTCGGACTCAATATTTCATATATCATAGTTATCGATGTAATAACATATTTGTTCCTTACATACTTTGCTGAAACAATGAAGGAAGAGGAATAACAGAAAGATTGGGAGATAATACTCCTTTTTCATCTGCACATAGCCAAGTAAATGATTCATTTACATAACACGTAATACAAGTAATGAAAGTATCAATAATAACAGCAACATATAATAGTTCAAAGACTATTACAGATACTATAAGGTCTGTAATCAACCAGAGTTATCCTGATATTGAATACATTATTATTGACGGCGCATCCAAAGACAACACCATTGACATGGTGGAGACATTCAGGAATCAATTAGGAGACAGACTAAGGGTTATTTCAGAACCTGACAAAGGTATTTATGACGCAATGAACAAGGGGATAGAAATGGCTACTGGCGACGTTGTTGGAATTCTGAACTCTGACGATTTCTTCACAAGCGATACAGTCATCGAAAAACTTGTAGAAACGTTTAAGTCAAATGACATTGATGCGGTCTATGGTGACATACATTTTGTAAGTGCTGACAATCTACAAAAATGTACAAGGTATTATTCTTCCAAAAGATTTAGTCCATGGAAACTAAGATTTGGTTTTATGCCTGCTCACCCGTCTTTCTATGCAAAAAAATCCATACTTAAAACAGCAGGACCATATAAAACAGACTACAAGATAGGAGCTGACTATGAAATGATGGTTAGGCTCTTCATCAAACAACAAATAAACGCTTTATACCTTCCGCTTGACTTTGTAACAATGCGTACAGGAGGTGTAAGCACAAACGGAATAAGTAGTAAACTGACACTGATATTAGAAAACGTCAGAGCATGCAGAGAAAACAATTATTATAGCAACATTTTGTTTATCTGCACAAAATTCTTCTTCAAGATTTTTGAGCTCAGATATTAAGAAACATCCCACAACAAATTAAACAATAACAAGATGGAAAAAGAGAAAAACAATCCAATTGACATATACGCCATTATAAAGTTCATTAGGAACAATTACAAACGCATGGTTCAATCAGGAGGAATCTGCATGATTATATCTGCAATATTTCTATACAGCATTCCAAGAGAATATGTATCAACGATTGTTCTTGCACCTGAGTATGCCTCATCAAACTCCATTTCTGGAAGTTTAGGCAACATCGCATCAATGGTGGGATTAAATATAGGTAACGGCGGAGGAGAAGATGCTTTATACCCAGAAATATACCCAGACATAATTTCTTCCACTCAGTTTCAAACAAGTCTATTTGACATTAAAGTACAAAGTGCAGATCAATCTATCAAATGCAATATCTTCGACTACTATTCTTTACACCAAAAAAGAACATGGTGGTCGTATGCTATTAGTGCAGTAAAAAAGATATTCAAGAAGAATACTTCAAATGGCAAAAATGAAGCTACCGCTCCTAATCCAAAATGGCTAACGGAAAAAGAACTTGCTGTCTGTGAAAGTTTGGAAGGCAGCATAAACTTCTTAGTGGACAAAAAAACAAACATCATTACTTTAACATATAGCGCACAGGATCCATTGGTTGCTACGACAATGGCGGATAGTGTGATGGGGAAACTACAAGATTTTATTATAAACTATAGAACTAAGAAAGTAAAGATTGATCTTGAATACCTTACAAAGATTCTAAAGGAGTCTAAACAAAACTATGAAACTGCTCAGGCAAACTATGCAAAGTATTGTGACAGTCATATCGCCATTCAAAGACAGCAAGAACAATCAGAAAGAGACAGATTAGAAAGGGAGTTGGAGATATGTGCCACAAACTACACCCAATTGTGTCAACAGATTCAGTATGTTCAAGGAAAAATCCAGGAGAGAACTCCATCTTTCACTGTAATCAAAAATGCAACAATGCCAGAAAAGCCTACAAAACCTAAGCGTCTCATTCCTATGATAATATTCTTTATTTTAGGTGCGATTGCTTATGGCACATATAAATATACAAAAGATTCCATTTTTCGTAATAACATACCTGCGTGATAAATGTCTAAAGAAATCCAGCCAAGCCTTGCAAAAAACACAGCTATTCTTTATTTCAGAATGCTGTTTCAAATGGCTGTATATCTATATACATCCAGAATAATCGTCTCCTCACTCGGACTTTCTGATTGGGGCATATATGATGTTGTGGCAGGGATAATTGTTATTGTTACTTTCCTAAATAATTCAATGACAGTATGCACACAAAGATATCTTACATATGCAATAGGAAAACGTAACAATGATTACCTTAACAAGGTGTTCTCCGCTTCATTGAGCATTCACATCATTATTGCTCTGTTTATTATCATCGTTGGCGAAACCATTGGATTCTTCTATGTATACAATTACATCAATATCCCTGAAGGCAGGCACGAAGCTGCGGTATTTGTATACCATTGTTCGCTTATTTCAACAGCAATAATGGTTGCAACCGTCCCCTATAATGCGCTTACAATTGCATATGAAAGAATCTCCGCATTTGCTATAATAAGCATTTCGGATGTAATGCTGAAACTACTAATAACTATTGGCATTTCATACTCTTCTATAGACAGGCTCAAACTGTATGCCTTTCTGTTATTAATCGAAATGATTGCTATTCGTAGTTCATATATTTTTTATCAAAAAAACAAATTAAAGAACATTTCACTAATAAAGCAACACCATTTTCTTTTCTGGAAAGATCCTGACAATAACGCCATAAGTAATGAACTATACAAAGAAATGTTAGCTTTCAGTGGTTGGAGCATTCTTGGTAATCTCTCTGTCGTATGCAACACACAGGGATTAAACATACTGTTGAACCTTGTAGGAGGGGCAATGCTTAATGCAGCACGAGCTATTTCTTTTCAAGTCCAAACAGCAATAACAGCCTTCGTTTCAAGTTTCCAAACAGCAATAAATCCAAGAATAACAAAATGCTATGCATCAGGAGACTTGGGTTCAATGCTAAAACTTGTCTTCACAAGTTCAAGAATTTCATTCATGTTAATATTTATAATTGCGCTTCCTTTGCTGATTGAAACTGATTTTATTCTTCGAATCTGGCTAACATCGATTCCTGATAAAGCAGTTTCATTCACACGTCTCTTTATATTAGTCGCTATAATTGACAGCATAGCAAACCCTCTAACAATTGCTGCTTCTGCTACTGGCAAGATAAAGCAATACCACATCTGCATCGGTTCAACATTGCTCATCGTATTACCAATAGCAGCACTAACAATGAGATTTCAAAAGATTCCAGAACTGATATTCGTCATTCAGATACTGTTTGTAATTATTGCACAAATGATAAGAATACAGTTGTGTCATAATCTTATCGGACTAAAAAGAATGGAGTACATGAAACAAGTGATGACAAGAATCATTATTGTTGGCACACTAAGTCCGATAATACCAATAGCATTAAAATGTCATCTGACGTGTTCCATGCTCCATTCCATAATTGTTCTACTTGCAACAGTACTTTCAACAGGCATCTGCATTATTGCGTTTGGACTTGAGTCAAGAGAACGAGAGATGATAACCAACAAGGTCAAAAACACACTTAACAGAGATTGTCATGAGAAAAATAATATTTAGCTTAATTCACTTCTTGATGTACATTCCTGGCAAAATTGCAGCATCCTTTGATTTGTATTTTAAATGGACGCTTTTTGTCAACGAATGTTATGCTTCTTTTATTTCACACAGATTTGGAAACGCATCTAACCTTTGTGTATTAGGGAAGCCATGTATGATAAGAGGAGGGAAAAATATTTATCTTGGGGAGCATGTCACTCTCGGCAAGGACTGTAGATTAGAAACTACGTCTATCTACCATGACCAGACTTTCAATCCTACATTATCTATAGGCGACAATAGTGTAATACAGACATTATGCCATATAGGATGCATCAACAAGATTACAATAGGGAAATTTGTAACGGTAGCAGAGAGAACACTAATTATCGACCATCATCATGGCGACACATCACAAGAAGAAATGATAAAAGGTCCAAGACAAAGAAAACTTGTAAGTAAAGGACCCATTATTATTGGTGATTGTGTAGCTATTGGTGAAAACTGTATCATAATGCCAGGAGTCACAATTGGAGAGCACAGTCAAATCGGTGGTGGCTCTGTGGTTACTCATAGCATACCTCCTTACAGTATCGCAGTAGGAAATCCAGCAAAAGTAATCAAATCTATTGAGCATTAATAATATATAATGATAACCATCACATTAACAGTATTTTTATTTCTTGCTATGTCATTGGCATTCGTGGAACAGAACAAACACGAAGCGCCTTTCGCCAATATATCAAATACTGATAGAGCAATAGAACAGATGACATGTATCTTTTACATAGCATCTGCATTTGTTATTGTTCTTTTGGCAGGATTCAGGAATCCTGGTGTTGATGCAGATTCCCTTGCCTATGTTGGGAATTATTACGGATTAGGCACATCGAGAACGGAAACTCTCGAACCATCTTTTTTTCTCATTGCATATACAGCAAAATTGTTCAATGAAGTACAAATAGTATTTATACTTTATGCTATTCTTTCTATACCTATTAAGGCCTATGCTATTTTCAGACTTTCGCATTTCAAAATGCTTTCTCTAATGGTATGGATATCCCACTTTCTTTTGTTACAGGACATGACACAGATAAGAGTGGCTGTTGCAACTGGTCTATTCCTCTATGCCTTATACTATCTCATCATTGAAGAAAAGAAGAAATACTTTCTTCTATGTCTATTGTCTATACTCTTCCACTACTCTGCTCTACTTTTAATACCACTCGTTGTTCTTGGTACAAAACACATGAACAAGCTGTGGAAATATACATTGTTCACAGTTCCTATAATATTCTACATTATGTATTTCATGGGTGTCAACATTGTTTCTATATTACCTCTTGGGGCATTTCAAGACAAGCTTGACACATACGAATCGCTTAGGGACAAAGGTATTGCAGGTGATGAGATAAACATATTCAACATGTTGGCTATGTTCCGTCTTCTAACATACTATACACTTCTGATCATGTACGAAACAGTATACACTCATTGCAAAGAAATAACTTTATACTTGAAAATATACTGCATTTCTATCTGTTGCTATGTAGGTCTATCATTTCTTCCTGCTTTGGCCATCAGAGGCAGTGAGGTTTATGCTGTTATTGATGTCGTCACAATACCATGCCTCGTGTATACTGTCAAGCCATCATGGTTAATGAAACTCTTGGTTGCTGTCTTTGCCATAGGACTGTTTGTAATGAACATTGTTTTAAGTAGATACATAAGAGAATTCGTATGAAAAAGGTCTTTTCACATATATATTCATTCCTTATCATCCTGATGATATTTATGGGGGCATTACCTTTATCTGCCGATAATGACTTCCCAATTGTAGCATATTATGGAATCCCACATGCACATGCTTCAGAAAGCAGATACAAGGAATTCAAGGATGCGGGATTTAACATTAGCATAGATTATTATTCTAATGCTGATGATGCATTAAAGTGCTTGAACTATGCCGACAAACACGGAATAAAACTGATATTAGCAGGCAACTATGTAAACAGTCCTAATGTCAATGATTTCGTAAACAAAGTAAGGAATCACAATGCTTTATACGGATATTCTCTAAAAGATGAGCCAAAATATAGAGAATACAATAATATTGTATTGGCAAAGAATGCCATCAGAGCTGCAGACAAAGGCAAACATCCTTTTTACCTAAATCTTTTTCCTAACTATGGGAATTGGATGCTTGAACATATAGGAGTAAAAGAGTATAAGGACTATGTGAACAGGTACGCAAAACTTGACATCCCACAAATATCTTTTGATTTCTACCCATTCCTTAAGAAAGGCGAGAGAAAAGAGTGGTACATGACACTTATGGATGTTCGTAACATTTCTGCACAAGTAAAGAAACCTTTTTGGGGATTTATTCTTATCACACCACACTCTGTCTACAAACAACCCAAATATGAAGAAATACGAATACAGGCATTCGTTAATTTAGCATTCGGTGCACAAGGTCTACAATACTTTACATATTGGACACCTTCGCAATATGACGATAATGATTTCCACGACGCACCTATCGGTTCAAATGGCAAAAGGACCAAAAACTACAATCTCGTCAAAAGACTCAATTCTGAGATTAAGCTGTATACTAAGTACTTCCAAGGGGCAATATTCAACAACATTGGATGTTTAGGAGATATACCTAAGGGAATGAACAGATACAGGAACAAGGATGTGAATTACGGTTCAATAAAGCTTGAAAATGGAAAAAGTATAATTGTATCGGCATTTACAAAAGACAAATATGACTACCTTGTCATTGTAAACAGAGACACAAACAACTCTGCTACTGTATCTTTACAAAACAAGCCCAACAATCTTGTATCAGTAAGCAAAACAGGAGTCATAAGGCGAGCTAAAAATAGTTATACTATTAATAAAGGTGACATTCTTCTATTAAGATTATCATGATGAAAGTATATTGTAAATTTATCATAAGAATCATTTTTATTGCAATATGCATCTGCAGTTGCAACAAGGATGACATACACAGTTTCGTATCCGATACAGATAATCACGAAAACTATTATATTACGAATTCGCCATTGCCTTACGCCGCAGACAGTCTAAAAATACTGTCTATTGGGAATAGTTTTTCCATTGACGGAACAACACTATTACCAAACATTATTAATGCAACAGACATAAAGTCATCAAAGTATTCCATTTACATTCTGGTAAAAAGTTCAAGTTCTTTAGAAAATGTAGCAAACGCCATTCAATCCAATCAAGTAGTTAATACTAAGATAACGGACCAAGACGGATTTTCATACCAGCACATCGGTGGAAAGCAGATTGCTTTTTCAACAGAAAAACAGACTAACTTCTGCGACATACTATCTATGCCCTGGGATGTTATTGTTCTACAGCAATATTCCAGATTATCTACTCAATATTCAAGTTTTGAACCTTATCTCACATATATACTTTCAAATATAAAAAAGCTATGTACAAACAAGAATGTGACAATCGCTTGGCATCAGACTTGGAGCTATGCATCTTCTTTTGAATCACATCCAAGAGGAGAAAATGACTTTATAACAATTGCACAAACAACCATCGAAATGGTGAACAGAAACGGGATAGACGTTATTATTCCTGCAGGTACAACCATTCAGAACCTAAGAAACACTAAATATAATAATGATATGGATTTAACGCGAGACGGAATTCACTTAGATATGGGAATAGGCCGTTTTGCTGCAGCTCTCACATGGTACAAGACTCTTTTCAAACCACTATGTCGCAATATTGACGAATCAATAAACATTTCAAAGTTAAAACTTGATTCTATGACCATCGACTCCACCACATTACAAGACTGTATGAAATATGTGGACAAGTCATGCCAGAATCCGTTTTGGGTATATAAAAACTTAAGTAAGTGATCATAATTATTTTAATAATGCTATAGTAAGTGATTTCCCATAATATCTGCACTCTCATTGTCGTATCTTTCCGTTTCATTTTCAGTCATGATGCCCGCATCATTCCTTCAAATGAATTCGAAAATCCACATCCAAATAGAGAGCATCTATTATAAAAATAATTATGAACACTTACTTATAATTCGATCAGATATGATATTTCCAGTTATAGTGATATATAAAACAACAATATCAGATTCGGAATGCTATAAATCCTTTTTGGCAAAGTTTAATAGGCCATTTATGATTTACGACAATTCCCCTGAGACATATATACAACATAAGGAAGAAATTCCATCAAATGCTATATATATAAGAAACATAAATAACGAAGGATTGTCCATTGCCTACAATACTGCTGCTGAATATGCAAAAAGACATGGATACGACAAATTACTCCTGCTTGACCAAGACACCTTATTCCCAATGGAAATGATGGAGAAAATGGAAAAATGTGTGGAGGATGTGTGTGCACCAATTGTCAGGATCAACGGCAACATACCTTTTTCTCCATCAGAATGGAAGAATACTGTTATTCGTGGTTCAGAATGCAAGCCTGGCATATATCCACTATCTAAATATCTTCTTATCAACAGCGGTTTGTGCGTTTCATTGAAAGCCTATGAAAATGCAGGTGGCTATAATGAGAAAATACAACTAGACTTTGCTGATTTCCAATTTATGGAAAGACTGTCTAAAGTCGTCGACAAATTTGAATTACTGGACGTTGTTGCATTCCAGAATTTTTCAAACAATGAAACAGACACAGAGAAACTGATAACAAGATATAACAAATATCTCGAGGGAGCACACTTTTTCCATTCTGACAAATGGACAATGAACATACGTGTAAAATGGCTTGTGCTAATACATACACTTTCATTATCATTAAGGACAAGAAGTTGCTCATTTATCAAGTTACTACTAACAAAAAAATATTAAATATAATCATATGATATCCGTTTGCATTGCAACATATAATGGGGGCGATATGCTCAAGACACAATTAGAATCCATTGTCAACCAATTATCAACCGACGACGAGGTTATACTATCTGAGGATGGAGATATAGAAGCCACTAAGGAATTAGCAGCAAATATTCCATACCCTAACATCAAGATTATAGAGGGCGCCAAAGTAAAGTCACCTATATACAACTTTGAGAAATGCATAAGTCATGCTCATGGAGATTACATTTTTCTTGCTGACCAAGACGACAAATGGCTGCCTAACAAAGTGGAAGTCATGATGCAAGCCTTACACGAATATGATTGTGTATGTAGTGATTGTATTGTAACTGATGGAGATTACAATATCATAAATGACTCTTTCTTTTCAATGATAGGAATGAAACAAGGCAAATACTTTAATCTTTTGAAGAGAAACTGCTATCTTGGTTGCTGTATGGCTTTTAAACGAAAGATACTGGAAAAAGCATTACCTTTTCCCAAAAAACTTCCAATGCACGATATTTGGATTGGAAATATCGCAGCATTCTTCTACAGCATCACATTTATCAATGACAAACTGATATTGTTCAGAAGACATGGCAACAATGCATCATGTACGGCATCCGTAAGTCCATATAGTCTAACCCAAAAGATAAATTTTAGATATCAAATCATAAAAGGACTACTATTTGCAACTCTTCGATAATTATCATATATGACAAAAATGATTAGATTCTTTTTCTTATTTATCTTCTTATCACTGTTTATTAATGGCAATTGTCAAATAATGACTATACACCATAACGGGGATAGTCACTCTTACAAAGTGCAAGATATAGACAGCATAACAATGGAAGAAGAAAGTATCAGCATAGATCCCTTGTTGCAGAAGAAAGACACAATGCGTCTCCTATGCATAGGCAACAGTTATAGTCTCGATGGTACAATTTGCCTACCCCAACTTATGGTAGACATGGGAATAAGTACAAAAACTTTCGGCATATATTGCGCCATGTACGCTGGAGCATCTCTTGAATACTGGTACAACAATCTCGTGAACAATGACACAATCAAGTATATATACAGAATGGGAGGTTCAATAACACTCTCAGAAAAGAATCGTACACTCAGGGATTTACTACATGAACAATGGGATGTCATCGTATTACAACAATATTCAGATGACTCAGACAAATACGAAACACATGTTCCATACATAGGAATACTAAAAGAAGTCATTCAACACGAATGTCCAAACAAAGATTTGGTAATCGCATGGCACTTGACATGGTCTCATGCTTCAAATTTTGAGCGCGGACCGTACAGCGAGAAAGGATGGGAAGGTATCGCAGAATGTACTAACAGGATAACAAACAATTATGGTATAAAAACTATCATACCTGTTGGTACTGCAATCCAAAACGCACGCTCATGCGATCTTAATGATGATATGGAAATTACACGAGGAGGTTCTCATCTATCCTATGGTGTAGGTCACTATATCGCAGGATTAGCATGGTTTGAGACTTTATGCCGACCAATATATGGAATTTCATGCATTGGTAGCATACCATCTGAAAGTATGAAAAGGATTGATGCTACAAAAACTCCCTTTTATAGCATTACGGAAGAGAACTACTTGAAATGTCAAGAATGTGTATCAAAAGCTATTGAAAAGCCTTTTTCAATAGCCAAATGATGCTTACTCAAACATCAACGCATACATTCCTACATACTTCCTACCATATCCATTGCACTCTCAATGACCTTGTGCATATCGTAGTACCTGTATTCTGCAAGACGTCCACCAAAGATAACCTTTTTCTCAGAATCGGCAAGAGCCTTGTACTTTGCATAAAGCTCTGCATTTCGATCATCATTCACAGGATAGTACGGTTCATCACCAGGTTGCCACTCCTTACTATATTCCTTAGAGATAACAGTATCAGGACATTCATTAATAGCAGGACCAAACATCTCGAAATGCTTGTGCTCTATCACACGAGTATAAGGCGTTTCTGCATCAGTATAGTTAACGACAGCATTTCCCTGATAGTTCTGAACACCCTCAAGAAGTTCTGTCTCAAAAGAAACAGTACGATACTGTAGATGACCATATTTGTAATCATAGAAACGGTCAATCTCACCTGTATAGATTACATTACAAGCAAGAGAGTCAAGTTCTTCCTTATGTTCAAAGTAGTCTGTTGAAAGACGGACCTCACAGTCGCCTATCATCGCCTCAATGAGTTTAGTATATCCACCCTCTGGAATACCCTGATACTTGTCATTGAAATAGTTATTGTCAAAGACAAGACGGACAGGAAGGCGCTTAATGATGAAAGCAGGAAGCTCTGTACACTTTCTTCCCCACTGTTTCTCTGTATAGTTCTTTATAAGTTTTTCGAAAATGTCCTTTCCAACAAGAGTGAGAGCCTGTTCTTCAAGATTCTGAGGTTCTCTTCCATTAAGAGCGGCAACAGCTTCTGCCTTCTGTTCCGCAATCTTTGCCTCAGCCTCAGCAGGAGTCTTAACACCCCACATCTGATAGAAGGTATTCATGTTGAAAGGCAAATTATAAAGTTCACCCTTATAGTTTGCTACTGGACAATTTGTGTAACGATTGAACTCCACAAACGAATTCACAAAATCCCAAACCTTCTTATTGCTTGTATGAAAGATATGAGCACCATACTTATGTACATTGATACCATTAACCTCCTCAGTATAGATATTGCCACCAATGTGAGGACGCTTATCTATCAATAGACATTTCTTGCCCTTCTTAGAAAGGAGGTGAGCCGCAACAGCACCAAACAGTCCTGTTCCAACTATGAGATAATCATACTTCATAACACAGAATTATTTAAGCAGATTAGCAATAGTGATAAGCATTGTTGCAATAGATGCAGCAGATGTTCCCATAGCAGAGTACTCTGCAAGAGTCATCTGTTTCTTGTTCTTCTTTGAAGGCACAACAATCTGGCAACCAGGCTGAATATCCTTAGCTCCGCTAACAAGCTGTACGGAACCGTTCATATATATAGCATACACACGACTTTTGCGTGCATTGTCACCATATCCACCAGCCCTATTTATGTAGTACTTGAGCGACTTTCCCTTGTTATAGCTCATAGTATTAGGATACATCACATCACCATTAACCTTAACAGTATTTGAGAACTGAGGTATAATGACATGGTCACCATCACGAAGCACAATATCATCATTACCGCCAGGATTCTCTATTGCAGCCTCAAGATCGATAGCGACAGGGTACACATTACCGATATCCAGTTTCATCTGAAGAAGCGAATCGGCACGAACCAAGTCAAAGTTCTTATTCTCCGACTGCATCGCCTCCTCATAGAGAGCAATCTGTGAAGTACGCAATGTGGCCTCGACCTGTTTCTTCTCTTCATCAGTCATGGTACGATCCAATCGTGCACCCTTAAGGTATCCAAGAGAACTTGCACCTCCTGCAGCCTTTAACAAATCTGACAGGCGGTAACTATTTGAAGTCATAGAATAGTCACCTGCAAAGTTGACAGCACCAGAGATTGACACATTACGCTGTTCTGTATAAGTAGGGTTCTTACGTACTACAACCTCATCAAAAGGCTGAAGGACAAAACCTGGTTTGCCATCAACAACAAAACCATCTTTCAGCGCAAATGAGAATGTCTCTATAGTACCATTATCATCCTGCATAGCTTTTGCATTTGACACGCGTCTAAACACATCAACCTTTACTGTAGACGCCGCATTAGTAAGTCCACCAGCCTGAAGAACAAGGTCCTCAATAGTAGTATTATCAGCATATACATAGACACCAGGATAGTTAACCTCACCAGATATCTTATATGTCCTGTCCCCCTGCATATCCAGTTTACTTGGAACAAAGAGTACATCATTCTTGCGTAAAGGGATATCAGCAACCGAACCATTCATGATGCCAAGGATATCAACAGAAAGAACCTCAAGAGTCTTATCCTCCTTCTCACGATGCATCACGGCACGAGCTGTAAAGGCATCTTCACGAAGCCCCTCTGCCACCTTAATGAGTTCACGTACACTTGTTATCTTGCCATCCATCTGATACATTCCAGGATGGAACACAGCACCACGAATCTCAACCATGTTTGAGTAACGAGCAATGACACTATCAATAAAGAGAGAGTCGCCATCACTAACCTTGAAAGAAGCCCAGTCAAATTCGCCCACAGTATGAATGCTATACTCCGCACCATTCTTGCGAGTAAGACGGACAGACTTCTTATAAGCATCACCTGTGAAACCACCAGAATAGTTAAGGAGCGATTTAACGCTCTCTGTTGACTTCATCTCATAGAACATAGGTCTCTTTACCTTTCCCCTAATCTGCACCAAAGCGTCATAGGTACCCACAACAATGACATCATTGTCTTGAAGGTGAATATCTCCCTTAGAGTTTCCATTAATGAGATAGTCATAAACGTCAATAGTTGCGACCTGACGTCCCTTGCGGAAAACCTTTATATTACGGAGAGTACCTATTTCACTAATACCTCCAGCCATATAGAGCGCATTGAACGCTGTTGATAAAGAACTGAGGGTGTACGTTCCCGGCACGTTTACCTCGCCAACAACCTGTACTTGAACAGAACGAGTCTCGCCTACAGCAAGCTGAATATTACAGCCACTATAACGCTGACCAAGTTTACCCTTCAGATAACTGTTTGCTTCCCCAACACTCATGCCACCAAGTTTCACAGGACCGATTCCATCAATAGTGACAGAACCTTCTGGAGAGATTTCTCCCTCGAAAGTCTGTTGAGAAGCACCCCACACATCAATAATGACATAGTCACCAGCCCCAAGACGATAATTAGCAGGAGTGGCGATACTCATATTAGGTTGGAAGGACAGATTAGGATTATTGAATATATTACGTCCAAAGACCTCACTCTCATCCTTAAAATAGTTCTTATAATAGATAAGTGAGTCAATATCCATGAAACCTATCTCGTCATTCATCATGTCAGCACGCTCCTTATCCAGATCCTTCTTGTTGCCATAACGAGTAACACCCTGTCCACGGAATTGGCTCTGACGCATATAATTATTCTGCATCTGTGACCTCTCACCAGCCTCCTGATACTGTTGGCGACGACGAGAAGTACTAACATTATTATTCTTACCAGTAAGGTCTGAAGCACCGAGATTCTTCTGTTCCGCCTCATACTTCTTACGTATACGACGCAACTGATCAGTTGTCACACCCTTCTGAAGAAGTTTAGTGACAATCTGTTGCTGACTCTGTCCTGCCTCCTGTTGCTGCTTTACAAACTTGATGACCTGATCATCACTCATTGACTGAGCAAAGATAAACTGAGGCATAAGAGCCAAAGACAATATGAATAATAGTTTCTTTATCATTATTGTTATTTCGTTATTATAGACTAAAAACAGTCTGAATCATAATCTTCCAGTCCATCACAATACTTCTGGTACGAAGATACTCCAAATCCATATCGAGACGACGTAACATCTTCTCCATTGTATCTGTGTAACCATTCTTGATGGTTGCCAGCGATGTTACTCCAGGACGGGAACAGAACAGTAATCTGTAGTCTGTATTATGTTCCATAATCTGGTCAATGAAATACTGTCTTTCCGGACGATATCCAACAAAAGACATGTCCCCAATCAGCACATTCCACAACTGAGGAAGTTCATCAATATGATGATCCTTCAGTTTTCTGCCAAACTTCGTCAAGCGAGTATCATTATCGGCTTCAAGCTGTGGGACCCCATCCTTCTCTGCATCCACTACCATAGTCCTGAACTTATATATTCGGAATGGTCTACCACCCTTTCCTATACGTTCCTGACTGTAGATTGCAGGACCCGGATTATAACACTTTTGCAATATGGTTATAAGCAAGAACACGGGAGAAAGCAATACAAGAAGGAGAGCAGCCCCCGCCATGTCACCTGTACGCTTCAACAATCTCTCCACGCCGTTCATACCATCCACATCTATCGTTTCTTTCTTCACTTTCTATTTCTTATGAATGCGCCATACAAGCATTGCTGTACAGGTCCACGTATTGTGCATGTACCTTTATAAAGCATAACGTACAAAATACAAAGATATTGTGCTGCCACTAGCAAAACAGGCGCATAGTTTGTTAAATACGTGCAAAGATAGCAATAAAAAAGAAGATAAGGTTACAATTGTATCAAAAAACATTACCTTTGCGTTCAATTATGGAAGATAGCAATGTAAAATTACCATCAGCTTGGGTATCACTCATACCCCTAATAGTACTTATAGGAATGGTCTCGCTTACCATAGCATTATTTGGAAGCGACGCACTTGACGGCGGCAATCAGGTATCCCTGTTCGTTGCGACAGGAGTATGCGCCTGCCTATCGATGTGGATTTACAAGATGCCATGGAAAAAGATTGAGGACAGCATCGCCCACACCATAGGTCAAGCATCCGTATCAATTGTCATTCTTATCATTATCGGCATGATGTCTGGTTCTTGGATGATCAGTGGAGTAGTCCCTACCCTAATCTACTATGGAGTGCAGATAATGTCACCTCAGTTCTTTCTTGTCAGCACCTGTGTTATATGCGCTCTGGTAAGTGTCATGACAGGTAGTTCATGGACTACAGTTGCAACCATCGGTATTGCGCTACTGGGCATCGGTGACGCCCTATCCGTACCAGCAGCATGGACAGCAGGTGCAATCATCTCCGGCGCATACTTCGGCGACAAGATATCCCCACTATCCGACACAACCATCCTTGCGGCATCTGCTGCCGGAACAGATTTGTTCAGACACATCAGATACATGCTTTACACAACCGTGCCAAGCATATCAATCACACTTGTTATATTCTTCATGGCAGGATTCTGGTACAGAGGGGAACAGGCACATATAGCAGAGTACACGGAGGGATTGTCAAACACCTTCAACATATCACTCTGGACACTAACAGTCCCACTTATCACCGCCATACTCATAGCAAAGAAAGTGCCGTCACTCATAACGCTGTTTGTGTCATCACTCACAGCTGGCATACTTGCGATAATTCTACAACCACACATTCTGCTATCTATTGCAGGCGAACAAACTTCCTCGCTACTCAACCTTGCCAAGGGAGTCATGATAACATGGTATGGCCCGACAGCTGTTGAGACAGGCAACGCAACCCTCAACGATCTTGTATCCACAGGAGGTATGGCAGGCATGATGAACACCATCTGGCTCATCCTTTGCGCCATGTGTTTTGGAGGCGCCATGACTGCCACAGGAATGCTACATAGTTTGACAAGAGTGATAATGAAGTTTATCAGAGGAACATTCTCACTTGTCTCTGCAACAGCATCCACCGGCATTCTGCTTAACCTAACAACCAGCGACCAGTACATATCCATCATCGTCTCGGCAAGCATGTACAAGGACCTATACAAGGAAAAAGGTTTTGCACCAGAGCTACTATCCCGTTCCACAGAAGACTCTGCCACAGTAACGTCAGTACTTATCCCATGGAACACATGTGGAATGACGCAGTCAACTGTTTTGGGCGTTCCGACTCTTGAATACTTACCATTCTGTTTCTTCAACTACATCAGCCCTCTCATGAGCTGTCTTGTTGCAGCTATCGGGTGGAAGATAAAAAAGCAATAAATTAAAGGCATTAAAGTCCTTAAAGTCTCCATCAATCGAACAACAATAACAATTCATAATTACGATGAAAAAAACATTCTTATCTTTAATCCTTGCAACTGCAGCAAGCGGAGTAATGGCACAGAACATTACTACAGAGATGCTCAACAAGTTTGCCACAGAAAACAAACTCACAGGTGCAGAGAAGGCTATCCATAACGCTCTTTCTGCAGGTAGCGTCACAAACATAGCACTTAACCAGGACAATCAAGTAGAGCAAGACACTTACTTCAGTAATTCCGTTCCTTCAAAAGGCATCACAGATCAGAAGTCAAGCGGTAGATGCTGGCTCTTCACAGGAATGAACGTCCTTCGCGCCAAGATGATCAATGAGCAGAAACTCAATTCCCTTGAACTGTCACAATGCTATCTCTTCTTCTATGACCAGTTGGAGAAGGCGAACCTCTTCCTGCAGGGAGCAATCGATACTCGCAAGAGTCCTGCTGACGACCGCATGGTCGATTGGCTTTTTGAAAATCCTCTCAGTGATGGCGGCACCTTCTGTGGCGTGGCTGACCTGGTAAACAAGTATGGTGTCTGTCCTAAAGAGGCTATGCCAGAGACCTACAGCAGTAACAACACCAGCCAGATCAGCATGCTTCTGTAGTGGAAGC
>JAZUHP010000102.1:0-14279 GCA_045641785.1 Bacteroidaceae bacterium
ATTTACTATATATTATTGGCTGTTAGTTAATTATACTTAAAACAAGTTTCTTTGTGTTTAATATTTAACAGTCTTGCAATATGCATATTCTAAAGCATAGCATTATATGAACTTCTTTTCAACTAAATTGAAGAAGAACCAGAAAAACCGATAAAAACATTAAAAAACATATAAAAACCGTTTTTTCTTAAAGCGACTAATTTCTCATTTTAACAACTTTCAACAAAATTAAAGAAGAACCTAAAAAACATATAAAAACCTATAGCGTTTTAATTCTGCAACAGAACAAAGTATGTTTTTAAGGGTTTTTATATGTTTTTAAAGGTTTTTTTTCGTCCGCGCTTGCGCGATATGTTTTCGTCGAACTCAGGTTGAATAGAAAGCGAATTGACACTGGTATTGCATTCGTCAGATTCGGTCGATTCGTGGTCTTTAATCTTTCGAACACGAACTTTTATCAGCGTAGGTAATTAACACGAAGATTTTATTCACAATCTTTTTTGAACACGAATATTACGAATGACACGAATGACATTCACCGTAGGTAATGTGGTGAATATGACTGCACATGATATTCGTTGCATTCGAGTGATTCGTGTCATTCGTGGTCTTTTGTTCCGCCGCGCTCGGCTACACGAATTTGTCAATTAGTCACGAATTATCACGAATTGAGCCACGAACCTTTAGCTCGGCGTAGCCAATTATCACGAACTTTTCTCACCGTAGGTAATTAACACGAAGCTCTTATTCACAATCTTTTTTGAACACGAATCATACTCCATTCCACCTCCGAAGTAAACCTTATGTAAACACGTTCTGCTTACGACTTGCTTACGACAATTGTCGTAAGCAAGTCGTAAGCAGAACTTGTAAAGATGGGGTGCAGATAGGAGGAAAAGAGAACAAGCATCGGAGACTTCACTCACAACAATTATAACACTTTTTCTCGTTTCGACTACCTCTTGCGCAGAACAAAGGATTCTACGGCAATATTGAGCAGATAGATTGTTATGGTGCAGGCAACAAAGAGAAGTTTGATGGTATCTGGATTATCAGGACCAACTGCAGAAACGACGGCAGGAGCAATTACTGTAGTGCCAGGAGTCATTGTTTCGGCACCAGGAACGCCGACCATACCGTTGGCAACGCCGACGGAAACGGAATCGAGGTACTTGACACCTACAAAGATGAGGGCAAGAGTTATAAACAGTTTGGTGAGCTTGATGACCAGCTGTACTTTCATCCACTTATTGTTAGAGATGGAGGCGCTGTCCATGCTGGACTCGTAACGTTCCAAGACAAAGGAGATGACCATCTCCATAAACCAAAAGATGATGAGGACGACCGGATAAAGGTCGAACCAGTACTGTGGTACCATTAACTTGCAGGCAAAACCTGCGGCAATGCCAAGAAGGCATACGATAGTCGCGAAGAATTGTAGTTTGAGTCGCATAATTTGTATTATTTATGTTTCGGAAGTTACGCTACAGTTTCACTTCCTGCACTTAAGGAGTTAAAAGGAGTTAGAAGAAGTTATCGCTCCTTCGTCGTTTAGGGAGTTAAAGACGATACTCTTTAATGTGCGCTTTCGCAGAAAGAAACTTGAATTATATTATTTAGTGACTGCAAAATTGCAAAAATAATATGAATCGTGGGACAAGGAATGTGTATTTTTTGTCTTTTCAGGGAGAAAGAGGGATATTTCGGTTAAAAATATGTATCTTTGTAGGGTTAATAACGACTTCAGATACTTACTTATGATAGATTACTTAAGAGGCATTATCGATGAACTGACGCCGACTTCTGCAACCATTGAATGCAATGGCGTCGGCTATTTCTGTAACATATCTCTAAACACATATACTGCTCTTCAGGGCAAGGGCGAGGGACGCCTGTTTGTACACGAGGCTATTCGTGAGGACGCCTGGGTGCTGTTCGGCTTTGCTACAAAGGACGAACGTGCCCTGTTCCTTATGCTTATATCTGTAAGTGGCGTGGGTGGCAATACTGCAAGAACTATCCTCAGTTCCTTCTCGCCTGCCGAACTGTGTGATATCATCACCTCTGAGAATGAGAAGATACTGAAGACTGTGAAGGGACTTGGTACCAAGACTGCACAGAGGATCATTGTGGAACTGAAGGATAAGGTGGCAAGCCTCGGCATTCAGGGGGGAAGGGCTGCTGCGGTTGAAACCGCAGGCACGGAGGCTAACAAGGAGGTGCACGACGAGGCTATCGAGGCTCTCAAGATGCTTGGATTCCCTCCTGCTCCTGTCACTAAGACTGTACGACAGATCCTTAAGGACGAACCTGACGCTAAGGTGGAAAAGGTCATCAAGATGGCATTGAAGATGCTGTAGGGAGAGGACCCTCCCCAGCCCTCCCTAAAGGGAGAAGACCCACCCCAGCCCTCCCTGAGGGAGGGAGTGCCATGCGGGACAAGAAAGACCCACCCCAACCCTCCCTGAAGGGAGGGGGGTGCCATCCGGGACAGGGAAGGAGAGAAAACAAAGCGATTAATAAAGAAATAAATACAAACACACAATAAAGGAAAGATAAAAACGTTATAATTAAATAGGAACACCTATATGCACCTAAAGGGAAGATAGGACACCTAATCATTGTAACTATAAAGATAAGAATTGGTTTGAAACATACATCACGCAAAATATTGTATACATCTATACTGATGATTAGTATTAGCGCTATTGCCTCACAGATGGACAATAGTGCTTTTGTGCGTTTTGTAGAAACAAACAATGAATCTACTGAGATTACTGGGAATACAGAACTTTCGTCTGCTCCTGGTATTCCTGATGACACCATCAAGGTGAAGAAGACGGACTATCCTTATAGCCACCCTGATGAATATGCTATGGACCTTCACGACCCTGAGAACATAAAGTATGATGAAGGTACATACGACGATAAGAGCGGACTCTATAAGGTAGGAACAAAACTGGGTGATAACTTCCTGAGCGCCCCTACCCTCATGACACCAGAGGAATACCTCAAGTGGACTGAGCGCAAGAGTATGGATGCCTACTTCAGAGAGAGAAATGACTCTCTGATGAAGACTAAGGGCAAGAGTAAGTTCGACTTCTCCGACATGAAGTTTGATCTTGGTCCTGCCGAAAAGATATTCGGTCCTGGCGGTGTACAGGTCAAGACTCAGGGAAGCGCAGAACTGAAGTTTGGATATACATACAAATATACGGATAACCCTTCACTCTCTGAACGTAACCGTACCACCTCAACCTTCGACTTTGACGAGAAGGTGAACATCAGCGTGAATGCTAAGGTTGGTGACAAGATGAACTTTAACATCAACTATAATACTGATGCCACCTTCGACTTCGATGCCAAGAACCTCAAGTTGAGTTTTGAGGGTAAGGAAGATGATATCGTCAAGCTTCTTGAAGCTGGTAACGTGACCTTCCCTACTAACTCAGGACTCATAAGGGGTGCTTCGTCACTTTTCGGTATTCGTACTGACCTTCAGTTTGGAAAACTTAACCTTCAGACTGTGGTCAGCCAGAAGAAGTCGCAGTCAAAGAGTGTGTCGTCAAAAGGTGGAAGCCAGTTGTCCTCTTTCGATATCCAGGCATACAACTATGACGAGAACCGCCACTTCTTCCTTGCACACTATTTCCGTGACAACTATGACAAGGCGTGTGCCACCCTTCCTAACATCACAAGCGGTGTGACTATCAACCGTGTGGAGGTGTGGATCACTAATACTACGGGTATGACGGAGAACACCCGTAACATCATCGGTTTTGTGGACCTTGCAGAACAGAGGAGGATAAGCAACAACGCCTGGCAACCAAGTGGAACGACACAGCCACAGAACTCATCCAATACACTTTACAACACCCTCGTAAACAAATATGCAGAGGCAAGAAATAGTGACCAGGCAGCATATATCTTTGACCAGGATAATATCTTGCAGGGCGGTGTGGATTACGAGAAGATTGAGAATGCTCGACTCCTCTCTTCATCCGAATATACAATAAACAAGCACCTGGGATACATCTCGCTGAGGAGCACGCTTACCTCAAACCAGGTACTTGCCATTGCCTACGAATATACAGCAGGTGGACAGACATACCAGGTCGGAGAGTTCTCTGCCGACCAGAAAGATAACGACAAGGCACTCTTCGTGAAGTTGCTCAAGAACACAAGCAACTCACCAAAGATGGGTAACTGGGACCTTATGATGAAGAACGTGTATGCCCTTAATGCCATGTCGGTACAGAAGGAGAAGTTCAAGCTCGACATACGATACACCAGCGACACGACTGGTGTGGCTGTGTCATACCTTCCAGAAGAGGCATTCAAGCAGACAACCCTTCTCAAGATGATGAACCTTGACCGTCTGGACGACAACCAAAAGACAAACCCTAACGGTAAGTTTGACTTCATAGAGGGCTATACCGTAAATGCAAGTACAGGACGCATCATCTTCCCTGTTGTGGAACCATTCGGTGACTGGTTGCGCAATAAGATAGGTAATGACGCTGTAGCAGACAAGTATTGCTACGACGAACTCTATGACTCGACAAAGACCATAGCAAAACAGATTGCCGAGAAGAACAAGTTCAGCCTCATCGGTGAATACAAGGCTTCAAACGGTAGCGAGATTGACCTTGGAAGTACAAACATCCCACAGGGATCTGTTGTCGTGACAGCTGGTGGCGTGACACTTGTGGAAGGCACCGACTATACTGTAGATTACTATAGTGGTACTGTAAGTATCATCAACCAGAGCATCATTGACGCCGGAACAAACGTCAACGTGAGTCTGGAGAGCCAGTCGGAGTTCTCAATGATGCGTAAGACCATGTTGGGAGTGAACTGGAGCTACGACTTCTCCAAGAATTTCCAGCTTGGCGGTACTCTCATGCGTCTCACAGAGAAACCACAGACATCAAAGGTGTCAATGGGCGAGGAGCCTCTTAACAATACTATATGGGGTCTCAACATGAACTGGAAGCAGAACTCGCAATGGCTTACCAACATGCTTGACAAGATACCGTTGCTCAACCTGTCAGCACCTTCAAGCATATCCATGACAGGTGAGTTTGCACAACTCATTGCCGGTAATGCAAGCGGTGTGCAGGGTAATGCCTCATACATAGATGATTTTGAGCGCACAAACACAAGGATGGAGATAGGTAACCCAACAGAATGGTCTCTATCTTCCACACCATCCCACCTGCCTAACGGAACAAAGAAGGACGATGTGAGCTACGGCTACAACCGCGCCCTCCTTGCATGGTACTATATTGACCCGCTCTTCACAAGAAGAAACAGTTCGCTCACTCCTGCCCATATCAAGAGTGACCCAGACCAGGTATCAAACCATTATTCTCGTGAGGTCTTTGTAAGAGAGGTGTACCCAAACAAGGATGTGAACACAGGTGAGAGCAACACTCTCAGCATCCTTAACCTTGCCTATTATCCAGAAGAGAGAGGTCCTTATAACCTTAACCCAGACCTGAACTATAATGGTCATCTGCTCAACCCAAAGAACAACTGGGGAGGTATGATGCGCAAGATTGACACCAGCGACTTCGAGACAAGCAATGTCCAGTACATAGAGTTCTGGATGCTTGACCCATTCATATACACTAAGGACGACCCATCATTCGGCGGTAGTCTCTACTTCAACCTCGGTGATATAAGTGAGGATATCCTCAAGGATGGAAAGAAGTCGTATGAGAGTGGTATGCCTGTAAATGGAAACAACTATGCCACAACCACTTGGGGACGAGTACCAGCAGAGAAGTCTGTGGTATACTCTTTCTCTAATGAGAATGGAGCAAGACAGAAGCAGGACCTCGGTTTCAACGGTCTCTCTGATGCTGATGAACGACTATTCCCAGCATACGCCGACTACCTTAATGCTATCAAGGGCAAAGTATCGGAACAGGTGTACGACTCAATCTTTGAGGATCCTGCCGGCGACAACTACCACTATTTCCGTGGTTCAGACTATGATGCCCACAAGACATCAATCCTTGACCGCTACAAGCATATCAATTCTCCTCAGGGCAACTCGCCAAACACAAGCGAGTCAAATGAGAAGTACAGCACTGCATACAAGACCTCGCCTGACTGCGAGGACATAAACATGGACTACACAATGAATGAGTACGAAAATTTCTTCGAGTACAAGGTAGATGTAAGTCCAAGCAACATGAGGGTCGGCAGTAACTATATCGTTGACTCACGTGAGACAAAGGTGTCACTCCGCAACGGCAATACAGAGACTGCCACATGGTATCTCTTCCGCATTCCTGTGGAGCAGTACCAGAGTAAGCAAGGTAGCATCAACGACTTCAGCAGCATCCGATTTATGCGAATGTACATGACTGATTTCGAGAAGCCAATCGTGGTACGTCTCGCTTCCCTCTCTCTTGTAAGAGGCGAGTGGCGTAACTATCAGCAGGCACTCTTCACAGGCAACAGACCAAGTGTGAGTGGTGCCATTCGTACTGCTGCCGTAAATATAGAGGAGAACAATGACAAGACACCTGTAAACTATGTTCTCCCTCCTGGTGTGACTCGTGTACTTGACCCTAACCAGCCACAGCTGAATCAGGAGAATGAGTCGGCTCTCGCCATTACTGTTGAGAACCTTGCAAGTGGTGATGCACGTGCTGTGTACAAGACCATGAATCTTGACCTCCGTAACTATAAGCATCTCCAGATGTTTGTACATGCCAATGCGCTTGAGAATGACCATGAACTGCAGGACGACCAGATGAGCGTGTTCGTACGTCTCGGTAGTGACTATAAGAGCAACTACTATGAGTATGAGATTCCTCTTAAACTTACTCCTGAAGGGCACTATGACACATATACAGCCAATGGTTGCCAGACTGTCTGGCCAGAGAGCAATATGCTCGACATAGACTTTGACGTCCTCACAGACATCAAGCACCATAGAAACATGGAGCGTGCTCAGGGTGCAGCAAGCTATACTCAGCTGTTCTATGAATATGACAAGAACAGGCCTGGCAATAAGATAAGTATCATGGGTAACCCTACTCTCGGTGAGGTCAAGACCATGATGATAGGTGTACGAAACAATGGACGTAGGACTGGTTCTGTAGAAGTATGGGTAAATGAGCTCCGCATGCAGGACTACAACAATGAGGGCGGTTGGGCTGCTCAAGGTAACATGAGCATCCAGATTAGTGACCTCGGTTCGGTAAATGTTACAGGACATGTGGAGACTGCCGGATTCGGTGGCCTTGAAGAGGGTGTGTCAAGCAGACGTGATGATAACCTGTACGAATGGGGCATCACTACTCAGCTTGAACTGGGTAAGCTGTTCCCTGAGAAGTGGAAGTTGAACCTCCCAGTGTATTACTCATACTCTTGGCAGAAGATATCTCCTAAGTATAATCCATTTGACTCAGACATGCTTCTCAAGGATGCCCTTGACGAGTGTGCTACCCTGCATGAACGTGACTCGCTCAGCAATCTTACAGAGTCTATGGTCAAGAACAAGAACTTCTCACTCTCAAACTGGAAGTCTGGTTTCCGTAGTCGTAAACCAATGCCATACGACCCAGCAAACTTCTCCGTCAGCTATAGCTATACTCAGAGCTACAAGACAGGAGAGACAACCGTCTATGAGAATGACCAGAACTGGAAAGGTAGTCTGTCGTACAGCTATTCTCCAAAGTACAAGACACTCGAGCCATTCAAGAAACTGAAGGGCAAAAGCAAGTGGCTGGATATTGTCAAGGCACAGAACCTGAACTACGCACCTCAGAGCTTTGCCTTCAACACAGACATCAGCCGTTCATACCATGAGTTCCAGGAACGCGACATAGATGCAGGTACACAGTTGCCTCTCACCTTCGCAGAGCAGTTCCTGTGGAACCGTGACCTCTCTATTAGATGGGACATATTCAAGTCTCTCAAGATGACATGGACATCCGCTACACATGCCGAGATTGAGGAACCATACACAGTCATCAACAAGGATCTCTACCCTGACAGGTATACAGCATGGAAGGATTCTGTAAAGCGCAGTCTCCTCTCACTTGGCCGTCCTCTCACTTACGGAAGTACATTCAATGCATCATACAACGTGCCACTCAACAAGATTCCTCTTCTTGAATGGATAACAGCTGATGCATCATATAACTCATCCTACAACTGGAACCGCGGTACAGAACTTGAGGACGGAACATCACTCGGTCATACAGCCGTGACACACCGTGCCCTCAACATCAACGGTCGCCTCAACTTTGAGGGTATATATAAGAAGGTAAAGTTCCTTGCTGATGTGGAGAAACGATTCTCAGGAAATAGTTCAAAGAGCAGTAAGGACACTAAGAAAGCTAAGGACACTAAGGACTCTAAGAAGACTAAGGACTCTAAAGACTATAAGGACCTTAAGGACTCTAAAGACACTAAGGACACTAAGGACACTAAGGACCTTAGCGACAATAACGACTCTAAGAATTCAAAGAAGGGCTTTAGTAAGGAGGTCACTCTCAACGATTCTACAGAGACAGAAATCAAGCATGGTCAGAACTCTAAGCGTCTCATTGTTCGTGCCACAACAAAGAATGGCAAGACCTACGATGTGAAGTACACGAAGGTTGATCCAAATACAATCAAGATAAAGAATCTTGATACTGTTGCTGTCAAGATCAATGTGGTAGCAAAGCAGCCACTTGAGGAGAACAAGTTGTACAAGACAGCACAGGCTGTAGTACGACCTCTTATGCTTATCCGTAATGCAAGTGTGTCATACAAGAACACATACGCTCTCACCCTTCCTGGCTTCAGGACAGAAGTGGGCGACGCCTTCGGTCAGAGAGGACTTAACGGCATGCTCTCTCCTGGTCTCGACTTTGCCTTCGGTTTGGTGGGTGACAGTTACATAGACAAGGCTGCAGAGAATGGCTGGCTTATGCAGAATGACTCCAACATCACAACTCCAGCTACGGCAAACGGTACAGAGGATCTTCAGATTAAGATGACTCTCGAACCTGTCAAGGACTTCAAGATAGACCTTCATGCAAGCAGGACGGTGAACAAGTCAAGGAGCATCCAGTTCATGTATGCCGGTATGCCTGTCAACGCAAGTGGTAGTTTCAATATGACTGTTGTCTCTGCATCAACAGCATTCTCAGGAATAGGCAACATCAACAATGGCTATCATTCTAAGCCATTCAGCAAGTTCCTTGAGTATCTTCCTATCATACAGAACAGGATGGAGGCTAAGTATGCAGGTTCCGTCTACCCTATCGCTGCGGGCAAGTTTGCTGGTCAGACTTACAACCCAAACAACGGAGGTGTGGACATGTATTCTGCTGACGTCATGGTACCAGCCTTCCTTGCTGCATATACCGGCAAGAGTGCATTCAACAGTCCTCTGGACATCTTCCCTACACTCGCAAGCTTGTTGCCTAACTGGACAATCAAGTACTCTGGTCTATCCAAACTGCCATGGTTTGCAGATCACTTCAAGAGCTTTAACATCAACCATGCATATAAGAGCGTGTACTCAGTAGGTAACTACAACACATACTCAAGTTTCATGGAGTACATTGGTGACATGGGATTCATTGCTGATGTTAGTACAGGCAACCCTATCCCAAGTTCTATATATAATGTTTCGACAGTAAGCATCAATGAGTCATTCTCACCACTTATCGGTGTGGACATGTCATTCAACAGCGGTCTTACAGCAAAGGTTGAGTACAAGAAGTCACGTGCTCTCAACCTAAGTATGACAAGTGTGGCTCTGACCGAGAACTACTCTAACGACATCGTGTTTGGATTCGGATACAAATTGAAGGACATAGAACTGTTTGGTGCCAAGAAGATACAGAGCACGACACCTAAGTCAAAGAGGAAGAACTCAAAGACAAAGGAAGACACAAAGAGCAAGACAACATCAAGACGTGTGGGAGGTGTGAGTCATGACCTCAATCTCCGCTGTGACTTCTCGTACAGAATGCAGAGCGCCCTCAACAGGAACATATCTACTGCGACAACAACTGCAACAAGTGGTAGTACGGCATATAAGCTTTCAATGACCGCGGACTACACATTCTCTCGTCTGCTCACTCTTAGCGGTTTCCTTGACTGGCAGAAGAATGTGCCTCTCGTTTCGGCATCAGCCTACCCTACCATAACAGCAGACTTCGGTGTTAGCATGAAATTCTCGTTGACGAGATAATTTTTAATGCATAATGCATAATGCATAATGCATAATTCTTAATTCTTAATTCAAAAAAAATGACCATAACCGACCTAACATTAAAATCAATAGACATCTGCGACTGGGACGGAATGAACTCGTTCCTGTCAAAGATGAATATACTTGATTTCAGGAAAATACAGACAACGCTACGCAAGGAGTACCTCCCAAAACTGGAAAACGAAAAGTTCTGGGAAACCTATTATCACCTTATCATATTCAAGAAACAGGCATTCCTTGCATGCATTGTTGCCATAGAGCATTTGGCAAAAGAGAAAAAAATTGATTTCAATAATGACTATGTAAAACAAATTTCGTTATATTTGCACACGAATCATCCCGAAGCGGTAAAAAGTGTGCTGGCAATGACACTACCTCTTCTTGTCAATGAGGACCAGATTGAAGGCATCTTCAACGGATTCGGCATAGATGAGAGAGGGCGTATAGCAAGCCTGTTAAAATTAGAAAGTCCATTAACATACTTCGCACTATTTAAGTATCTTAAACGTCAACAAGACAACAAGGATCTTGTACGTAAATGTTGCATATTCATACAAAACAAGAACACGGATCTAGCCAAAAACATGGCATACATCACTAAAGAGTATTTTGGACTTACCAATGTGGCATGTGTCAAGAGTCTCAACATCGAGACCTACGAACTCAACTATCTTGACCGCAACAGGGATACATTTATTAATGTACTACAAGGAAAAAGGCCTAAGATATGAAAAAGACATGTCTAATACTCATGCTTCTGTTCTGTACCACAGTCTTTGCGCAGAACAATGTAACAGACACCATTATGTCCTATAAATACCGAGTAACTTTAAGGGACAAAAACAATAATGACTTCTCCATTCAAGAACCGGAAAGGTTCCTTTCCCAAAAAGCCATCGAAAGGAGAAAGAAGCAGGGGATAAAGATAGACAAGACAGATCTGCCGATCAGCCAACGCTATATTGATGCTATAAAGCAATGTGGGGTGAGAATTGTTCATGGAAGCAAGTGGAACAACACGCTCGTTGTTGAGACAAGAAACACAGACATTGCTAATATACTTAGAAGCTACGACTGTGTGAGTAAGGTAGAGCTTGTGGCAATAAACAAGCCTCATCTGTCGCCAAAGCCAGGAAGACACAACCTTATCAATATCCAGCCAGAGAAACAAGACTCCATAATGTTTTTCGGCAAGGGCACCAATCAGATAAATCTTCTGAACGGAATACGCCTTCACGACATGGGGTACCGTGGCAAGGGTATGACAATAGCAGTACTTGATGCCGGTTTCCACAACACTGACATCATCCCTGCCTTCAAGAATGCCAACATACTCGGTGTGCGTGATTTTGTGAATCCAGAAGATGATATTTACGCAGAAAACAACCATGGTACACGTGTCCTTTCATGTATAGCAACAGATGAGAAATATGTGTTTGTAGGCACAGCACCAGAGGCAGCCTTCTGGCTTCTCCGTACAGAAGATGCCTATACTGAGCAACCTGTAGAGGAAGACAACTGGATAGCAGCAGTCGAGTTTGCAGACAGCGTTGGCGTTGACGTGATAAACTCATCTCTTGGATACTACCATTTTGACGACCCACACGACTCTATTTCTCACAAGGACCTAAATGGCAAGGCGCATATCATGTCTCGTACCGCAAGTATGATTGCGTCGAAAGGTATGATATTATGTACAAGTGCCGGAAACGAGGGTAATGACCCATGGAAGAAGATAAGTATACCTGCTGATGCAAAAGATGTGCTATCGGTAGGCTCTGTCAATAAGAATGGCATCATCTCTTTCTTCTCTTCTATGGGATATAGCGCAGACGGCAGGGTTAAACCTGATGTTTGTGCCCAAGGTTCCATGGCATGTGTCATTGGTTCGGACGGACATACCACCAATGCCAACGGTACATCATTCTCATCTCCTATCCTTTCAGGTATGGTGGCTTGTCTATGGCAAGCGCTCCCTACTCTTACAGCCTATGAGATAATGGATATCATTCGCAAAAGCGGTAATGCCTACAGCACGCCAAGCGCAAAGTATGGTAATGGTATTCCCGACTTTATGGAAGCGTATGAGAAAGGGGTGAAGCTGAGGCACAATTCATAATGCATAATTCATAATGCATAATGCATAATGCATAATTCATAATGCATAATTCATAATGCATAATGCATAATGCATAATTATTAGTAAACAATTAGGGTGTCCAGTTGCTTGTTCCAAAAAGTAAAGGCATTACCGCAAAGCGGTCTGTAATTAAAACCTTTGAACTTAGCGAAGCGATATCACTGACCGAAGGGAAGTAAAAACAAGCAAAACAAAAGAATTTAGCGCAGCGTTCTCACTGAAAGTAAAACAAACTAAAGAACTGAAAGCAAATTGCTCAGAAAATCAATCAGCAAATTTTCTTTAATTTTCTTAATTTTCGTTCTTTAAAAACCTCCGCTTGCGGTAAAAACAAGTACGACAAACTGGACACAATAGTAAACAATATTCAATTCTAAATCTAAGTCACTATATGTCTCCACTATCACTTTTTGAACTAAACAACCTTGTACGGAGCGCACTTGAAGTTACGATGTGCGACCTGTACTGGGTACATGCGGAGATAAGTGAACTGAGAGAGAACAGGCATTGCTATCTGGAGTTTGCCCAGAAAGATGATCTGGGCAATGGACTTGTTGCCAAGGCAAGAGGTCAGGTATGGGCAAACAGGTGGGCAATGCTTCGCCACTATTTTGAGCAGACAACAGGACAGAGACTGTCTGTCGGTATGCAGGTTCTCGTGAAAGTGGAAGTCACATTCCATGAACTATACGGCTACTCCCTCAATGTTGTGGACATAGACCCGACATACACTCTTGGTGACATTGCAAGGAGACGAAACGAGATAATAAAGATTCTGATGGAAGAGGGTGTGGCAAACATGAATAAGGAGCTGCCGCTTCCGCGACTTCTACAACGAATAGCTGTCATCTCTTCTGCTTCTGCCGCTGGATATGGTGACTTCTGTGACCAATTACTCGGAAACAAACAAGGTCTTGCGTTCAAAGTTACCCTTTTCCCGGCAATAATGCAAGGCAACGATGTGGAACGAAGTGTAATAGCGGCACTCAATGCCATCGCCGAAGACATGTACAACTGGGACGCCGTGGTTATCATTCGAGGAGGTGGAGCCACAACCGACCTGTCCGGCTTTGACACTCTCAGCTTGGCAGAGAACGTGGCACAGTTTCCTTTACCGATAATAACTGGTATAGGACATGAACGAGATGACACTATTATAGATATAGTATCGCACACGCGCGTAAAAACACCTACTGCTGCCGCAGAGTTCATCTTGCATCATCAAGAGGACGAACTTGATTACATTGACTCGCTTGCCGACAGACTCATCCAAAGCAGTAAAGAGATGATTGGTGACGAGACTTCTCGACTCCAATATGCAACAGGAAAACTGCCAAGTCTCATGACTGCTTTCAAAGCGAGAGAGGAAGCAAGGATTGACAGGAAAATGTCAATAATGCAGAACTGCATTTCACAACGTGTTCAGAAGATGAACAGCTACACAGAGATAGCAGAGCAACGACTAAGGTTGTATTCACAGGCATTATTGAACAGAGAGCAAAACAAACTCGAACTCTTTAGCAACAAGATTGACAATGCTGATCCAAGCAGGATTCTGCAACTCGGATTTACCATTACCAGAGTAAATGGCAAAGCTGTGAACGATGCTGCCCTATTAAAGGAAGGTGATGTTATCGACACCGTTTTTGCCAATGGTTCCGTAACATCTGTTGTACAAACAAACAAAACAAAATGACTAAGTAAGTGATCACAATTATTTTTATAATAGATGCTCTCTATTTGGAAGTAGATTTTCGTTTGCATTTGAAGGAGTGATGCGGGCATCATGACTGACAACATAAGTACGAAACTAAGTGTTTCGGACGTAATGTTGGGGCGCAGCGCTCTTCATGTCGGAGTCAAGGAACGAAGACGAACGAGATGAAGCTAAGCGCAAGGGTG
>JAZUHP010000103.1:0-17727 GCA_045641785.1 Bacteroidaceae bacterium
GCTTCGTATGCTAATGGTATGTGTGAGTTCTTTGTCATGGTGCAAAGCTACACTTTTATTTTGAATAATCTACCGTTGCACGATGATATTATAGCTAGCAGTTTTGTATGGAGCTATCCACGGACAAAATCTGTAGAGCCAGATTATTGGTGAAAATGCAGTTCCTAAAGCATTTTAATGCGTTTCTTCTAATTAATCATTATGAGGAGTGCATATTTTAGTTGTTTTTTTTGTTCGTGTTTGGTGAAAATTGTATATCTTTGCGGTGTCTTACTCACGCCGTGCCATTTCTTGTGATGCGCGGTGGGGCGGGGCACTACATAATGCAAAAGCGTCATCGATGCTTTGTCTTGTGGCTATTTGAAACGTAGGAAATTTCAATAGAGAAGTCAAAGGCAATGAGGAAGTGAATGCTACGGGTATGGTATAACTGTGTCCCGGAGTGTGCTACGAGGGTATCTTATATCCTCTTGCACACTTTTCAGGATACGTGCTGCATATCGGCGTGGGCAGACACTCTACTTCGTCACTTCTCGGGTTTCCTACGACCTCAAATAGCGGACAAGTAGAGATGGAAGTCCACGTTTGTTGTGTTGTTGTAGGAACGTAAACGGTGAATATTTATTGCCGAAATGGACTTTGTTTGGCATTGGACAAGCTGATGATTGCATCGGAAACTACGTTATTTCGTCCCGAATGGACTTGTGGCAGATATGATAAACACACACATAGTGCAATTGCATATAATCTTTTAGAAGGATTAAGTCATTCATTCGTTGATGTATCAGCGGATGTTATGGGTGTAATACTTTCCCATTCGAGAAATACTGCCTTTTCTGTTGAATCCATAGTAGAAGAAACTGGTATTCTTGCATCATGCATAGAACCTTTTGTGGAAGAACTTGTTGGGGCTGGTTTGTTGGTGGCAGATAAGAATCCAACAAAGGGAAGTATTGCCCAGTATAGAGATGCATTGTCTAAATGGAAAATAGAAAACGCATCCACAACAGATAAACGCACAAAAGAAAAGTTGCCAATGGAAGTCACCAGCGCAGAAATGGAATACACAGAAAGAACTGGTGGTGTAACAAGTGTGATGTTTGAAATGACCTATCGTTGCTCAGAGAAATGCATACATTGTTATAATCCTGGTGCAACAAGAAATAATAGCGAAGTGTCACATCGTGGCGATAGGGCAGAATTAGGCATAGAGGATTACAAGCGTATTGTTGATGAATTGTACGAACAAGGTCTATTCAAAGTGTGTCTTTCTGGTGGTGATCCTTTCTCAAACAAAGCAACTTGGGAACTAATCGAATACCTATATAATAAAGAGATTGCTGTAGATATTTTTACTAATGGACTAAGCATTCAGCACGAAGTAGAGAGACTTGCAAACTTATATCCTAGACTTGTTGGATTGTCTTTATATAGTGGTGATGCCAACGAGCATGACTTTGTCACAAGAGTCAAAGGCTCTTGGGAGAAAACTATGTGTGTAGCAAAAGGACTGAGTCAACTTGCAGTTCCAATGAATTTAAAGTGTTGTGTGATGCGACCAAACATCAAGCACTACCATGAGGTAAATGATATTGCAAATAGCCTTGGTGCAAAAGTACAGTATGAGATTTCTATTACCGACTCTATAGAAGGGGATAAATGTGCTAGTAGGTATCTTCGTCTCTCAACAGAGCAAATGGAGAAGGTGTTGCGCAATGACAATGTTCCTCTTTATGTAGGTAAGGAGGCACCAAACTATGGTGGACAGGAAAAAGAATTGGAAAGACCTATGTGTGGTGCTGCTTTCAACAGCTTCTGTATAACGCCTGAAGGAAATCTCATACCATGCTGTGCCTTCCACTTGGTCTTTGGTAATCTTAAAACCAAGTCAATAAAGGACATTCTTGAAGAATCTAAGGACTTGCAAGAATGGAGAAATGCAAAGATAGGTGATAGCGAAGAATGTGGTAAACATGAGTATTGTGCTTATTGTAATCTTTGTCCTGGCAACAACTATTCAGAACATCATAATTATATGCGTGCAGCAGAAAATAACTGTTGGCTTGCAAAGGTCAGGTACGAACTGGCAATGAAAATGATGAATGGATACGAACCACTTGAACATCATATAGAAACAGAAGAACTTAACAGGGACGATATACATAGAGTATTCTCTTGATAGTAGCAGGTAGGTGGCTAAATGTGATTGCCCAAGAAATATCATTATAACCGATTAAAGTGTAAAGCTATGAAAGCAGAACTTAAAATCAACAAGACTTCTAATGTAGTCATGATGAGCAATTGCCCAAAGATTTCTGAGTCTAGTTGTGGTATCATGTACCGTTCAAATTAAACAGTACAGGTAAATGAGAAACAAACAGAGGGTGTGCCTGCGTGTCATTTGGGCACACTCTCATTTTAAAGTAAAATCATTATGAATGAACAAATAGAACGTAAAAATCCAAATGTAGAACCAAGGCCAAAAACTGTTATTCCTGACAAGAAGCCACAAAAAGATGGAACAAAAATACTTACTGATTAAGTTATGAATTTGTTATCAAAAAAGACTGGCTTCAAATACTTGGCATGCACAAATAACAAAATAGCCCCTTTCCCTAATCTCCGGTATAATGACGGAGATAGGGAAATGTGGTGCGTCAGTCCTATTCATGGTCGCAGTTTTGTAGTTGGCAAGCATGATAATGGCAGGTATATCGTAAGCAAGGGTAATGGATTAGCTTATACTCAACATACATTTCTTTATACCCCAGAAATGCCGACAGATGTGTGGGGACTACTCTTGAAGAAGGATGCTCTCCGGGATTTCTATTGTGGACAAGACGTTCAGGTGTTAGGAATCAAAACCAATCAAATGGAGTGCGTGATAGAATTGGATGTACCTATACATATAGAGCAGACGAATGCAGATATCAAGCCCTGTCTACTTCAGTATTCCGTAGAATGTCCTTATCGAATTGCCGATGCGGGATTTATGGATAGGTCACAAATAATGCAAGAGGTTGAGAAATGGAATGTGTTCAACGCTAAGGGGTATAGAAAAAATCATCTTGTAGCTGCGGATGTTTTGATAAACAACTTGCGGATAATGCATGGCAATGGGGTTCTTCACAATGCTTTGACATACGAAAATCTAACATGGGCATTGGAGTTACTCGATTTTGAGTTAACTCATACTCCGCAGCATCCATACGACAACGAAGACTATGTTAGACATGTTCCTACATTGTTTGATAGAGAGATAATGGATACATATAAACTTATTATATACATAGCGGGTGTACTCCATGAAGATGTTGATTATAAAATGATAGACGCTATGTTTTTAGAATATGGTTTTGATATAAACAAATATACACTCTAAACCAATAGCAACAATGGCAGAAATATACTATAAATACAAAAATGTAAAAGATATTGAAAGGTTGGGACAGTTGTTGAAAGAACAAAAGATATGGGCATCTACCTATAACAATCTCAATGACCCTATGGAATGGTTCTTTGAAAGTAAAGACTCTGAATTTGACCAAAAGCTATTGGATGAATACAAAGGTGATGTTCACATTTGTTGTTTATCGAGAACCACAAACTACGGCCTTATGTGGTCGATGTATGCAGATGAACACCGTGGAATCTGTATTGAGTTAGAAGTAGAAGATAGTGAGAATATAAAAGAAAACGTAGGTTTATCACCAGAATATTGGGTGAGGTATGTGGTGGAGTATAAAAACGAACCTTCGGAGATTAAGGGTGATTATCCATCTGTTGACGAAATTCTCAAAGTAAAATCACCGCAATGGAAACATGAGCAGGAAGTGCGATTTGTGAAAAAATCAAAAGAGGACTGCTATCTGAAAGTGAAGATTAAAAGTGTTTTACTGGGAGTTAGAGCTTCAGCAACGACAAAAGCCATAATTTATGGTATTCAATCCATGTTCAACTTAAAATTTGATGTGGTGGACATGCAATCGTTAGGTGCAAATGATGGTGGAGTGAATTTCTGGAAAAAATATGACGGCAGTAATTTCTCACAAAAAGAAACTGACAAGAACAAAATCGGATTCTAAATACAATGATAAGTAATTGTGCAGAATGATTTGACATTACAGTAGGTTAAACCTTTTACCATCAATATTCCAAAGGTGTATATCAAGCGTTTTTAAGGGGCTGGCAAAAGCTATGGGATGGACGTACGAGGAAGTTCGTGATGATTATTATGAAAGTCCTCAGTTCTATGAGGAACTGGATAGTGCTGAACAAGCTATTGCCAAGGTGAAGGTAAGACTGTGAACAGTATTGACGAACTGAATGCGATGTTTCTATGAACAGCGCCATCGTGACAATATTTATTCCCGTCACATTTCTGTAAAGATATATTCAATACATGATGACTTGGCGCAGGTTAATATCCTTCAAATGCTTGGACATTACGACGATAAATAATAATGTATGTTATTCCATGCTCAAGGAATGTTTGTTCCATGAGCATGGAATAATTGTTAAGTTATGGTATAACTTTTATAGAATTAGCTTTATTGCCATTGTAGTGGTTCCCAGTTTAGTCTATTACTGTCATTCGTGTCGTGGTGCATTTTGTTGACATATTCCGAAAAAGTTATGATGAATTTGGAACTGAATCCAAAAAACTTATAAGAATTTTGGAATAGAATCCAAAAATCTTAAAGAATGTGGTCGAAATGTTGCATGACAGTAATGTGACTTGTTGATTAGGGTGTCCAGTTGCTTGTACCCCAAAAAGCTTTACCGCAAGCGGTCTATAATTAAAACCAAAGAAAACCGAGGAAAACCATTTCTTAAAGTACTATTTGACTATTTACGATTTGACTATCTCCATCCGGTTGATATGTTCCGAATGGCAATTGTAAAATAGTAATTTGTGAAATTGTAAAATAAAACTGTTTTCTTTTGTTTTGAAAGGTTTTGAAAGGTTTTAATTACAGACCGCTTGCGGTAATGCCTTTACTTTTGGAACAAGCAACTGGACGCCCTACTTGTTGATGGAAAATTGCAGATTGTGTCTTTGCTCAGAAACATCAAGTATAATATTGTCTGAAAAATTATGTTGTGCTGATTTTTTCTTTGTATATTTGCATAATGAAATTTACTAACTGACAACTTATTAAGACAAACAAAAGTATGAATCATATCATATCACGTTCATTGATGATGCTTGCCCTTGCTTCTGTAGGGGTGGGTGCTGATGCTCAACGTAAGGAAGCACAGTTGAGTGACAACTGGAAGTTCTCTCGTGCAGAGGGACTTGATGCTGTTGCCCCTTCTACTGTAGGATATAATGACAAGAAGTGGCAGACAGTCTGTGTACCTCATGACTGGGCTGTTGCTGGTCCTTTTGATAAGGAGATAGATAAACAGACTGTGGCTATCGTGCAGAATGGTGAGAAGGAAGCAACAGAAAAGACCGGTCGTAGTGGTTCCCTTCCTTGGATTGGTGCCGGATGGTATAGAACATCATTTACTGTGGATAAGGATTGTCCTCGTGCCATAATTAACTTTGATGGCGCAATGGCAGAGCCTGAGGTGTATGTCAATGGCAAGAAGGCTGGAGAATGGAAATACGGATATAACACATTCAATGTGGATATCACTCCATTCATCAATAAAGATGGTTCTGCCAACACTCTTGCCGTTCATCTTCAGAATGTGGAAGAGAGTTCACGCTGGTACCCAGGAGCTGGACTTTTCCGTCCTGTCACTCTTATCCAAACACAAAAACAGGCAATAAAACAATGGAGTGTAACCGCAAACACTCTTGATCTGCTTTTTGATGGTGCACAGGTTGAACTATCCGCAGAAGTCGAAGGACTTGATGTGAATGAACTAAAGTCAAAGCGCTATGGAGTGGAGTTCTCTATAGAGACGGAGAAGGGTGCAAAGTTCCAGTCTCATGTTACAGTAGGTGAGAATGGTGTTGCAAAGTGCATCTCTAATATCTCGAATGTCATCCCTTGGACACCAGAGACTCCAAGTCTCTATGACCTCCATGTCTCACTTTTCAAGATTGAGAATGGCAAGAAGGGACAGGTGTTTGACTCTTTCACAAAGAAGGTCGGTTTCCGTACTGTTAAGTGCTCTGCAGACGGTGGTTTCCAACTTAATGGACAGACTCGCAAGTTCAAGGGCGTATGTCTTCATCACGATCTTGGAATGCTTGGTGCTGCTGTAAACAAGACTGCTCTTATCCGTCAGGTCAACCTCCTAAAGTCTATGGGATGTGATGCCATTCGTACTGCTCACAACATGCCAAGTCAGATGCAGATGGATGTGTGTGACTCTCTTGGTATGATGGTTATGGCAGAGAGTTTCGATATGTGGGTTTATAAGAAATGCAAGAATGGTTATGCCCGTTTCTTCAACGAGTGGGGTGACCGCGATATAGAGAATCTTGTTAAGGCAAATCGTCTTCATCCAAGTATCGTGATGTGGAGTGTGGGTAATGAGATTCCAGAGCAGGGAATGAAGGACGGTCCAAAGATTCTTCGTCATCTTCAGGACCTTGTTCATAAGTATGATGCTACTCGTCCTGTCACAAATGGAATGGATCGCATAGACAATGCCCTCAAGACAGGTTTTGCACAGGTGGCAGAGGTTCCTGGTATGAACTATCGTACTCATCTCTACCAGATGGCATACGAGAATCTTGGTCAGGGGTATGTTCTTGGAAGTGAAACAGCATCTACTGTCTCAAGTCGTGGAGTGTATAAGTTCCCTGTAGTTCGTGCCGATGGAAAGGCATATAATGATGGACAATGCTCAAGCTATGATACTGAGGCTTGCTGGTGGTCAAACATCCCAGAAGAGGACTGGCTTCTTCAGGATGAGAAGTTTTGGGTGATTGGTGAGTTCGTATGGACAGGTTTTGACTATCTGGGTGAACCAACACCTTACGATGAGTATTGGCCAAGCCGTTCAAGTTACTTTGGTATCTTCGACCTTGCAGGACTTCCAAAGGACAGATATTATCTCTATCGTTCTCGTTGGAATACAGAAGAGAAGACTATCCACCTCCTTCCACATTGGACATTCCCTGGTCGTGAGGGTGAGGTGACACCTGTATATTGCTATACTAACTATCCTACAGCAGAACTGTTTGTCAATGGCAAGAGTCAGGGTAAGATATCCAAGCGTACAGATGTAAAGAAGGGCTCTGGTAAGGATGGAAAGATTTCAGACATCAATGACCCTGCACTTGACCGTTACCGTCTTCGCTGGAACAATGTGAAGTACGAACCTGGTGAGATAAAGGTTGTTGTGTATGATGCCAATGGCAAGGAGGCAGGCACTAAGGTAGTGAAGACCGCCGGTAAACCAGCATCGGTACAGCTCACAGGCGACCTTGGTGCAGACATTAAGACGCTCAAGGCAGATGGCAATGACATGACTTTCCTTACTGTAAATGTTGTAGACAAGGATGGTAATCTCTGTCCTGATGCGGATAATCAGATAAACGTTAGCGTGACAGGTGCTGCTCAGTTCAAGGGTATCTGTAATGGTGATGCCACATCTCTTGAGGTGTTCACAAAACCAACAATGAAGGTGTTCCATGGACAACTTGTCATCGGCATACAGTCTAATGGCAAGAAGGGTGATGCTGTGGTTAAGGTAAGTGGCAAGGGTATTAAGGCACAGACTGTTGTTGTGAAGGCTGAATAAAATAATTAAGAACACTTAGTTATGATACTTGCAAAAGAAAAAGATCCTATGGGAGCAGCAATAGCTGACTTCTATGAACATGGAAAAGCAGGTAAACTTCGCGTGTTTTCTCCTATGTTTGAGGAAGATGAGATCCCTCTTGAGACTCTCTTTCGCGAACTTGACGAGATGCCTGCAATAGAGAGGAAGGCTTTGGAGGAAGCACGTGGTCATATCCTTGATGTTGGTGCTGGGTCTGGATGTCATACGTTAGCCTTGCAGGAAATGGGCAAAGATGTTGTGGCAGTCGAGATATCTCCTGATTCTGTAGATGTCATGAAAGATTGTGGGGTTAAGGACGTACGTCTTCAGGACTTCTTTGAGATGAAGGACGAGAAGTTTGACACAATACTTATGCTTATGAACGGTTCAGGCATCGTTGGTACGGTTGATAACTTCCCAACTTTCTTTAAGCATCTTGATACAGTTCTTGCAGAAGATGGTCAGTTGCTTATGGATTCTTCCGATATACGGTATATCTTTGAGGAAGAGGACGGAAGTTTCGAGATAGACCTTAATGCCGGATATTATGGTGAACTCGAGTATCAGATGCAGTACAAGAGAGTCAAAGGTGATCCGTTCCCATGGCTCTATATTGATTTCTCAACTCTTCAGGGCTATTGTGAGGATAATGGCTGGGAGGCAGAACTCATAGAGGCTGGCGAGCATTATGACTACCTTGCGAGGATAACCAGAAGAAAGTGAGTCGATGGACACAGATGATATTCGTCGTGTTGTTCTGGAGTCGGAAACCATCACAGAGTTTCAGCGTCGAGTGTATCTTGAGTTGCTGAACGTGCCTTGTGGAGAGACTATAACCTATGGTGAACTGGCTCGCAGGGTAGGGTGTAAGAGCGCTCAGGCTGTAGGACAGGCGTTAAAGCGTAATCCCTTTGCACCTGATGTTCCGTGTCACAGGGTAATAGCAAGTGACGGTTCCATTGGCGGTTTTCATGGACAGCGTGAAGGCGAGATGATTGAAAAGAAGAAATCTCTGCTTAAGGCAGAAAGAAATACATTTAACAGATGAATAAGAAAGAACAATATCAACAACAGAATAAGGAGTTCCTTGCCAAGAAACGTAAGGAGGAAGGTGTTAAGGAACTTCGTGGCGGAGTGCTATATAAAGTTATTGAGAGTGGCGATGAAGGAGGTGCACAACCAAAACCTCGTAGTATTGTCACATGCTATTATAAGGGTTCCTTGATAACTGGCAAGGTGTTTGATGATGCCTTTAGTCGTGGCTATCCTGAAGCCTTCCGAGTAAATGAACTTATCAATGGTTTTCAGATTGCTCTTGTGAATATGCGTGTGGGAGACCATTGGGAGGTGTATATCCCTTTCGAGATGGGATACGGCAGTCGTGGTGACTCTACCATTCCTGGATGCTCAACACTCATATTTGAGATAAAACTTGTTGGAGTTGCATAAACGTAAAAAGGAGGATATTTAGCACTTTTGCCAAATACCCTCCTTTTTAGTCTGCATCTTTGCATTGCTTGCTAAAGCACCCCTAATACAAAAGGGTAAAAACTTGCACAACAAGCTGGATTCTCTATTTAACGTGAACTCGATGAATTTAATCGCTTGCGCGATAATTTTCGTCGAACTCTGGTTATTTATTTGCCTAACTTTTCTGCAACAATTTTCTCAATTGCATCTCCACGGAGACCACGCTCTACGATTGTGCCATCAGGTGCAAAAAGGATAATCTCAGGAATACCGAGAATGCCGTATGCATCGCTACCAGCCTTCTGTGCGTTGAGCATCTGTGGGTATGTGATGCCGAGCATCTCTATTGCTTGTATTGTTGCGTCTGGCTTATCCCATGTGGCAACACCAAGAACCTCAAACTTGTCCCCCTTATATTTCTCATATACCTTGATAAGATTAGGAATCTCTCTCTTGCAAGGACCGCACCAGCTTGCCCAGAAGTCTACGAGGACGTACTTGCCCTTGCCAACATAGTCTGATAGCTTTGTTGTCTTGCCAGCATATTCAGCCTCGAAATCTACAAACATCTTGCCAGGAGCAGTCTTTGCCTGAACAAGCCACACCTCCTTGACTTGCTTTATTTTCTCGTCCTTGCTGAAATACTCGTCTTCGTCAATCATTTTGATGAGTTCCCCTTTGTCCATCACATAGCTGAGGATATTGCAGATGGCATATGAACCTGCATCGTTCTTGTTAGCCTTGATGAATTCGAGGGTAATGTTCTTTACCTTTGCTTCGCCTTCCTGGTCATCTTCTGAGATCTCCTGAAGGTTCTTGAAAAGTGGTGCAAGAGCTTCTTTCAGCTCTGCCTCAGACATGGGTTTAACCTCTTCTTTTGGACTTTGTGCACAACTAACAGCAGTTACTGCTATGAGTGTGATGAGTGATAATAGTTTCTTCATCTTTGTAATAAATTTTGTTTGTTGCTGCAAAGATAATTTAAATATCCAAATTTTCGAGAAATCTATCAATATATGTTACGTAATTGCTTATTAGTTTTTGTGAAAACTGTTAAACACACGCTTTTCCCTGTTGCTTGGTATAAGTAATTTTTGTGGCGTGTCTTGTGGTTAGGTGTAACGTATATTTATCCATCGTAGTAAACACGTGGAAAACATCTTTTGCTTACGACTTGCTTACGACAATTGTCGTAAGCAAGTCGTAAGCAGAGGCTGTTCTAATGCAGTTCCCCTTTTTATCGTCCATCAGTCATTGTGCAATGGGATTAAGAAGCATTATCTGATATATTTTTGCTTTATGCAACGTGGTTGCAATTGTAAATGATTACCTTTGCATCATAATTAGAATAACAAATGAAGATGTTTAATATAAAAGTTAGGAATTTAATCCCTGTGTCACTTGCTGTAATACTCTGTGCTTGTGGTAACAATGTATCAAAGCATGGGGAAGAACACGAACATGATCACGAATATGAACATGAACATGAAGAAGGTGTGATCATGTTTACAGACAAACAGGCTGAAAGTGCAGGGCTAAAACTGGAAACCGTCAAGGCGTCCGATTTCAGTTCTGCTATTCGTGTTAGTGGACAGGTGCTTGAAGCGCAGGGCGATGAGATGACAATTGTTGCTCGCAGTAGTGGAGTTGTGTCGTTTGTGCGGGACCATCTGGCAGAAGGTACACCTGTAAGGGCTGGCGAGGCAATCGCTTCTATCTCTGCCAAGGGGATGCAAGGAGGTGATGACGTGGCAAAAAGCCATGTTGATTACGAGGCAGCTCGTCAAGCCTATGAGAGAGCGCAGAAGCTGGTGAAGGACACGATAATATCTCGCAAGGAGTTTGAACGTATCAAAAGTGAGTATGAGAAAGCATCACTTGGCAACAAGGGCGTAGGTTCTGCTGCTGGTTCTTCCGTAAATGCACCTTCCTCTGGATTTGTACGCGATGTGTTTGTGAACCCTGGTGAGTATGTAGAGGCAGGACAGAAACTGATGACGATGACTCGTAGCTGTAGACTTCAGTTGAGGGCAGAGGCTCCTGAAAAATACTTCATGAAGTTGCATGACGTGTGTGACGCTACCTTTACCATGGCTTATGAGACAGAGGTTCATAGGGTAAGTGAACTGAAAGGACACCTTGTGTCTGTTGGCCGTGCCGCATCAGAAGGCTCTGCGTATATTCCTGTCACATTCGAGTTTGAGAATGACGGGCATCTTGTGCCTGGAGCATTTGCGGATATCTGGCTGATAGTGGGTGTTCGTAAGGGTGTACTGTCTGTTCCTGCTGGTGCTATTACTGAGGAGCAAGGTTTGTTCTTTGTGTATGTTCAGGGCGACCATCATGACGAATACGAGAAGAAAGAGATTAAACTTGGCGGTTCAAATGGTGAACGTGTAGAGGTCGTGAGTGGACTGAAATCCGGGGACAAAGTGGTGGTTGAGGGTGTGTATCAGGTGAAACTTGCAGGAGCAAGTGGTGCTGTGCCTGAAGCCCATAGTCATGAACATTAGTAGTAATCGATAATACCTGATTCAATCTGATGCTTAATAAGATAATAAGTTTTTCATTAAATAACAGACTCCTTGTCCTTGTCGCTGCGCTGATGGTATTTGTGACAGGAGTATATTGTGCCTATACGACGGAGGTAGATGTGTTTCCAGACCTGAATGCCCCGACTGTCGTTGTGATGACAGAGGCAAGTGGTATGGCACCAGAGGAGGTGGAACGTACTGTTACGTTTCCGATAGAGACTGCGGTGAATGGCGCTACGGATGTGCGTAGGGTGAGGAGTACGTCTACAACTGGTTTCTCATGTGTGTGGGTAGAGTTTGAGTGGGGAACGGATGTGTACCGTGCAAGGCAGATTGTCAATGAGCGTCTTGCGGAGGTATCTGCATCTCTTCCTGATAATATAGGGCGACCTACGCTTGGACCCCAGTCGTCAATTCTTGGTGAGGTCATGATTATCGGTCTTACGGCTGACACCACGTCTTTACAACACTTGCGTACCCTTGCTGACTGGAATGTCAGGAAGCGCCTGCTCTCTATAGGTGGTGTTGCTCAGGTGAGTGTACAGGGTGGTGAGGTAAAGGAGTATCAGGTTCTCCTTCATCCTGAACGTATGAAGCATCATGGGGTGACTGTAGATGAGGCTGTGGATGCTGTTAGCGACATGAACAGGAGCGTGTCAGGTGGCGTTCTCTATGAGCATGGTAATGAGTATATCATACGTGGTTCGCTGAACACAACCGATGTTGATGAACTTGGACAGACAGTGGTTAAGAGCATTGACGGAAGTCATGTTCTTCTCAATCAGATTGCCGATGTGAAGGTAGGTAATAAGTCGCCAAAGACAGGTGTTGCCTCTAATAATGCAAAGCCTGCGGTATTGCTCACGGTGTCTCGTCAACCTAATGTCAGCAGTATTGAACTGACGGAGAGGTTGGATGAGGCTATTGCCGATATTCAGCATTCTCTTCCTTCTGATGTTCATATTGATACGGATATTTTTAGACAGACACGTTTCATTGATGCCTCTATCGGCAATATTCGTGAGGCACTTATAGAAGGTGCCGTGTTTGTTGTGATTGTTCTGTTCATCTTTTTGATGAATGTGCGTACTACGGTCATCTCGCTTGTGACAATCCCTCTTGCTCTCCTTGTGTCTATCCTCACATTGAGGTGTTTTGGCCTTACCATTAACACGATGTCTATCGGTGGTATGGCTATTGCAATAGGTTCGCTTGTGGATGATGCGATAGTGGATGTGGAGAATGTGTATAAACGTATGAGAGGATGGAATGGTAAGGATGGTTCTATCCTTGATTTGATTTACAATGCAAGTCGTGAGGTGCGAATGCCTATCCTTAACTCTACATTCATCATCGTGGTCAGTTTCGTGCCTTTGTTCTTTCTTGATGGCATGGAAGGACGAATGCTTATGCCGCTGGGAGTTGCCTTTATAGTTAGTTTGTTTGCCTCGACTATAGTAGCACTTACTCTTACTCCTGTCCTTTGCAGTTATCTGCTGAAACCGGGGGCGGGAATGAGTATGAGTGAACCTCGCTTCGTTAAGGGCATGAAAAAGTATTATGAGAGTGCATTGCGTTGGACTTTCTGTCATAGAAAGCCAGTGCTATGCTGTACAGCTGTTGCTTTCGTTGCTACTCTTGGCGTTTTCTTCACTCTGGGACGCTCTTTCCTTCCTTCTTTCAATGAGGGGTCCTATACTATAAGCATCAGCACTCTGCCGGGAATCTCACTTGATGAGTCGGATAAGATAGGACGTAGGGCTGAGGAGCTGCTCATGTCTATACCTGAGATAAAGACGGTGGCAAGGAAGACTGGTAGGGCGGAGCTTGATGAACATGCCTTTGGCGTTAACACAAGTGAGATAGAAGCGCCTTTTGAACTTGAAGGGAGAAGTCGTGCAGAGCTGACTCATGAGGTTCGTGAGAAATTGGCTACGCTTCCGGGAGTGAGCATCGAAATAGGTCAGCCGATATCCCACCGCATTGATGCAATGCTTAGTGGCACTCGTGCCAATATAGCAATAAAGCTGTTTGGTAGCGACCTGAACCGTATGTATAAGATTGCAGGGGAGATTCGTGAGGCTATAGAGGATGTGGATGGTGTAGCAGACCTGAATGTGGAGCAACAGGTGGAACGTCCTCAGATACGTATCACTCCTCGTCGCGGGTTGATGGCAAAGTATGGCATAACTCCAGGGCAGTTTGCTGACTACATAAGTGTCTTGCTTGAGGGTAAGACCGTCTCTTGTGTGTACGAGGGAAGTCAGGCATTCGACTTGACCATTAAGGTTGATGACGAGGATCGTGTAGGCATTGATGGCATCCGTTCTCTCATGGTGGATGCTGGAAATAAGAAGATTCCTCTTGAGTATATTGCTAATGTGGAGTCGACAACTGGTCCTAACAGCATTAGTCGTGAGAATGTTGGACGTAAGATTGTGATTTCTGCAAATGTGGAGGGACGTGATCTTCGTAGTACAGTAAATGATATAAAGGAAAGGATAGATGAGGAGATCTCTCTTCCTGAGGAGTGCCATATTGAGTATGGCGGTCAGTTTGAAAGTGAGGAGAGTGCTTCACGTATACTGTTGCTAACATCTATTGTGTCTGTTCTTGTGATCTTTGTTTTGCTTTACGGACAGTTCAAGAATGCCGTGCAGTCGGCTATTGTGTTAGTAAACTTGCCTCTTGCACTTATTGGTGGCGTGTTGGCTCTTGTTGTTACAGGTGGCGAACTGAGCATTCCTGCTATCATTGGATTTATCTCCTTATTTGGTATTGCTACCCGAAACGGAATGCTATTGATTGACCAGTATAATGGACTTGTAGATAGAGGATGTGAAGTGAGTGAGGCTGTTTTGCATGGTTCGCTTGACCGCCTGACCCCTATCCTAATGACTGCATTCACGTCAGCTCTTGCTCTTGTTCCTCTTGCTTTGGGAGACGAACTTCCTGGTAATGAGATTCAGTCGCCAATGGCAAAGGTGATGCTTGGAGGACTTATAAGTTCTACATTCCTCAACATGTTTGTCGTACCTTTAATGTATAGGAAGAAGAGATGAAGATAAGATATTGCTTTTTGATATTTGCAGGTTTAGTTGCTGAGGTGTGTCGTGCCCAGTCGTTTGACGATGTCTTGAGGTCTGTAATGACTAATAGTCTTGAGATGCGTGCTGAGTCGGCATCTGTTGAGGCTGATGTCGCAGAACATAAGGTTGGACTTTCATTGGATAACCCTGAGGTGGAATTTGGCTATCTGTGGGGCTCGCCAACTGATATTGGTAGCCGTAAGGATATTAGTGTCACACAGAGGTTGGATGCAGCTACTATCTTTGGACTTCGTAGAAAGGTGGCTAATGCTCAGAGTGAGCTGGCAATAACTGAGCTTGAAGCGAAACGACTTGTCTATATGCTTGAGACTTCTCGTGTTTTGCTGAATGTGACTTATTATAATCGTTTGCTTGAATTGCAACACGAGAGACTCGCAAATGCTAGGTCGCTTGCTGATATATACGCTAAGGCTCTTGCTGATGGTGAGGTTAATAAGATTGAAGCGGGTAAAGCGCTTCTTGAACTTGCTGATGCGGAATCGGAGATTGAAACTATGGAACTTGAGCGCCAGACTCTTCTTTTGGATTTGAAGATGAGGAATGGTGGGCATAAGGTTGAATATGGTTCTACTGTTTACCCATCTGGATTTTCTTTCTCTTCTATTGCCGGCGAAATGGGTGATGGAACGTCCATTAGATCTGTATATGATAGTCGAAGTAAACAGATGCTTCAACTGGCACAAAAGGAGAGGGCAGTTGCCAAAAGTAATGGGTTGCCGGAGGTGTCTGTTGGTTATATGGCAGAACTTACAAGGGATGAGAAATTTCGTGGCGTGACTGTTGGCGTGTCTATACCCCTGTGGGCAAATAGTAAGGCTGTACGGCATGCAAAGGTGCGTGAAATATCTGTTCGCAGCCAAATTGCGGATGATTCCTTGAAGTTGAGGATGCAGATAGAGGGACTCCACATAAAGGTGGGTAGGTTGAATGCTGTGTATTCTGGTTTGCAAAAAAAACTGGATGCTGTTCCAAATGCTATATTATTGCGTAAGGCTCTTGATGCTGGCGAGTTGTCTTTGATGGAGTATCTTTCTGAGTTGAAGGCTTATTTTGACTTGAAGGCAAAACTCCTAATAGCAGAACGTGATTATTATTGTGCCTTGGCAGAATTGAAATGTGTGGAATGATTTTTTATGCGTTTTCTTGCGTGTTGCTTTGACACTTTATTATTGTAATTGATAATTGTTAGTAAATTGCACGGAAAATGCAAAAAAATAACTTTTATGTTTGCAATAGAAGCAGAAATGCATACCTTTGCAACGTGTTTTTCATAGTATTAGATTTAAGGTTAACAAAAGGTTGGGATACGGCGGTATCCCTTTTTTTATTTTAAAAGCTTTAGTAAGTCGTTGAGAAAGAAACACAATGTTTCTTCCTTGTAATGATGAGTAACAAATTAAATGACGCGTATGCCATGATAAGCAAGGAAAATGTAAGTAACAACTACTTAAATATAGAAAATGTCAATAGGTCAGATGGTGATGTAGAATATCATCCTCTCATTCCTTTCTTGCCTTCAAATGCAAAGGTTCTTTTTCTTGGAAGTTTCCCTCCTCAAAGGAAAAGGTGGTGTATGGATTTTTATTACCCCAATTTTATAAACGATCATTGGAGGATTGAGGGACAGCTGTTCTTTGAGGATAAGAACTATTTTGTGGATTCTTCAAGGAAGACATTCCTGCTTGATGAGATAATCTCTTTCCTTATTAATAAAGGAATTGCTTTCTTTGATACGGCAACAGCAGTTCGTAGACTTCAGGATAATGCTTCTGATAAGTTTTTGGAGGTTGTCGTTCCTACGGACATTCCTAAGTTATTGTCTAATTTGCCGGAATGTAGGGCTATAGTCACAACGGGAGAGAAGGCAACTACTACAATATGTGATGCAATGGGTATTATGGAACAACCAAAAGTGGGTACCTTTGTTGCTATACCTAATAGTAATGTTGTTTTATATAGATTACCTTCTTCGTCGCGTGCTTATCCTCTTGCCTTTGATAAGAAGGTAGAGTGCTATCGGAAAATGTTTGAGTTCGTAGGTTTGTTGTAGTTGCATTGTTTTTTGCTGTATTAGGTAATATGTATATGCTATGTTTAGGTGATATGTATATGGTATGAACTAATACTGTTATATTAGAGGCAGTTTCTTTATTCGTCTAAGAGGTTTAGTGATAATTTATAAGCATGTTAGACTTTTGGAGAGTTGAAATGCTGGCCTGTATACGCCTTTTATAGGAAAAATCGTGTGTATGGTGAGAAATACTCGATTGAAATGCATTTTTTTGAGGCATTCCGCATTCATTTTTATAATTTGTGCTTATAGTAAGTTTTATTATGAAAGTAGACACAAAACATTCGTATTTGGAATAAATATGTCTTCTTTTTCTGAAAACGCAAGAAAAAGAACATGATCATGCAAAAAAAACGCTTTAATGTTTGCTGCTTTCTGAAAAGTCCGTACCTTTGCACTCGCTTTCAGGAACGAACGACATCAAACACTTACAAGATGTAAGTAAAGAATGAAATTTTTCCAGAAATACAAGAAATCGATCTTTGACAGACTGCGAACAAATAGACAAGGCAGCAGTCCAGTCTCCTGAGGCACCGCCTCGGGATTCGGGACAGAGCAATGATGTCAATTCAAGAAAAAAACGAATAAAGCAGGGAAGCCTGGCCGAATCAGACAAAGACAAGTTCACGTTTCGTGAGGCACCGCCTCATGACTCATGACAAAGATAAACAATTTACAGTGAAGAGTTTGATCCTGGCTCAGGATGAACGCTAGCTACAGGCTTAACACATGCAAGTCGAGGGGTAACAGGAGAGAAGCTTGCTTCTCTTGCTGACGACCGGCGAATGGGTGAGTAACGCGTATCCAACCT
>JAZUHP010000104.1:0-13607 GCA_045641785.1 Bacteroidaceae bacterium
AGTAGATTTTCGTATTCATTTGAAGGAGTGATGCGGGCATCATGACTGAAAATGAAACGGAAAGATACGACAAAGAGAGTGCAGATATTATGAAAATCACTTACTGTAATATTATAAAATAATTTTGATTACTTACTTATATATAGAATCTAGAATAACTAGGCTTTATACAATAATAAATCTATGACTGCAAAACAAACTATAGAAGCTGGTAAAGCTATTCTCGGTATCGAGTTTGGTTCTACTCGCATCAAGGCAGTTCTCATCGACGAAGAGAACAAGCCTATCGCTCAGGGAAGCCACGAGTGGGAAAACCAGCTCGTTGACGGTCTTTGGACATACAGCACAGAAGCAATCTGGTTCGGTCTTGAGGATGCATATGCAGACCTTCGCAAGAATGTAATCAAGGAATATGACTGTGAGATTGAGAATCTTGCTTCAATAGGTATCTCTGCAATGATGCACGGATATATGGCATTTGGTCCTACAGGTACAGCAAGTAAGGGTGCTCCTGCTGGTGAGGCAGAGAAGATCCTCGTTCCTTTCCGCACTTGGCGTAACACTAACACAGGTGCAGCTGCTGCAGAGCTCTCTAAGCTCTTCAACTATAACATTCCACTCCGTTGGTCTATCTCACACCTCTACCAGTGTATTCTCAACGGCGATGAGCATGTAAAGGACATTACATACCTCACTACCCTCGCTGGTTACATCCACTGGCGTCTTACAGGTGAGAAGGTTCTTGGTGTTGGTGATGCTTCAGGTATGATTCCTGTTGATCCTGAGACAAAGTCTTACAATGCTGAGATGGTTAAGAAGTTCAACGACCTCGTTGCTCCAAAGGGTTATTCTTGGAAACTTGAAGATATCCTCCCTAAGAGTCTTTCTGCAGGTGAGGCTGCTGGTACTCTTACTGAGCACGGAGCTCACAGACTTGATATCTCTGGTCACTTGAAGCCAGGTTGTCCACTCTGTCCTCCAGAAGGTGACGCAGGTACAGGTATGGTTGCAACTAATGCAGTTAAGCAGCGTACAGGTAATGTTTCTGCTGGTACATCTTCATTCTCTATGATCGTTCTTGAGAAGGATCTCTCAAAGCCAAATGAGATGATTGACATGGTTACAACACCAGATGGATCACTCGTTGCTATGGTACACTGTAACAACTGTACATCTGATATCAATGCATGGGTTAAACTCTTCAAGGAGTATCAGGAACTTCTCGGTATTCCGGTTGATATGAACGAGATTTATGGCAAGCTTTACAACCACGCACTCACAGGCAATGCTGACTGTGGCGGTGTTCTTGCTTACAACTACATCTCAGGTGAACCTGTAGCAGGACTTCAGGACGGTCGTCCAATGGTTGTACGTTCTGCAAATGACAAGTTCAACCTTGCAAACTTCATCCGTACAAATCTTTATGCAACAGTAGCAGTACTCAAGCTGGGAAATGACGTACTCTTCAAGGAAGAAAAGATCAAGGTTGACCGCATCACTGGTCACGGAGGTCTCTTCAAGACTCCTGTTGTTGGTCAGCGTGTTCTCGCTGCTGCACTCAACTCCCCTATCTCTGTTATGGAGACTGCTGGTGAAGGTGGTGCATGGGGTATCGCTCTCCTTGCTGCATACTGCGTAAACAACGCAAAGAAGCAGAATCTTGCTGATTGGCTTGAAGATGTAGTATTCGCAGGCAATACAGGTGTTGAGATTGCTCCTACTCCAGAAGACGTAGAAGGATTCAACAAATACATCGAAATCTACAAGGAGGGTCTTGCAATTGAGCAGGCAGCTGTTAACAATAAGAAGTAATTTTAATCCAAATAGTAATAGTAAATAATTATGGCAAATTCAATTGATGTTTTGAATCACGCTGCGGATAACATCCGTATCCTCGCTGCATCAGCAGTTGAAAAGGCAAAGTCAGGTCACCCAGGTGGTGCTATGGGTGGTGCAGACTTCATCAACGTACTTTACTCAGAGTATCTCAACTACGATCCAAAGAACCCATCATGGGTAGGACGCGACCGTTTCTTCCTTGATCCTGGTCACATGGCTCCAATGCTCTACTCTCAGCTCTGCCTTGCTGGCAAGTTCTCTCTTGACGAACTCGCACAGCTCCGTCAGTGGGGTTCTCCAACAACAGGTCACCCAGAGTATGAGGTAGCACGTGGTATTGAGAACACATCTGGTCCACTCGGTCAGGGTCACGCATACGCTATCGGTGCTGCTATCGCTGCTAAGTTCCTCGCAGCTCACACTGGCAACCCAACATTTGCAAAGGAAACAATCTACGCATACATCTCTGATGGTGGTATCCAGGAAGAGGTTTCACAGGGTGCTGCACGTATCGCTGGTAACCTCGGTTTGGACAACCTCATCATGTTCTATGACTGCAACGACATCCAGCTCTCTACTGAGACTAAGGAAGTTATGAACGAAGATACTGCTGCTAAGTATCGCGCTCAGAACTGGGAAGTAATCGAGATCAACGGTAACGATGCTGCTCAGATCCGTGCTGCAATCGAGAAGGCACAGGCTGTTAAGGGCAAACCAACACTCATCATCGGTAAGTGTATCATGGGTAAGGGTGCTCTCAAGGAAGATGGTTCTTCTTATGAGGCAAACTGCAAGACTCACGGTGCTCCACTCGGTGGCGACGCATACAAGAACACAATCAAGAACCTCGGCGGTGATCCTGAGAACCCATTCCTGATCTTCGACGATGTTAAGGAGCTCTACGCTAACCGTGCTAAGGAACTCGAGACAATCTGTGCAGCACGCTATGCTGAGGAAAAGGCTTGGGCAGACGCTAATCCAGAGAAGGCTGCACAGCAGGCTGAATGGTTCTCAGGCAAGGCTCCAAAGATTGACTGGAGCAAGTGCACACAGAAGGATAACGATGCAACTCGTAACGCTTCTGCTGCATGTCTCTCTGTTCTCGCTGAGCAGGTTCCAAACATGATCTGTGCTTCTGCTGACCTTTCTAACTCAGACAAGACAGACGGATTCCTCAAGAAGACAAAGGCTCTCAAAGCTAACGACTTCTCAGGTGCATTCTTCCAGGCAGGTGTTGCTGAGTTCACTATGGCATGCTGCTGCGTAGGTATGGCTCTCCACGGCGGTGTTATCCCAGCTTGTGGTACATTCTTCGTATTCTCTCAGTACATGCTTCCTGTAGCACGTATGGCAGCTCTCATGCAGCTCCCAGTTAAGTTCATCTGGACACACGACGCATTCCGCGTAGGTGAGGATGGACCTACTCACGAGCCAGTTGAGCACGAGGCACAGATTCGTCTCATGGAGAAGCTCAAGCGTCACGATGGCAAGAACTCTACTCTCGTTCTTCGTCCTGCTGATGCAAAGGAAACAACAACTGCATGGGCTATGGCAATGGAGAACATGGATAGCCCTACAGCGCTCATCCTCTCTCGCCAGAACATCAACAACCTCCCAGAGGGTAACGACTATGAGCAGGCTCGTAAGGGTGCTTACGTAGTTGCAGGTTCTGATGAGAATCCAGACGTAGTATGTGTTGCTACAGGTTCTGAGGTTTCTACACTCATCTCTGGTGCAGAACTCCTCCGCAAGGACGGCGTTAAGGTACGTATCGTATCTGTACCATCTGAAGGTCTCTTCCGTTGCCAGAGTGCAGAGTACCAGCAGAGTGTAATCCCTGCAGGTGCAAAGGTATTCGGTATGACTGCTGGTCTTCCTGTAAACCTTCAGGGCTTCCTCATCGGTGCTGATCCTAAGTCAAAGGTATGGGGTCTCGAAACATTCGGATTCTCAGCTCCTTACAAGGTACTTGACGAGAAGCTTGGCTACACAGCTGAAAACGTATACAATCAGGTTAAGAGCATGCTCTAATCAAAGTAATAACTAATTTAGTTCTAGAAATTCTAGTTCTTCTAGAGTTTCTAGAACTTTTTATATAACATAAAGATGGAAATCAAAGTAGTAGGTTTAGCATCTGATCATGCAGCATTTCCACTCAAGCAGTTCGTTAAGAAGTATCTTGAGGAGAAAGGCATCGAATATAAGGACTACGGAACATACACAGAGGAATCTTGCAACTACGCTACTTATGGTCATGCTCTTGCAGAGGGTATTGAGAAGGGCGAGGTTTATCCAGGTATTGCCATGTGTGGTTCGGGTGAAGGAATCTCTATGACTCTCAACAAGCACCAGCAGATTCGTGCAGGACTTGTATGGCAGCCAGAGATTGCTCATCTCATTCGTGAGCATAACAATGCCAACGTAATCGTATTCCCTGGACGTTTCATCGACGAAGACACTTGTCGTAAATGTCTTGACGAGTTCTTTGGAACAGAATTTGCAGGTGGTCGTCATCAGCAGCGCATCGAGGACATTCCTTGCAAATAACAAGTCACAACATATTTGTTTATGCTATAAGAAGTTAAAGAGGAGTAAACACTCCCCTTTAACTCCTTTTATTCATTAATACAATACGTTATAATGCACAACATACCAAATCCTTGTTACGTAATTGAAGAAGAACTTCTTCGCCGTAATCTAACTTTGATAAAATCTGTTGCAGACAGAGCTAATGTTGAAATAATACTTGCGTTCAAAGCTTTTGCACTTTGGAAATCATTTCCGATCTTTAAGGAATACATCAATCACACAACTGCAAGTTCGCTCTATGAGGCACGTCTTGCATTTGAAGAGTTTAAAAGCCCTGCACACACTTATTCACCTGCATATACAGACGAAGAGTTTGATGAAATTGCGAAATGTAGTTCACACATAACATTCAATTCACTTAGTCAGTTAAATCATTTCATTGACAAAACTAAAAATGTGTCATATGGACTTCGTGTTAATCCAGAATACTCAGAGATAGAGACAGAACTCTATAATCCATGCGCTCCAGGATCACGCTTTGGCGTACTCCGTAGCGACCTTGACAATTATCTCGCCTCAAAAGGCATGTCACTATCTGAGATTGGTATTGACGGTTTCCATATCCATTGCCATTGTGAGAATGGTTCTGATGTATTTCAACGCACACTCCTTCATATTGAGGAAAAATTTGGGGATCTTCTTCCACAGCTCAAATGGATAAACTTCGGCGGTGGACATCTAATGACACGCAAGGACTACGACGTGCAACTACTCATAGATATCTTAAATAAATTTCATCAGCGCTACCCTAACCTTCGCGTTATCCTTGAACCTGGTTCTGCGTTTGCATGGCAGACAGGTCCATTGTATGCCAAAGTTGTTGACATTGTTGAGAATAGTGGAATAAAAACAGCTATACTAAATGTTAGTTTCACATGTCACATGCCAGATTGTCTCGAGATGCCATACCATCCTGCGGTTCGTGGAGCAGAAACAATTGATGATGAGAATGTAAGTCGTGACATTATAACTGCACCTTACGTTTATCGTCTTGGTGGAAATAGTTGTCTATCCGGTGATTTTATGGAATACTGGCGTTTTGACCATGAACTTAAAATTGGAGAGGAAATCATATTTGAAGACATGATTCATTATACAACTGTAAAGACATGCATGTTTAATGGTATAAACCACCCTTCAATTGGAATGTTACATACTGACGGTTCTTTTGAACTATACAAGAAATATAGTTATGAAGATTATCGTAACAGAATGTGCTGATTGAAAAAAAACGCATTGAGTAAATTGCTCAATGCGTTTTTTATATAGAGCGTCAAAATATGAAAAAAGATGACGCTTATTACATTTGTAAAAATTAGAGAATAGTCTTAACAGCTTCAAGCATACCCTTCTCCTGAATAAGATCAAGATATCCCTTAACCATTTCTGTAAGACCAGGAACTGTATTGTTGAGGTTCTCTTTCCAGATGTTCTCTGCAGCAAGAACGCCCTCTGCCACCTTCTGAGTATCACCTGTTGCCCAAAGATCCTTGAGCATCTGCATGATTTCAGGTGCATCATTTGGTTCGATTGGAGCACCGTCTGCACGAGTACCACCCTTATAATAAGTAATGATTGCTGCAAGTCCGAATACAAGTCCCTTTGGAAGTTCACCCTTACGCTCAAGATAAACCTTTACGCCAGGAAGGTCACGTGTCTCATACTTAGGGAAAGAATTAAGCATGATACTTGTTACCTGATGGTCTACGTATGGGTTATTGAAACGCTCAAGCACATCACTTGCAAACTTCTCAAGTTCTGCCATTGGAAGATTGAGTGTCTGCATGAGTTCCTCAAACTGAACCTTATGTATATACTTTCCAACAACCTTGTGGTTACAAGCGTCACGAACGATATTGATACCAGAGAGATATGCAACAGGAGAAAGAACTGTGTGAGGACCATTGAGAAGAGTTACCTTACGCTCATGGTATGGCTTCTCTGATGGAGCGATAAGAACATTAAGACCTGCCTTATCTGCTGGGAACTCTTTCTTAAGCTGTGCAATAGACATGTTCTCCGGCTTCTCAATAACCCAGAGATGGAAAGCTTCACCCTGTACAACAAGATTATCAGCATAGCAAACCTTCTTCTGAATCTGTGCAATCTCCTTGCGTGGGAATCCTGGAACGATACGGTCAACGAGAGTTGCACAAACATAGCAGTACTTAGTGAACCAAGTCTTGAACTTCTCATAGTCCTTACCAAAGTCTTCCTTCCAAAGCTCTATATACTTGTAGATACAATCCTTAAGATGGTGACCATTGAGGAAGATAAGTTCACAAGGCATAATGATAAGTCCTTTCTTAGGGTCACCATTGAATGTCTTGAAACGATGGAAGAGAAGCTGAGTAAGTTTGCCCGGATATGAAGAAGCTGGAGCATCTGTGAACTTACAAGTATCATCGAATGCAATACCAGCCTCAGTAGTGTTACTAATTACGAAGCGAATATCTGGCTGCTCTGCAAGTGCCATGAAAGCCCAATTCTGTGAATATGGATTGATAGCACGAGAGATACAATCTACACGAGTGAGAGAGTTAATTACCTCACCATTAAGACGACCCTGAAGATTTACATGATAAAGACAATCCTGACCATTAAGCCAGTCAACCATACCCTTCTCGATTGGCTGAACAACAACAACACTTGAGTTGAAATCAGTCTTCTGATTCATGTTGTATATAATCCAATCAACGAAACAACGAAGGAAGTTACCCTCTCCAAACTGAATGATTCTTTCTGGTGCAGAGCTCTTAGGAGCTGTGCGAGAATTCAAAGATTTCATTGGCAATGATTTTAGTATTATTTAGTTTAGTGAATTTGTTTATGATGTACAAAATTAGGGCTTTTTGATTTATAATCCACATAAAATGTAACTTTATTCGAATAAATTCTGTAAATTCGCACCACGAAACACTAAAATTAACATATATATGAAAAAATTTATGGACGAAAACTTCTTGCTTCAATCTGAGACAGCACAGAAGTTATATCATGAGCATGCATCAAAGATGCCAATTATCGACTATCATTGTCATCTTATTCCACAGATGGTTGCAGAAAACAAACCATTTGAATCTATCACACAGATTTGGCTTGGAGGAGATCACTACAAGTGGCGCGCTATGCGTTCTAACGGCGTGGCAGAGCGTTTCTGTACAGGCAAGGACACAAGCGACTGGGAAAAGTTTGAGAAATGGGCAGAGACAGTACCATATACATTCCGTAACCCACTCTACCACTGGACACACCTTGAGCTCAAGACAGCTTTCGGCATTGACAAGACACTCAACCCACAGAACGCACGTGAAATCTTTGATGAGTGTAACGATAAGATTAAGAACGATCCTAAGTTCACTCCACGTGGTCTTATGGAATTCTATAATGTAGAAACTGTTTGTACAACTGACGATCCTGTAGATTCACTCGAGTACCATAAGGCAGTTGCTGCAGATCCAACAATGAAGACTCGCATGATTCCAGCATGGCGTCCTGACAAGGCAATGGCAGTAGAAGTACCAGCAAACTTTAAGGCGTATGTTGACAAATTGTCTGACGTTAGCGGTAAGAACATCAGTAACTTCAACGATTATATTGATGCTATACAGAACCGTCATGATTTCTTTGCCGCAAACGGTTGTAAGCTTTCTGACCACGGTATTGAAGAGTTTTATGCAGAGGATTATACTGATGCAGAAATAAAGGCAATCTTCGACAAGGTAATGGCTGGAAATGTTCTCACTCAGGAGGAGATTCTCAAGTTCAAGTCAGCTATGATGTATGTATTTGCTGTTCAGGATGCCGAGGCAGGATGGGCACAGCAGTTCCATTACGGAGCAATCCGCGACAACAACTCTAAGATGTTCAAGCTTCTCGGTCCTGATACTGGTTTTGACTCTATCGGAGAGTTCAACACAGCAAAGAAATGCTCTAAGTTCCTTGACCGTCTCAACGCTGAAGGCAAACTTGCAAAGACAATCCTTTACAACCTCAACCCATGTGCAAATGAAGTACTTGCAACTATGCTCGGTAACTTCCAGGATGGTAGCGTACCAGGAAAGATTCAATGGGGTTCTGGATGGTGGTTCCTCGACCAGAAGGACGGTATGACTAAGCAGATGAACGCCCTCTCACTTCTCGGTCTTCTCAGTCGTTTCGTGGGAATGCTCACAGATTCACGCTCATTCCTCTCATACCCACGCCACGAGTACTTCCGTCGCATTCTCTGTAACCTTGTTGCTACAGACATCGAGAACGGCGAAGTACCATACACAGGTTATGAAGCTGAACGCGTAAATCAGATGATTGAAGACATCAGCTATAACAACGCAAAGAATTACTTCAACTTCTAATTCTAATAATGCAAAAAATACTTTCGCTACTTATTGTAGCGTCAACATCTTTCACAGGCAATGCTCAGGAATCGGTTTCTACCGACTCCCTGAGCAAACCTGTTTATTATCCAGAACTCATTCTACCAACAGGTGAAATGCGTTCTATTGTTCAATCTTACCGCTTTGAAGAAGCAAAAGCAAATTTCGAAGCACAGATTACTCAGTTCAAACGTCGACACAAGGATACCTCTGCATTAGAGAAACAAATAGAAATGTGCGACAAAGGGATAAGAGGTCTTGACGGTACAAGCAAAATTGTCATTATAGACAGTCTTGTACTCAGTAAAGACAAACTTCTTGACGGTTATAAAAACATGTCTGACCTTGGAAGTATTTCCATTTCTGCTGATGGAAAGAAAACAACTTACACAACAGAATTGGGTAACAAAATGTATGAATCTGTAAACATACTTACAGACGATGGAGAACAAAGTAGCACATTCAAGTGTTCCTATTTAGAAAACGGGATAAAGGTTTCATCTTCAATACTTGACGGATTAGATATTGAAGGAGAACTTAACTATCCTTTTCTCATGTCTGACGGAGTCACATTTTACTTTGCAGCACGCACAGAAGAAGGATACGGGAACTATGACTTGTTCGTTACTCGCTATGACTCCGAAGACGACAAATTCTATCACGCTGAAAACATGGGATTCCCATTTTCATCATACGCCAACGACTACATGATTGTAATAGACGAATCCAATGGTGTTGGTTGGTTTGCATCTGATAGATTTCAGCCAGAAGGAAAAGTATGTATCTATTCATTCATTTACTCACCTTCTCGTAACACCTTCGACTATGAGAATGATGACCACAACGAAATAATATCATACGCATCACTACGTTCTATAAAAACCACGTGGTCACCAGAAAACGAGCAAGAACGCATAAAAGCACGTCAACGCATCACACTTAGTGCAAGCACTCAGACAAACAAGAAAAAATCCGACTTTGAATTTGTCATTAACGACAACTACACATATACAAGTCTTTCGGATTTTCAATCAGCAGAAGCCAAAGAAAAATTCATTGAGTGGCAAACAGCAACAAAAGAACATGCTGCAACAAAAGCACACCTAAGTAAACTACGCAACGACTACCTCGAAGCGTCATCAATAGGCAAAGACAGCATGAAGGAAGAAATACTCTCACTCGAGAACATGATAGAACAGCAACGCAAAAATTGCCACAATATTGAAAAGGACATTAGAAGATTGGAAATTGGCGAATAGTCAACAATAACAGAAAACATCAACATTCTCATAAACTAACACTTCATTACTGTCACGTGAACACAATCTGCGCAATCTCTACAGCTCAAGGTGGAGCAATCGGTATCATACGAGTATCTGGTTCCAAATCCATCAGTATAGTCAACACTATCTTCAAAGGACGTCGATCACTTGAAGACGCTCCCCCGTTCTCTGTACACTTTGGACAAATACTTGATAATAAAGACAATTCAGAAGAAGTTATTGACGAAGTACTTGTAACCATTTTCCGTGCCCCACATTCATACACAGGCGAAGATAGCGCAGAAATATCTTGCCACGGTTCATCATACATACTTAAGCGTGTTTTATCCTTGCTTATACAAAACGGTTGTGACATGGCAAGACCAGGAGAATACACCCAACGTGCATTTCTCAATGGAAAGATGGATCTTAGTCAGGCAGAAGCAGTTGCAGACCTTATCGCATCACAAAATGAAGCAATGCATCGTGTTGCCATGAATCAAATGCGTGGTGGTTTCAGCAAACGTCTCTCCGAACTTCGAAACCAGTTGTTGGAGATGACCTCACTCCTTGAACTGGAATTAGACTTTAGCGAAGAAGATGTTGAATTTGCCGATCGCGAAAAACTACTAAATCTGGCAAACACAATAGATAATGAGATTACACGACTGATAAACTCATTTAACGAAGGAAATGCAATAAAAAATGGAATACCAGTAGCAATAATAGGAGCACCAAACGTAGGTAAGTCTACCCTACTCAACCAACTCTTACATGAGGACAGAGCCATCGTAAGTGACATTCAGGGAACAACCCGTGACATAATTGAGGACACAATAACACTTCATGGCCACCTCTTCCGTTTCATCGACACAGCAGGTATACGTCACACAGACGACACCATAGAGAAGATGGGAATAGAACGTTCCTTACGCGCTGCAGAGAAAGCACAAATCATCATATTGATGACAGAACCTGGTGTGCCATTTCCAAAGCTTGTCATACAAAACAATCAAAAGGTTATTGAAGTAATCAACAAATCAGATGCATTCCAAGCTCTTAGTGGTCAAGGAATGGATTGGTTACAACAAGAACTCATCAAATGTATACCAACCATATCTAATGACGATGTACTTATAACTAACATTCGTCATAAGCAAGCACTTTCCTATGCACTTGACGACATATTACGTGCAAAGCAATCATTAGAATATCAGATGAGCGGCGACCTCATTAGCGAGGATCTCCGTCAATGCCTCTCCCACCTTGCAGAGATTGTTGGTGAGATCTCTTCAGACGAAGTACTCGGAAACATCTTTAGTAAATTTTGCATCGGAAAGTAAAGCAGTTTGAACAACTCTGAACATCTTGGAATAACTATTATTTAAACGTCATGCTCGATAAGGTGGCTCGACTTGCAGACAGCCATCCGTTACTATGCTCTTTTTATACCGACATTATCGAAGAGCCTCTGATAGCCGGACAATTCCTTGTCTATTCAGGACCAACTGTCCTATTGATGCTGGATCGGAAAGAAATCTATCGAGGCGTCGGGTTTATCGATCGGGATGAGTTGGAACATAAAATCATGCAATATACCGAATATTCAAGTGACTTATGAAAGAAATACTCGACTATTATCTGCGTCTATCGCAGAACAACAATAAACCTTGGTTTGACGAACATCGTCCAGAATACGAGGCAACAAAGAAGAAACTCCATGCTATTGCAGAGGAGTTAATTAAAGGCATCGAGGATTTTGATGCAAGATGCAAAGGTCTTCAGGTGAAGGATTGCACGTACCGCATCAATCGTGACATCCGCTTCTCACAGGACAAACGTCCCTACAAGGATTGGCATGGCATTTATATTTGTCCGAAAGGAAAGAAGTCTGGCATGGCTGGTTACTACATTCACTTTGAACCAATCAATGACCTATACTTTGTCTGCGGTGGACTTTACAACCCGACGAAGGAGGTGCTGGCAAGTGTGCGTGAGCAGATCATGCTTGAACCAGACGCGTTCCACGAAGCAGTACTCTCTTGCGGAGAAGACTATCATCTGAATTGGGATAATGCTTTGAAACGTATACCTACTGGGTACAACGAAGCAGATAAACATAGCGAGTACTATCGTTTGAAGACATACGAGATGTACAAGCCACTTACGAAACGTGATGTGCTTGCTAAGGACTTCATAAAGAATGCCCTTTCGCATCTAAAACGAACATACAAGTTCAATGAAATGCTGAACCAATGTTTCGATTACGCTTACGATCCTGACAAAGAACAATTTCGGTAAAAAAAATATAATCACATAAAATTACAATCATCATGGAAGTAAAAGACAAAGTATTAGCAACAATGAAGGAGGCTGGTCAGCCTCTCAACGCAGGTAAAATAGCAGAACTCAGCGGTCTCGACCGCAAGGAAGAGGATAAAGCTATGAAGCAACTCAAGGAGGAAGGTGCTATTGTATCTCCTGTACGTTGCAAATGGGCTCCTGCAGAATAACAACCGGACAATTCAATATCTATGAGTGCCATTTTGCATAAGAAAACATTCCAGGAACTGACAACCGATGAACTTTACGAACTCCTCAGAGTGCGTAGCGAGGTTTTTGTGGTTGAGCAGAACTGCGTTTATCAGGATTTGGATTATGACGATCAGAAATCCATCCACCTCTGGTTGAGCCTTCGACAAGACTCAGGGCAAGCGGAAAAGGTAGTAGCTTTAGCTCGTGTTTGCCCTGCTGGTACTCACATGACTGAGGTTTCTATCGGTCGAGTAATCACAACTGACCGAGGTAAAGGATATGGCAAGCAGATTATACTTAATGCCATAGACGCAGCCATGGAACACTTCGATGCAAAGCTCATAGATATTGAAGCACAAGAATACGCAAAAGGATTTTACGAAGGTGTAGGATTCAAACAGTCATCAGACAGTTTCATGCTTGATGGCATCCCTCACATTAAAATGACTTGGAAGAAATGAAAAAGATAGCACTCATAACAGGTGCCACAAGTGGCATCGGAGAAGCCTGTGCAAAAAAATTTGCAGAAGGCGGTTACAATCTGATTCTCACGGCAAGACGTGGGGATAAGCTCGAAACAATCAAACATGAACTTGAAGCAGAGGGCACCAAGGTTAAGACACTAGTTTTTGATGTTCGTGATGCAGTAGCAGCAAAGAATGCCGTAGATTCTCTCGAAGAGGAATGGCAGACTATTGATGTTCTCATCAACAATGCTGGTCTTGCTCTTGGTTTGGAGAAGGAGTACGAAGGTAATCCTCAGGATTGGAACACGATGATCGACACCAACATCAAGGGACTCCTTACCATGACTCGCCTCATTGTGCCAGGAATGGTGAAGCGCAACGAAGGGCATGTTATCAACGTGGGCAGTGTGGCTGGTGATTCTGCATACGCTGGTGGCAATGTGTATTGTGCAACAAAGGCTGCGGTAAAGGCTATTACCGATGGATTGCGTATCGATGTGGCAGAATCTGCTGTTCGTGTGACAAACCTGAAGCCAGGA
>JAZUHP010000105.1:0-85775 GCA_045641785.1 Bacteroidaceae bacterium
CCGTCATTTCGGTATTGCTCCAAGCCAGTACAGAACACAAGGATGAGGGGATTTACCATTTGCCATGCGGAGTTCAGTTAACAGTTTCAGTTAACAATTAACAGTTAACAATTAACAACGACCATCCGGAATATGGGAATCTAGCAAGGCGCGGACGAAAGATGCTAGCACTCAACAGAATTAAAATACTTTTTCATTCTGTATTCGTTTAACCGCATCTTTCGTCCGCGCCATGCGCGATATGTTTTCGCCGAGTTCATGTTAACTCATTGCATTAGTGTTATTCGTGTCATTCGTGTTCTTTAAAAATCGTGTTCTTAGTTTCTCTTTACGATGCTCATAACCTTTGAGCGTACAGCAATCACGTTAAGGACTGATACGACAATAAGGAGTACAACACCTGTCATTACTGAAGACAACACAGATGGAGCAGTCATGCTTGGGAAGAACGTCTCAAACATACCAAGATAGATAGATCGCACGATAATCAGTACAATAAAGGCAAGTACAAAGACAAGGATGTTAAGACCTACAGTCAATACCTGATATGGCAAAGAAACCTTTGCAGGACTATAACCTATGAGAAGAAGGTTCTCAAGCTTTGTACTATTCTTCTGAACAAGGAGATAGACACTCAACATAAGTATGTAGAATGCGAGTATGCTTATCACAAGACCAACAGACATAACTACTCCAACAACAATCTTAAGCATGTACGTTGTCTTGCTTGCACCTAACTTATCCTGATCTGTCTCGTAGTTGTTATCTTGAAGGTAAGAAGTGATAGCATCGTCTGTAGGATTATTTACCTCGACAATAAGTCGTGTAGCTTCCTTTGTCTGTTCAGGATCTGCATACACCCTGTTTGCCCATTTCATGAATGCCTCCGGAACAAGTATGGTGTTCAATCTGCTACTAAATCCAGCAATCTGTCCTTCAAAGACATCATGATGTCCTTTTCCATCAATGATGATATTAAGTTTTATGGCACCAAGAATACCTTCCGACAGTTTTGGGAGGCTACGACTCTGGGCATATCCAAAGTTGTACAGGTCAAGATAGTTCTTCGGAAGTATGATAGGAATATGTGTATCTCCTTCTGTATAATGCCACTTGTCATGCGCAACATCAACAAAATCGTCAGGAACAGACTCAAAGAACATCTCTGTAGAGAAGTTGCTCAACCCTTCCATGTTAAAACTGGCGCGAACGCTATATGAACTTGGAGTAAAGCAACCGATTCGCTCCACAAACTTTTGTCCACGTAGAGCCTCTAACTCGTCTGCACTAAAAGCATTAGACTTACCAGTTATTGACGATATAGTGCTTATCTTCTTATTTACAATGAGGTAATCTGCTTTCATGAAACTATCCTCACTATCATACACAGATTGAATATCTGTATAGAACTGAACTCCAAGGAGTATGATTAGCATACCTACGAGGTTGGCAAAGAAGAAACCAGCAAATTGAGGGATACTAATATGTTGACGAAGTAACTTCCAAACTAAATTCATACTGACACGTTAAAGCTTAAATGTGACATCATAATCAAGTACCATGTGTTTACCAATACTTGTTGAAATAACTCCTGCTCCCTGACGCTTAGCCTCAGAAGTGAGAATCTCACCCATTATGGCAGCATTTGTATCATCGAGGTGACTGATAGGCTCATCCACAAACACGAAGTCGAATGGTTGACAAAGAGTACGTATCATTGCAACTCTTTGCTGCTGACCAAAAGACATATGTCCTATCTTGGCATCCATCTTATCAGCGATGCCAAGTTGTTCAAACCAGTCTTTTATAGTCTTCTTGTTCTGGAACCCAGTCAACTTATTCTTTATCTCCACGTTCTCCATCGCAGTAAGTTCAGGGAACATACGTAGTTCCTGCCATAGCAGGGCAAAATGACGCTTACGCATCTCTGTCCATTGAGATATGCTGTACTGTCGTGCATCTTCATTGTCAAAGAGGATTATACCTTCATAATCATTTCTATACCCATATATGAAACTGCACAATGAGGATTTTCCTGTACCAGAATTAGCCTCAACGAGATATAACTTTTCCTTTTCAAAGTCAACATTCTTCTTCCAGATGTCACTTTCTATATCCGTTCTTTGCAGAAAGACATTTGGTAACAGATGTTGCAAATGTATTTTTTCCATATTATAATTCTTTGTTAAGCTTGCTAAATGGTAAAACAACCACCTCCTTTTTCTTCCTGATGATCTTACCATTACTTAAAGGACATAATCTCCTATCAGTTAAAAAATTGCTTTAGGAAATTAGTCTTCTTGTCCTTCATCTCAAATACAATCTGTCCTTTTCGTGAAGACTCAATCTTTATGATTAATGCCTTTACATTTGTCAGTTTAGATGCATAAGGAATACCTCTTAACTGAGCGAGTTCCATAAGTGGGAGAGACTGTAAATTAACATATATGTAACCTGACGACTTGAGAATATCATCTTTATATTCTCCAAGTAAGTCTGAGCGTTGAGATGCGATATTACGTCTGAAGGCATCTGATGTTGCGATATACACATCATCACCATCTACACCCCAGCACATATCCATATCATTTCCAGAAACGACATACTGGTTCTTGCCACAATCACGCATTGACAATCCATAGTCCTTCATTGACCTTTTCCAATAGTCGACATCATCAAGGAACTTTGTTTTCTTTACCTTTGCTGTTGCAATGAAGTCAACGACACTATTATCCGATTCGCCTGTCACAAAAGAAGAAGGTATGACGAAAGCAAGATCTCCATCAATAGAACGTATAATCTGTTCAATGTCGATAGCTCTTTCAACGATATAGAGTATCTGCTTGAACTCGCTATTGTTCTTCAAGCCCTCAAAGAACCAGTTGCCTTCCACTCCAAAGCATCCCCATACAAGAAAATCCTTTGAAGGCGAATCAATATAACGTCCTTCTATCTTACGGAAGTTCTTATTCCACTCCTCTATTGTCTTCTTTGCCTTTTCGGTAACACCATTCATCTCTACGTCATACACAGCTTTACCGTCTTCAAATGTGAGCGATGCAACCATTTCCACATCAGAGATGCGAACACCATTAGGAAGAAGTTGTTTGTACATCATTGCAGTCTCATTAGGAAGACCTGCAAGGTTACTGTACATAACCATATCCTTCTTATCATCATCCATAATGTCAAAATGCTCTGTAGAAACAAAGCTGTCATCCTTATCCTGAGCAAAGAGTTGTGCAACAAATTGTTTCCTTATCGCAGAACCTCCATCACCATACGAATATAGGAAAAGAAACGTGTTATCATCATAAGCAAACTCAACCTCGTCAAGAAGAGTGCCAGTCATCATATCGTCACGTTCAACAGGTTTGCCACATAGCCCCTGCTCAACAAGCAGGTTAACGAAGTCATCAACCTTACTCTTGCTACCTACTCTCATAGTTAGACAAAAACATTGTGAAGGTGTTGCAAACATATAGATAGGTGACGAGAAATCCACTCCTATTTCACGTGGGTCAGACACATAGTTTTCAATCTTTGACTTTGCCTCGCCATTAAACACCAGACCTATATACTTATTGACAGACTCAACTGCAGAAGAACCTGACAATTCAGCCTTTTCTGCAAGATTTGCAACATTAACCGACGCTACAAGGGTAGCATCCTTTGGAATTACATTGAGATAATCATTCTTGCTGCATGAAGTAAATACAGCAAGAACTAAGACCAAGAGTAATAAGTATTTCTGTTTCATGATATATTTAATTAAACAAGTTCATAAGATGTACCGCAACAAGTCCTGCAGTCTCAGTACGAAGACGACTTTCACCAAGCGACACAGACTGAAAACCTGCGGCTTCTGCCATACGAACCTCATCTACGGAAAAGTCTCCTTCAGGCCCTACAAGAACAAGTGCATCTTCACCAGCAACAAGACAATCTTTAAGAAGCTTCTTCTCACCCAAGTCTGGCTCATCATAGCAATGGCAGATGAAACGGTACTTTGGAACTGTGTTAGAATCTGTAGCATCAGAAAACTGTTCGATGAAAGTCTTGAAGTCTACCATATCATTAAGAATAGGTTTCCATGCCTTATGACTCTGTTTTGTTGCAGAAATAAGAATCTTATCTATTCGTTCAGTCTTTATAACCGTACGTTCAGAAAACTTGCATCTAAGGAACGTGAGTTCGTCAAAACCTATCTCCGTAGCCTTCTCGCAAGTCCATTCTGTACGATCCATGTTCTTAGTTGGCGCCATCGCAAGATGTAGATGTCCCTTCCATTGTCTTGGTTGTGGAATGGCTTCATCAATAGAATAGAAGCATCTTTTCTTTGTTGCCTCCGCCACATGGGCACGATAGAATGTGCCATTACCATCCATTAGCATCATCTCGTCGCCGGTTTCCATACGGAGAACTCTGACAGCGTGCTGAGCCTCCTCTTCAGGCAGTTCTTGTTCTGCTCCTGCATTTGGAACATAAAAAAAACGTACTTCTTTCATGTGATGTTTGCGATTTTATAATGCTCCCTCAGACTCTTGCATAAGCAGGGAGATCTATTGTTGCGAAATCGCCATCAAGGTACTTGAAATAGCCTGTGATACCAATCATCGCAGCATTATCTGTTGTATAGCTGAACTTAGGAATGAATATCTTCCAACCGTACCTCTTGGCATGGTCATGGAAAGCATTACGAAGACCATTATTGGCAGAGACACCACCAGCCACAGCCACTTGCTTTATTCCTGTATCTTTAACTGCCTGACGTAACTTTTTCATAAGAATGTCAACGATAGTCTTTTCAAGCGAAGCTGCAAGATCTTCCTTATGATGTTCAATGAAGTCAGGATCTTCCTTCAACCAGTCACGAAGGTTATAGAGGAAAGAAGTCTTTAATCCAGAGAAGCTGTAGTCGTAGCCAGGTATGTTTGGTTTAGAGAACTGGAATGCTTCAGGATTACCCTGACGTGCAAGGCGGTCAATGATAGGTCCACCTGGATAGCCAAGTCCCATTACCTTTGAACACTTGTCAATAGCTTCACCAGCAGCATCATCTATCGTCTGTCCGATGATCTCCATATCCTTATATGAGTTAACCTTTACAATCTGAGAGTTACCTCCACTCACGAGAAGGCAAAGGAACGGAAACTCAGGCTGGTCATGATCATCCTCACTTTCACGAATAAAGTGAGCAAGAACATGTCCATGAAGATGATTAACATCTACCATAGGAATACCAAGACTACGTGCAAAACCCTTTGCAAAACTTACACCTACGAGAAGAGAGCCCATAAGACCTGGTCCACGTGTAAAAGCAACTGCGCTAAGGTCCTCTTTTGTGATACCAGCACGCTCAATGGCTTGCTGTACCACTGGCACAATGTTTTGCTGATGTGCACGTGATGCAAGTTCTGGAACGACGCCACCATAAGCCTCATGTACTGCCTGACTTGCTGTCACGTTACTTAATAAAATGCCGTCACGAAGCACAGCTGCACTCGTGTCGTCACATGATGATTCTATTGCTAAGATATACACGATATTTACTATTTATTATATGAAATAAAGAGAAGTAAAGAGAAGTAAAGAGAAGTAAAAGACAAATGATTGTTCACGGAATGCCTTCAGTTAACTGAGTATCGTCTTTAACTCCTTTTAACTCCAAACAATTATCTCCAGTCCCTTACCTTGTCAGCACCTCAAGTCCTGTCTCGGTCATGACAAATGTGTGTTCCCACTGAGCAGAAGGGAGCTCGTCCTCGGTAACGACAGTCCAGTCGTCTTCCTCGTCCACAAACACTTCCCATCCACCCATGTTGATCATAGGCTCGATGGTGAACACCATGCCAGGCACAAGGAGCATGCCAGTACCCTTACGTCCCCAGTGCTCCATGTCTGGTTCCTCATGGAACTCGTTACCCACACCATGACCGCAGAGGTCACGCACCACGGTGAATCCGTTCTTGTGGGCATGCTTTGTGATGGCATTAGCCTGGTCACCCACAAACGAGTATGGCTTACAAGCCTCTGCACCCACCTGAAGACACTCGAGGGCAACGTCCACAAGCTTCTTCTTCTCAGGTGTTGTCTCACCTATGATGAACATTCGACTTGCATCGGCATAGTAGCCGTCAAGGATTGTTGTACAGTCAACATTAATGATATCACCATCTTCAAGAACATCTTCCTCACAAGGTATTCCATGACACACAACCTCATTAATACTTGTGCAACAGCTCTTAGGGAACCCCTCATAACCAAGACATGCTGGGATAGCATGATGATCAAGAGTGTACTCATGTACAAGTTTATCTATTGCCTCTGTTGACATACCAGCCTTTATCTCACTTGCGACAAGGTCAAGTACACCTGTATTTATTACGCCAGCGCGACGAATACCTTCAATCTGTTCTGGTGTTTTGATAAGATCACGTGTTGGAACGAGGAAACCTTTATTTTGGAATGACAGAATCTTCTTATCCATTTCCGTAAGGGGTTGTCCACCCTTCACATGCCAGTTTTTTGGATTTTTATTGAATAACATATTGCAAATACTTCAAAATTTGTACAAAGGTAGCAATTTTTAAAATAAGATACGTTATCTTTGCAATGCAAACAAATAACACCAAAACAAATTTAAGATGAAATTAGCCAATTTGATAACTATGGGGCTGATTGCAACTGCAATTACCGCATGCAATAGCAATAATAAGACTAATGCAGTTGTAGAAGAGGCATCTGTTGATTCCATAAATCCAAATGCCATAAATAGTTTGAGCGAATACGACAATTCCGGAAAACATACCATAGGTAACAGTACATACCAATACACCTATTCTTTCAAGAATGACAAGTCGCTTGACATTGTCAAGAATCCTCTTGACTACCAGTATTATGACAACAAGGCTACACTCAAGATAACTCAGGGAGGAAGAAGCATCGTAAATAGAACCTTTACTAAGGCAGATTTTAAGAGTATGGTACCTGCAAACTTCTATAAGGTTTCAGGACTTGTCGGTTTCTGCTACAACTTCGACAAGGAGAAAAACAAGGATGCTGTCTACTTCATTGCCACGATTGGCGATCCTGACCAATCAGCCGACACAACATATGCAATAGAGATAAAGATAACATCTTCTGGCGAAATCAGTTTTGACCATCTCCAAGACAGGGACACTGCCCCTATCAATGAAGGTATGACTATCGATCCAAATCCCGATATAGATGAAGAATAAACTGATCACTATCCTGTTGTTATTGACAAGCAAAATGATGTTTGCACAAGAGGTGGTATTTGATCCATATTGCTTTAGAATTGAGGTAAAGGATATGACTCCAATGAAGTACATGTCCAGAACTGTGGCATACGGATATAGTCTTGAGGTCAGGAATGACTCAGCAATGATATGTCTTCCCTATATGGGTGATGTTCATACTCCTACATACGATAACGACGGTCTTAACTTTAGTCATCTTTACAAGGGGATGAATAGCAAACTGCGCACGAAGGGCAAGGCTACAGAGGTTCGATTTTCCATATCACACGGAATAATAAATTACAAGATCAAGGTTATAGCATATGGAAATGGAACCGCCGACATAATGGTGGCACCAAGCAATGCTCAATCATGCAGCTACTCAGGATGGTGGAAGTAGATAGATCTACCCTGTATGTCAATTACTCAGCTTCAGCATTTGCTAAAACAGATAGGTTGTAAAGTTATAATGCCGATTTACTTGTGAGTCTATACGGTTCAAATGACTGTTAGCTGGACTTTTGCAAACACATAAAATCACAAAAGTGTCAAAAAACATAGTTGAAAAAGACCTTTGAACCGATTAATAAAAGTACATTTGCAAAAAAGAAGCACACATAAAAGGTGAAATAAATGTAAATATTAACTAAAAAAGGTACTATCATGAAAAAGTATTTAGCTGAATTGGTTGGAACTATGGTTCTTACATTACTAGGATGTGGCACAGCCGTAAGTCTTAATTGTGGCGTTGACACAGCAAGTGTAGTTGGAACTGCAATGGCATTCGGATTAGCTGTTGTTGCTATGGCTTATACCATTGGCGGGATAAGTGGTTGTCACATAAACCCAGCCATAACTTTGGGATGCCTAATCACAAAACGCATAAACAGTAAAGATGCATGCATGTATATGACATTCCAGACAATTGGAGCTTGTATAGGCGCGGCAATACTCTATCTTCTTACATCTATGGATCAGGCACAGCCAGGAGGTACACTAACAGGCGCAAACTCATGTGGCAACCATGGAATCGCTGTGGGAATAATAGTTGAGATTGTACTTACATGTATCTTCGTACTTGTTGTACTTGGAACTACCGATTCAAAGAAAGGCGCCGGCAATTTTGCAGGACTTGCCATTGGTCTCTCACTCATCCTGATTCACTTAGTTGGTATTCATTATACAGGTACATCCGTCAACCCTGCACGTTCCATTGGTCCTGCACTCTTTGAAGGAGGCCAGGCACTAAGTGACCTTTGGGTATTCATTGTTGGTCCATTTGCTGGCGCTGCTATTGCTGCTGGTATATGGAAGTGTATCGGTTCAGACGATTAAATTCTCAAAGTTAGTTTTACGATTATACGGTTTTACGGTAGCCTATCATTCAAACGGGCCCCGTAAAGCCGTACAATCTTTTTTCTTGTCTTTCAAATCCTTTTCAATCCACTCTCATATACTTACTAAAGTGAGTAAATAAAAACGAAACTTGAAAAAATTACTATTATGAAACATACCAATGTACTATCACTAACAATCCTAATGTTCTGTTCTGTAGTAATGAGAGCAGAAGACAGCAACACAAACAGCATAAAGCTGGACAATAGTCACATAAACTCAAAAGAGTGGACAATGATATGGCATGATGAGTTTGACGGCAATGGCGAACTCAATGGTGAAGTATGGGACGCAGAACAAGGATTTGTTCGTAATGAAGAGTACCAATGGTATCAGAAACAGAATGCATATCGTCAGGACGGGCTACTTGTTCTTGAAGGACGTCTTGACAGCATTCCTAACCCACGCTACCGTGAAGGAAGTAAGCGATGGCAGCAGAACAGACGATATGCCAAGTATTCATCTGCAAGTGTAAACACAAGACGCTCATTCAGTTTTCTGTACGGACGAATGGAGGTTCGTGCAAGAATACCTGCTGTGATAGGTTCGTGGCCAGCGATATGGACTCTCGGAACAAAGTACGAGTGGCCTTCAAATGGAGAGATTGACATAATGGAATACTACCACGTAGATGGTAAGCCATACATCCTTGCTAATGCCGCGTGGGGAAATGACCAGCATTACTCTGCAGTGTGGAACTCGAAGAAAACTCCATACGAACATTTCACGGATAAAGATCCATACTGGAATGAGAAGTTTCATATATGGACAATGGACTGGACACCTGAGTACATACGCATATACCTTGATGGTGAACTACTTAACGACATAGACTTATCCACAACCATCAATGGTGCTATAGGTAATCACGAGAACCCTTTCCATGCACCTCAATATATCCTTCTTGACCTTGCTATAGGAGGCATCAATGGTGGAGAACCTGTTGCTGACGCTTTCCCTATGAGGTACGAGATTGATTATGTAAGGGTGTATCAGAACAAACAGGAATAAGGTTTACTGATTTGGGGTATTCTTTAATTTAGTTGAAAAAGATTTGAGTTACCTGTTATACTACTCCCTATACCCTCTTAACAGAACAGCATCTGAACAGCTTTTGCTTACGACTTGCTTACGACAATTGTCGTAAGCAAGTCGTAAGCAGAAGCTGTTTTACATATGTTTACCACGATGGATAAATAGACGTTACAATGAGCCACAAAACACAAAAAAATTACTTATACCAAGCAACAGGAAAAAACATGTGTTTAACGGTTTCCTAAATGTTTTTAGAGTATCTTTCTCAACCTCCCCCTAAAGCAGTCATGCTTTTACTTTCTTCCAGATGGTTCCTCCACTTAGAGGGGAAGGTGCACACAGGGTGCAGAAGGTCTTGTCTTTCTTATAACCGAACAGATGAAAGCAAATGCTAAAAGCTAAGTTAACTCCAATAGCAACCACTTAATCCTCAACAAAAAAATGATGTCAATAGACGCTGTTTAAGAAAATATTATTACTTTTGCAACAATTTTAGACAGTTACATATAACAATAACAATTCATAATCTATATGGTAAAGCATATCATTCTCTGGACACTTAATCCAGAATTGTCAGAAACACAGAAAGCTGAAGTAAAGGCTGGTATAAAGGAAGGACTTGAGGGACTTGCTGGAAAGGTTCCAGGTCTTTTGGAGATAAAGGTAAACATTGATGGTCGTCTCGACTCATCAAACTGTGATGTCATGCTTGACAGCACACTTGAGAGCCCTGAAGCTCTTAAGGCTTATGCCACTCATCCTGACCATGTTGCAGTCGCAGATGGTAAGGTTCGTCCTTATACAGTTCAGCGCACATGTCTGGACTTTGAGGTATAGTCATTGAGTGATAACTTACTTACATTCTAAATAAAAAATGACTTACGAAGAAGCAAAAGAAATAGTACTCTCTATGCCTGAGGTTGTAGCTCGCGGACCACAGTATGTGGAGGAGTTTATACAAGGGTTCTTGGAGGCAATGAACTCTGACGAACCTGTTCGATAGGAAGAGGACATAGTTACGTTGTGCACAGAAAGGTTCACTTCCATCGTCAATGAAAAAATAGTCGCTCTTTGCTGATGGAAATACTCTGCAAGCAATCATTCAAGCCTTACAACCTCACCTGCGTAAAGACCTTGTAACATGTCAATTTTAACAAACGAGTGAGTTCACATACAGATAACTGTACATTCACACTGGCACAGGAAGCAAAAGCACTTCCTGCATATGAAATAGCAGATGCTGTCAATCAGCACCTGCTAAATTCGTTTTGTCTTGTTGTGACAGCCCCACCGGGTGCAGGCAAATCTACGGTACTCCCCCTCACCATACTGAATGGCATAAATGACGGAGGAAAGATTCTCATGCTTGAGCCCCGTAGACTTGCAGCTCGACAAGTCGCTGAGAGAATGGCATATCTCATCAACGAGCGTCCTGGAGAGACTGTGGGCTATAGAATGAGATTCGAGAATTGTGTATCACAATCTACACGTATTGAGGTTATTACAGAGGGCATACTCACCCGAATGCTTGTTGACGACCCCATGCTTGAAGGTGTATCAGCTGTTATCTTTGACGAGTTTCATGAACGTAGCATCAATAGTGACCTTGGACTTGCTCTTGTACGAGAGGCACAGCAAATCATTCGTCCAGATCTTAAGATTGTTGTGATGTCTGCTACCATTGATGCAGAAGACATTTGCAAGACTCTTGATGCCCCACTTGTAGAAAGCAAGGGAAGGATGTTTGATGTTGAGATAATCAACAAAGGTGACGTTATAAATAGGCAGTTCTATCCTGACGACATAGCTTCTGCCGTTGCAAGCGCAATAAAAGAAGCGCACACAAAACATGAGGGCGACATACTTGCCTTCCTTCCTGGACAAGGAGAGATTCTAAGATGCATGGAGTATCTTAATGGCTATCTCGGAAAGACAAGGATATTTCCTCTTTATGGTCTTCAATCTTCCACAGAACAGCAAAAGGCTATTGCTCCAAGTGGAAGTGAGGAAAGAAAGGTGGTTCTTGCCACCCCTGTTGCAGAGACGTCCCTGACTATTGAGGGTGTAAAGATTGTGGTGGATTCTGGTCTTTGCCGCAAGATGGTGTTTGATCATCAGAGTGGACTTAGCAGACTCCAGACGGTACAAATAAGTATGGACATGGCTACCCAGCGAAGCGGACGTGCAGGACGTGTGTCCGAAGGTGTATGCTATAGGTTATGGAGTACTGCAACGGAACATCGTATGGAAATGTGCCGTAAACCAGAGATTCTTGACTCAGACCTTGTCCCTACTCTTCTTGACATTGCTGCATGGGGAGAAGGAGATATTCAACAATTATCGTGGTTGACGGTTCCACCTACATCGAATGTTACGATGGCAACCGAAACATTAAAGATGCTTCAGGCTATTGACGATGACGGCAAGATAACTCCACTTGGAAAGAAGATAAGCAAGTTACCTTGCCACCCACGTATAGCAAAGATGCTTGTTTGTGCCGAAAATGAGGAGTTAAGGTCTCTTGCCACTGATATAGCCGCGCTTCTTGAGGACAAGGACCCTATGGCAGAAGAGTTGCTTGACGCAGACATAAACACTCGTATAATAGAACTTAGAAACATAAGGTGTAGAGGGCAGAAATCAAAGAAGTGGGAACGCATATCACGTGTAGCAGAACAATACAGGCGTCTCGTGAGATGTGGTGAACATAATGATGTGCCTAACCCTTTTCACTCTGGATTACTCATTGCGTCTGCCTATCCTGAGAGAATAAGTGCCACACATAAAGATGGCTGCGGGCGATTCGTGCTTGCAAGCGGCGATCTTGCCTATGTTAATAAGGACGACTGTCTTGCTGCTCAAGACTGGTTAGCTGTAGCGAATGTCAATGCCCAATATGAAGGAGGACACATATTCCTTGCTTCACCACTCAACCCTAAGGACTTAGGAAACCTGTTGAAGGAAAGAGACAATATCTCATGGGACAACAAACAAGGTGTTGTGATTGCCCGAAAAGAGTATAGTGTTGGAAAACTGATTGTCAACACTCGTCCTCTACAGGATGTAGATCACGACAGAATCATAGAAGTAGTATGTCAGGCGTCCAAGAAATATGGCCTTAGCATGTTTGACTTTAACGATAAGGTTCAAAACCTGCAAAGGCGTATAGATGCTGTGGCTAATTGGCATCCTGAAATGGAGTTGCCGGACCTAAGTACCAATGCCGTTCTTGACAGAGCAGAAGAGTGGCTACCCTATTTCACAGGTAAGACAATAAATGCAAATGAGTTGAAGAAGATAGACTTATGTGCATGTATATGGTCACTTCTACCTTATGAACAACAGCAAGAAATAGAACGACTTGCCCCTACTCATATTGTTGTTCCTACAGGCAGCAGGATAAAGGTTGAATATCGTCAAGGTGCAGAACAACCAATATTACGTGTTAGACTTCAAGAATGTTTTGGTCTTGAAGATACGCCAAAGGTTAATGGTGGGAAGCAACCTGTTCTTATGGAACTACTTTCGCCTGGTTTCAAACCTGTCCAACTAACCCAAGACCTAAAGAGTTTCTGGACAGGGACATACTTTGAGGTTAGGAAAGAACTTCGACGTCGCTACCCAAAACACTTTTGGCCAGACAATCCTATTGAGGCAAAAGCAAGTTTCAAGTGATGCCCACGAATTAATTAGGGCGTCCAGTTAATCGTGCTTGTTATTACCGCTTGCGGTCTGCATTAAAAACCTTTCAAAACAAAAAGAAAACAGTTTTCTTGTTCTTGTGGTTCATCTTCAATTTGGTTGAAAGTAGATAAGAACGAAAAATAAAATCAGCATACCTACAGAGTGATATTTTTTTTCTTAAATTATTTGTTTGAAAACAAATATATCACTATATTTGCCGTGTGCAATACATAAGAACTATTTTAACGGGCGAAATAGATTGATTCTAAACAAGTGATACATTATAGAAATACACATTGTTTAATCAACTTTGATACCAAAATATTGAATAAACACATCTAAGTGAAATGGGAAATTGGAAATTAATTTTGGGAATTACATTGGCTACAGTTGCAAAGTCTTTCGCAGCTGTTCCTGATACAGTAAACATTGAGAACCAAAATGTTTACAAATATCTCAAAGAGAACACATACACCACTTCTGGTCAAGCAACAGCAATAAATAAGTATCTTGACGGAATGGACAAGATTCGTCTTGACCACCCTAACCTTGTCAAGATTGCTCTTCCGAAGGCTGCAGAAGCAGACGGCAAGTTCTATTTCTCCACTTCCGACAAATTTACAGATGCAACAATAGTTGATATCAAGAAAGGTGATACCGAATGTATCATTAAAAACCCGGTACCTGGCACCACCGTTTACAGCAAGGCTGTCATAAACAATAAGGAGTTCATAAACGGTAAAACATACATTGCAGGCAAGGTTCGCATGATTTATGTACCAAGTGTGACAAATGTACGCGACATGGGCGGATGGGACACCGACTTCAACAAAAAGATTCAGTATGGACTTGTATATAGAGGTGGCGAACTTGACTATAGTCATACTGCAACTCAGGAAGATATAGAAGAACTAAAGCGCATAGGCATTGGTGCAGACATGGATCTTCGTGACTTTGGAGAGAGTAATGAGAACACATCTGCATTTGGTGAAAACATTCCATACATCTTCCAGGGACATTTGTCTTACTCTTGGAAAGCCATGACAAATGATGCTCAACTATGGAAGAAAGATTTTGAATTTCTAGTTGACAACCTGCGCAAAGGTCGTGCAGTATATATTCATTGCATCTACGGTGCTGACAGAACAGGTCTTGCCTGCATAATAGCAGGAGGACTACTTGGAATGAATACAGACGCACTTGTCAAAGACTATGAACTGACAAGCATGGCTGGAACATCTTACAAACGTGACATTAGCAAGATCAAGCAACATCTTGACTATATAAATGGCAAGAGAGGTTATACAAATGCTGACCGTTTCTACCAGTATTTCAAATATGACCTTAAGGTTAGCGAAGAAGACATCCAAGACTTCAGAAAGATAATGCTTGACGGCTATGACGCTTATGCGGCAACAGTTGCTATCGATGACATCATCGACAACGACAGCAACAATAACTCGTCAGACATCTATGACTTATCTGGTCGTAAGGTTGTAAATCCAGGAAAAGGTCTCTTTATTAAAGATGGCAAAAAGTATATAATTAAATAAATGGGAATATACACTCAACCTCAATAAACAGATAATTATCCACATTAAAATTTAAGTCAACTTAGGAGGGTCTGTCTCGTGAGAGACAACCCTCCATTATTTGTCCCTCCTTTATGTCTTGAAACCGCCACTTACGCATTGGAGCCGCACAAGAACAAGACCAGGAGCTACATTCAGATACTTTGACGTAGCCAAATTTGCACATAGTAACTTGAGTTGTACGGATAACAACTAATGAACAATTCGCTTGGATAATTAAGGCTAATTCGTATTACAAAAGTTTATTAACACATGTACACAAAAACACCATATCATTTTAACGAAGAGTACAATATGAAAGGTAAACATGGTACAAAATTACAAAAATATAGGTTTTGCGTACAATATTACTTGTAAAACATGGTTTCATAACCTATTTTTGCAGTGTAATAAAAATCAATTACAACACTAATTAGTCAAGGGTTATCAATAAATATATACGGGAAAATTACTCAACATTAAATTAAGAACAAGAAGAACTAATGGGGAGACGACCAAAGCGGAAGTCAATTAAGAAGAACACGAAAAACTGATTATAAAATACAAGGACTAATAAATACAAGAGAATATAACAAGAATAATGGACAAAAAAAATAGTTTGTAAATACGGGTTAATTAAAATGTTAAAATTAAGAGTTAGTTAATTTACAAATTCTTTCAGTAGGGAATAGATATTATTGGATAGATGTTAAATCGAATTTAGCGCTACTCAGTTGTGAGTGGCGCTATTTTTTTATATATTAACAATAACACACCACCCTATCAATACTAACGCACCTGTATCAACGAATGCACAGTTTTGTCGTACATGATTAGCCACAAGTGGATGTTTAATCTTTATTTCCCTAAACACGAATATCACGAATCACACGAACATTACGGATCCATATACACGCAGGCGCTTCTTTTCTGTCGATTTTATGATTACAAGAATTATTGTTTTGACAAATTTCCTATCATCAAGACAGGGAAATCAAGTGTTACAATCAGGAAACGACAACAAACCGACATATCAATAAGACGTATTATACATATCATTTTGTTGACACAACAAACGCTAGCTTAAGAAATCCACAAACCCATCTATGCGTCATAAATAACATTTTTCTGCTGTCCACGCACTCAAATTACAATATTGAGACAAAAATTGCGTTCTTATTATAATTTTACGCATATTTCTGCACTAATAATACAAAATCACAGTTATCATTTAGACAAATTTACATATCAATACATTTGAGTGTAAAAGCATCACTCATATTTTCGGATTTTGTCTCAAAACATTATGAGCGACCATAAATCGGACAAAACAGGAAATAAAATATTTTTTCAGTAACGAAAAACACCATACCTTTGCAACGTCGAAAAGATAAAGCGACAATCAAATTAACAGAATAATACAAAATATAATATAAATGTTCATTACTTTCTTGTTCAGTTCATCTTCCCAAATTGGTTTTTCTTGTTCATTTATAGCTTAGGGCTATACAATTTAATGTTCAAAAATTCCCGTTAATGGTAAATCCATTAGAATAAATGTTTAATTCTTTCCAAAATCAGTAAATGTTCATTCACCAAAAGAGGGTCTCTTGAGAAAGAGACCCTTTTTTATTGCCTTAAGGCTGATTGTACGAATTACACGAATGTTATAAATGAGCATGTACATAAATATCCAAACCTTATAACATCACCAGCATAACGACCTAATAGCCATAAAACCTATCAGATTTAGCAGGCTTAAGATATCTCCATCAATCTTTTCATAAACTCGTCTTTCTCGTAAATAGAACTATTTCTGACGCGAGAACGGTAATTATATATTGTAGGCATCGAATAGTTAAGGAAATGCGCTATAATTGAGGAATCATCAACACCAAGTCGGATAAGAGCAAAAATACGAAGTTCAGTATTGAGCAGTTCACCTTTCTTTGGAACAAGTTGAGAGTCCTCACGAAGCAGGGCATTAAACTCGCTTATGAAATCAGGATGAATACTCAGGAACGACTTGTCAAAGTCCACAAAGAATCGTTTTTGTTCTTCTTCAATAACATCATCTGATTTGAGAAACTTTAACATGTCCTGTTGCTGGTTATTTTTTGCCATTTTCAGTAGAGAACGTCTAAAGTTTTCAAATGTATCCATGTAACTGCGACACATCTCAAGATAATGGGCTATATACTCCTCCTTAATCTTATTGGTAGATTGCAGTACATTATTCTCTTTTGAAAGCAAATCGTTGTTTTCACCTAATTGTAGATTAAAAACCTCCAGTTGAGCATTTGCTTCTTCTAATCTGTTATTTGCCTCTGCAAGACGTATATTTGTTTCTGACAGTTTCTCCTTCATTGTCCTTGTGCGTCTCATCTGTTTTTGGAGATAGAAGAGAGCCACAATAAGAATAATCGCAAAAACACTCAACCCTGTCAGAATAAGATGTTCAAAATTCTGTGTCTTACGCTGCTGTTCACGATACTCCTTATCAATAATAGGAAATATCGTGTTAACCTCTATTGTTCGCAGGGCAGAATTACAGAAATGAGCATCTTCCATACTACAGAAGAGATAATTATAAGCTCTATCTATATCCCCCTTCTTAAGCATGAGATTTGCAAGTTCCGGTAAAGCTATGTACTCTGTAACGCCATTCTCAAGGTCAGAAATAGCAGTCAAAGCAAGATACCTGGCATACTTATCTTCATCATGTTTTGCCTTGTAACATTGAGCAAGATTATAATAGGCATAAATCTTCTGTTCATCATTTGCCTTAGCTATGATATCCTGCAGTATATCTATTGCGGCATCTGCTTCACCGTGAACAATGAAGTTATCTGCAAGCACATTACACCTTCTTATTCCTGGTTCAGTATAGACAAGGATTGAATCACGGAACGACTGTGTGAGACTTACGTATTTATTATTATCACGATGGAAATCCTCAACATACTCCGAATACCAACCATATAGAGTTCTGCACGTATGGAAGTATTCTGAACGGATATCTTTAGATGCGTCGCTGACATTTATGCTATCAACAATCTGCATTGCTGTATAGAAATCTCCAATAAGTCCATAGGTAATAGATAATCTAAGATCAGAAAGTATTCTCTTTTCGTTATTTCGTTTCATAACAGGCAATGCCTTTATCAGACGAATATAATGTAATGCAGAATCTATCTGGAAATTATTATAGCACTCGTATATCTGAGTGTATACATCATACACACTCTCCTCGTCTGAAGTCTTTAATATTGTTTTAAGTGAGTCAATCTTGTTTTGAACACGACGGTGGTAAACATCTTTCTTTGAAATCACCTCATCGAGTTCTCGAAAAAGATTGCCACTATGTTGTGCTTTTATGGCTCCAAATATACCATTCAATAAGACTATTAACAGTAAAATTCTACTCATACATTTTATTATACGTAACATTTAGCACACAAATGTAACAATTATTATTTACATTGTTTTTATATTTATTGGACAATTAATTAATTTTGTTTGTTAATTTTCATAATGTTAACAATTATGCACTTTTACATTTGTTTTACAACCGCTTTTGTCATATTCATAATTAACGTAATTTTGTGACAGAAAACAATAATTTTTAATTGCCTTTTACCTAGCATTAGGCCTAATACTAAATCAATGAGAAAATCGAAACTAACACTCACATTTCTACTAAGCCTTTGCAGTTTCTTAGGTATTGATGCTGCAAAACCGGTTGTTGAGCACATTCACCCAACATACTGGTGGTCTGGTATGAAGAATACAGAATTACAGATTCTAATCCACGGGAAAGAGCTTGGAGTGTATGACATTCAACTTCAAAACGAGCAGAATGTCATGCTAAAGAGTGTAAATAAGTTTGACAACAAGAATTACCTTATTATATACTTAGACACAAAAGATGCACCCGCACATAAGTTTAATATCAATTTAACAAACGGAAAGAAGGTTGTCAAGTCTATCCCATACGAACTCAAGGAGCGTCAAAACAATAGACTTGGAGCATTCGATGCATCAGATGTCATGTATCTACTTATGCCAGACCGTTTTTCACAAGGAACAAGTGAGAAACAAAGAAAGGTAATGTATTCACAAGGCACAAAAGAGCACGGCTGGGACAGGAATGTAGACATGGCTCGTCACGGAGGTGATCTTGCAGGTATGACTCAGCATCTCGACTATCTTCAAGAGCTCGGTGTTACAGCTGTATGGCCAACACCTACTTTGATTAATGATATGGGCAACCAGTCATATCACGGATATGCAATCACAAACTACTATCTAACAGATCCACGTCTTGGAACAAACGAAGACTACAAGAATTTTGTAAGCAGCGCACACAGCAAAAATATCAAAATCATAAAGGACATAGTCTTCAACCATTGCGGTTCTGGTAACTTTCTATTTACAGATAGACCTTCAGATGACTGGTTCAATTACGCAAGCAAGTTTACCCAAACAGGGTATAAGACAGGAACTCCGGCAGACAGTCATGCTTCTGATATAGACAAGAAACTAACAATAGACGGTTGGTTCGTCGAGTCTATGCCTGATCTGAACGGAAAGAACAAATTTGTTGCGGATTACCTTATACAAGCAAGCAAATGGTGGGTAGAATACGCAGGGATAGACGGATTTAGACAGGACACATATCCTTATAATGACTTCGAATTCATGCGTCGATGGTGCCTCGAACTCGAAAACGAATATCCAGGATTCAACATCGTCGGTGAGACATGGATAAATAACAATGTCGGTGTGAGTTACTGGCAAAAAGACAGCAAACTGGCCGCTCCACTTAATTCGGAGCTTAAGACGGTCATGGACTTCCCGCTCATGTATCTACTAACAAGTGTTGTTGATGAAGAGACCGATGAATGGGATCATGGTTTTGCAAGACTATATGCCTACATATCACAAGACATCGTATATGCAAATCCAAATAGTTTACTTACATTCCTTGCAAATCACGACACAGATCGTTTCCAGCCGACAAAAGAAAAGGCTGGTAACATCATAAGATACAAACAGGCACTTACTCTACTTCTTACTCTTCGTGGAACGCCACAATTATATTATGGTGACGAGATAGGCATGTATGCCAACAAGAGTGTTAATGATGGCGCTCTACGTCAAGATTTCCCAGGTGGATGGCAAGGAGACAAGAACAATGCCTTCACAAAAGAAGGACGCACAAAACTACAGAATGAGTATTTCGATTTTACAAAGAAACTTCTCAACTGGCGTAAGGCAAACAAAGCTGTAGCATATGGCAGTTTGATGCATTATTCTATCCGCAATGGCGTTTACGTCTATTCTCGCGAATACAAGGGGGAGAGAGTAACAATACTCATAAATGGAACAAGCAAGCAGACATCAGTAAAGGCGGACATCTATAATGAAGTGCTGCCAATCAGGAATGCATATAATGTGATGACTGATAAGAACATGACAATCTCTGACGAAATCACATTAGCCCCAAGAGAAATAATAATACTTGACTATTCACACAAATAAGCTTTAAGTAAGCAAGCAGAATTATGAGAAAAACATTATTTTCGATTCTATCGATGATGGCAATACTTACCGGAAATGCCCAGAAGCTAACATCTCCGAATGGACAGATGGAGATGAATTTCAGCATTGACAGCAAAGGACAGCCAACATACAATCTTACCAGAAAGGGTAAGACAGTCATTGCAGACAGCCACCTTGGTTTACAACTTATCAAGGAGGATGCTAATAAGGCGACCGACTTTGAATACAAGAGTTTCGCCGACAAGGACAAGATAGATGCAAAAGCAGACATGACAACAGGATTCAAAGTTGTTAGCACATCTACAAGTACCTTCGACGAGACATGGACTCCAGTTTGGGGAGAAGAGTCTTCTATTCGTATCAACTATAACGAGTTGGCAGTGACACTAAACCAGCCTAAGAATGACCGTAATATACTTATCCGTTTCCGTCTCTTCAATGATGGTCTCGGATTTAGGTACGAGTTTCCTTCACAAAAGAACCTTACCTATTTCATCATCAAAGAAGAGAAGTCACAGTTTGCTATGACAGGCGACCACAAAGCTTGGTGGATAGCAGGAGACTATGACACGCAGGAGTATGAATGGCAGACAACAAGACTCAGCGAGATACCTGCTAATATGAAGAAAGCGATATGCGACAATTCTTCACAAACACCAGCAGGTCCATCTGTTGTACAGACATCACTTCAGATGAAGACTGATGATGGACTCTACATCAACCTTCATGAGGCAGCATGTATCAACTACTCAACCATGCACCTGAACTACGATGTTGCATCAAAAACTTTTGAGAGTCATCTCACTCCTGACGCACAAGGATACAAAGGAAGAATGCAGACACCTTGCACTTCTCCTTGGCGTACAATCATAGTTGGGGAAAGTGGAAAAGATATCCTTGCAAGCCGTATCACGCTTAACCTCAACGAACCATGTAAACTTGAGGATACCAGTTGGATAAAGCCAACTAAATACGTTGGTGTTTGGTGGGAGATGATCACAAACAAGAGCCACTGGTCATACACATACGAGTACCCTTCTGTACAGCTCGGCAAGACAGACTATTCAAAGGCAAAGCCTCACGGTCGCCATGGTGCTAACACGAAGCATGTCAAGGAATATATCGATTTTGCCGCAGAGAACGGATTTGACGCTGTACTCGTAGAAGGATGGAACGAAGGTTGGGAAGACTGGTTTGGTCATCAAAAGGACTACGTCTTCGACTTTGTCACTCCTTATCCAGACTTCAATGTGAAGGAGATAAGTGAATATGCGAAGAGCAAGGGCGTAAAGATGATCATGCACCACGAGACAAGTTCCTCTACTCAGAACTACGAGCGTCATCTAGACAAGGCATACAGCTTCATGAACAAGTGGGGCTACACAAGTGTCAAGAGTGGTTATGTAGGAGACATCGTTCCATACGGCGAGCATCATTACAGCCAGCCTCTCAACAACCACTATCTCTACTGCATCACAAAGGCAGCAGAACATAAGATCATGGTAAATGCACATGAGGCAACACGTCCTACAGGTATCTGTCGTACATACCCTAACTGGATAGGCAATGAGAGTGCAAGAGGAACCGAATATGAGAGTTTTGGAGGTAATCCTGTTGACCACACAACAATAATTCCATTCACAAGACTCATAGGAGGCCCTATGGACTATACTCCTGGTATCTTCGAGATGGATCTCTCCAAGGTTGCTCCAGATAACACAAGCAAGGTTCGAAGTACACTTGCACGTCAACTTGGTCTCTACTGTGTTATATATAGTCCACTTCAGATGGCAGCAGACCTCATCGAGAACTACAAGCGTTTCCCTGATGCATTCCAGTTCATCAAAGATGTACCATGCGACTGGGAAAAGACAGTATATATTGAAGCAGAACCAGGCGACTATGTTACCATTGCCCGCAAGGACAAGAACTCAGACAGCTGGTTCGTTGGTTCTTCTGTTGATGAAAATGGTCATACAAGCACATTCCGACTCGACTTCCTTACACCAGGAAAGCAGTATGAGGCAACAATCTATGCAGATGGTAAGGATGCAAGTTGGGACAAGAACCCTCAGAGCTACACTATCACAAAGCGTAATGTGACAAGCAAGAGCATACTTCGCCTTACAAGTGCAAGTGGAGGTGGATTCGCAATAAGCATCAAGATGCTATAGAGATGCTAATAGTCCTAAAGTCACTAAATACCTTAAAGGCACTAAAGACCTTAAAGGCATTAATGACCTTAAGGACCTTAAAGACTCTAAAGAAAATAAAACTATCAACTATAATAATTAACATAAACCTTTAAATCAAAAAACATGAAACAGAAACTAAACCTAAGATTTCTCATGACGCTTGTCATTGGAATCTTCGTATCTGTTAGTGCATTTGCTCAGGACATTACAGTCAAAGGTCATATTAAGGATGATCTTGGCGAAGATGTTATTGGAGCATCTGTTAGAGTAAAGGACAATCCAACAGTTGGAACAGTGTCCGATATTAATGGTAACTTCACTATCAAGGCGAAGAAAGGAGCTGCACTTGTAGTTTCCTTCATTGGCTATGCAACAAAGGAAGTAGCAGCTGCATCTAATGTGTCTGTTGTACTTTTTGAAGACGCCAAGGTGCTTAACGAGTCTGTAGTAATCGGTTACGGTACTGTAAAGAAGAATGACCTTACTGGTGCTGTAGCAGCAATCAAGCCAGATGAAATGACAAAGGGTATCACAACAAGTGTTCAGGACATGCTTAGTGGTAAGGTTCCTGGCGTTAGCGTAATTTCTAACGGCGGTACTCCTGGTGGTGGTGCACAGATTCGCATTCGTGGTGGTGCTTCACTTTCTGCAAGCAGCGACCCACTTATTGTCATTGATGGTTTAATTATGGACAATGATGGTGTTCAGGGACTTTCTAACGGTCTTGCTATGGTAAACCCTGAGGATATTGAAACCATGACTGTGTTGAAAGATGCTTCATCTTGTGCTATTTACGGTGCTCGTGGTGCTGGTGGTGTTATCATCATCACAACAAAGCAGGGCACAAAGGGTAAGGGTGCAAAGATTTCTTATACAGGTAATGTTGGTATTGCAACAATCGCAAAGAAGCATGAGGTTCTTAACGGAGATGAATTCAGAGAGTATGCACAGGAACTCGTTAACAAAGGTGTTGTAAGTCCTTCTGCACTCAACGCACTTGGTACTGCAAACACAAATTGGCAGGATGAGATTTATCGCAACGCAGTAACTACAGACCATCAGGTTTCTGTTGCTGGTGCTACAGCTACAACTCCATATCGTTTCTCTGTAGGTTATACTGATCAGAATGGTATTGCTAAGACATCAAACTTCCAGCGTTTCACAGCTTCTGCTAATGTTGATCCAAGTTTCCTTGACGATCACCTCAAGTTTAATCTCTCATTGAAGTACATGTATTCAACAAACAAGTATGTTGATGGTGGAGTGTTTGGCGGTTCTGTAGCATGTGATCCAACTCAGCCTATTTATGATGCAAACTATGCAACAACAGGTGGTTATTGGCAGAACCTCTGGTCAGGATCTTCTAAGGATATATCAGGATGGAATGCACCTGCAACAAATACTAACACGCCTCAGAATCCAGTTGCTCTCTATAGTCTTAAGAATGACCGTGCAAAGGCAAATGTGTTTATTGGAAAGCTTGGTGTAACATACAAGGTTCATGGTTTTGAAGATCTCACATTTAACGCAAATGTTGCTGGTGACTATTCTGAAGGTATTCAAGATACAGACATTTCTCCATATTCATATAGCAACAACTACTATGGATGGTCAGGATATCAAGAGGCTTGGAAGTATAACTTGATGGAAAACTTCTATGCTAACTACTCACACAATTGGAATGATATACACGACCTCAGTGTTACTTTGGGTACTGAAGAGCAGCACTTACATCGTCATATTTGGGAAGATGGTGGAGGAAACTGGCTTGGTGAAAATATCAATGGTGTAGAAAGCACATGGAAGGATCATAAGAATATCGAAGAAACAAAACATACTTGGATTAATACTATAATAAGTGGCTTTGGTCGTCTAAATTATAGTCTTCTCGATCGTTATTTGCTTACTGCTTCATTCCGTGTTGATATTAGTAATAGATTTGCTCCTGGTCATCGTACAGGTTATTTCCCATCAGCAGCATTTGCATGGAAGGTTAAGAATGAGTCTTTCCTTCGTGATGTTGACCTTCTTAACGAATTGAAATTGCGTGTAAGTTATGGTGCTCTTGGTAACGAGAATATTAACAAATTCTACTATTGTACAAGACGCTATGTTGATGGTGATCAGTTTGGACAGTATGCTTTCGGTAACAATAACTATTATACTCTTCGTCCTGAAGTTTATAACGACAATCTTACTTGGGAGAAAACAACAACATTTGATGTTGGCGTTGACTACGGTTTCCTAAACAATCGCATTGAAGGAGGCATCGACTTCTATCAAAGAAACACTTCAGGTCTTCTTTCTGAGGTACCACAAGCTTCTGGTATTAACTTTGGTAACTATATGTTTGCTAATATTGGTGAACTCCAGAATATTGGTATGGAGTTCAACATCACAGCGCGCCCTGTAGTGACAAAGGACTTTATGTGGCAGATCAGCTACAATGTAGGCTGGAACAAGAATAAGATTACACACCTTAACGATGCTGAGGGATTCCTCACAGGTGGTAGTGTGTCTGCTGGTCTCAATAATAGAGTAATGGTTAACAAGGTTGGCTATCCAACAAACTCTTTCTATGTTTACCAGCAGGTCTATGATGAGGCAGGCAATCCAATTGAAGGACAGTTTGTTGACCGTGATGGTGATGGAGTAATCGGACTTGGTGACAGATACGTTTACAAGCATCATGCAGCAGATGTACTTATGGGTATGACAAACAAGTTCCTTTACAAGAACTGGGATTTCAGTTTCACTCTCCGTGCAAGCTTGAATAACTACCTCTACAACGACTTCTTGTCTAACAAGTGTAATGGTGCTAATGTATATGCAAACTCAGCATGGAGCAACACAACTCCTGATGCTATCGCACTTGGATTCACTGGTAAATCAGACTACTATATGAGTGACTACTTCGTACAGAACGCTTCATTCTTGAAGTGTGACAACATCACTCTCGGTTACTCATTCAACAATCTATTTAGATGTGGTAACTACAATGGTATCAACGGTCGTATCTACGCACTCGTTCAGAACCCATTCGTAATTACAAACTATAAGGGCATTGATCCTGAAAACAACAGCGGTGTTGATGGCAGTGTTTACCCACGCCCAAGAACATACATGCTTGGACTCAGCCTTAACTTCTAAGTAAAGGTCTAAAATTTACTAATTGAATAAATTAAGAATAACATGAAACTTAGATATATTAAAAATATAGCACCAGTAGCACTTGCAGCCTTAATCGGTTTCAGTTCTACATCTTGTCTCAACGACTTGGATCAAAGTATTCCGGACGAGCAGACAAACACAGAGCTTAATATCAAACAATATCTTGCAAAGATTTATGGTAGTCTCGTCCTCACAGGACAGAAAGGTGGTGCTGGAGACGCAGATATGGCTCAGTTTGACGAAGGTAACTCATCTCTCTATCGACGTATCTTTGAGGCAAATGAACTCTGCTCTGATGAGATTATTTGGACATGGCAGGGAGATGCCGGTATTCCTGAACTTACAAATATCAGCTGGAACGCCGAGCATGGATATACAGAGCTTACATACTACCGACTCATGTATAATGTAACGCTATGCAACTTCTTCCTTGACGCTACTGCTGATGAATCTTCAGCAGAAATGCTCCAGAGCCGTGCCGAGGTACGCTTTATCCGTGCCCTCATGAACTATTACTTCATCGACCTCTACGGAAAGGCACCTTTCAAGGACACATTCAACAGCAACCTGCCAGTTGAGAAATCTCGTTCAGAGATGTTCGACTATGTTGTTGCAGAACTCAAGTCAATATCTGATGGCAGCAGCAAAGAGCAGCTCCTTGACTTTGCAGGCGATGACAACAACTACGGTCGTGCAGACAAGGTAGCAGCAAATCTCCTTCTTGCTCGTCTCTATCTCAATAGCGAGGTGTACACAGGCAAGGCACAGTGGACTGAGGCAAAGACTTATGCAGACAAGGTTATTGCTTCTAAGTATAAGCTCAACACAACAGAACTCAATGGATACTCTGCTTACGAGCAGATCTTCATGGGTGACAATGGTGAGAATTCAAATGCACGTCAGGAAATTATCTTCCCTATCCGTTGTGATGGTGCTACTTCTCGTTCTTATGGAGGTTCAGTTTACACAATCGCTTCTTGTACAGGTACTGGCACACCAGATCAGGGCCTCTCAAGTTCACAGTGGACATGTAACCGTGCTCGTCAGGCTCTTATCGACAAGTTCGTTGACAATGGTGCAAGCCTTTCTGGACAGTCAATCGACGCACATCAGTTCTGCGAGAAGGCTGGTGACCAGCGTGCCTTGTTCTTTGTAGATGCAGCTCGTACTTATTCTACAGAAGAGAAGACTACATTCACAGCAGGATTCGGTATCCTCAAGTGGAGCAATGTTTACGCTCAGGGAGGAACTGCAAGTGATGCAACATTTGCAGACACAGACATCCCACTCTTCCGTGTTGCTGAGGCTTATTTGACTCGTGCTGAGGCTAACTTCCGTCTTGGTAATCCTGAGGAGGCAAAGAACGACCTCAATGTTCTTCGTAGTCGTGCAAAGGCTAAAGTGTTTGAACAGTCAATCAGCGAGAGCGATATCCGTGACGAATGGTGTCGTGAGTTCTACATGGAAGGTCGTCGTCGTTCTGACCTCGTCCGTTTCAATGCATTCACATCAAGTTCTTATATCTGGGACTGGAAAGGTGGCGTTTATGAAGGAACAGGTGTAAATAGCAAGTACAACATCTACCCTATTCCATCAAATGAGCTCGCTGGCAATCCAAACATTCACCAGAGTGAACAATACAAATAATAGACAAGAAGAATATGAAAAAGATATTTTATACATTAATGATAGCTGCTGCCGCTTTTTCCTTTACATCATGCAGTGAGGACCGTGACAGCAACCCTATATTGAACGAGCAGAATCTGTCTCTCGTACTCAATGTGCCAGGAGTATCATTCAATAACGTGACAGCTCTTGAGAATAGTGATTACCTCACTCTCACTACATCACAGCCAGACTATGGTTATCCAGCACCAACAACATACATTGTAAGTCTTAGTCTTGATGGTTCAAACTGGGCAGAGATTCCGACTACATTCACAACTGCCAAGATGCAGATCAAGGCAAGTGAAGTAAATGCGACTATCCTTGACCTTGCAGGTTCAACAGACCTCAGTCAACCTATCAAACTATATGCTAAGGTTCGTTGTCACCTCACAGGTGAAGAGAACATGGGTAAGGCAGAGTCAAATGTCATCGAGATCAACAATGTATTGGCATTTGTTCCAAAGATTGAGATCAGTCTCCCATCAACAATGTATATAGTAGGTGGATTTGCAGCTTCAGATGGTTGGAGCAAGTTCATCCCACTCCATTTTGCATACAGTCAGGACGGATTCTCTTACGGAATTGTATACCTTGCAAATGGTGACGAGTTCAAGATCAACCCAGACGATGGATGGAAGGGTAACGACAAGGGCTTCGGTCAGGTAACTATCGGTAATAACGAGGCAAATGTAATAAACGGTGGTGACAGCGAGACTTCAAACATGAAGGTAGACGGAGAGTCTGGTTGGTACACAGTTGTTGTTAAGAACAAGATTGCAAATAATGCAATAACTTATGAACTTAGCACATACAAGGCAAAGATCTATCTCTTCGGTGCAACATCACCAGGTTCTGACCAGTGGTCATTCCAGGACGATGCACTCTTTACTATGAGCAGTTCTGCATCTGAGCCATGTGTATCTCCAGCATTAGCAGGTTCTGGCGAACTTCGTCTTGCTGTAGACTGTGGCATAGACTGGTGGAAGACTGAGTTCACTATCAAGAGCGACGGAACAATCTTCTACCGTAACTGTGACATACCATCTAACTGGGCAGCAGATCTTGGAGCAGACTTCTCATACAATGGCGAGGCTGGCAAGCAGATTGTCCTTGATTTCACAAACGGAACAGGTACATCAAAGTAATCAAGTAACTTTTTACACGTTACAAAAACAAGACTAATATATGAAAAAGATATTCTTATATGCAAGTTTATTCATTACAGCAGTGACATTCACTGCTTGTAATGAAGACTTCACAGACTGGGCAAACCCTCAGGCATGGGAGCAAGAGGCTGCACAGGATAAAATTGGCAATGGTGCTATCGAGATCATCGCAAATGACATAGATCTCAACGCAGCAGAGTCTTTCGACATTGCTAAAGCAAACTGTCCTGCAGGTTCGACAGAAGGTTCTACAGTGACATACACAAAGGTTCGCATTAACGGTGAGACAGAGATTCCTTTCACATCAGAGAATGGTATCCTCACAATCCAAAGTAAAGACCTTCAGGATGCAATCACAACAGCATATACGTCACTTGAGAGCAAGGCACGTGAGATTGCCTTTACAATCGATGCTGTTGTTGTTAATGCTGATGGTGCAGCAACACCAATCACAATCAATGACAATACCATAAAATTGAATGTAAAGAGCAAGGTCGTAGAACTTCCTTCTACTGCCAACGAAGAAGCATTTTACTATGTTGGTGGTTATAACGGATGGAACCTCAAGGAACCAACTGCAATGGCTGCAAATGGTGACGGTACATACTCATGTATCATTGAACTTAAGGCAGGTGACGAATGGTTCGCATTTGCGCCTCAGAGTGCAGTAGATAGTGAGAACTGGGACCTTCTATTCCGTGCTCCAAAGAATGGAGAGACTGCAAAGAAGGGATTCTTCACTCTTAAAGTTCCATCAGGAGACAGTTTCTGTTTCTCTGTTGAGGAGGCAGGAAAATACAAATTCACTATCGACCCAAAGGGTTGGGCATACTCATACGAGAAGGTTGTTGAGAGTCTCTTCTATGCTGGCGATGCTAATGGATGGTCATTCTCTCCACTTGCAAAGTCTGGCGACAGCTTTGTTGGATACTACTATGTTCAGTACGCAGACAACTCCAACACATGGGGATTCAAGTTCACTCAAGATGCTTCATGGGATCTTCCACAGTATGGAGCAGGTGATGCAACAGGAACAATGGCACTTGGTGGCAGCAATATCCAGTTAGCAGACAAGGATGCATTCTACCAGATTGTTGTAAACACAAGTGACCTTACATGCAAGCTCAATGAGATATCTCAGATGTCCCTTATCGGTTCTGCTGTGAATGGTGACTCTTCATGGGGAACAGACTATGATCTCACATTCAATACAGAGACAAAGGCTTGGGAAGGCACATACGAGATGACAGACGGAGAATACAAGATTCGTGCTAACCATGACTGGACACTCTCTTGGGGTGGCAGTCTCGATGCAATGACATCTTCAAACGGTGCAAACCTCTCTATCACAGCAGGCACATACACATTCTCATTCAAGCCAAACTGCGATGGACAAGGCGTACTTACTGTTACAGCAAAGTAATAACAACATAATGATTATGAGGTCAGGATATTGCCTGACCTCATAATTCTTCAAAAAACACTAAACAACATGTTAAAGAAAATCCTCTCACTCTCAGTACTGTTATCATCTTTATTCAGTATGTTTTCTCATGCTCAAGGCTGGCCTGCCAACTATGATGGTGTGATGCTCCAGGGATTCTACTGGGACGGTTACAGTGACAGCAAATGGGCGAAGTTGGAGAGTCAGGCAGAAGAACTTGCAGATTACTTTAATCTTGTGTGGGTACCAAACTCAGGATATTGCTCAGACTATAACAACATGGGCTATCTCCCACTCAACTATTTTAATCATAACTCATCATTCGGTACAGAGGCTGAACTCCGTAGCATGATTAAGACCTTTAAGGACAAAGGACTTGGAACTATTGCTGATGTGGTTATCAATCATCACAACAGCAATGGTTGGTTTGGTTTCCCTGCAGAGACATACAAGGGAACAACCTATCAGTTGCAGTCTACCGATATATGCAAGAACGATGATGGTGGTGCTGCTCTCACACAGGCAAACAAGGATAATGTATCACTTTCTGCAAACAATGACACAGGTGACGACTGGAGCGGTTGCCGCGACCTTGACCACAAGTCTGCTAATGTCAACAGGATTATCAAGGCGTATGAGTCGTTTCTTCTTGACGACATAGGATATGCCGGTTTCCGCTATGATATGGTTAAAGGCTATGGTGCCTCATATATAGCCGACTATAACACTACATCCAAGCCACAATTCTCTGTAGGCGAGTATTGGGACTCATCATCAAAGATAAGGTCATGGATTGATGGTACAAAAAAGGATGGAACACCAACAAGCGCTGCATTTGATTTCCAGTTCCGCTACCGTGTTCGCGATGCAATAAACCAGAACAACTGGACTAAACTGGCGGATAACGTAAATGACGCAGCTGGTCGTCCACTCATCTATGATGCAAACTATCGTCAATACAGCGTGACATTCGTAGAGAACCATGATACGGAGAAACGTCCAAATGATGCGCAGGATCCTATAAAGGCAGACACTCTTGCTGCCAATGCATACCTCCTTGCCATGCCTGGTACACCTTGTGTGTTCTATAAGCACTGGATGAGCTGTAAAGGCGATATCAAGAGAATGATTTCTGCTCGTAAACTTGCAGGTATCAACAATCAAAGCACTTATGCAAATATGGCTTCCAGTGCCATGTACTATGCCGTAGCCACAAAAGGAACAAAGGGCACTCTTATTTGTGTTGTTGGCAAGACACCTAACTCATACACCTGTCCTGAAGGATACACTAAGATATGTAGTGGAAAAGGATACATATACTATGTTAGTGATGCCCTTGCAGATGAATGGAAGGCTATAGATGCCAAGATTACTGAGGAGCAGAAGTCTGCAGAGGAAGAGAAGAACAATTTCAAGCCTTATACTGCTACAGTATATGTTAAGGCTAATTTCACTCCTGTATATTTCTATGTATGGGACAGCAACAATAACAGTCAACTTAACGGAAACTGGCCTGGAAAGGCTATGACAGCCTCAACAAAGGAGATCAATGGCGAGACATGGTATTACCAGACATTCGACATCAAGTCTTATGGTTATTTCTTCAATATCATTTTCAACCAGGGAAATGGCAAGCCACAGACCAAAGATATAACAGAGATAACAACCGACAAGTATTACGAGGCTACCCTATCCGGTGGAGAGATAACATTCAAGGATGTTACAACTGCAACTGCCATTAAAGATGTAAAGAAAGACGATGATATGGCATCAGAAACATACAATATGATGGGACAAGCAGTAAAAGAACTCATCCCTGGAAGGATTTACATTAGAAATGGCAAGAAATATATCAGATAATTCTTATTTTTGAAACTTGAAATATAAATAGTCATGAAACACCTACCTAACCTTTCATCCATGCAGCTGTTCAACATCTCGTTCGGCTTCTTTGGAGTACAGATTGCATACGCTTTACAAAGTGCGAACATATCAAGGATATTCGCGACACTTGGAGCAGATCCACATCAACTAAGTTTCTTCTGGATCTTGCCGCCGCTGATGGGTATGATAGTACAGCCAATAATAGGCATGATGTCCGACAAGACATGGTGTCGCTTTGGTCGTCGCATACCATATCTCTTCATAGGAGCAATCATAGCAGTTGCAGTAATGGTGATGCTTCCAAATGCGGGAAGTCTTGGAATAACAACACAAATAGTATGTTGGGGACTCACAGGAACAATGCTCTTTGGTCTTATGTCACTCATGTTCCTCGACACAAGTATCAACATTGCCATGCAACCATTCAAGATGATGGTAGGTGACATGGTAAATGAGAAGCAGAAAGGACTCGCCTACTCCATTCAGTCATTCCTATGTAATGCTGGTTCACTCGTTGGTTACCTATTTCCATATATATTCACATTCTTAGGAGTTAAGAATACTGCAGAAGAAGGAGTAATACCAAACTCTGTAATCTACAGTTTCTATATAGGTGCTGCTATACTCATCCTCTGTGTCATATACACAACTGCCAATGTCAAGGAAATGCCACCAGAGGAGTTTGCACAGTATCAGCAGCCTCAGGGCAAGGAAAAGGATGGAGAAGAACACGAGAGCAAGAGCAATAAACCAAGTGTATCATACACCTTCGTATCTATCGGTCTTGTACAGTTCTTCTGCTGGGCAGCATTCATGTATATGTGGACATACACTCCAGGTGCCATAGCAGACACTTGCTGGGGAACTACCGACGTTACTTCACTTGAATATCAGGAAGCAGGCAACTGGGTAGGTGTCGTGTTTGCGATACAGGCAATAGGTTCTGTTATATGGGCAACAGTAATACCACGATTCAGTTCCTACCGTTTTGCCTACATCATCAGTCTTGTACTTGGAGCTGCAGGTTTCATCAGTCTCGTATGGATTCACAACCAATACCTGCTATGGGTTAGTTATTTCCTTATAGGTTTTGCATGGGCAGCAATGCTTGCATTACCTTTCACATTCTTTACTAATGCTCTCGAAGGAAATCCTCACATGGGAACATACCTTGGACTCTTCAACTGCACGATTTGTCTTCCGCAGATTGTAGCTGCAGTATGTGGAGGCACATTCCTCTCACTCCTTGGAGGAGGTCAGGTGATGATGCTTGGTCTTGCTGGTGTATTCCTTATCATCGGTGCAGGATGTGTACTGTGTGTGAAGGAGTAAAATAAAAGACCCACCCTAACCCTCCCTGCAGGGAGGGAACTGGTTACCATAGGGTCACGGTTCCTAACGCTTTCCGTTAGGCATGTTAATTGTTAATTATTAATTGTTAATTGAAATTGAAATCATGAAACACTTAAATGAAGGTACTCGCATAGCAGGAACAGCCGTTCCTGTATTCTCACTCCGAAGCAAGGGAAGCTTTGGTGTAGGAGACTTTGGTGATCTGCAGTTAATGATTGACTGGGTAGCAAACACGAACCAGAAGATACTGCAGATATTACCTATCAATGACACTACAGCCAGTCATACATGGACTGACTCTTATCCATATTCGTGCATTAGCATCTATGCACTTCACCCACAATACTGCGACCTCCGTCAACTTCCTAAGTTGGCAGACAAGAAAGAGCAGGCAAAGTTTGACAAGCTACAGGCAAAGCTTAATGCCCTGCCACAGATAGACTATGAGGCTGTGAACAAGGCAAAGATTGACTATCTCGTCAAGATCTATTCTCAAGAAGGAGATAAGACTGTCAAGAGCGCAGATTTCAAAAAGTTTGTTAAGAACGAGTCACACTGGATTGAGTCGTATGGACAGTTCTGCCTTGACCACAAGACCTATCCAACCAAGGACGTAAACTTTATATATTACATCCAGTACATCCTTGACAAGCAAATGCGTGCTGCCCATGACCATGCCAAGTCAAAGGGTGTCATGCTCAAGGGCGATATACCTATAGGTGTCAGTCGCTACGGATGCGACGCATGGGCAGAACCACGTTACTTCAACATGAACGGTCAGGCAGGTGCTCCACCAGACAATTTCTCCACTAATGGTCAGAACTGGGGATTCCCAACCTACAACTGGGAAGAGATGCTCAAGGATGACTGCCAGTGGTGGATACGTCGTTTCCAGAACATGGCTAAGTATTTCGATGCATACCGAATAGACCACGTACTTGGTTTCTTCCGAATATGGGAGATTCCTCTACATTCCGTACATGGACTTCTCGGTCAGTTCTCCCCAGCCCTTGCCATGAGCAAGCAAGAGATTGAGAGTTACGGGCTATGGCTTGATGAGGACTTTATGACAAAGCCTTTCATCGCAGACTGGATTATTGACAGATTCTTCCCTGGCAAGCAGGACTATGTGAAGGAAACATTCCTCAACCACTTGCACGATGACATCTGGGAAATGAAAGAAGAGTTCAACACACAGCGCAAGGTTGAGGAATGGTTCACAAAGACAAGCGAAAAGCTAAAAGGAAGTGACAAATCGAAGTCACTCGTATATGACAGTTCAGAACTCATAGCTATCAGGGATAGTCTATATTCTTTGATTAGCAATGTGCTCTTTGTTCGTGACCATAAGAACCCAGAGATGTTCCACCCTCGTATTGCAGTTCAACTTGACCCTGTGTACGAGACACTGTGGCAGCATGACAAGGACAATTTCAATCGCCTCTACAACGACTATTACTACCGTCGCAACAACCAGTTCTGGTACGAGGAGGCAATGAAGAAACTGCCTCGCCTTGTTGATGCAACAGATATGCTTGTATGTGCAGAAGATCTCGGCATGGTGCCAGACTGTGTGCCATGGATAATGAACCAGCTTCAGATACTGTCTCTTGAACTTCAGTCCATGCCAAAGGATCCAAGTGTGAAGTTCGGAGTACTCCAGAACAACCCATGGAGAAGCGTTTGTACCATATCAAGCCACGACTCTGCCACAATGCGAATGTGGTGGGATGAGGACAATAGCATAGCACAGGAGTACTACAACAACGTACTCGGATATCAAGGCCCTGCACCTCATCCAATGCCAGAATGGCTTGCAGATGACATTGTCATGCGTCATCTATGTTGCCCTTCTGCACTATGCATCCTCACTCTCCAGGACTGGTTAGCATGCTCAGACTATCTTAGACTGCCAGATGCAAATGCAGAGCGCATCAACATTCCTGCCAATCCAAGACACTACTGGCGTTACCGTATGCATCTGAACCTTGAGGATCTAATAGCCGCAGACGGTTTCTGCAACAAGTTGAAGGGAATGATAAAGGGTGCAAACAGATGATTATATATATCCACACCGTTTCGGAAACATTTCATTTCGATTCAATCAATCATCTATGAAAGCAAAACTATTAACAATACTACTCACTCTTCCGATGCTTATGAACGCACAGGATCAGTTCAACGAGATGGAATATACGCCCAAGGCAACCACATTCCGCCTAAACGCTCCATCATCTTCAAAAAGTGTCAAGGTACGAATCTACGACTCTTCCGACTCGCACAAACCGATAAAGACAATATCTTTAAAGAAGGATGGCGTTGACAGCTGGAAAGGCATAGCCTCTGGCAACATGATGGGCATGTTCTATACCTTTGACATAGGCAAGGGCGAATGTCCCGGTACATTTGCAAAGGCTGTAGGCGTGAATGGCAAACGAGCAGCCATCATTGACATGAGCAGCACAGACCCTGAAGGTTGGGAGAATGACAAACGTCCATCGCTAAAGACACCTTCGGACCTCATCGTCTATGAGATGCATCATCGCGATTTTTCCATCCATCCTCAGTCTGGATATGAGTATAAGGGCAAGTTCCTTGCGCTAACAGAGCCTAAGGCGATATACTATCTAAAGACTCTTGGCATCAACGCTGTACAGATACTACCATCATACGACTATGCCACTGTTGACGAGTCACGTCCTGACGTGCCACAGTACAACTGGGGATACGACCCGCTCAACTATAATGTGCCGGAAGGAAGCTACTCCACAGATGCCACTGATCCAGAGGTACGCATACGTGAATTCAAGAAGATGGTTCACACGCTCCACAAGGCTGGTATACGTGTGATCCTCGACGTTGTGTACAACCATTGTATGGCAATAGACGGTAGCAACTTCCAACTCACCTACCCTGACTACTACTATCGTATGACAGAGGCAGGAAAAGGTTCCTCAGGTAATATCGGTTCAAAGGGTGGCAACTACTCCGACGGAAGCGGTTGTGGCAACGAGACAGCATCAGAGAAACCTCTCATGCGTCAGTTCATGATTGAGAGCGTTAAGTACTGGATAAACGAGTACCATATCGACGGATTCCGTTTCGACCTCATGGGTATACATGACATTGAGACCATGAACATCATTCGTGAGGAGGTAAACAAGATAGATCCAAGCATCACAATATATGGTGAAGGATGGAGTGCTGGTACATGTGCCTATCCACAAGACAAACTTGCCATGAAAGCCTCAACATACAAGATGTCTGGCATAGGTGCTTTTGGTGATGATATGCGTGATGCCATACGTGGTCCATTCTCTGATGACACAAAACCAGCATATCTTGCAGGAATAGCAGGCAATGAGGAGAGCATCAAGTTTGGTCTTGTTGGTGGAATAGCACACCCTCAGATTGACATGACAAAGGTGAACTATAGCAAGTCACCATGGTGCGCACAACCATCACAGCATGTTAGTTATGTGAGCTGCCATGACGACATGAGTCTTGTGGACCGTATTCGTGCCTCATTCCCTGGCATATCCCAAGAAGAGCTTATCCGTCTTGACGAACTGGCACAGACATTTGTTCTGACATCACAGGGCATACCATTCCTTTGGGCTGGCGAAGAAGCACTTCGTGACAAGAAGGGAGTACATAACAGTTACAACTCACCTGACGAGATCAACCAGATAGACTGGTCCAACCTCAACAGATACCCTGAGGTGTTCCTATATTATAAAGGTCTGATAGAGATGCGAAAAGCACACCCTGCATTCCGTATGGGCGACGCTAACCTTGTTCGTCAACACATGCGTTTCATTGATGCCCCAGATAATGTCATTGCTTTTATCCTCAACGGCAAAGCTGTTGGCGACACATGGGACACAATAGTATGTGTCATGAACAGCAACCGATTATCTGCAGAGGTCACTATTCCAGAAGGCCGTTACTCTGTAATATGCCGTGAAGGAATGATAAACAATGGTGGACTTGACATGACAAATGGAGGGACAATCACCGTAGGACCACAACAAGCATTAATCCTATCAATTGAGAGCTCAAGAAAATAACCACTCCATTTAACCTCTTACCCCCGTTCCGTTTCTTCTTACCAACATTGATGCATATGGAACGTGGGAAGCGACGAACGTAGGGAAGTTTTCGTATTAGTAAAATACTCCCTACACCCTCTTAATAGAACAGCATTTGAACAGCTTTTGCTTACGACTTGCTTACGACAATTGTCGTAAGCAAGTCGTAAGCAAAAGCTGTTTTATATATGTTTACCACGATGGATAAATAGACATTACAGATAACCACAAAACACCACACAAGATTACTTGTACCAAGCAACAAGAAAAAACAGGTGTTTAATGGCTTTTATTTGTTTTTTGGGTGTCTTTCTTTATTTAGTTTATTGGAAGGAGTTAAAGGGAGTTAAGAGAAGTAAAAAGGAGTAAAAGACGAAGGAGTGGTCACTCCTTCGTCTTTTACTCCTTTTTACTCCTTAAAGTGAGCAAGTGAAGCTTGCTAAACTTGACTTATTTAGAAATGTAATCTAAGAACCGTTGCGGATCAGTATTTATGATAAGTTCCTTTGGGAATTCTGTCTCGCGCAGCAGCTCCTTTGCAAAGGAGAACTCGGCAATCTGGCAAGTATGATGAGCATCACTACTTACAAGAATAGGACAGTCGTATTTCCTTGACAGTTCAAGCATCTTTGTGAACTGCGGTTTTGCCAGTTTCTTTCCGCGATATGGGTTTAGCGAAGAGTTATTCAGTTCAAGGAGCGTATGTGTCCTCTTTGCAGCCAGGACAACTGCTTCTATGTCAAAATCAGTAGCAGTACCATCACAAGGATGCGATATTATATTGACATGCGGATTCTCAATAGCACCCAAGAGAGCAGAGGTGTTCTGCTCTCGGGTACCATCTTCATAACATAGCTGATGAAGTCCTGCAATGCAATGGTCAAAGCATTTCCAGTAAATATCATCAGTAATATCAAGAGTTCCCTCGTAGTCAACGATATTAAGCTCTGCGCCCATAAGCAGACGCATATCATCATACTGGCGAGGCACGATGTACATGTTACGGAAATACAGAGGGTCGCACGTTCCAGGTATCTTTGGACCATGCTCAGTTATACCATACAGTTTAATACCCTTTTCCCTTGCGCCCTGTACCATCTCATTGACGGTGCAAAACGCATGTCCACTCACAAGAGTGTGTGTATGTACATCGACTATAAATTCGTTATTCATTTCACAACAATCTTTCTGCCATTAACAATATACACGCCAGGTGCAGTTATGTCATTAACCTTGACACCCTGAATAGTATATATCACATTAGCATCATTACAATTTGAAGCGCCTACGCTCTCCACACCAGTTGGATCAACTTCATCCTCCTGTACTGCCACATTAGGATTACCCTTATATCTTACTGCAGGGTCGAATGAAAGATGAGGAGGCTGGTTGTAGGCACAGTTCTGGTTTACTACCTGAACACGATAGTTGAGGTCGTCCATGAGATGAGGGATACGATACTCTGACTCATAGCTTGTTGCATTAATGAGGAGCGCCTTTGTGTTTCCGTCCCATGTGATAATCTCCTCACGCCAGTCGCCAAGGATATCACCCATCACACAAGGGTTACGCTTCGTATCATTATTAAGGTTACCCCAGAGATAGTTGCCATTATTGAACTTGAATCGGTCAAACGACTTACTCTTTGGGTTCCAATGAGCGATGATGCTCTTGTCAAAGAACTCGTCATAGAGGTCGCCATCCCAATAGATACGGCAGTTGATACCTGCACCACTTGATCCAAGTGCCCATGACGATGCAATTTCTTTACCATCAATACAGTTGAACATTGCACCTGATGCGCTATAGATAAACTGTGCGCTCTCCTGACTTGAGTCGAAGTGAGCAGCAAGTCCACGACCAGTATCGCCACTTGCTGTTACGTGCAAGATGAACTTACCTGTCTTAGCATCACGTAGGTCATACCCATAAGGTTTTTCCTCGTGTACCATGAACACCTCAAGTCCTGGACGTGAAGTGATGAAATCGCCAAGATGAAGAGCATCACCATGACCAAGACCTGTACGATAAAGGAGCTTTCCATCATGGTCGAGAGCTGCAGAACCATAGACAATCTCCTGCTTGCCATCCTCGTCACAGTCACCAACAGATATCCAGTGAGCACCTTCGCCCCAAAGACCTTGTCCCTTTGTTGTGTTACGTGACACCCAGCGACACTTGAGTTCCTTACCGTCCCAGTCATAAGCGCCAACAAAGGCACCGCTATAGTAGCCACGCGCAAAGATTGGACTTGGATTCTTGTCAGGACCATCGAGGTATGCAAGTGCTGCAAGGTAGCGCTCAGAACGGTTCTGGTTGCTGTCACCCCAATATGAGAGACCTGCATTATAGTCTGTATGATAAGGTATTGTGGCAAGTGCTCCACCTGTTATACCATCAAACACAGTTATGTATTCAGAACCATGATCCTGTTTTCCTCTACCACTAAGAAGATTTGCCTTTGGATCATCCTTGCCAAGAAGGACATAGTTACCCTCTCCGTCAATAGTACCAGGAGCTGTCTTACACATGAACTCGCCATAGCCATCACCATCAAAGTCCCATGCAATGAACTGAATAGTATGGGCACTTGTGAAGAAGTTCTGTCCGAGGTCTATGCGCCAAAGTCTTGTTCCGTCAAGCTTGTAGCAGTCAAAGATTGGATTTGATGTGGTACCACTACTTGCAGCATCCTTCTCATTGCTTGGCGACCACTTGAGGATAATCTCATACTCGCCATCACCATCCATATCGCAGTAGCTTGCATCATTTGGCGTATAAGTTGCACCATTGACATTGTCAACAGGCACCTGTGTTGGGATTGTCAAAGACTGGTTACCCCAAGTCTTACCACTTACTACTGTTTCTATAAGATTACCATACTTGTCGTATGTCTCAAGTTTATAATAAGAAGATGTTGTTCCTGAAGCATCTCTGAAATTTGTCTTGTTAACTATATATTTTCCATTATTGAGGAGTGATGTCTGAGCAGTAGCAGTACCACGATATAGCAAGAACTTTGTTCCCTGGTCGTCATTACCATGGAAACGCCATGAAACAAGATTGCCACTACCCATGCCTGCTCCGCTAAGGCTAACAGACATAAGTCCACGACCGAGCGCCTTGGCATTACCCTTTGGTGCACGGTTTGTCACATTAAACTTAACATTGAATCGGATCATCTTTGCGCCAGCCTTAAGTATCTGAACTGATGCAGTATTATCCTCATAGGTAATAGTACTTGTACATCCATCCTCAAGTTCAAGTTTCAGGTCCGTAGGTTCACCATACAAAAGGTTTGGATAGTTCACAGTCTCACCGTTCTTCACACCTTTGAGCAAAGAAGTGATGTCGATAGATGAAACACCAGCATAATAATCCTCTACACCTGTTGCTGTGAATGACTTAACAAACGTATCGGCAGTATAAATCTTACCATCAATCTCACCGCTGATAGTCACATTACGGAATGCTATAGCCTTAGGATTCTCATTGTCTGTTCCATTAAGATTATATATATACAAGTAGATAGACAAAGGATCAGAATTTGACGCAATAGCATCGTTGATATCAAACTCATAATGAGTAAAGCCTATTGAGTTTGTCGCATTTATCTTGTTACGCAATGGAGTAAGGTTACTTGCTACGCTTACTTCTTCATTACGTCCTATACGATAAACTACAGATATATTACCTCCATCTGTACCCACCTTTGCAGCATCAAACGATAGAGTGTTAGGCTTGAAGGTACGTCCAGACCCAGGAGTGACAGTAAATCGGATGGAGTGTCCTGATGTTTGTTTATCAACTCTTGTTGTTGGAGTGAAACTTGCAAAGGCGGGATCATAGTTCACAGCTGTGTAACCTTCCTCTACACCACTTTTAGGCATTGATTCGATAGCACCTATGAATGTGCCTTTTGAATAAAATCCTGTAACAAGTTTTGCGTCTGCCTCATTTTCTGCATCAACAGTATAGTTGGACAGATTGTCAACATCGGACATTTCCCACTTTACGCTAACAGTCTGCGCATTAGCGAATAGCGTGAAGCATGACATTGCGATTAGTAATATTTTCCTCATTGTTTAATAGTTGATTGGTTTTTATTCCCTTATTATTTTCACCTTTAAATTGCTTAAATATACGTGTCCATTGGGTTCATCGGGCAAACGAGCTTCCTGAATGAATCTATAGAAACTAAAGTCGAGCAACCTTCTTCATGAACCATTTCTTTCCTACAGGCAAGAAAAGGTCATGACCTGCGGCATTGAGATGAGCATTATCATTTGGTGCCTGGAAGTATTTCTTACGGAAATCCTCCTCACGAACCTTTACGACACAGCTCTTGCTATAGTTATCAAGCACAGGTATCTTATACTTCTTGCACACTGCCTTGATTGCCTTACATACTGGAGAAAATCCCGGACGGTCAACATACCAAGGTGTTACGAATCCTATCTTTGCCTTTGGACACAATGCCTTAATGCCGACAATAAGTGTGTTAAGAGAATCAACAAACATCTTTAGTGAGTCCGTATTATTCTTTACCTTGTCAGCATCATTATGACCTGCTATAATCAAGACATAGTCAGCAGAAGGATCCATTGCCGTATACCTAACCCACATAGCTGGTCCGAAGTTCCACTTGCCGTCATGTGTACGGTCAAAGGCAACGCATGAGCCATTACGGCCATAGCTGTTGTACTTCATGCCAAGTTCCTGTGCCATCTTGAAGTGCCACGCTTCTTCCTTTGGGCGCCTATGGTTTGCCACATACGAGTCACCAATCACATTGATGGTCCTCTGCGCGAAAGAAGGAATTACGGAACAGAATGTTACTAAAGCTAAAAAGATATATTTCTTCATTGTCATTACATTTTTACCATAGCATACCACCTCCCACCAATATGGGGATGTTTTGTAACCTTTATCCCTAAACAATTATGATATCCTTCAACTAACACAATAGCGGACTTTCATAACGACATGGCAAAATTACTGGAAGGCAACCATTCTCGAAAGGTACTTCCCGATAATATCGAACTCAAGGTTAACCTTTGAACCTACCTTGAATGTATGGAAGTTTGTATGCTCGTAAGTATAAGGAATGATGTTCACCTGGAACGAATCATCCTGTGAGTTACACACGGTAAGACTTACACCATTCACAGTCACACTACCCTTGTCTACTGTCATGTAGCCTTTCTTTGCCATCTCCTTGTCAAAGTCATACTTGAAGGTATATGTGAAGCTTCCCTGCTGGTCAACAATCTCTGTACATACCGCAGTCTGGTCAACATGACCCTGAACGATGTGTCCATCAAGACGACCGTTCATCATCATTGAACGCTCTACATTCACCTTGTCACCTGGCTTGAACTCTCCAAGATTACTCTTCATGAGAGTCTCCTTCATAGCTGTGACAGTATATGTGTTATCTATAATCTTGACAACTGTGAGGCACACACCATTGTGCGCAACACTCTGATCTATCTTTAGTTCATTAACGAAAGAGCAAGTCAATGTGAAATGCATGTTTTCCTGTTCCTTCTCTACAGCAACGACAGTTGCAAACTCCTCAACGATTCCGCTAAACATAATTTCTTCTTGTTTTATTATTAATTCTGGAGCAAAGTTACTTATTTCCGACCAATTTTCAATATCTTTGCACAAATATCATTATAAATATAAGAAAATAAAGAACCACAACATGAAAAAGATTGCATTTATATTTGCTGCTATAGCAATGTTTACATCTGTAGTATTGACATCTTGTGAAAAGGAGTACGAGTTTATTGCACCATCGGCTAAGGGAATTGCCATTGCGCCAAACCCTTGTTTTGAGGGTGACACAGTTCTTGTATACCTTTTATACCAGAACATTGGTCAATACTGGTACTATACAAAGCAGACATACACTCTTGACGGCAAACCACTTTGCGAGTTGACTAAACCTGATCGTGGTGCGCTTAATGACCATGCAGAGTACAAGTTCATTGTGAAGGGTGTAGGTGAGCATACCCTCAACTTCACGTCTCAGATTTCCGTATACGCAGGAAAGAGCAACCCATTCCAGGTAGGTCCTTCTACCTCACAGAAGTTTAATGTACTTCCAAGAGAGGAGAAACCAGTTCTTGGAGGCGGAGAAGAAAACTAAGTATTTTGCATTAGCACTTGAGTATTGGAGTGTCCAAAGAAGAAGAAAAAAGAATTTCTAAAGACTTATACATGAAAACATTACTAACTTTAACGCTACTATCATTGTCCACAACTTCTTGGGCAAACCACCCTGACTCTGTTTATGTCAGGACATACAATCCGAATCCAAATGAGGGTTTGAGAATAGAGTATTCCGTAGACAAGAAGTCGTGGAATAGAATAGGAGACCGCAACTTGTTCAAGAGTGATTATGGTGCCTGGGGAAGTGAGAAAAAGATGCACACTCCTGTACTTAGGTACAAGGACAATGTGTTCTACGCAGAGTTCATTCCTAATCCATCTGTTCCACAGGTTGCACAGACTCAGTCAAAAGACCTGTATCTATGGAAGCCACAGGACTATCCATACCTTACCCAGGAGGCATTCAACAAGAAGAAGGCTGAACTGGCAAAGGAATCTACTGATAATGTAATCAAGGTGCCATACTATATCATCGAGAATCTCACGACACAGTTTCAGGCTGCTTCTCTACGTGGTCAGTGGGAAGGGGAGCGTATTGCCATAAGGAATGTGGATGATTATAAAGATGGTGTAACGACAACTCTTGCCATTGACACAAAGGACAGTAAAGCTATTTCACCTGAGTTGTTCGGTATCTTCTTTGAGGACATCAACTACTCTGCTGACGGTGGACTTTATGCGGAACTTATTCAGAACCGCGACTTTGAGTATAACACCAATGACCGTAGAGAGTGGAATGCCAAAACATCATGGAGACTTGAAGGTGAAGGTTCTGAGTGGACAATAGAAACGGTAGACCCTATACATAAGAACAATGAGCACTACTCTACTCTTTCCACTAAGACAAGGGGAGCAAGACTCATCAATGATGGTTGGGACGGCATTGCTCTTAAGGCAAAGGATAAGTACAACCTTTCTCTCTTCACAAAGGGCGCTGGCAAGATCAAGGTTAGTCTTGTTAGTGGTGAAACAACTATTGCTTCTACTACTGTTTCAGCAACCAACGTATGGAAGCAGCAGAAGGCTGTTTTGACAGCATCATCAACTGTCAATGATGCAAAACTTGTTATCGAGCCACTTCAGGAAGGAAAGATAAGCATCGACTTTGTGTCACTCTTCCCACAGAAGACTTTCAAGAACAGAAAGAACGGTATGCGTCTCGACCTTGCTCAGACACTTGCTGACCTCAAACCACAATTCGTTCGTTTCCCTGGAGGATGTGCTTCTCACGGACAGGGAATCGACAACATCTACCATTGGCAGGCAACTGTGGGTGAACTTTGGGAGCGTCAGCATGACTTTAACATCTGGGGATACCACCAGACACGAGGCATCGGTTTCTACGAGTATTTCCAATACTGTGAGGACATTGGTGCCCAGGCACTTCCTGTACTCGCTGCAGGTGTGCCTTGTCAGAACTCCTACAAGGGAGGCAACGGTCAGCAAGGTGGTATTCCTTTTGAGAAGGAGCTAAACGGAAAGCCTTCTCCTTATACATACAACGAAAAACCTCTTACCATGGAGTCTTATCTCCAGGAACTGCTTGACCTCATAGAATGGGCTAACGGCGACCCTAAGACAAGCAAATTAGCACAGATGCGTGCAAAGGCTGGTCATCCTAAACCATTCAACATGAAATATCTTGGTATTGGTAATGAGGATCTCATTAGTGACGTATTCCTTAAGCGATACAACTTCCTCATAGAGGGTGTCAAGAAGGCACATCCAGAGATTATTGTAGTAGGTACTGTCGGTCCATTCTGGGAAGGTAGTGACTACGAGTTTGGTTGGATGGAAGCAAAGGACAAGAACATCGAGGTTGTGGATGAGCATTACTATAATCCGGTAGGCTGGTATCTTAACCACCAGGACTTCTATGACAAGTATGACCGTAATGGTACCAAAGTGTATCTTGGAGAATGGGCAAGTAAGGGCAATCGTCTTGAAAATGCCTTGGCAGAAGCAATTCACATTACCAATGTTGAACGTAATGCAGATGTTGTCGTGATGTCAAGCTACGCTCCACTCCTTGCAAAGGAAGGCCATACGCAATGGAACCCTGACATGATCTACTTTAACAACACAGAGGTGAAACCTACACCTAACTACTATGTTCAGGCACTTTGCGGACAGAATGCTGGAGACGAGTACATCAGTTCTTCCATTGTTCCAACTGCCAAGCGTAACATACAGAATGATGTCAACAAACGTGTAAAGGCTTCTGTTGTTAAGGATAAGGAAACTGGGGACATTATCATTAAACTAGTTAATGCCATACCCGCAAATAACAAGTTAACTGTACAGATCGGTTCACTTGAGGGATATAAGACATCGGCAACAGTATCAAGTATCAGCGGTGATGCAAACGACAGAGAAATCAACAAGCCAACAATATCAAGCATTGACGTTAACGAATCGTTTACATACGAGATGCCTAAGTACTCATTCACAGTAATTAGGATTCCATTGGCAAAGCGCTGATAACAAATGTAAAAAAGTGTTCTAAATATCTGCATTATTGATAATCATGGTGTAAAATGATGGTATCAATGATGCAGATATAACTTTTTTGCCTACCTTTGCACAAAATCTCTGGCAGAACACTAGTAACGTATAAAAATAACTTATAACAATTGGTGACGTGGTAACTTTCAACGTAAGTTATTTCCTACACGTTACTTAATCAATAACTCAGGAAACTGAACAAAATATAAATATGGATTTAGATATTTGTTGTATCGGGCATATAACACTAGATAGAATTGTGACTCCAAAGACTGAAGTTTATCAACCAGGCGGTACAACATTCTATTTTTCACACGGGATAAGCAATCTTCTTGATTCTACAAAGGAAGATTATAAACCAACATTCAAGCTTGTTGCATCACTTGCAGAAAGTGAGATGAAATCTGTAGAGGACATACGTGCCCTCGGCATTGATGTTGACGTCATTCCAAGCAAGAAGACCGTGTATTTCGAGAATATCTATGGTGAGAACCAAAACAATCGCAAACAGCGTGTTCGTGCAAAGGCAGATCCTTTCACAGTTGAGTCTCTCAAGGATGTGAAAGCAAAGTACATTGTTCTTGGAAGTCTCTTGGCTGACGATTTCTCTATCGAGGTCATCAAGAGTCTATCTGAGCGTGGCACTCTTGTTGTTGATGCGCAGGGTTATCTCCGCGAGGTACGCGACGAGAAAGTTTATGCCTGCGACTGGGCAAACAAGCGTGAAGCTCTCCAGTACATAGACATACTCAAGGTAAATGAATATGAGATTGAAGTTCTTACTGGTATCAGGGATTTCCACGATGCTTGCAAGAAGTTGAACGAGTGGGGTGTAAAGGAAGTTCTTCTCACACTTGGAAGCTATGGTTCTATTGTATATGCAGATGGCAAGTTCTATGATATACCTGCATACGAGCCAATCAATGTATGTGATGCTACAGGATGTGGTGACACATACGTCATGAGTTACGTGTTCAAGCGTGTACAGGGTAAGACTCCAGAAGAGGCAGGAAAATTTGCGTCTGCAGTTTCAACGCTCAAGATTGAGGCAACAGGTCCTTTCCATGGTACAGAAAAGGATGCATACGATAGAATACCAGAGAATTTGCGAAACTAACAGCAAAGACACTGTGCTAATAAATACAAAATGCCATGCAGTCATTTACGTACTGCATGGCATTTCTATTATGTGTAGACAACAGTCTATTACTTCAACTTAGCCTGAATAGCTTCACTTTCCTTCTCATAACCTGGCTTGTTAAGGAGAGCAAACATGTTCTTCTTGTAAGCCTCAACACCTGGCTGGTTGAATGGGTTAACACCAAGGATAAGACCAGAGATACCACAAGCCTTCTCAAAGAAGTAGATGAGCTGACCGAGGTTGTACTCATCAAGTTTCTCGATAGAAACCTTAAGGTTTGGAACACCACCATCAACGTGAGCAAGCTGTGTTCCAAGCTCTGCCATCTTATTCACCTCGTCGATACGCTTGCCAGCGAGGAAGTTAAGACCATCAAGGTTCTCTGCATCAGAAGGAACCTCAAGCTTAGTATTTGGATTCTCAACAGAGATAACTGTCTCGAAGATAGTACGCTCACCATCCTGAATCCACTGTCCCATAGAGTGAAGGTCTGTTGTGAGGTCTACAGCAGCAGGGAAGATACCCTTGCCATCCTTACCCTCAGACTCACCATAGAGCTGCTTCCACCACTCACCGAAGTTATGAAGCTTTGGCTGATAGTTGCAGAGGATCTCAATCTTCTTTCCTGACTGATAGATTGCGTTACGACATGCAGCATAAACAGCAGCAGGGTTAGAAGCGATTGGAGCATTGATGTCACACTCCTTCTCCATATCCTGTGCACCCTTAACAAGAGCAGCAATATCGTATCCTGCAACAGCGATTGGAAGAAGACCAACTGGAGTAAGAACTGAGAAGCGACCACCTACATTATCAGGGATAATGAAAGACTTATATCCTTCCTTATCAGCAGTAGTACGAGCAGCACCCTTCTTAGCATCAGTTACAGCAACGATAACCTTCTTAGCCTCTTCCTTACCACGCTGATCCTCACACATCTTCTTAAGAAGACGGAATGTGATAGCAGTCTCTGTAGTAGTACCAGACTTAGAGATGTTGATTACACCGAACTTAACACCCTTGAGGTAGTCAATGAGTTCTGTGAGATAATCCTCACCGATATTATTACCAGCAAAAAGGATGCGTGGCATATTTGATGGCTGAAGCCAACCGAATGAGCTTGAGAGAGAGTCGATAACCATACGAGCACCGAGGTAAGAACCACCGATACCTGCAACTACAACAGCCTCACAGTTTTCCTGAAGAACCTTTGCTGTAGCATTAATCTCTGCTATGAACTCAGGAGTGATAGAACTTGGGAGGTGAAGCCAACCAAGGAAGTCGTTTCCTGGACATGTACCCTGCTCAAGTGCTTCTTGAGCAGCCTTTACCTGAGGCTCGAGTGCCTCAATTGCACCAGCAGCAAGAAACTGTGATGCCTTAGAGATATTAAGTTTCATAATTAATATAATGAATTATTGAGTTGTTTTATAATTTTGTTAGTGATTTTAGGGACTTTAAAGACTTTAAGGACCTTAAGGACTCTAAGGACTCTAAGGACTCTAAAGACTCTAAGGACCCTAAAGACTCTAAGGACTCTAAAGCCTCTAAAGACCCTAAAGACCCTAAGTCCCTAATAGTTCCTATCTGAACGAGTCGCTAAGGATCTTTATCTCGACCTGTGGACTTATCTTCTCGTAGAGAATATTATACACAGCATCAAGGATAGGCATATTGACATGATAGCGCTTATTGATCTGCTTCATACACTCTGTACCATAGTAGCCCTCAGCAATCATTTCCATCTCAAGTTGTGCAGACTTGACCGAATAGCCCTGACCAATCATCGTTCCGAATACACGGTTACGAGAGAAGTTTGAGTACATCGTGACAAGAAGGTCACCCATGTATGCTGTGTTTATAACACGACGATCCTCTGGTTGTACCGCTGTGAGGAAACGATCCATCTCCTGAAGAGCATTCGCAACAAGTACAGCCTGGAAGTTGTCACCACACTTTAGTCCATGACAGATGCCGGCACAGATTGCATATACATTCTTTAGAACAGAGGCATATTCTATACCTTCGATATCCTTTGAGACAGATGTCTTGACAAACTTGTTTGTCAATAGATCAGCAACAACCTGAGCATTATCCAAGTCACGACAACCAACAGTAAGGTAGCAAAGACGGTCAAGTGCAACTTCTTCCGCATGTGATGGTCCACCAATTGTACAAACCTGTTCTTCTGGCACACCAAAAACCTTTTCAAAGAAACGGCTCACGGTACATCCTTCATCTGCCACAATACCCTTGATGGCTGTCACCACAAGTTTCTCGCGCAAACTTGTCTTCAACTTCTTCGTATGACTTTTTATATAAGGTGAAGGAGTTACAAACACCAGCGTGTCCGAGTTCTTCACCACCTCATTAATATCACTTGAGAAGTTGATTCTATCTACATCAAAATGCAGACCTGTAAGGTAAGCAGGGTTATGACCGAGACGCTTGAATTCTTCTATTCTATCGTCTCGGCGCATATACCAGTTTATGCTTTCCTCATGATGTAACAGTATCTTGGCAATAGCTGTAGCCCAGCTTCCTCCACCAATAACTGCTACTCGACCTGTATTTGTAAATTTCATAAAGCCCCCCGACCCCCAAAGGGGGCGGCCATCCGGTTTGGGGGGAATGGCCAGTTACATTATATTTCCCCGAAAGCACACCTCCAGAATAGTTCCGAAGGTTGCCCCCTTCGGGGGTTAGGGGGCTACTGTATCTTTGAAATTATATTATTGATTTCATCAACGCTTGGTTTGACAATATCAAGCTTATACTTCTTGATGATCTCACCAATCTGCTGCTGAACCTTCTGGGCATTTGCACCTGCAAGAGTTGCAACAAGATTATATCCAGCCTTATTGAGTACTGGAACGATCTCCTCAGAGAAACCAACCTCAACAAACTTAGCAACAGGATCCTTTGGAGCCTTTACCTCTGGCTTCATCTGTGGGAAGAGCATTACCTCACCGATAGCAAACTTACCAGTAAGGAGCATGACAAGACGGTCAATACCGATACCGATACCGAATGTTGGAGGCATACCGTACTGAAGAGCACGGAGGAAGTCGTGGTCAATGATCATAGCCTCATCATCACCCTTGTCAGCAAGTTTCATCTGGTCAACGAAACGCTGTTCCTGATCGATTGGGTCATTAAGCTCAGAGTATGCATTTGCAAGCTCCTTACCATTTACCATAAGCTCAAAACGCTCAGTAAGACCTGGCTTGCTACGATGCATTTTAGTAAGTGGTGACATCTCGACTGGGTAGTCAGTGATGAATGTAGGCTGAATGAATGTACCCTCACAAGTCTCACCGAAGATCTCATCAATAAGTTTACCCTTACCCATTGTCTCGTCAACCTCGATACCAAGTTTCTTGGCAACATCACGAATCTCGTCCTCTGTCATTGGGTAGAGATCGTAACCAGTCTTTTCCTTAATAGCATCAAGAATTGGGAGACGGCGGAATGGAGCCTTGAAAGAAATGATATTACCATCAATCTCAACCTCTGGCTTGCCATTTACAGCTGTACAAATTTCCTCAAGAACCTTCTCTGTGAAATCCATACCCCAGTTCAAGTCCTTATAAGAAATATAGAGCTCCATACAAGTGAACTCTGGGTTATGGGTCTTGTCCATACCTTCGTTACGGAAGTTCTTTCCAATCTCGTAAACACCTTCAAAACCACCTACGATAAGGCGCTTGAGATAAAGCTCTGTAGCAATACGCATGTACATTGGTATGTTGAGCGCATTGAAGTGAGTGATGAATGGACGGGCAGAAGCACCTCCTGCAATACTCTGGAGTGTTGGAGTCTCAACCTCAGTATAGCCTGCCTCGTCAAGAATACGACGGAGAGTGCGAAGGATAGTTGCACGCTTAAGGAACGTATCCTTTACGCCATTATTTACAATAAGGTCAACATAACGCTGACGATAACGAAGCTCAGGATCCTCAAATGCATCGAACACCTGACCATCTTTTTCCTTAACGACTGGAAGTGGCTTGAGTGACTTTGCAAGAACCTTAAGTTCTGTAGCATGAACAGAAATCTCACCTGTCTTTGTACGGAACACATAACCCTTGACACCGATGAAGTCACCAAGGTCAAGAAGTTTCTTAAATACTGTATTATAAAATTCCTTATCTTCTCCAGGACAGATTGCATCGCGCTGTACATACACCTGGATACGGCCCTTTGAGTCCTGCAACTCTGCAAAACCAGCCTTACCCATGATACGGCGTCCCATGATACGACCTGCAATGCTTACTATACGCGAATTTTCTGGAGTAGCAGTTTCACGAACATCATTACCCTCCTCATCCTTACCAATTACTGGAAGGTCTACAAACTCACTGATGATGTCAGTAGAGAAAGCGTTTGTTGGATATTCTGCAGCTGGATATGGCTCAATTCCCATATCCTTCATAGCCTGTAGATTGTTTCTACGGATAATTTCCTGTTCAGAAAGTTCTAATACATTCATTTTTACCTATATCTTTCTTTATTTATAATTTCATTTTACCTTGCAAAGGTACAAATAATTATTTACTTGATGGGGCACAAACAAAATTTTCTTCAACTTCTGCTGTGTATTATCTAATTTTAATTATATTTGCACTCAATAAAGCTAATACGACAATAAGAAGTAATAATGTTAAATATAAAAAAGTATGGAATTATCAAATTTATTTTCTGAAGCCGCCATTACGTCTATCACCAGCTATCTGGTAGCACTTGGCAGGAACATCATCATTGCATTAGCAATCTATTTTATTGGAAAATTCGTCATCAACAAGATTGAGAGTATTGTACATAAGATCATGGAGAAGCGCAACATCGACCCTTCTCTTCGTACATTCCTCAACAGTACAATAAACATCGTACTTCACTTTGTGATGATCATCGCCATCATCTCCGTACTTGGAATAGAGACAAGCTCATTCGTAGCACTCTTTGCATCTGCAGGTATGGCCGTAGGTATGGCACTCTCAGGAACTCTCCAGAACTTTGCAGGTGGAGTAATGGTCCTCATCTTCAAGCCATACAAGGTTGGTGATGTTATCGAGGCACAGGGATTCTGCGGATGCGTTAAGGAGATCCAGATCTTCAACACAGTCATCAACACTCCTGACCGTCAGACAATCATCATTCCTAATGGTGGTCTCGCAACAAGTTCACTAAAGAACTACTCTACAGACCCAATCCGTCGTGTAGACCTTGACGTCGAGGTGGCATACGGCACAAAACCTGAAGATGTACGCGCAGTCCTCAACAAGATCATCGAGGCAGACTCTCGCATACTCAAGACTAGTGACTTTGCACCAACAATCCCAATGACAAAGATGTCTGCGTCAAGCATTGTATTCCAGATGCGCGTATTCTGTGAATCGGCTAATTATTGGGGCGTACTTCTCGACAACACAGAGAAAGTATACAACGAGTTAACAAAGGCAGGAATTGAGATTCCATTCCAGCAGGTTGATGTTCATGTGAAGAACGACTAACCAACAAGAATCAACAAATGCCATCTGGCATTTTCAATAAAAGCAATATGCCCTCGGAAGACAAGTTGACTTCCGAGGGCTATTATTTTCTCAGTCTCAGTAATTAACGCGAACACGATGAATTTAATCGCGCAAGCGCGGACGAAGAAAAAACCTTGAAAAACATAAAAAAAACATATAAAAACCTATAGTATTTTAATTCTGTAGCAGAATAAAGTCTGTTTTTAAATGTTTTCACCTGTTTTTATCGGTTTTTCTTCGTCCGCGCCATGCGCGATATGTTTTTGTCGAACTCAGGTTAATTAGGGAATCTAGTTGCTTGTACCAAAAAGTAAAGGCATTACCGCAAGCGGTCTGAAATTAAAACCTCTTAAAACCAAGCAAAACAAAAGAACTTAGCGCAGCGAATAAAAGAAATTTTCCTCGGTTTTAATATGTTTTCTTTGGTTTTAATTATAGACCGCTTGCGGCAAAAACAAGTACGATTAACTGGACACCCTACTTACAGACAGTTTATAAGGTCATCACAACTATTTCACAAGAACCTTCTTGCCATTCTTTACATAGACTGTAGGTTTCTTTATTGGCATCAGACGACCAGACAAATCATAGCTTACCGTGGAGCAGTAGTTGTCTTCGACAACTCCCTCAACTTTTGTGACATCAGCATTTGCAGTAATACCAATCTCAGCCGCACTACTCCATGCGTTATTATTAACCTCAGACTTTGCAACAAGTTTAATGTAACGTCCAGGAACTGCCTTAGAAAGTGTAGCCACCTGTTGTGCTGTTGTGTTCTTGAACTGACCAGAAGCAACAGGGCTGCCCCATGTCTTACCATCTGTGCTAAGGTAAATTTCATAATCCTTAACCATACCATTAGCATTTCCATCCTGACGAGCAGAATAAGTGACACCTGTGACATTGTATATTTTTATCATGTCAATCACAATAGTATGAGGACATCTTGGTTCATTTGCTCCCCAAGCTGTATGCCAGAACGTATTCAGGTTATTGTCAATGGCATACTTAGCATCATTGCCGCCCTGATAGCTATCAACACTTACAACCTTCCATCCTGTCTTATTGATGAAGAGATCAAAGTCAAAAGACATAACAGGACTATCCATCATACCTTCTGCAGAACAGTATGCTTTGATATTACAAGCATCATTGTGGCTGATTGCTGTACCAGAATACTTGACATACTCTCCGTCATTGATACTATAATAGATTGTAGCATTAGGAGTTGTTGCCTTCATTGTTATTTTTCCAGTAGAAGTACGAGAACAGTTTACTGGTTGACACACTGGCATACTAACGCGAGCCTTTGCTGCCACATCCGACTCCTTTGTGATAGGCATAATGAAGAAACGGAATGCAGTATTCTCAGCATGAAGCTCATACTTAGCCATAACGTCAGGACCACAACTGTTGTTTCCAAGTCCACGAGTCTTCGCATCAAGAGACACAACAGTAGATGTTGTTGTCTTGAACTCTGTTGGATGTTTTGCACGAGTATCACCCTTTGTATAGTTGTCCTCTGCACGATAGTGAAGAGCTGAAGAAGACATCTTGTCAGGAGCAACAAACACAAGTCCATTGCCATCGTTGTTAGCTACAGCCATCCAACGAACTTCCTGTTTTGTTCCATGTTCCTGTGGCTTGATATAGTCAGTCTGCTGGTCAGTGACAGTACTCTTATACAATCCTGGTAGACAAGCCTCCTTACGGTCAACATAACTGTCCCAAGGACCACGTCCAAACCATGAGAGTTGTTCCATACCAGCAGGCATCTCAAGACGGAATCCCATCTTAGGAAGTATTGCCCCTGTTGAAGCTGGCTTAATGAATGAGTTCACGAGAATGTCACCATTAACGCAAACGACGAAATCAAGTTGAACGTCAAATTCTGTTCCTGCACCTCCCTTATAAAGGCTCTTAAGCGTGATATTGACAGTCTTACCGTCCTCATTCTTCACGACCTCACTACCCTTTCCTGATACAGACATAGAACGAATACCCATATTGTCCCAAGAACCAGTCTTTGAACCGTCATTGTCTGTAGGTAGGCGGAAGGCATTAAACTTCATAGGTTTATTAATGAGTGTAACACCATTATAAATATAACCGAGAAGTGTACCCTGCGCCTTGCTGAATGTAGCCTTGAACATAGGTGAAGAAACAGCAATACTTGCTGATGTCTCCTCTACGGTAAGTTCACCTTCCACATCGCCAAGTGACTTCAAGTCATACATATCCTTTATTCCATTACTGATAGGCAACTTTTCCTCGGCAACAACATAACCAGCATCTGCCCACTGGGTATTGGACTTGAGTGAAGCGTAGAAGTGAACAAAAAGTTCACGATGCCAGTCACAGTCTCTCATAAACACATCAGAATTGACGGAAACAGTAGTGCTATCACCACCAGCAACCTCAGTATCTATAGTGCCCTTATCAGCAACCTCACCATCTTCCCATACAAGTTCCCACTTCACATCATATGCAGTACTTGGAAGGAACGCCTGCTTGTTCTTTAGGAGGAATGTGAAATTGTCATTATTCTTCTTTACCTTCTTGAACTCAAGAGGCTGGTACACCTTCTTTGTATTATATGTCTTGGCAGTATAGCTCCAGTCAGGCATCACAAGACCATTGATACAGAAGTTGTTGTCATTAGGATTGTCACCGAAGTCACCACCATAAGCCCAGTACTTCTTACCCGCTGTGTTTGTTGTGAGAAGTCCCTGATCCTTGAAGTCCCAGATGAACTCACCTGTGAGACAAGGATATTTCTCATAGATGTCAAACATCTCACGTACATTACCCATTGAGTTACCCATAGAGTGGCTGTTCTCACACTGGATATGTGGCTTAGGGTTCTTTTCGTTCCTACGAGATGAACCAATCCACTCTATTGTTTCATAGCTGCCATACATTGTACTTGACACATCGGCATAGTCGCTACCACCCTCATAATGAGTTGGACGTGTCTTATCAAGTGCCTTAACTGCATTAGCCACATAACGGAAGTTCTCACCACCACCTGACTCATTACCGAATGACCACATAAAGATACATGCATGGTTTCTCATCCATCTAATATGATTCTCTGAACGCTCTACCATAGCATTACGGAAGAGTTCAAGAGAAGAGCACTTCTGGTGAGCATGACATTCAACATTAGACTCTGCAAGCACATAGAGACCATACTTGTCACAAAGGTCATAGAACACAGGATCATTAGGATAGTGACTTGTACGGACTGCATTGATATTAAGGCGCTTCATTGTCTTAATGTCTTGTTCAATCTCCTCATCTGTGATAGCACGACCATTGATAGGACTAAAGTCGTGGCGGTCAACACCATGGAACACCATACGCTTGCCATTGATAAGGAGAGCGCCATCATTACGGATACTTACCTCACGGAATCCAACCTTGCTACCACGGATATCAATTGCCTTGCCATCCTTATCCTTTAGTGTAAGTACAAGGTCATAGAGATTTGGTTCCTCTGCACTCCACTTCTTTGGGTTCTTCACATCCATATCAAGACTCAACTCGCCAGTAGTGTTAACTGACTTTGTTGCAGTTGCTATAAGTGTGCCATTATCCTCAATACGAGCCTCAACAGAACCACCCTCAACAGCAGTTCCTGTAAGAGACACCTTCACATTTGCCTTGGCATCTGTATAGGTATTGTCAAGGTCTGTTGTGAAGAAGTAATCACGAATCTGACTCTTTGGAGCAGACCACAAGAAGCAATGGCGGTTAATACCTGTAAGACGCCAATAGTCCTGACACTCAAGGAATGAACCGCTCGTGAAACGATAAACCTGAAGTGCTATAGAGTTTTCGCCCTCAACAAGATAATCAGTTATATTAAACTCTGAAGGAGTATAAGAGTCCTCGCTATAACCTATTCTCTTTCCATTGATCCAGAGGTAATAGCCATGTCCTACACCATTGAAACGGACATACACATCACGTCCTGCCCAATCAGCAGGGATAGTGAAGGTACGGCGATAAGAACCTACAGGATTCTTCATGTCATTATTATACATGAACCATCCTGGACGATCTGCCATGACACTATAGTTAGATTCATTGAAAGAGAAAGGATAAGCCACATTACAGTAAAGAGGCTTGTCCCACGACTTCTTGTTATTAAGTCCCCACACCTGCCAACTTGCCGGTACATCGATATCTGTCCAGGACTTGTCATTATAGTCCTTGGCATAAATACCTGTGTTAACCTGTGACTCGTTCTTTGTCCACAGGAACTTCCACTTGCCATCAAGAGAGATGTAATAAGGCGACTTGGTAAAGTCATTTTTTGCCACATCACTTGCACTTGCCATAGGAATGGCTACTGTGTGAGACGTTTCACGATTCACACTTGTAATCTTTGGGTTGTCCCACTCCTTGCCAGTCTGAGCAAGCATGGACATTGCACCCGCAGTAAAGATTGATAATACGATTAAATGTTTCATAAATATAAATAAATTGACACCCACCAGTGTTGCGTTTCAGGAGTTACCAACTCCTGAAAAACCAACACCTAAGGTATAAAAACACACGTCAAGTAAACTACTTCACGACCACCTTTCCGTCACGAATATACATACCCTTTGACGGATTGATAATCTTACAACCTGTAAGGTCATACATGGCACTACTGCTGGAGACACGACTTTCTGCCTCTACGTCATCTATACCAGTTATCTCAGCATGAGTCTTGCTCAATGCAGCATGAACTCCCCAATATGCTGGTTTTGCGGCAAGTCCTGCATCATATATAAGAGGATTGCTTGAACGCCAAGAGTCATTGTCCTTCAAGCCCCATATCATCATTGTAGTACAGTTATCAACTGTCATTGCTGCACGAGTGATGGCATAATAGTCATCAGCCTGTATCTTAAGCTGTTCAGCAGAAGTATTATCCACACCAAGGTCAAGTTCTGTGATGTTGCACACCATACCAAGATCTGCATAGCGCTCCATATTTGCCTTCAACTTAGACACATTCACATGGCCAGCATCGAGATGGCATTGCAAACCTACACCATTGATAGGTATACCACTCGCCTTCAAGCGTTTTGCAAGATTATGCAGCGCCTCTGTCTTTGCCTGACCAAGGAACTCCACATCATAGTCATTTAGTATAAGAACAGCATCAGGATCTGCCTGATGAGCCCACACAAAGGCTGAGTCAATGAAATCCTCGCCTATACCTGTTGCCCAAACAGAAGGACGAAGTGCATACGCATTAGGGTTAGAACGTATGATAGACTGGTTGTCATCAAGTATCTCATTACATACATCCCACTCGGCAACCTTACCCTTCCAATGTCCTACAACCTTCATTATATGGTTCTTAAGGATAGAAAGAAGTTCAGCACGGGAACGGTTAAAGCTGTTCTTCTGACCGTTATCTGTTACCCATCCTGCTACCTGATTATGCCATACAAGACAATGACCACGTACTCGGCAACTGTTACGCTGGGCAAATGCAACAAGCTTATCGCCATCACCAAAGTTAAACTGATTCTGTGATGGTTCAACTGCATCAAACTTCATCTCATTCTCTGCCACAACAGCATTAAACTCCTTCTTTATCTTTGAAGGCTGCCAATCATTATCATTGCTGATATCCATTGCCCAACCTCTTACAGCAACGCCAACATACTTCTTAAGATAACGCTGGAAATAACGGAGAGCAGTAGTGTTTGTCTTCTCGGCATTCAGATCCCACTCCTCACGTACATCCTTATCTGTATCGACATCATCTTGATTACCATCATTCTGATTGCCATACTTAAGCGATGTGACAGTAGCAACAACCTTAATGCCAGTACCTGTACTCTCTTCCTTTACTTCCCATGTATAGGCATCAGGGTACTTGATGTCCCAATGCCACTCCACATTATTATAAGACTGACGACCTGTAGCAGTAAGGATTGCGAAAGAGTCACCTTCCTTAAGACTGGCACCCTCCGCAAGAGTAAGCACAATCTGTGGCATACGAGTGCTTGGGACAAAGTCCTGACCTATATTGTAATACTCTACAGGACCATTAACTACCACCTTGTCATAGCTATTATCTGCAGCAATCTCAATGTTTATCTTGGTAGTAGGTCTTACACGAAGAGCTGTCTTTGTAGATTTTGCATAGTCCTGGAATGTGAGTGTACCTATGCCATTGTCACCCGGTTCTATACTACCATACACATCAGTTATAGAACCAATGCTGCCAGTACCACCAATTGTTCCTGCTTGCATGACGTATACGCCAACCTTTGTCTGGTCAGGAATGAAACCAGTGGCACCACTCATCTTACCGCTCTTTGCCTTGGCAGCATCATTGTTTGCAAAAACCTTTCCAGCGAGGACACGTAATCCTCCACATATTATATTTGTATTACCTGTAATACGGTAAGTACCTGTTCCTTCTTTAATAAAACCAATCTCCTCCATGACATTGTCCTCTACAGGGGCAATGCGACCAGCAATTGTGGCGTCAGTATTATCAGCGCCAACCATGTAGTATGTCTTAGGAGTATTGCTTTTCTTATAGTAGCCCATAAGTCGGCTACCAGCTTCCATATCAAGATGGCCGATACGTAGACCTCTGTTGCCAGACTCTGTTGCCAGAGTAGAACCGTCATGCATCGTCATCTTGCTTTTAGCAAAACAGCTGTTCATCTTGCCTTCGCTGGCACTTTTCTCTGCTTCTTCTGGATTGAATGTCTTTCCTCCATGTGCCCAGATAAGTCCATAGAAACCAGCATTGGAAACAAACTTCTTGAGTGGGTAGAGGTGAACCTCGCCACTAAACTGTGTCCAGTCTGGCCATGTAGCACCCTTGGCTGTACCAAAGAAACAGCGCTCACCACCAGAGTAGATATTAATAGTACCCTTACCGGACACCTTGGATGTCCAGTAAGAGTAGCGTGATGTTAACACATCTGTTATCTTGCCCTCAGCAACGCTGATGGCATTAGAATAGGTAACATAGTCATTTGCTGTATTATTCTTGCAAAAGTCTACTGTGTTGTCAGCAGCAACAGCAACACCCGAAAAGAGTGTTGCTGCCACAAGTGATAATGCTTTTTTATTCATTTCGTTAGTTTAATGCTTTCGGAAATTCCACTTAGAGTTGTCATTATTGAAGTCATACTTCGCAAGTGTAGGTGTACTGTCTCCGATTGAGTAAAGAACAAGAGTCTTGTTTATACCCTTCTTTCCCGGTATCACCTTTGGCATGATGCGGAATGTTCCATCTGTTAACTGCTCAATTCGCCAGAGTTGCTCATCAGCGCCAGTAAACTTAGGTACAGTTGTCACCTCACACTTTGCCGTTGCTGCCAGAGCACGCTCTGTTCCTTCAATTGTTATCTTGAAATATGGATTGCTTAAGTAACCTCCAGCCTCAGGGACAGCTGTGATAGTCCACTTCTGGTGAGGACGGAACATATAGTCGCCGATACGAGCGTCAATGTTACCCTCTGGCCATGTCTTTATTACATCCTCCAGTTTCTGATCTGCTATTGGTTTAACTGGTTCATTGTCATCGTGTCCCCAGAAGCGACGACGCTCAACCTGCATACGGACAAAGTCAACAGCAAGTTCGAGGGCATAACCACGACGCTCTGATTCAATCTCATAAGTACCTTCGATGAAGCGGTCGCCAGCTACTGGCCACCCATTCTTCCAGAGGAGAGGACGGATACCAAGTACACTACGTCCACCCTGATTGAAGTCTGCCTCGTAGTGGCATGACATGATCTCCACTCCCTCGTCAATGATAGTACGTCCGAAGTGACCAGGACCACATACTCTGTCACCAGCAGCAATAACCATCTTACCACCACCAGCAATCATGTCGCGTCCCACATTATCTATATAAGGGCCAGTAACCTTCTTTGAACGACCAACGACAATGTTGTATGTTGAGTTCACTCCATCACAGCATGTACCGTGAGTACCAAGAAGATAGTACCAGCCATCACGATAGATGAGGTCGGTAGCCTCACAGTCTATTGCGATATCCTTTGCCTTATTACCCTTCACACGCTCACCAGTCTTTGGGTCAAGCTCAATGAGGCGGATATTACCGAAGTATGTACCATAAGAGAGCCACATTCTTCCGTCTGTTGGGTCAAGAAGTACACCTGGGTCGATGGCATCATTATCCTCAAGACCATCAGAGGATGCTACCTCAATAGGTTCTGAATATTTGAAGTCTGGCGACTTAGGGTCAAGTGTCTTGTTCCACATTGTGAGGATCTTACCATTATGGCCACCACCAAGTCCGCCACCTGTAGCACCATAAATGACGAGGTAACGGTCACCTATCTTAATAACATCAGGAGCAGCGCCGCCACCAGGACGGACACCACCTGAGTGCCAAGACCATCCGTCATCAGAGATAAGTCCTCCACTACCTGTTCCGAAGGTGTAGTACTTGCCATCACACTCTGCAAGTGTTGATGGGTCATGAATATATGGTGTACCAATCTGTGCTTGAGCCAATGAGGCGTTACAAGCTAAAAGTGCTGTATATAATAATGTCTTTAAGTGTTTCATGGCTTTTTTACTTTGTCTTTATTGAACAATTTGTAATAGGTTCTCCCTTCTCGTCGATGAATCGAACACAGAAGTCACTCATACCAGGTCCGTTGATAACGGCACCACGGAGAATGTTACGTCCCTTCTTGAGAGTAACACGAGGTGAGATGCAGTCGTCCTTAACCATACGGCGGTCACCAGAAAGGAGTACAGCTTCCTCACCATTCAACCACCACATAGATGCAGAGTTAGAACCTACTGCAAGACGTACATCCTTTATCTCTTCCTCACAGTCAATGATTGTGACTGCCCAGAAGAGAACGCCATACACCTGTTTCTCAAAACTATCAGCAAAGCGGAACAGCTTAACATTAAAGCGGTTGCTCTCAAGAGCATGCCACTGTAGTTTCTTGCCATCTACCACTACTGTCTGTCCATCTTCTGGCATAGTTGTGCTATGCTGTGAAGCAAAGTACTGCTTGCCAAACTCCTTACGGAGATATGTATCAGTAAACACAGCATTGCTACGGTTTGGTTTGTCTATAGGATCAAGAAGCATCCATCGACGGATGAATCCGTCCTTGTCTGGAGTCATCATGGCAGATGTAGCAGGAGTAAAATACTGCTCCTTTGGGTGATCAGCAAGACAGATCCAGTCAACCTCAACCTCGCCCTTTGACTTGAGTGTGAGTCTAAGGTCATATACACCAGCCTCTATCTGCTTAACAGGTATATTGATCTCCTTCCAAACACCATCTGTACTTGGAACAGGGAGCATAATCTTTACCTTGTCAGAAAGTTCAAGAAGGATATTAGACTTAGCATTTGCCTTTACCTTTATACATACATTTGAAGCACCATTATCCTTTATCTCTACCTTATTATAAGATACTGTTGCACCATTACCAGGGAATATAGTCTTCCAGCCCCTGAATGTATCAAGTGTGTCATGGAACTCGATATGAGCGCCACCACCGATAGTGCTGTAACGGTCAATCTGCACAGGTTTACGTGCATCACTGATACCAACACCACGAAGTGTTGGAATAACCTTGTTTATTGTACCGTCAGCATTGAATGACAAAGAGTCACAGCAGATGCTTCGGTTCTTGTCAAACGAAGGAGAGTATGCATTATTATGATAGAAGAGATACCATTGTCCCTTGTAGTTCACGATAGAATGGTGGTTTGTCCAGCAACCGTTCTCGTGCTCATCCATGATAACGCCCTTGAACGTATAAGGTCCCATTGGTTTGTCAGACATGGCATAGGCAAGACACTCTGTTGGGTTATCAATAGTGCCACCCTTACCATCAGGATCACCCTTCTTGTGACGTACCCATGGATAAGTGAGGTAATACTTGCCATTTGCCTCGAAAGCGAAAGGTCCCTCTGTAAATCCTTCTGGGAGTCCTTCAATGGCATGACCATACATCTTCATCTCGCCACGAGGACTCTTGATTACTGTAGGGTTCTGAAGTTCCTCCTCTGCAAGTTCAAGAAGATTATCATTGAGCTTAGCAACTCGAAGGCCACCGCCACCCCAGAATATATAGTTATTTCCATCACTTGCCTGAAGGACACATGGATCGATACCGCTGATACCGAAAATGTTCTTCTCCTGTGGCACGTATGGACCATAAGGATGCTGAGCAATAGCTACACCTACACCAAATCCTCTTCCATCTTTAGGGGCGTTAGGGAAGAAGAAATAGTACTTACCATCTTTTTCTACACAATCAGGTGCCCACATAGAATAGCCCTTAGGGTTACCCCAAGGTACCTGTTCCTGTGAGAGAATAACTCCATGGTCATTCCATTCTGTAAGATCAGAAGACGAAAACATGTGATAGTCTTCCATGCAGAACCATTTTCTCTCTGGTTCCACAGGACTAATGATGTCGTGAGATGGATACACGAACACCCTGTTGTTAAATACACGTGCTGTAGGGTCAGCAGTAAATTGGTTTCTCACCAATGGGTTCTGGGCAGTGGCATTGAGCGACATCGCTCCTACAGCCAAAGCTGCCGAAAGTTTTTGAAATTGGTTCATTTACTTAAAGGTATATAGTGTTTCAACTAAGGTATTTTAGTTACGGTACAAAGATACAAAGAATTAGCGCTTGGGTATTTTTTATTTTGTTACATATCTTTTCTAATATGATAATTGAGTGACACAATCGTCTAAAATGTATCAAATGAGGCAAAAGTGGTTAGACAAGAAGGAGAGAAAGGTTAACAGCCAAAGTTGCACTTGTTTTTACCGCAAGCGGCAAAACCTTTGCAACGAATAGGCATCCGAAGAGGAAGTTAAATTAATCCATAATTCATAATTCACAATTCATAATTCATAATTCATAATTGCCATCCGGAGACAAGGTAATTCATAATTGTCATCCGCGAGCAAGTTTATTTATGACAATTCGTGAATAATTGGCTACGCCGAGTCAAAGGTTCGTGTAGCCAAGCGCAGCAAGTATTAATTCAAGAACTATTTGACAAGTTACAATTTGACTATCTCCATCCGGCAGGAATACTCCGAATGGCAATTGAAAAATAGTAATTTGTGAAATAGTAAAATGTATCTGTTTTCTTCGGTTTTAATTACAGACCGCCTGCGGTATGCCTTAGTGTCATATACAGGCAAATACAGTCCTAATAGTTAATAGAACATGTCTATAGCGCATCTATCTCTTCTGCAGTCAACCCTGTTGCCTGAGAGATAATATTATATGGTGTTCCAAGAGACTTAAGATTAATTGCTATTACTATCCTCTCTTCCACACGACCTTCTGCACGACCTTCTGCACGACCTTCTGCACGACCTTTTTCCATACCTTTCTCCATGCCTCTGCTAAAGTCATATTCTTTAACTGCCATAGCGGTACGGTATCGATTGAGACTGTCCATATAGACACGCTGCTGCTCAGGATTCATCTGTGAGTAGCTGGCAATCTGCTCCATCTTCATGAAAATGGGTTGTTGATCTGCAAATGGTAATTGAGTATTCATTGTCTCCATATTGTATAGTATATATGACCAGTATTCTATTTTACTTCTACAATCTTCCTTCCTCATGCGCTTAACGCAAGGAAGTTGAATAGTATATGCCCGGACCTTGTCGTTAAAGACCTCATTCGTTTCCTCCACCATAAATTTGACTGTACGAATCAACTGAGGTTTAAGGTTGTCCAACGGAAAATTCAAGAAAAAGATACCGTACACAGGTTTTAGGTTAAAGTTCCACGATTCCCATGTTGCAAGTCCATCTTCTCGTTCTTGTTCCCTTTTTCCTTTATGCCCTTGCGGAGCAATGGAATGTGCAAGATAGTACAAGATACGATCACTAAAGAACGACTGTCCTCTATTTTGCATCTCCACTATTATCTCTTTTCCATCCTCCGTCTCGCAACGCATATCATATATGATGCCACGAAGCGAATCATTATCAGGTTGAATATCTTTGTTGAGAAAGTTTACATGAGTTATCTTTGACTCAGGATTTAGCAAGTCATTAAGGAACTCACGCATTATGTCCTCCTCTCCGAAGATTTTCTTGAATCCGTAATCGGTCAGAGGATTGATGTATCTCATCTCGTGTTCTTTGGAAGTTTCCATTGGCATCCGGGTATTTAAAGTTTACTATTTGTGGGCAAAGATACAAGTAAAAGAGAAAAGTACCAAATTTATCTAACGCAAATTCGACTAATACATTAGCACTTTGTGTGGATTAAGGAAACAACATATCTGGTTCAGCAAATTCTAAAGCAGAGCAAACTGTTTTCCTCGGCTTTAATTAGAGACCGCTAGTTTAATTCATAATTCACAATTCATAATTCATAATTCATAATTCATAATTGCCATCCGGAAACAAGGTAATTCATAATTGTCATCCGCGAGCAAGTTAATTAATGATAATTCGTGGATAATTCATGATAATTGGCTACGCCGAGCTAAAGGTTCGTGTAGCCAAGCGCCATCACCTTACAACCTTAACAAGTTCAACCTCAAAGATAAGAACCGAGTATGGAGGGATAGCACCAGGCACACCGTATGCACCATATCCGAGAGAAGAAGGTATATAGAAACGACACTTGGCGCCTTCCTGCATTAACTGAAGCCCTTCTGTCCAACCACCAATAACTCGGTCAAGAGAAAACTCTGCAGGAGTCTTAGGGCTAAGACAAGAATCAAACACCGAGCCATCAATAAGAGCACCCTTGTAGTAGCACCTGACAACATCCTTTGACACAGGTTTTGCCCCTGTTCCCTCAACGAGAACCTCATATTGCAAACCACTTGGAGTCACCTTAACGCCTTCACGCTTTGCATTTTCAGCAAGAAACTTATCTCCCGCCTCTTTTATTGACGATATGTAGTTGTAGTAGTCTGAATTATCATCGTCGCCACACGACACAAATGTGAAAATCGAAAACATTGCAACAGCAAGTAGTGTAATAAAATTCTTTGCCATAAGTAACTATTAAAAAATTTAATTAATTGGATATCCAGTTTATTGTGATTGAAGTAATGACTATATGTTTGGTACGAGCTATTAGCTTCCTAACCATTAATCATTAAAGATTAAACCTTCTAACATCTCATATAGATACAGTATATGTGTAAAATCCTTCGACATCGCTTCGTAATCCCTTCGTATTGGCTTCGTAAAAGAGTCAAATTTCATAGCTGATAAGAATCAATTAGAATATGTACCCTAATTTTAGCTCACCCCTCTGAAATTCGGCTCTCTGCTGGTGTCGTCAGACGTTATACAAAGATAGTTAATTTCTGGACCTTTTGCAATTTCACGACACCTGCAAAAAACATTTCCTGCACTTTTTTGTTCTAAATCAATTGCGCTAGAAAATCGTTACGAAGGACTGTAATGTGAAGATTGCAAAATAATCCTGATTACATTAGCCTTTGCATTCGTGTTATTCGTATTATTCGTGTTCTTTTTCCCGCTGCGCTAGGCTACACGAACCTTTAGCTCGGCGTAGCCAATTACCACGAATTAACCACGAATTGTTTCATGAATTAATTGGTACACGAGTTTCTTTTTGAACACGAATCTAACGAATGGCACGAACTTTTCTCTCCGAAGGTAATTATCATCCACGAAATTTTTTCATGGATTGGTTTTACTTCCCTTCGGTCAATGAGATCGCTGCGCTAAGTTCTTTTGTTTTACTTGGTTTTCAAAAGGTTTTAATTACAGGCCGCTTGCGGCAAAATCAAGTACGACAAATTGTACATACTTTGTTTTACATTCAAGTTTCAACTAAAGTGAAGAAGAACCGGTTTTTATTTGTTTTTCTTCGTCCGCGCTTGCGCGATTAAATTCACCGAGTTCGTGTTAAAAGAAGGAGCTTATTGGTCATTTTGAGATATTATTTGTTCCAGCAATACGAATTCACAAGCAAGACGGATTGCAAAGTCGAGTTTACAAATGACATGTATTTTGTAACATTTATGTAAAATTGCGAACAAATTCATTTCACTTGCATGATTATGATATGCGAGACATTAGGAATTTCATAAAAGATGTATATAAATGGTTATATTTGTACAATCAAATGTAAGTGAACATTAAAAACATTACATCAACAAACATTTAGAACAAAATCAAAACACTACGATTGATTCAGGTTTTGTATGTTAGACACTACAGAGTGTTTTACATTGATCGCTGAAATTAACGGGGGAAAATAGACAATATGGGAAATATAAAGTTGACTAAAATTTTAGGATTACTATGCTGCCTTGTTGGTGGCAGTAATGCTTATGCGCAGACAAATCACTGGATAGCAGAAGAGTGGACTACTGGTACATATACATTGAGTCTTCTAAGACCTGATGTACAGAAACCAGAAGAAAGCTACTATTTGTTGAAGCCAGAAGACGGTGGAAAAGATGGTGCTTTTGGGATAAATGCTTTCTTGAAATACGAAAGCGAAGCAACTACCGACCCAAAGCTAGCCACAAAGTTTACTTTCAGCAATGAAGCTGTAGATTGGGATCCAGAATTTTTGAATGTGAAAAGACGATACTGGTACAAAATTAGTTGCTATGACGGTACTCGTCAAGTATATGTTTACGCTCATAATGGTAATGGAAAGTGGGGTGATGATAACACCAACCAATGGTGTGTAGAATCCACAAATACAGAAAAAAAACAATACATTCTGTGGCAAAACGACCCTGGTGATTTTCTAGACCCTCGCCTTATGTCTATCCAAAAAGACAATGGAGGCAATCTTAATGTAAGTTATATGGAGAGAAAAGCGGGACAGCCTAATCCATCATCTAACGACTGGGTATTCATTTCTGAAGCCCAGTACAATGCGTTGTATCCTGGTCCAATGATTAAAGAGGCACTTGGATATCACAAGATATGGTCTGAAGGATGGTACTATCCTCAAGGATACAACGAGAAGTTGTACAGAATGAAAAACTATAATGAAAACCGAGTTTACTTCAACAATATTGATTCCTACAAAACAGCTAGCGGTACTTGGCTCGCAAGAACATATGCAGAGCCTGACGAGACGAAAAGTCATGGAGCAAGATTAGCAGTTCAAATTCACGGATTGGTTCCTGAGTACTCATATGACATAACAGCATATGCACATGTATCAAGACCTGCTGCACAGTATTATCCAGAAGGAACAGCATGGCCACTAACCAATGTAATAAAGAATGGAGTTGAAACCGCTGCACAAGCAACTCCTGCGCATATTACTGCCAAAGGCTCTAATGAGCAAACTTATGATGTAGAAGGAACATACGGAGAGCAATGTACAAATCCTACTCTTGTTACTTTCACAGGTATCAAACCAGACGCAAATGGTACAATAATTGTTTATATCACTACCGAATCAACAGGTACTAACTATGTATACGGAGCAATCAAGGGTATCAAGCACAGTACTGATTTTGAGTCTAAAACTTTAGAAAACGGAACATATTATATATATAACCCAGCAACAGACAAGTACCTTGAGGGAGGATTGAAATGGGGCACGCAGGCTGTTGTTGGTCATGGTCTTGATTTTAATGTTTCTTCAGTAACTGCTAATACATACAAAATACAAAGTCGTGTGTTTAATGGCAATGCATACGATAACTACCTAAACGGAACATACATTGATGGGAAAAATGCAGATGGAACACTTTATATATCAGGCGACGGTAAGGGTAATTTTAATATAACTACAAATAGTAATTCTTCACGAAACAATTATTTGGCTCCTAACGAAAATACTTTTGAAGTTACAAATGCTTACAGTTTAGGAGATAGTAAAGCTATATGGAACTTTATTACTCCAGAACAAAGAAAACACGAATTGCACCGTGCGACTGTTGACAATCCAAAAGATGCAACATTCTTGATTACATCACCAAACTTTGGAAGAAATGACACTCGTCCAATAACAGCTTGGACAGGTGGGAACTATGTAGATGGAATAACAAAAGAAGGTACTTCTGCTGAAAATGCAACAACTGCAAACTATCATCTTAAAATAGCACCTGCTTCATTTGATATCAGTCAAACTCTTACTGATATTCCAAACGGATTATACCTTCTTTCTGCACAAGGATTCCACAATGACCCAAATAACTTGAAGCCTATTGTGGAACTTTACGCAAATGATATTGTTTCTTCATTCGATAACCTAACAGGAGGAAATCAAAAAACTGAAGCAGCAGCAGTATCAAATGAATTTGCAAATGAAGGTCATAAGACATCATTACTTGTAATTGTAACCAATGGTACATTAAAGATTGGAGCAAGAAGTTATGCTAAGGATGGCAACACAAGACTCGACAATTTCGAACTTACCTATTATGGTAGGTACGACATTGACGATATGGATGTAACGTCGCTTTTCATTAAGAACCCTCATTTCCAAGGAAACAGTTCAGGTTCTAATTGGAGCGCAAGTTGGACCTTAAATGGATATGGCCAAAACCTAGGTAACAACAATCAAAATGCAGACAAAGGTAACACTTACCAAGGATTTGGATATTTCCCAGAAAACGACTATAAGAGTGGAGGAAATAAAGTTGACAAAATACAGAACCAATATATAAAGGGTGCTGTAAGTCAAAAAGTATACCTTCCTGCAGGAGCATACAAACTTAGTGCATTGTGTGTTGCGCAGAATAACCCAGGATTCTTATTTGTAAAGGAGGGTGACTTTGTAACCGACAATTTGAATAAAAATACTTTCGACATTGGTCAGCATATTACATTTGTAGATAATGCTCCAGATGCAACATGGCGAGAAGTATCACCAAAAACAAGAGAACTTATATTCGTTCATCCAACATCCGGATATGTAACATTAGGTTATTGTCATCAGGAAACTAATAAAGATGCAACAAAAAAGTGGAATGCTGTTGATAATTTCCGTCTTGACTATCTTGGTTATGTTTCAGGAACAGATGTCTCATGTCAGATTGTGAACCGTGGTCTTGATGCAGACAACGAGGGATTGAACACATCTAATTTTGGATGGATCGCAGAAACAGGTAGTACAGGATTCACCTATGGAAACAACTGTGGTGAAAGATTCTATAGTCAAACAGGCGATCACCTATTTAATACATTCCAGACAGTCAAAGGTCTTCCTGATGGATGGTATGAAGTTGGTGTTCAAGGTTTCTATAGAGACGGTTGGGGACAAGCTGCAACAGAAAATCGAAAGAATGTGTTCCTGTATGCAAACAAGACATACGAGCACATTGGAATGATTGACGGAGACGACAGGTTCACTCCTGATACAGAGAAATATGGTACCAATGACGGTGGATATCCTAATAGCATGGCTGGTGCACAAACTGCGTTTACTGCAGGATATTATCCTAATAAGGTAATAGCACGAGTAACAGACGGTAATCTTAAGATTGGTGTGAGCAAGGAAGAATATGTTGACTGGGATTGGGCAATATTTGACAATTTCAGTATTAAGTACTTGTACTCGGATGCCAACATATATTCAGACGTGGATAATTCAAATGAAATAGAATTTACCCAGTTCATCAAGAACCCTTCTTTCGAAGCTTCACACGCAACAGGTTGGAGCGGTTCAAAGACTTCGACTGTCAAAGACAATAAGGCAAAGGATCTGATGATCAATGGTGATGAAAGATACCTTGCTGATGCCGGAAGTCTGTCAAGACTTGGATATTACTATTTCAAGCAAACAATAAGTGGAAACGAAAATGGTCTTCCACAGGGAACTTATGCACTTAAGGCAAAGCTCACATCTGTTGCAGAAAACGACATTGCAGTATTTGTCAATGGTCGATTAGGTTCGTTCATTATGGATGGAACAGATGAAGGACGTGAGATTACACTTGGTAATATCGGCGTAAACAACAATGAGGAATTCGAAATATCATTTACTTCAAACTATGGTTTCAAACTTGACAATGTAAGGCTTATCCGTTCTTCAAGAGAAGGTGAGGGTGACGCTCTCTTTGTTGACCTTGACGGTCTTATTGCTCAGGCTAAGGCTATACTCGAAAGTGGATTTGTTGGCGATGGCGCTTTCCAGATAAATGGCGATGCACTTCAGGCAGCATATAATGCAGCAGTATTGGTAAACGAGAATGAGACTGCTCCTTATTCTGAAAAGAAGACTGCAAAAGACAATCTTGTCAATGCTATCAAAAACATTCAGGTCGCAACACCAAAGAAACCAGATGCTGGTACAAATTACATGATCAGACACATGGCAAGTGGTTATTATCTTGCAACAGATGGTGTGGATGTCATTATAAAGAATGAGCCTTCAACCATTCAGTTCCATGACGAAGACAATAATAGTAAGTATCAGCTGTACGATGAAAATAATGGTGCCAATAAATACATATATAAGCATGACACCTCTGAAGGTGCAATCTTGAGTGCCGATCCAGAACAGAAAACAGAAATTTCATTCCGTATCATTTTCATTAATGGTATCCCAAGTCATATTGCTTTGACATATTCTGGTTTTGAAGATGGAACATGTCTCGGAACAGAAAGTACAAATTACAATTCAAAAGTATTCTGTACAACAGATGCCACAGATGGATATTCAAGATGGATTATTAGTGTGTTCGACCCAACCATCAAGACTGGTGACAAGATGTATCTTTACAACCTTGAGGCAGGTGCGTTCATTGAAGATAACAAAGCATTCACACCGGCAGTAGATCAGCTCGATGGGGTTGTTGCTGTAATCACAGATGCTTCAGGAACAAACACTTTGGCTGTCAGTCACGATGACCATCCTGGCGTAGGAGAGCAAGATGTATTCTCAACTCGACTTGCTTCTGTAACTGCGGATAAGTACATCTATGCAAAATTCACAAAAGTTACAGATAGCGGTGAAAGCGGAAACAATCTATACACTATTCAGATGCAAGATGCAGATGGAAATAATTATGTTATGTGGGGAAGAGATGGCTACTTGAATTTCCAAACTCCTGGTAATAATGTTGTCTTTGCATTAGGACTTAACAATCGATATGGTGAAGATGGCAAAAACTGTGCTTTATGGAGAGTTACTTATGAATCAGGAAATGGATATGTGATTCAGAATGTAGGTAATGGAGGATTCTACAATCCCAATACAGCTGAACCATCTGCAGAACCTGTATATTTGGTATTGGAAAACAAACTGGCACCTACAACTATAGGTAACAATGCAATACAGTGGAATGTCGTAGCTGATGACGAGAAGTACAAACTAAACACTTCGCTCAACAAGTATATGAATGTTTCAAATACAACAGTAGGCATTCATTCATATATTACACGAGAAGACAAGGACAATGAGTTCGTATTCTTGCCTGCAGGTAATGGTTATGACTATAACATTTATACCATCAGTATGGATCCAAACAATGCCACATTTGGTTCAGCTACTTACGGTGGTACTTATGTGGGTTGGAGCGGTGAAAGCAATTATAGTCCTCTTCTCCCATTGATATCTGCTGACGATGCAGAACCAAGAGGTATCCACTGGATGAAGTGTTCACGAGAAGAATACAATACATATAAGGTACCAGTTGCAAAGGCTCACGATGCACGAATGAGTGTATGGCCTATCATTCGCTCTGCAATCCGCAATGGTGTCGATATGACAGAATTCAATAGGACATATAATAATCCAATGGCATTGCCTGGTGAAATAACAAATGCGGCAATAGCCTTAAAAGAACTTGTAATAAACAAAGTTCTCCATGCTACACCTGACAATCCAATGGATGTAAGCTATGATGTTATAGATGCAGAATGCCAGTCAACAACCTTAGCAGAAGGGGGATGGACAGGTTCAGGTTATGAACGCCATGATAACAAACCTCTATTTGAGAACATTGGCGGAAAACAGAAGATGATTCTTGGTGGTTACAGTTACAAGAGTGCTACTGGTAATCCTGCAAGTATGTCAAAGCAGATTACAGGTCTTGCACCTGGTAAATATGCACTTGCCCTTGATGTCAACGCTACAACAACTGGAGGTGCAGTCAACGGATTGAAACTTTACATCAGCAGCAACGCCTTGAACGAAGTTCGTGCAGATGTGAGTGGTTTAACAGCAACCACTTCAACAGTCGTTACTCCTATAATAGATGTAGCGGAGGGTGAGGATGTAAGAATAGGTTTCGAGATTGAAGGAACAAACAATGTAACAAGTGTTGCATTTGACAATTTCAAACTCCGCTATTACGACACTTATCGTGACCATACTGTGACAGAGAGCAACAACCAGAAGACAATCAACTTCACAGGTACATGGCGTGATACAGAGGAGGATGAGATTAAAGACATCATCACTACAGAAGGTAAGGGTGTTACAATCGATATGGAGGACGCAAAAATCCTTGATCCTATCGACATCACTCTCACTACACCTGACAATGTTCTTGTGTATGTTCCAGCAGGTGCTGATGTCACAATCAACGGTGAAGACAAGAATGTCATAAAGGATGGTGACTGTACGGAGTTCTATGTTACTGACCTTGTAACGCTCAATATCTATAAGCAATTCAAGGCTCATAAGATATACTATAGCCGAAAACTGACATCTACATCAAATGGTGTGACAACATCATGGTCGTATGCATCGCTCGTACTTCCTTACAGACTTCACACTAATAGTGATGTGCAGGTTTATAGACTTGTCGAGGGTGATGGTAATGGACGATTCTATATAGAACGCATAAGTGACAATGAGGCTGGCGTTCCAGCTCTAATGAGAAAGAAGAATCCTGAGGCTACGACAATTGAGATCAATGAGGTATCTGTTGAGGGCATTGACGTAGTAACAACTACAGAAATACCTTCGGTATTGTCAACTGACGGCAAACTCAAACTTATTGGATCATATATCTATGACACAGTCATTGGTAACAAGAACTACAAAACAGATGATCCAAATATGGTAGGTAAATGGGCAAACAATTACTACTATTTCAAGAACGACAAGTTCGTTAGAGGTAAGGATTATTTCTACTGTGATGCTTTCCGTACATACATTGACGTGACTCAGGCACCATCACAAGTTAGATCACGTACCGAGTTTGAACTTTCCGAATTGGAAGAGACAAATGGAATAGACAGTAACGAGTCAGACACTTACATTGAGGTTGACGAGGTATACAACACAAACGGTATACAAAAACAGGGTATATCAAAGGGTATCAATATCGTCAAGATGTCTAATGGACAGATTAAAAAGATCTTTGTTAAATAAATAGTTAAAACATTTTAATTATAGATTATGAAGAAAAAATATATATCTCCATTCGTTTCAATTGAAATGTTTGCTATTGAGACAGTAATCCTGGAAGGTTCCTGGAATGGTGATGGTGACGATAATGACAACTATGGTGACAACGGTGACCGTGTTCAGGCGCCTACACGTCCTAACCCAAACACAAGGGAAGACGGATATAGTGGCACCGTCACATTCCGCAACAAAGGATTTGGTAGTATATGGTAATTATACATTACTGGTTTTATAAAGTATGGGGTGGTTCTTACAATGGAACCACCCCACTCTTTTTGTGGAGAATCGAGAAAATGGACTGTTACAGTTGCGAGTTATCGAAATTGTACTTACTTTTGTAAAAAAAATACGCAACAAACAGAACAGAAACATCATCAATATATTTATGCAAGCACGATTAGACCATAATACGGATCCTGAGGTTATCAGGTGGATAGTGTTCGAGGCGAGAGATTTGATTGAGAATGCCCAAACAGAGGAGTATGACGAATTCACCTTGCACGATCTGGCTGAAGCCCTTATCGCTCAGGGGGCGGAACGTGTGACAGAGGACGAAGCGCTTGCAAGGCATTATGTGAGATTCGCCTATTATGGAGATCAACATGAGGTGATAAGAATGACTAACTATGATTTCATGCTCGAAGGTGTAAGAAACGATATTCATATAACCTTGGCTGGCTACAGGACAAGAATATGGGCGCGATCCAACAAATATACACTTATGGGATTGATGAATGCACTTGTCAAACTTGATTTCGAAATGCCGAAGTTAGTGGAGCAAGGCATGAATTATGTTAAGGAAATACGCAAGAAAGAGAATATTCTTGAGATAAACCAGAACACAGTATCAAACATTGTAAAGACCACAATGGAGGGTACTGGTATAGAGTACAAGTTGGATCTGTATAAGCAACAAGCGTTCCTTACACTTTATCTTAACCATGGACTTGAAACCAAGATTCGGTTACCTTATAAGGATTTCATGTCCAAGATAAAGCATGTAGTGGATATGGTACACCAACTCAACGATCTAATGGAGACAATAGGTCAACCTATTCGCATAAAGGGGAAATACAACGTATGAAGAAAGATGATATAAAACCAAAGATTGGTCGTGCACTAATGAACAAAATGGTTGGAGCCATTTCACGTGACCAGTCTATTCTTAATTCCATATACCAAGAATGGCTGAGCACAATGGTGTTTGAAGCCCTGAATAAATATAAGTTTGAGACAACAGACAGAACTTATACATTAGATGATTTCATACTGGCACTAACAAATTCAGGTATAAGCAGATCTAACATCATCTTCCCAACTGTAAGCAGGAGGTACTCTTCTTACTCAAACATATTCAGGGTAAAGTTCCAGAACTATGTTCTGTTGTTTAGTAAAGCTTCGAGCGATGCAAAAGGTGCCACAACAGAAGGATTTCGCTTACATGTGGAGGGTATTTACAAATCTGTATATTGTTTTCATATAGACACAGAAGAAATTGTTGCAGTCCTACACAAAATAGATGAACTTATACCTTCATGGAAAGAAGAACTATGGAATCAAGCTGTTCTCGAAGCACAAAAGAAGGCTAAGAAGAAGAGCATGAGTGAAAACACCATAGAGGTCCTTCTGAAATCGAAAATGGAGGGTACTGACATTTCATATTCTACTGTAAAACAGAAATTGCGAGTAAAGGTTTTCTTTAATATCGGGCACAACATAATGGTTGAGATGTACCTGTCACACAAGAACTTCATATCGCAGATAGATAATGTCATCAACTCAGTCTTGTCAATAAAGAAGATGCTTGACGAGACTGACATGACAATAAAGATAAAGAAACTGGATAATACAATCACATGGAATAAGTAACTAAGGGAGTTAAAATGGAGTTAAAAAGAAGTTAAAGAGGAGTTAAAAAGACAAATGATTGTTCGTGGAATACTCCGTCTACCAATGTAGTGTCGTGTGTCAACTTCCGTTTACATCTTGATAATTAACTCATGTTAACTCCTTCACACCAAGGTGGGTTATCGCTTGCGCTTTCGCAGAAAGAAACTTAAGTAAGTAATTATGTTATGGCAATAAATATAAACACAACAGAACTAAAGTCAATTCTTGACTCAACACCTTCATCACAGAATGTGATGCTCGTAGGGCGTCATGGTATAGGTAAATCACAGATTCTCACACAGTATTTCTCCGAAAAGGGAATGCAGGTCATCTCCTTGTTTCTGGGTCAGATGAGTGACCCAGGAGACCTCATCGGCTTGCCTGTAAAAAATGAGAAGACAGGGAAGACAGACTTCATGCCACCCTACTGGTTTCCTATAGACGGTACCCCTATCGTCCTCTTCCTCGACGAGTTGAACCGTGCACGTCCTGAGGTACTACAGACAATCATGGATCTTGCCCTCAACCGTAAATTGGCGGGACGTCCATTACCAGAGGGTAGTCGTATCATTTCGGCAGTTAATGACGGAGAGGAATACCAGTTGACGGAACTGGACCCTGCCCTTGTATCACGTTTTAATGTCTACAACTTCAAGCCAACTGCCGAGGAATGGTTACTTTGGGGTGCGCAGGCAGGACTCGACAAACGTGTGCTGGACTTTATCCAAGATTCCCCATTCTTCCTTGACGGTGACGAGAAGTCTGCTAACCAGCTCGACTCAGGACTTGACAAGTCGCCAGACAGACGTGCATGGCATAAGGTATCTGACTGTATAAAGAACGTGTCCGACCTTACAAAGTTGCATCATAAACTGCTGGCAGGAATAGTTGGTGCACAGGCAGCAAGTAAGTTTGTCGCTTTTGCTGCAAACACAAATATATTGACAGGTAAAGACGTTCTTCTACATTTTGACAAGTGTAGGGAACAACTACTAACATACCAGATTCATCAGCTCTCATCTGTCAACGACTCCATATTCCGATTCCTGGAGACACAGAAGTTGAAGGCAAAGGAGAAGACAGCAGCAAAGAATGCCCTGATAGATTATGTTGATCTGTTACTGGAAGAAGAGAAACGTGAAGCAATGGCACATTTCAGTTCTGTATTTGAGAGTTCAACCTATCCAAACGCAATAATGTTTGTGATGACTGAGGCAACTGATGTTTATAGCAAGATAATGGATTTTATATCTTCTATCTAGTGATGATTAAACAACTGGACACCCTAATTACTTACATATTCATGGAGTTTGATAAGATTTTTCAATCAATAGCAGAACGCTGGTTTCTCTCGGAACCCGCACTCTTTGCCATTTATTGTACACACGGCATGTTAGAGAACTCAAACATGTCGTGCGCCATGCGTTCTGGAAAAGGGCACATAGAATACAACCCTCGTCTGTTACAAGACATGGCAGAAAATACTGTGGAGGAGTATTTGAAAGCAGAAGCAATCCGAATACTATTGAAGCATCCTTATGAACGTAAACCTTCTGACTGTTCGGATGTGGCATGTGGCATGGGAAGTGAATGTGTACTTACATCCTACTATTCATGGAAAGGAACCAACTTCATCAATCCTGCAATGTTTTCATTACCAAAAATGCAGACATACGAATGGTATGCCATAAATATCCAGAAGATGTTGCAAAACAACGAGGATGATGCTGACCAAGATGGTGACAATGACTCTGGTAACACCGACGATAAGCAAAACGATGATAGTAATTCTGCAGGAGATGATGATTCCCAGAACAATGATTCGAAAGACGAAAAGCAATCTGACGGCAATGAAACCTCATCAACAGATGAAAGTTCTTCTTCCCAGAACATATTCGCAAGCATGTCGGAGTTGTGGGAAGAAGACGAACTGATGCAGGTACAGATAAATGAGACAGTAGAAAACATTCGCCAATGGGGTTCTGTTCCAGGAGATCTTGTTGAACGTATCATTGCCAATACCAAGGCACATGTTGACTATAGAAAGATATTGGCAGGTTTCTGTGCTTCGGTGTTATCATCAAAGCGCAACTTGACAAGGATGCGACCAAACCGACGCACAGAGTTCCAGAACATGGGAAGCGTGTATAAGTTTCGTACAAACATCATTGTCGCAGTAGATGTAAGCGGTTCCATATCAAGCGACACACTACGTCATTTCTATAGTGTCATCAACCGCTTCTTCCGATATGGTGTTGAGAACATTGACGTAGTACAGTTTGATAGCAATGTAGGAGCTATTGAACCTATAAAAAAAGCGTCAAGAGATATTATTATAAAGGGACGTGGAGGAACAAACTTTCAACCGGTCATTAACCTTGTTGCAGAGAAGAAATGCTATGACGGTTTGATAATCTTCACAGATGGTTATGCAGATCACCCCGTGCTTCCTTCTAATTTTCACACACGTATGTTATGGGTTTGTAATAGCAGACAAAACTATGAAGAGCATTATGATTGGATGCGAAAATATGGAAGAGTATGCACTATGATTCTATAAGAACCAATATGAATTTGCCGCAAGCGGCCTGTAATTAAACCGGCTCTTCTTCAATTTGGTTGAAAAGAAAGAATGAAAATGTAGAAAATTAATATGGTGTCCAGTTGCTTGTCCTGTATTTTGTGCCGCAAGCGGCCATGTAAAAAAAACCAAAGCTTCGCAAAACCAAAGAACTTAACGAAGCGATCTCATCGACCGTAGGGAGGTAAAACATAAAAAAACGTTTTACATGTGTTTGTAATAATACACAATAAGTTGGATTGTTTTTTCTTGTTTTTGTTCTGTTTACTTCCCTTCGGTCAGTGAGATCGCTGCGCTAGTTCTTTAAGGTTTTTCCAACTGGCCGCTTGCGGCAAAAACAAGCACGACAAAATGGGCATCATAGAAAATTTGTTTTTAACTGAAAGCAAATTACTCAGAAAATTACTCAAAAAATTTGCAGGATTATTTGCTATCAGTCACATCCATAGGCCAAGGGAAACCAAAATTTTCTTTAATTTTCTTAATTTTCGTTCTTTTCAACCTAATTGAAGAAGAACCTTAAGAACTTTGAAAACAAAATTGTCCTGACTACTACCGAAGCAGTGAATCAGGACAACTTAGTGATAAAAAACTGGTATGACACAGCTTTAGCATTTGCTAAAAATAATAGGTTGTGAGATTCTAAAGTTCAAACGAATGTTCGCAGGAACTTTTCCATTAACATAGTATCGTACCTCAAAACCTTATAACCTATCGACTTAGCCAAAAGCTAAAGTCGAGTAAACATCAATCTTCAGAACATACCTTAACAAAGTCCATGAACAATGGATGTGGCTTCAAGACTGTACTTGAATATTCAGGATGGAACTGTGTTCCGATGTACCACTTCTTCTCTGGTATCTCAACAATCTCAACAAGATCACTATCAGGATTGCGACCAACACACTTCATTCCATTATCCTCATACTCGTTGAAGAATGTATTGTTAAACTCATATCTGTGGCGATGACGTTCACTAATCTCTGCCTCACCATATATTTCCGCTACCCTACTTCCTTCGCGAAGAGTACAGCCATATGCTCCAAGACGCATTGTACCACCCATGTTAGTGATAGACTTCTGCTCTTCCATAATATCAATGACATTATGCTTTGTAACCTCATCCATCTCACGGGAATTGGCATCATTGTAACCAAGAACATTACGAGCAAACTCAATGACCATCATCTGCATTCCAAGACAGATACCGAAGGTTGGAATGTCATGTTCACGAGTATAGTGTGCAGCAATAATCTTACCCTCTATACCTCTCTGACCAAATCCAGGACATACGAGTATTCCCTTAACACCAGAAAGTTTCTCGGCAACATTATCCTCAGTAATCTCCTCACTGTTGATGAAGTCCATTTTAACCTTCACACCGTTGTATATACCTGCGAGGTTAAGACTTTCACGAATACTCTTATATGCATCCTGAAGGTCATACTTACCAACAAGACCAATACGAACCTCACGTTCAGCAGAACGCTGAAGATTAAGGAATCTGTTCCAAGGAAGCATGGCTGGTGTCTCACCTACTGGTATGCCGAACTTACGGAGGATAGCTGAATCAAGTCCCTGCTTCTGCATACTTACAGGTACCTCATAGATACTTGGCATATCCTCACTCTGTACAACGCACTCAAGGTCCACATTACAGAATGACGCTACCTTCTGACGCATGCCATCAGAGAGGTGTTTCTCAGTACGGAGCACAAGTACATCAGGCTGAATACCCATTCCTTGCATCTCCTTAACAGAATGCTGTGTAGGTTTTGTCTTAAGCTCATCAGCAGCCTTCAGGTATGGAACATAAGTAAGATGCACACTAATCGCATTCTTACCTAATTCCCATCTCAACTGACGAATAGCCTCAAGGAATGGAGCTGACTCTATATCACCAATAGTACCACCAATCTCTGTAATGACAAAGTCGAACGCACCTTCAAAAGACCTGATGTTTGCCTTGATCTGGTCGGTGATATGAGGAACGACCTGAATGGTCTTGCCAAGATAGTCACCTCGACGTTCCTTCTCTATGACAGTCTGGTAGATACGACCTGTTGTCATGGAGTTATTACGAGTGGTACGAATACCTGTGAAACGCTCGTAGTGACCAAGATCGAGGTCTGTTTCCATTCCATCTACAGTCACATAGCACTCTCCATGCTCGTAAGGATTGAGAGTACCTGGGTCGATATTTATATAAGGGTCAAACTTCTGAATTGTGATACTGTAACCCCTTGCCTGAAGCAATTTACCTATACTTGAAGAAATAATACCTTTACCTAATGAAGAAACAACTCCACCAGTAACAAAAATATAACGAGTCATTTATTATATATTTAGTGCTTCTATTTTTTATTTGGAATAATCATTCTCGTACCAGTTTACAAAACTCTTTGCTGCAAGTCTTGCACCACCTGGTGTTGGATAGTGACCTGTAAAGTACCAGTCACCTGGATGATTTGGAATAGTAGTGTGAAGTCCCTCAATTTTCTGGAACACAAGTTCAATAGGTGTTGACACACCCTCAGGACGAAGAAGCTCTACCATCTTATTATTCAGTTCATCTGCTGTGAATGGTTCGTATATTGCACGGAACGCTTCAGGTTTACCTGTAAGGCAACCATTGTAAGCCTCATCAATGATTGATGTCATGTTACGTTCCTTGAGCAATGCGATACATGCCTGGAAAGCAATGAACTCACTTATCCTGCTCATGTCTATTCCATAATAGTCAGGATAGCGAATCTGTGGAGCAGAACTTACAATGACAATCTTCTTTGGGTGAAGACGGTCAAGTATCTTTATGATACTTTCACGAAGAGTTGTTCCACGAACAATACTGTCATCAATGATAACAAGATTGTCCACATAAGGTGTGACAGAACCGAACGTGATGTCATAGACATGTGCAGCAAGGTCATTTCGTGTACTTCCCTCTGTGATGAACGTACGTAGCTTGATATCTTTCCAAACCACCTTCTCTGTACGAATAACTGGTGCTATACTTCTCATTCCATCAAGCATTCCGTAATATGCAACCTCTGCAGTATTAGGAATATAAGAGAATACCGAATGTTCTATATCCCCATCAATCGCCTTGAGTATCTGGTCGCGTAACTGATATCCAAGCCCCTTACGTTCCTTATGAATATCGTAGTCATTGCCACGACTGAAATAGATACGTTCAAAAGAACATGCGCTGTTAGTATTGGCAGGAAGAATCTGCTCGATCTTCATCTCACCAGCACGGTTGATAATGATTGCCTGTCCTCTCTGGAGTTCCTTAACATCTTCAAGATTGAGGTCAAATGTTGTTTGAAGTACAGGTCGCTCACTTGCTATTGCAACGATCTCATCATCTGCATAGTAAAAGGCAGGACGTATACCTGAAGGGTCGCGCATAGAGAACATCTCGCCGCTTCCCGTCATGCCACACATCACATAGCCGCCATCGAAATGAGGCATGGTTGTCTTCAACACATTACTCATGTCCACATTTGAATCGATGTAATCGGTGATATCCTTAGAAACCAATCCTTTTTCCTTTGCCTCAACATAGAGACGCTCAACCTCACGGTCAAGACGATGTCCCATCAGTTCAAGCATAATGTATGAATCGCTGTAGATACGAGGACTCTGTCCCTGTTCTGTGAGGAAAGCAAATACCTCATCAATATTAGTCATATTGAAGTTACCACACAGACACAAGTTCTTTGCACGCCAGTTATTTCGTCTCAAGAACGGGTGAACATACTTAAGTCCCCCCTTTCCTGTAGTTGAGTAACGAAGATGACCCATGTACAGTTCGCCAAGGAAGGCGGGACCTGCAGATGGGTCATCCTCGTCAATAGACGATAATTGCTGATAAACGGAGTCGAAGACCTTAGTGATGGCATCTTTGCCCTCAGCCTTCTCTCGATACATGTACTCATGTCCTGATGGTTGGTGGAGTTTGACGCTGGCGATACCAGCACCCTCTTGACCTCTATTATGTTGCTTTTCCATCATCAGGTAAAGCTTGCCAAGAGCGTAGTGCTTGTCACCATACTTTTCCTCATAATAACTTAGCGGTTTTAGCAATCTGATCATTGCTATTCCGCATTCATGCTTTAATGATTCCATTTGTCAGTGTTTGTGAAAATTTCGTTTGCAAAAGTACAGTATTTCAACGAAACAACAAACATATTTTAGAACTTTTTCACTCCATAAGTAACAAAAAGTTTTGAAAACAAAGAAATTGCTTACTTCTGCGAAAACCAAAAAATCGGTCATTTGCTTACAGAATAGCACCACAACATAGTTGTTTCATTTTAAATTATAAGTATATTAGGTCATTTAGCACGAAACACTTTGTCAATTCACCAAAAAGGAGTATTTTTGCAGCTAAATTCAAATACAGTTAAAAACAACAAATGAAAGTACTGAAATTTGGCGGAACATCCGTAGGTTCCGTAGAAAGCATTCTTAACTTAAAGAAAATCGTAGAGGCATGCGACGAGCCTGTAGTTGTAGTCGTGTCAGCTCTTGGTGGTATAACCGACAAACTTATCGGAACCTCTAAACTTGCTGTCACCGGCGACACCGCATACCTCACTTCATATAACGAGATGGTAGAGCGCCATCACAACATGATTGAATCTATCATCACCGATGCTGACAAGAAGTCTAAACTTCTTGCTACTGTTGACGAACTTCTCGAACAGCTCAAGGGTATCTATCAGGGAGTATACCTCATTGGCGACCTTAGCGAAAAGACAAGTGCCGCTATCGTTTCTTATGGAGAGCGCATTTCAAGCAATATCGTTGCCGCACTCATCAAGGATGCCAAGTGGTACAACTCGCTTGAATTCATCAAGACAAAGAAGAGACAAGGCAAAAACTTCTATAGCAATAGTACATCTGCTCCACTTATCAAGCAGGCCTTTGCAGACTTTGTAAGTGGAAAGGCTGACCATAAGGTTTGTCTTGCCGGTGGATTTATCTCAACAGATGTAAACACAGGAGAAATAACAAATCTTGGTCGTGGTGGTTCCGACTATACAGCAGCTATCATTGCTGCAACACTTGACGCCAAGTCACTTGAGATCTGGACAGATGTGAGCGGATTCATGACTGCTGACCCACGTGTCATCAACACAGCCTATCCTATCGACCAGCTATCTTACGTTGAGGCAACAGAACTTTGTAACTTTGGTGCAAAGGTTGTATACCCTCCAACAATCTATCCTGTATGTATCAAGAACATCCCTATCCTTATCAAGAACACATTCCGTCCAGAGGATAAGGGTACAATCATAACAGCAGACTGTGACAAGTCTGCTCGTGCCATCAAGGGTATATCAAGCATCAACAACACAAGCCTCATCACAGTAAGCGGTCTTTCTATGGTTGGTGTCATCGGTGTGAACCAGCGTATCTTCTCTGCCCTTGCTGCCAATGGCATCAGCGTGTTCCTCGTGAGTCAGGCTTCTTCAGAGAACTCAACATCAATCGGTGTTCGTAATGAAGATGCTGATGCCGCATGTGAGGTTCTTAACAACGAGTTCGCAAAAGAGATTGAACTTGGCGCAATGTTCAAGATGAAGCTTGAACGTGACCTTGCAACTGTTGCTATCGTTGGTGAAAACATGAAGCACACTCCAGGTATTGCAGGAAAACTCTTTGGTACACTTGGCCGTAATGGTATCAGCGTTATTGCTTGTGCTCAGGGTGCAAGTGAAACAAATATCTCTTTCGTCGTTGAGAGTAAGTCACTCCGTAAGAGTCTTAATGTTATCCACGACTCATTCTTTTTGTCAGAGTACCAGGTTCTGAATGTATTCCTTTGTGGAATAGGTACTGTAGGAGGTAGTCTTCTTGAACAGATAGCTGGACAGCAGCAGAAACTCATGAAGGAACGTAACCTCAAGATTAATGTTGTAGGTATTGCAAGTGGTCATAATGCAATCTTTGACCGCAATGGCATAGACCTTACACAGTTCAATGAGGTTGGCAACTTCTCTGTAAGCAAGCTTCGCAGTTCACTCAAGGCAGCAGAAGCAAGTGACCTCACAAGACTCAAGACAGAGATCATTGGTATGAACATCTTCAACAGCGTTTTCGTTGACTGTACAGCAAGCGCTGACGTACCAAACCTCTATCATGACTTCCTCAGTCACAACATTTCTGTTGTTGCTGCTAATAAGGTTGCTGCATCAGGTGACTATGACAATTATGCTCGCCTCAAGGCAACAGCACGTAAGCGTGGCGTAAAATATCTCTTCGAGACAAACGTAGGAGCTGGTCTACCTATTATCAATACTATCAATGACCTTTGCAATTCAGGTGACAAGATACTGAAGCTTGAGGCTGTACTCTCAGGTACACTTAACTTCATCTTCAACACTATATCAGAGAAGGTTCCATTCTCAGAGACTGTACGTCTTGCAAAGGAAGAAGGATACGCAGAACCAGACCCACGTATTGACCTCAGTGGTAAAGACGTGATTCGTAAACTTGTCATTCTCTCTCGCGAGGCAGGATACAAGCTTAGTCAGGAAGATGTGACAAAGGAACTATTCATTCCACAGTCATTCTTTGACGGTTCACTTGAGGACTTCTGGAAGAACCTTCCAAGTCTTGACGCAGATTTCGAGGCTGAGCGTAAGCAGGTTGAAGCTGCTCACCAGCGTTGGCGTTTTGTTGCTAAGCTTGAGAATGGCAAAGGAAGTGTAAGTCTTCAGAAAGTAGATGAGCGTCATCCTTTCTATGACCTTGAGGGAAGCAACAATATCATTCTCATCACTACAGAGCGTTACAACCAGTACCCTATGCTTATTCAGGGCTACGGTGCCGGAGCAAGTGTAACTGCCGCTGGAGTATTTGCTGATATAATGAGCATAGCAAACATCTAATGAGTTAAAAGATAAAAGTGAAACATATAATAATACTCGGTGATGGAATGGCCGACTGGCCTGTAGAATCACTCGGAAACAAGACTTTACTTCAATATGCCAACACTCCATACATGGATAAATTGGCAAAGATGGGTAGGACAGGTATGTTGAAAACTGTTCAAGATGGTTTTCACCCTGGTAGCGAGGTTGCAAATTCAAGTATACTTGG
>JAZUHP010000106.1:0-26865 GCA_045641785.1 Bacteroidaceae bacterium
ATGGAAATATTTATTTTTTGTAAAGTTTATTTCTCAATTTTCTTAATTCTGCGTCTTTTCTCTATTAGGTTCAAAATCTATTAGAAATTCTAAAAATTAAGCTTTTATTAATAATTATATGATAGTCAATATTTTAGTATGGTATTTTCTCTTGTTTGTGTAATTTTGTAATGTGCCCTTCTTTTGTATTTATTTGTAATTGTTAGCAAATCTCTATTTTTATAATGTTATATTTTGATGAATTTCAATAATTTAGTTTGTTTGTTCGTTCTTGTCCTCTTTTTTGAAATTCTTTTGTGTTTAGGTCTTTTCTTCGTTATTGTTCGATTTTATAGATAATTATGTTTTTTTTTTGTTATGTGAACAGTTTTTCTGAATTAAATGATATTTTCGCTGATTTGATAATCTTGTGTTTATTTTATTTTATTTACGTTTCGGTATTTTATTAATCCATGCTTTATATTTATCTTTTGTTAGAAATATTTACATGTATACTAATATTCTTTTAGATTTCTTTGATTATGTAAATATCTCTTTCTATATTTGCAACGATTTAGAAATCTAAAAATCCAATCGAGTAGAAATCTATAAATGTATTTTTGTATTTAGTATGGCAAAAACAATAGCAATCCTTAATTTCAAAGGTGGTGTAGGAAAGACTACTACAGCAGTAAACCTCGCCGATGCTTTGAGAGGATATGGAAAGAAATGTCTTGTTGTTGATCTTGATAGTCAATGTAGTGCAACTATAATTCTCGATTCTGAGAAAGAAGTTGAACCTGCAGATACTATTTATGAGTCAATGAAAGACAAGAATCTTGCTCCTATGATTATTTTTGAACATAGTCAGGGACTTGATTTTGTTGCAAGCGATAAGAGAATGGGTGATATTGATGAACTTCTTGTTGGAAGATCAAGTAAGGAGCATATCCTTGAAAGAATGATTAAGCCAGTCAAGGAAGAATATGATTATATTATCATCGACTGTCCACCTAACCGTGGTGTGATGACTATGAATGCTATGGTTGCGTCTGATTGTGTTCTTATTCCTATTGACTCTAAGTTCATGTCACTTGATGGTCTCAACCAGATTACTGAAAAGATTACAGAAGTGAAAAGTGATGAGTTCCTTAATCCAAATCTTCAGATTCTCGGTTTCTTGTTGACTCGTTATAATCAGAACTTACGTATTGCTAAAGATGTATATAATGCTCTACAGTCTAAGTTCCCATCACAGATTCTCAACACAAAAATACGTGAGAATACTAAGGTAAGTGAAGCTCCTGGTTATCGTTGTACTATTTTTGAACACGATTTATCATGTGCTGGTGCTGAGGATTATATGCAGTTAGCTCGTGAAATAGGTGGTATAAAACCAAATTCAAAGTGGAAATAACGAGTTGGATATCTCGTATGTACTGCTTTTGGGTAATTTGTAAGTATTAATAATACAGTTGTTTAAGTCTGCTTTATATGTGAATGTATATAATTGTGTATTTATAAATGCCTAGAAATCTTTATTTCTTGTTTTATAGAAATGTATACTTGTATGAATGCCGATTAAGGTTCTGTTCGCATATTTGTAAGGTGTCAATTTATGTTAGTTTATAATATAATATTCATTATACTACTAATACATTTTGCTTACTTACTTATGTATTACTATTTATACATCTTTAATTAGTTGGACTTAAAACAATCTTTTTTATATAAAACATTAAGTATATGGCTAGAAAAGTTGCAGTTCCTGCTGCTATTGCAGAATTGGAGACTACAAAACAAAATATCACTATGGCAAAGGATGCGGAAGTAAAGCATACCCAAGTAGAGATTACTTCAAGTATCCGTGACAACAAGAGTCGTGATATTTATAAGAACATTAAGGTGACTCGTGATGTCGAGAAGAAGATTCTCGCGATAAAAGATGCGAGAAAGGATAGGGGAGTTAAGGGAGTTACTTTTGATTCGCTTGTTTATGAGGCTATTCTTGAGTTTATTGATAACCATTTCCAGACAGAGGTTGAGGAGTAACTAAAATAATTAATCATAGATGATGAAGAATAAGTATATTTATACAACATCTTTGATATCTGCAGTTCTTGTGGGATGTGCATCACAAGCAGTAGTTAATTCCACTGAACAAGTAGTAAGGGAGAACAGGTTGATGACAACCAATACTAATAAGTATGGCGTTGAATCTTTTGAGGACATTACCACAGACGATTATCGTAAAGCCATTCTTGAGGGTGTGCGTCAGCAACAGAAGAAGATTCAGGAAATAGCTTCAAATCCAGAATCTGCCACATTTGAGAATACCATAGCGGCGCTTGATAATAGCGATGAGATGCTTCGTCGTGCAGAGATGACATTCTTCCCGCTAAGTAGCAGTAACTCCACAGATTCCACGCGTTCTCTTTCCAAGGAACTGTCACCAGTCCTGTCTGCACATGAGGATGCCATTTACATGAATCCAGAGCTCTTTGCACGTGTGAAGAAGGTGTATGATGATCTTTCTACCTCCGAATTGACACACGAGCAGAAGAAGCTTGTTGAAAAGGTGTATAAGAACTTTGAGAGAAGTGGCGCAAATCTTTCTGATGAGGATAAGGTAAAGCTTAGCAACTTAAACATGAAGATTGACAGTCTTCAGTTGGAGTTCAGCCAGAACCTCCTTTATGAAACGAATAACACCTTTGTCGAGGTCGACAAGATAGAAGCCCTTGCCGGTTTATCTCAGGCAAATATCGACCGTGCAGCACAGATGGCAAAGGACAACGGTAAGGAAGGCAAGTGGATGTTCAATATGCAGCGAGCATCATGTAACCCTGTCCTTCAGTATTGCTCAAACAGGGAACTCCGTAAGGAGGTCTATGAGGCGTACTGTAACCGAGGCAATAAGGGAGGCAAGTACGATAATAGGGATATATGTCGCCAACTTGTGGAACTTCGTCTTGAACGTGCAAAACTGATGGGATTCAAGAACTGTGCTTCGCAGATCCTTGATACACGTATGGCAAAGACACCAGAAGCAGTATATGCACTCCTTGATCAGATATGGACTCCTGCCGTAAAAGCCGCAAATGATGAACTTGCCGACATACGTGAGGAAATGAAGAAGGACGGATTGACTTGCGAACCGGAAGGATGGGACTATCGTTACTATTCAGAACGAGCACGTCAGTCTAAGTTTAACTTTGACGAGAATGAGGCATCTGAATACCTTGAGATAAATAATGTATTAAAAGGTATATTCTATGTTGCCAACAAACTTTATGGACTTACCTTCAAGGAAGTAACAGAGGAAGTTCCTTCATACGAGCATACTGCTCAGGCATGGGAAGTAAGAGATAAGGACGAAAAGCTCCTTGCTGTATTCTATAGTGACTATTATCCTCGTGATGGCAAGCGTGCTGGAGCATGGTGTACATCCTTCCGTAGCCAGAGCTATGAGAATGGCAAGAGGGTAGAGCCTATCGTAGTCAATGTGTGTAGCATGACACCGGCATCATCTGATATGCCAGCATTGCAGTCAATAGATAATGTTACAACAATGTTCCATGAGTTTGGTCATGCCATTCATTCCTTCATGCGTGATGTTCACTACTCTGGAGTGGGTGGGGTAGAGCGTGATTTCGTAGAACTACCTTCACAGATAAATGAGCATTGGGCATTTGAACCAGAGGTACTTGCTGTCTATGCAAAGCACTACAAGACAGGAGAGACTATACCAGAGAGTCTTGTAAAGAAGATAGAGGAGAGCAGCAAGTATGGACAAGGATTTGCCACAGTAGAGTATCTCGCTGCCTCATATGTGGATATGGATCTTCATGTGCTTACAGAGGTTCCAGAAAACTTTGATGCTATCCAGTTTGAGGAAAAGATGCTTGCACAGCGTGGCATTCCAAGACAGATACAACCACGTTACCGTATCACCAACTTCAGTCATACTATGGGTGGTGGCTATACTGCAGGCTATTACAGTTATATATGGGCTGAGGTACTTGATGCCGACGGTTTCGAAGCATTCAAGGAAACTGGTGATATATTCAATCCTGAGATGGCAGAGAAGTTCCGCAAGTATGTTCTCACTCCTGGAGGTATAGACGATGGAATGACAATGTACAAGAATTTCCGTGGTAGCGAACCAAAGATTGATGCCCTCCTCCGTAATCGAGGATTAGCAGAATAATGTTTTAGGTCGTGAAGTTGCTTATGTTGGGGTGAAGATATTGCCTCAAATTTCAAAAGTTTCTTTACAAAAGAAGCGTAGAGAAAACAAAAATTCATATATTTGTATGCTGGTAGTTCCTTTGAACTATCAGCATATCTGTTTTTGATTCATAACTTGTTATAATCCAGAAGGAAATAGTTGTGAAACTTACGAAACAAAAGTAACATGTTATTATATTTAACCAATAACCAAAACTTTACACAATGAGAGACTTTAGCTATTATGCACCTACCCAGGTGGTGTTTGGAAAAGATTCTGAGAAGAAAGTAGGAGAGCTTGTAAAAGCCTATGGAGGTAAGAAGGTTCTCCTTCATTATGGTGGCAAGAGTGCCGAAAAGTCAGGCTTGCTTGCAGAGGTTGAGAAATATCTCACAGAAGCAGGTGTGGAATATATCAAGCTTGGTGGTGTAGTTCCAAACCCACGTCTTTCTAAGGTCCGTGAGGGAATAGAGATCTGTAAGAAAGAGAATATCGACTTTCTCCTTGCTGTAGGAGGTGGATCTGTCATAGACTCATGCAAAGCTATCAGTTCTGGACGTTTCTTCGAGGGTGACGTGTGGGACCTTTACCTACATAAGGCACATGCAACAAAGTACCTTCCAATAGGATGTGTACTTACAATCCCAGCTGCTGGTAGTGAGATGAGTGACGGTTCTGTTATTACAAATGAGGAAGGCTGGCTCAAGAAGGACTATTGCTGTAACGAGTTCCGTTGTAAGTTTGCCATCATGAACCCAGAACGTACATACACACTCCCTGCATGGCAGACAGCATGTGGTGTGACAGACATGATGATGCACACTTTTGAGCGCTATTTCAGCAAAGATGATGATATGGAGATCACAGACAGCATAGCAGAGGCTCTTCTCCGTACATGTATCAAGGAGTGTCCTATCGCTATTGCTAACCCTGAGGACTACAATAGTCGTGCACAGATAATGTGGGCAGGAAGTCTTGCTCATAACGACCTTACAGGTTGTGGAACAACAGGTGACTGGTCAACACATTGTCTTGAACATGAGTTGAGTGGTATGTTTGATGTCAGTCATGGCGCAGGTCTTGCTGCATTATGGGGCAGTTGGGCACGCTATTGCCGTGAAGAGAACATGAGTCGTTTTGCTCGTTTTGCTGTTAATGTGATGGGTGTAGAACCAACATCAATGTCTGCAGAGGAAACAGCAGAGAAGGGTATTCAGGCTATGGAAGCATTCTTCAAGAGTATAGGTATGCCAACTAATATCCATGATCTCATAGGACGTGACATTACTGATGCTGAGATTGAGGAAATGGCAGACAAGTGCAGTACAAATGGTACACAGACCATTGGCGGCTTGAAGGTTCTTGCTCGTGAAGACATGGTCAACATCTACAAACTAGCAAGATAAGTAACAATAACGTGCCTATGGCACATGAAGACAAATAAAAAAGCCCCTGAAAGTCATTTGGCTTTCGGGGGTAATTTGTTGGTTATCTCACCATATGGAGGTGGGGATTAGTCAAGTGTAGTAGAGCGAGTTCTTGAACCGGCATCCTCGCCTTCAGGAATAGAACCTTCACCAACTTTAGTACCTGTTGTCTCGCCACCAAAGTTTGGTCCTAAATTTAAGCTTGAACCAGCCAATATACTTGCTCTGAGTACCTTCTTCTCTATTGCGCTCTTTGGAGCAGAATAAATCTTTTTCATTTATCTTTATATAGCTATTTGTTAATAATCTTCTTTCCTCCCTTGATGATGACACCTGCGCTCTTAGTGTTTACGCGCAGACCTGCTACATTAAAGCATTCTGCCTCTGTATCAGCATCTTCCATAGTGATGATTCCTGTTGATTCATCAATCTGGTATCTTGCTATACGTCTTGCATTAAGTGTGACAGTCTTACCGTCAGGTATCTCGTTAGTTACGAAATATGCCTTACCAGACTTCACGTTAGTACCTTTGTCGTTTGCGTAAAGTACTTCACCGTTGTAGAATACCATGTAGTCTTTTCCCTTGGCAACATAGGTAGAACCAAGTACACCGTGGAAACCGTTATATGCAATCCCTAAAGTTGCTGGTGTCTCACCGTTCTTATAAGTAAGAGTGAGTGAACCCGGACCTACGATGTATGGCTTGCCTGCCTCTATCTCGGTAACAGGTGTACCATAGACGTATCCCTCGTAAATGCCATTAAACTCGTAAACTGTTGATGTTCCAGAGATGGTAGCATCATATTCGTAAGTCAAGGAACCGAAGTTAGAGATGTTTCTTTCTTCTGTGATTGTTCCGAGGTATGTGAGTGTGAAGTTGTCGAAGATTACCCAGTCTTTATCTACTGTCTTGTCCTTCTTAATACCGATAGTGAGTTTTCCATCTTCTCCCACATAGCATTCAAGTGTGTTATTGTAGAGTCCATGACGGAAGTAGATGTCTGCCTGTTCCATGTTGTCAGGAATGTAGTAGTTGCCTATATTTACACCTACATTTCCTACTTTGTTTGCTTCGTCAAAGATACTCTTGAGTTGGATTGAACTCTCATTTGCATAGAGGAAAGCGTTGATAACCTCTGTATTATTGTCGTGCTTGCCGACTGCATTTGCATATGGGCCTTCACGATAGAATCCTTGACAGGTAAGGATGTACTTGCCTGGCTTGAGACCTGTTATTGTCTGGCTTACATTAGCGTTTATACTGAACTTTTCTGCACAACCGTAGTTCGTGGCAGGCTCTCCGCTCCAACCATACTTGCTATTTCCGTCGAATGAAGGATTTACGATCATTCCTGTGCAGTTCAAGTCTTTTACCTCTTCTACATAATCGCTTTCGCATACTATGTTGCCATTGTTGTCAAGATAAGCCTTATAGGTAGTGCCTTTCTTTACATTTACTGTTGCGTCTGCCTTTGCACCCTTAACAGAAATATTGATTGACTCGTCTGCTGAAGATGTGATAATAGCAGAACCGTCTTCCTGAAGTTTAGCAGTAACCTTATTACCCTTGATGAAGAAGTTAAGTTCCTGAGCGTATGAGTTGTTCTGATTCACATTAAATGTTGCAGATGAACCACTGGCAGATATTGCTGTCTCAACAGCAAATACAGGAGCCTTACCCTGATAGAGAAGGTTGTTGAGTTCTGCAGTTGCATTACCCTTGAAGTTACTGATAAGCATGTATGCTGTGTTATCATCTGGAGCGATGACACCGTTCCATCCTGTTGGAAGTGAACTACGAAGAGATACGAGAGCATCAGCATAAGCCTTTGTCTGTTCTGCATTGATGAGACTGTAGTAAACGATATTACGAGCATCAACAACGCTGTTTGTAGTGACATTACGACTTGTATTGCTATACATTGGGTAGAGCTTTGAAGTGTAGATTGAGTTGTTTTCACCTCGGTCACCAAATGCAATCTTCTTGCCATTCTTGCCCACAACACCAAGTTCGTTGTCGATGTTTACCCAGTTGCTTGATGCGCTGAAGAATGTAGAACCGTCAGTCAGCTTGCGAGTGTCACCGTAGTAGAGAGTACGTTTTGTCTTCATGAGTTCATCTGTAGAGATAGCAAGGAGACCGCCCTTCTCTGCTGTGATAGTGACATTTGCATTTGCAGTTACATAGTCAAGGTAGATGAGTGCATTCTTAGGAGTTGAATAGATAGCAAAACGGTTGTTGAGTGAATTACCATTGCAGTTAAGTTCTCCGTTCATTACGTAGCTGTTTCCATTCAACTTGTATATACCTGAAACAACAGGTGAGGCATCTGTTGCCTTTCCACTTACCTCATACCAACCTGTGATGTTACCTGTGTTGTTAGCACGGTAAGGAACAACAATCTTGTTCTTGTCTGCAGAGTTAGAAGCGAAGTAACCTGTGTAGCTCTTAAGACCTGTTGACCATGAGAAACAAGTGAAACGGTAGTCAGAAGATGCACGTACAACATTCTGGCATGGGATGAGACGTGCCTCAGAGTACTTCTTGTTGAAGGCGTCCCATGATGTTGGATTCATGTCTGCAGTTGACATCTGGTCATGCATGAGATAAGTCATCATGACACGGTGAGCCTCTACACCCATACGGCGAGCACCTACGTCTGCACGGAGAAGCCATGAACCGTCTGTTGTAGTCTTTTGACGAGCCTTGATATACTTGTATGCAAGGTTCTCAAGCATAAGAGCGTTAGGGTCTCTCTGGAAACATGCCTGTGTAGAGTATGACGTGATCTGGTCATAAAGGAAGAGTGACCAGTCGTTACCGTTAGGCATAGCGAGTTCTCCGTCAGCAAGGGCAAGCCAGTTGAGGATATTATCCTGTACCTGCTGGTTGTTGTGCATGAGAGCGTTGCTCTTCCATTTCTCAGTACCCTTTACACCTTTCTGGAACATCTTGAGAGCAAGTGCTGCCTCACCAAGTTCCTGCATAACCACATTCTGGTATGATGTATGGAAGAGGTTATGGTTCTGGAGTGAATAGTCATCATAGAGGTTCTGCCCCTTATAGAGGTCTGCCACAGTCTTGTCGTTGTACCAAGGGTCAATGACTGTCTTATTGTTATAATCGCTTGGGTGAGAATATGAGTTGATTGCCATCTCACGCATTCTCTCAAACCAATTATCAGCGAGAGCATCATCAGGGAAGAGACCGAGAGTAGCAGCAAGGATGTCTGCCTCCCAACCATTCTCCTCAGCCTTTGTGTCACCAGCATAGCCGGTAGGGATGTCACGGTAGAGTTCGTAGTTACACTCAGCAACGAGCATAGCCTTTATGTAGTTCTTCTGCTGTGCAGAAAGGTTGTCCCACTGGAAGTATGCTGAGTATGCTACAGACATTGCCCAAAGACTTGACTCCCAAGTATAATCTTTTTCAGAGAGTGATCCCCAGTAACCATTGTTACTACAAGTCTTAAGTTTGTTTGCCTTGTGAGTAGAATATGCGAAAACGAGTGACTTTTTTGCCATGTCCTCAAGTTTGGCATAAGTAACACCCTGTGGCAACTGAATACCTGCTGGTTTAGCATACTTAACGAGGAATGCACAAATCATAGAGAGGTCGGCATTAGGACGAACACCTCTTTCATCATTTGCCATTGTGTTTTCACCCTTGAAACAGCCACAAAGTTCATTTTTGTTGTTTGGAGCAGTACATTCCTGGAAGTCATTAACCAAATAAGTAGAGAAGTCTGCAAGCATCTGGAGAAGATCCTTCTTCATGTCAGCCTCAGACACGAATGTGTTGTTAATAACACCTTCTGTAGGTGACTCAATATCTGCTTCTGTTAATGATGCAGGATCTTTTACTGAATATAGGCGGAAGTTATCGAGAATGACAGAAAGCCCATCTGTACTAGCAAAGTTGACGACAACGCCAAGGTCGATAGTTGCCTCGGTGGTCAAGGTAAATGTGATCTCGCTTGTTGACCATGCTGATGGCATAGTGCTTGAGATTGGCAAATTTGCATATTCGTCACCAGCAACAAGATTGATTGAATGGTTTGTTTTTGGTGATACACACTTGTTGTCAACTGTGAGTTTGTATGAACCTGCTGGCAACTTTACGCTCTGCTTCACAGATGCTTTGTTAACTGTCCAAGCGTTACGGATGTAAAGCATGTTATTACCATTTGAAGGCTTGCCTGGGTCACCGAAGTTGTTATCTGTGCCTGTTGTTGCATCTGTCATGATGAGATTCTGTGCAAAATTAGAACCCCCAGCCTTAGTAAATGTCCATGAGTTGAGATTAGATACTACATAGGCATTTCTACCAGTATCTTTTGTCATACTGCTTACATCCTCCATCTCGAATGATGGGTTCTTGATGTACTTGTCTGTTATTTCAACAGTCAGTCCATCAGCCTTTCTGATTGGAGCTTCTACAGTCGTTGCGTTTACTGATTCTGTAGATGCGTTTGCCTCAATTCCAGAGACAGGTTGACTGAATAACAGCGTTCCTGCAACAGCGCCTGTTGCAATAGCTGATGCAGCCAAGAAAACGTAATTTTTCTTCATACCTTGTTATTGTTAGCAATAGAAAATGTGCAATTATAATATGTTTCCGCTAAAAATGACTTATTTGTATCAGCGGTTTACATTGTTGAAAAATGAGATTACTTAATTTCCTTTCATGTCATCCTTACATGACTCTAATTGGTGTGGATTTGATTATATCATTTCACCCGTCTTGCTTAGAAAACTTCTAAGTTGATAATTATGATGCAAAGGTATAAATAATATTGCGTATTTCATTGGATTTTGTGGCATAGTTAACTTTTTTATGAGAATCAGTGTAAGATTATGTCATTTTTCATATAGTTAAATTGCAAATAGTAGTAATGAGTAAGAAGGCTGTCCATTTGCTTGTGTGCTAAATTTTGTGCCGCAGGCAGCCATGTAAAAAACAGAGCTTCGCCCCCCCCAAAAAAAAACGGATCTTCTTTAATTTTGTTGATTATACTAACGCAAAGGCTTTACCGCAAGCGGTCTATAATTAAAACCAAAGAAAACATATGAAAACCGAGGAAAACAGTTTTTATCCGCTGCGCTTGGCTACACGAACTATTCTCACCGAAGGTAATTATCATTGGTTTTCTTTTGTTTTACTTGGTTTTCAAAAGGTTTTAATTACAGGCCGCTTGCGGCAAAAGCAAGCACGACAACTGGACTCCCTAATAAATAAGCAACAACTTTCGTACCTTAGAATGTTGTTGTTTCACCGTTATAAAAAAAGTAGCCGCTCATCAAGAGCGGCTATCTTTTGTCCCAATTAGTTGTCTGACGCTTCAGATTAAAGATTAAGATGGGATTTCTTAGAAAGTAATGAACTTAGAAAAAGCTATTTATCTTGTTTACGTTGCAAAGATATGGTGTATAAGCAAAAAGTGTTTGTATTTTCGATGCAAAAGTGTCCAATTCCACAAATTGATACAAAAGACGTTGTGTCAAAATCGTGAAAATGTTCATTTGAGACATGCTTAATCAAAAATCTTGTCCGAAAAGAGAATTATGTGTAAGTGAAACACCCAAGACCGTAAAAAAGGAGCACCATAACAGATGCTCCTTTAATTGTATGTAGAATGACATATTTGTACTGTTACTTATGCCTCTTCAAGCCATTTGTCGAGTCTTGTGAGTTGTTCCTCAAGGTCCTTGGCAACTTCAGGACAACGAAGACGGACACATGCTCTGAGTACAATGTTGAGACAACGAGGGTTTCTTGGTATTGTGATTGGCTCTACCTCAGGATCTGTGTGAACCCATACATCAAAATACTCTGCTGATAGTGCCTTTTTGGCAAGTCTTTTCTTGATCATAATTCTAAATTTTAAGTGTTAGTAAAAATGAGTGTCGTCACTATTTCTAAGTGTGACCTCAACCGTTGCAAATATAAACATTCTTTTTCAAGTAGGCGCTCAGATGCTCGTAATTATTTTGCCATTACTTATAAATTCGACTTTAGCTTTTAACTAACCTGAGTTCGACGAAAACATATCGCGCATGGCGCGGACGGTCTTTCTTATAATCGTTTGTGGTACATATTGATAATCAGTAAGTTGCACGTAATACAGTAGAAAAGTCCTAACGAGGATGTTTTGAGAATGTAAAATCGTGCAGATTTAACGATTTTAACTTTATTTAAGAAGCCTTGGCTATCAATCTGTAATATCTCCGAGTTTTTTGAGTAAACTTACAGTATGAGGTTTTGTTTTGTCCTAATCATAGAGAATTCATATCTGAATACTTAAAAATAAACTATTATCCTATCTTCATTTCGATATTACAAACACAAACGTATGTATAGAAGGCTGTATCTTTTGGCTTATAACATCGCATATTATTCACATCTCTTCATTTTTGTGGAACAAACAAAAAGCAAAGCATGAAGAATTCTATCTGCAACATTCCACTCCATTTCTGTCTCTTCCATTAGACCGTGACATATGCTATTTCTAAGGTTCATACTTCGCATATCAGAAAGTAGGTTTTTCAAATAGAATGCACCGTCTTCACTGAAACAAGTCTTGATTTGATCACTCTTCAGTACATTATCTAAATTTTCTAGTTGTTTACCATATTTATGACCTTTTATTACCAGACCGCCATTCTGCTCATAAATCAGTCTTATTGCGTTCTCAATTTGTGGAATAAGCAGATGTAAAGCAATAATGTAATCGCCTCCGAAATAAGCTTTTACCCCTTTTTCTATAATACCATATCTTGACCCCTTGAATGCAACACAATCAGAAACATTCGTCATAATAGAGGAAACTGAAAATATTCCACGTTTTGTATTCTTTGCTATAACGTTATGTAGGAGATTCTCATCTGCCATCAATAATAATTTGTATTTCTCAATAACCTTTCCCTCTTCGTCTTTTTCAATACCTCCAGTTGATGATAATGGATGATAATCCTGGTCCAATTGTTGAGAGCTAATCATAGCCATCAGAGGAGACGAGTTTTTCTCTAATTCTGCATAATCTTCAGCTTCACCTCTTGTGGGAATGAAATTCGTAACAAAAGCAGAAAGAGCCTCATTGGGGTCATCATTCATGCAAAGCTCCATGATTCTCTTAGCACGCTTCTCACTATATGGCAAATGAATAACATGGGCAGACATGAATTTTCCAAAGCTCTTTGCAAGCCTTTGCATCTCAAGCAGCAAATCTTTTGCCTTTTCTTTCAAGTTATATTTCATACACAAGTTCCTTATACTTTCTAGATTACCATAAAGCATCATCTCGTTATCAGCACAACATATTCTAAAGTCAGTAATAGTTTCATCAATATACAATAGCAGCTTGTCTTTGTTGTCTTTTGACAGGTTCAACAAACGTTTAATATGGCTTAGAGTTCTCCATGCATCAACCATATGATGTTTACGAGCATGTTCTACCTTTTTTTCGACAACACTAATCCATAGTTCTTTCTCTTCAACTTTGAAAAGTCGTTCTTTTTCAAGAAGAATGTCAAGACAATTATCAATAGCCCAACCTTTATCAGGACACGTGTCAAGATAGTTGGAAATGGTAGAGATGAAAGATCTAAGCAAAGATTCATCATGAATAGAAGGTAGCAATTCGAACGCATATTGAAGTTTTGTAGCTATTTGACATTCGTCTATAATATATTCTTCTTCAATAAGAGTTTTTATCAATTCTACATTTTGTTGTCTAAGATGATAATCTGGCTTTATGCCGCAAATATGTTTCTTTAGTTCCAAAACTAAAGCTGAATACCTTTGTTTCAATATAGGATTTACAGCATCAGATCTTCTCTGCTCCCAATATAGCACCATTTCTGGCGTGATGACGTTAATCTGCGGATGTTCAATAAAACTCCCATCAGACATCCCTATTGCACATCTGTAACCAAACAAACATCCCCAAGGACGTCTATCAGGAAGATATTCAGCCAACAGAAATGCTATATATTCATAAAAATCGTAAGATGTTTGGTCTTTTATTGCTCCCTCTAATTCACCGTAGATGTTTCGGTCGTCGAATCCTTTCTTGTTAAGCTGGTCATATTTATGTATGATACTATTCATTTATTTTGAATAATTTTGTTCGATCCAATGAAATTTTTCACATTTTTTGAGTCGCTCTTACTCGTTCCTGCAAATCCTCAATTCTCTTCATCAGTGCATCGAAATCAAGAGACCTTCCATAAATGAAGAAACGTTGCATGTCGGCATAATCTTGCATCCAGGCATCACGTTCCTGGTCAGGAATCATGAAGTTGATAGTGGAAGGATTGTGAAGGTCGTAGTTGACGTACTTAAGAGCATAGTACGTTCTGCGGTGTTCCACAATGTCATCATACAGAGTGCGGTCAGCCAATGCTTCCTTGCTATATTCTGTGTCCATCAACTTCTCAATATCATAGAGATGACGTGACATGCGAACGCTTCTTGGCCTATCCTTCTGGAACTCCTCAGCCAATAAGAATAGTTTTTCAAGGAAAGTACGGGTTGGTACAACGGTTCGGATCTTGCAATCTGCGTCTGTGTCCTCACCTTCGAATGTTTCTCCGATGAGTGAACGGATGTCTCGTTCCTCTGATGGTTCATCCATCGAAAGGCAACTGATCTCTATTTTTACACGAGGAGGTATGTAGCTGATTGTCTCTTCTACAATTGAAGGGTAATGCAATAGTATGACTGTTGGATCCTTGTCTGAATCAATCGGATGTGGTTCTCCATCTTTGTCTAATGCATGTGTGACATTTTCAATACTGTAGCCAGATACTCCTAACTTCTTCAGATGCTCATCCAGTTGCATCGATAGAGTCTCATGAATATATGTTCGAGACAATCTTCGTAGTTTTTCACGCTGGTTCTTGCTCGTCTTTTCTATTCCAAAGAAGGAGTGATTGATTGCAAGGTCTATGTCTTCGGAGAAACGTTCTATTATGTTGAATCCTTTAGACAAAGATGTACCGCCCTTGAATAGCAATGAGTCAGCGCACTCTGTCTGAAACAATGCTTTGAGTGTGACTGTAACCCACCAGTCCTTTTCTGTTGCCACCTGATTAATGCCAGGATGGGCAATCTCTGTCTGTTGGAGCATTGCCAAACGGTCAATCAGGTCATTGTTTATCCACAATTTATTCATAATATCCTAGTCGCTTAATCATTAATCATTGGTTTTATCATTCTTTTCATCCACGCTGGCATCATGCCGACATCTGTCATTAAGGCTTCCCTTTCCGGTTCCTTAGAAATCAGAGTGCGGATGGCTTGGAGTTCCGCTTCACCTACATTTTCTTGTTTCAATGTTCGTAAAGCTTGTACAAGTAGACCTATGAGTTTCGTGCTATAGCAGAAATTCTTAGGTACACCACGTTTTAAGTAAATCTTTCGAGACGATAGGTTTACAGTACGTTCACTCCCGGATGTGAGATAAGTATAATTCATTGGGACCTGAGTTGATAACCCCAATGCATTAAGTGCTGTCATACCAGAAGGAAGAATCTGTGCTTTGTCACGAACTGCAATCGCGTGAACGATTTTATCTACCGAAGGAAGAACAACTCCAAATCTGCTCTTTCTGGGTTTGGAATAAATACCCTGAGCCAATTTTACCAAGACTCCTTCATTTGTCAGTTCTGCAAGAACACTCCCAACAAATTCAGAGTGGTATTCCGGGAAGTCAGAGCGAAACAAAACGCTATCATCAGGCATCGCCAATATACGATCCTTTAAACTACATGATTCTGCAATATGTTCTTCTTTTTGTGTCACACCTTTGAAATTTTGCTTATTTTTCAAGTGCAAAGATACAGGGTTTTCTTCAAATAAAAAAGAAACACCATCAATTTTATAAATTTTTAGGCAAAAAAAAGCTGTTATTTTATGGATTGCTAGAAATCGTTGTGGCTTATAGTTTATATTAGGAGGCATCAATACGGATATGTAATACAACCTGATGTTCTTTAATCATAATTAGAATCGAGTTCCTGTAAATTAAGATATTGGTAGTGAATATGCAGAGGTGTTGTGTAATGGAAACATCTGCTACGGCATTTTGTCGAACCAGTTTAACAAGGGTGTGGTTTCAAAACACCACCTTAGGATTAAGCAACGAAATGTAAACTCAGTCAAAGGAAGAACAGAGGGGGGGGGGACGAATTGCTATACCCTTCATAAATCTTGGAGGTGTTTTACTCCAATGTTTCCTAAGCTACTACAATCAATGCCAAATATAAGTTCTATTGCTCTATATTCATTGATTTGTTGCAAAACAGTGTTAAATAGCATAGCGATTATTACTAATAGAACACCGAATTGAGAAAAATTCAGTAACTTTGCAGCCAAATTCTTATGACTATGGACAAAATGAACTTGACAGCAGGGAATGCAGAATCAAATTCTATTCTCTTTGACGATGGGTATCTACTCCTATCAGACAATGTCAGCAAACTCCCGAGTGAACTCTTGATCGATCGCGTTGGGATAATAATCATCGGTGCTATCAATGGGATGATGCAGTTGGACATTGACGGCAAAGGAGTTCGAGTATCAGCAAAGGAAGTGTTGGTTGTTACTCGAGACTCGAATATAAGCAATATCATGTATTCACAGGATTTCCGAGGCACTGCTGTGATAGCAAAATACGAGTTGATTCGTAATCTGATAGATGTGAACTTTGACGTATTGAAAAGGATGCATCAATTCTCCGAGCAACCAGTCATGAAGTTGGATGATATAGATTTTGAACGGTACACAAACTATAACCATCAATTATTGCTCACGTTGCAGAAGGGGGCTCGTCCATACCATAGACTGGTGCTATACAAAATCTTTTCTGCTATCCTCTATGATTTGCTGGGTTTCGTGGATCCTGGTATGACTTGTATTACTCTTGGTGGCGAAAATATAGGAGGTAGCTCTGGTGTCAATTCAGAACCGAATACTTCTGCCCAACGCTTATACAAAGGTTTCATAGAGATACTTTCCCAGAGTCCGATAAAGGCAAGGAATGTTGAGTACTACGCAGACAGGCTTTGTGTCTCTTCAAAGTATCTGTGCGCTGTGGTAAAGAAAGTAAGCGGTAAGACTCCGTTTCATTGGATCAATGAGTATGTAATGAAGGATGTCAGCCGATATTTGTTCACGACAAACCTTTCGGTCAAGGAGATTTCTGCAAAGATGGACTTCCCGAGCCTATCATTTTTCGGTAAGTATGTGAGGCAGCATACAGGATATTCGCCTACAGAACTGCGTAAGCGAAAAGAAGAGCTTATAGCGAAGTAAATACAGCAAAAGTTAGTCTAAAACTGACAATTCTGGCTTATTACCGTTTTCTATTATTCTCAATCTGTCAACTATTATACCATAATTGGAGGCGATGAAGCATTAAAAACGCTCAAAGCCGAGTTACTTTTAGTAACTTTACAGATTAAAAAGGCTTAAGAGCCTCCCAAAAGATAAAAAGATTGAATAATGAAAACTGTATCATCAATAATCATAAGTCTGTTTTTAACAACAGCAGCAGTTGCTCAAACAACCGTAAATGTATCTTCTAAACAGGAATCTCCAGTAGCAGCTGTGAAATCAAGTCTCGTCGGAAGTATGTTTGAAATCATTGGACGAGCAGACACGGATCATATCATTCTTCATCTCAACAAAGAGACAGGCGAAGTCAAGTTTCTTGGTAATGATAAATATATCAGGATTATCCGCCAAGAGAGTTCCGAAGATGTTGCTGAAGCAGGAAAAGTTAATTATCAGATAGTAATGTCATCCGACACTGTTTATCTGATGAACACCAATACTGGGGCGACATGGTATTTGAAGAGTACTGGACTTAGTCACTTGAATGATAAGTTTGTATTAGTGACAGAAAAGAAATAGAATTATAACGATTCCCAATGAAAGGATTGCATTGGAATTAGTATAGTTGGTGTGCAGATTTTTATTTGGTGTATCTACAAGATCAAATTCACCCACATTTGCTAACATCATATTTACGAAGTACACAGAACATAGAATAACATGAATAAAAAGTTTGTAGCTTTATTTATATTGCTTTCATCAGCCTTGAGCATGTATTCACAGATTTGTGATACAATATCCATTCAGAATCTAAGTGAGGTAGTTGTTAAAGGACAGATACCTCATATAAAAGAAAATAACGGAATTCTAATCGTTAATCTTCCTGAGATTGTGAAAGATAAAGCTGTGACCAATATTTTGGAAGCATTAGGTTATATGCCATGTGTTACAAATAAAAGTGGAAGAATATGGTTGACTGGTGCATCTGATGTCACAATAATCCTTAATGGAGAACTTACGAATATGCCATTGCAGAACCTTTATCAGATTCTGTCAACCACACCTGTTGACCGTCTGAAAAATGTCGAGATTATGTATTCTGCACCAGCAAAATATCATGTTAAAGGATCTGTTATCAATGTGGTTCTGAAAACCCCAACCGCACTTGATGGATTACAAGGACAAGTAAGAACAGGCTATAACCAGGCACATTATGGTTCCTATGGAGGTGCCTTGTCTGCTACATACGCTATTAAGGATTGGAGTTTTGATCTGAACTATGGTTTGTCAAAGGCAAAGTCATGGACACACGAGCAAGCCTTTTCAAATCATCTGCTTGAAGGTTCACGTACTATGATAGAAGATGACATGCGCAAGATTGGTGAGAACTGGGCAAATAACATCTATGCGACCATGTCCTGGAAAACATTGAAATTAACATATAATGGGCAGATCACCTCTGATTCTAAGGTCAAAACAATCTCGGATGGTACACTCGGTAACTTCACGAATGCTTACAATTATGAATCGCCAATAAATTATCATAATATTGCTTTGAAATATGTTGCGCCTTTTGGTATGTCAATCGGAGGAGATTATACACGATACTACGAGAGTAGAACACAATCCCTCTCGAATGATTTCTCTAATATATTTAATTCAAACAGCAGACAGAAGATAGACAGTTACCATTTCTATGTGGATCAAGAACATCAACTCAACAAGTGGAAATTGAATTACGGCATTGAATACCAGCGTTCCGTTGATCATAGTTCACAAGTTTATTACACAGAGGGAATGACGGATTTTAATAACACAAAGAACGAAGATGTAGCCAGTGTATATGTAGGTACAGAGCGTTCTTTCAGCTTTGGACTATCATTCAATGCTTCCGTTAAAGGAGAATATTATCATAACGATTATCTGCACAACTGGAATCTTATACCTCAACTCGGTGCAACATATTACAAAACTCCCCAAAACATATTTCAACTAAACGTCAGTACACAACGTGTTTATCCAGCTTATTGGGAAATTCATGGTGGAACAAACTATATAAACAATTACTCGAAGGTAACAGGCAATCCTTATCTCTTGCCTTATATAGACTACTCTGCACAGTTTAGTTACATCTTTAAGCAGAAATACGTGGCTACACTTTATTTCATGTACGAAGATAATGCTACAGTACAGTTGCCATACCAAACTCCAAACACTTTAACTCTTCTTTATCAAACGATAAACATGAGCTACAAGCGTATTGCTGGTATCAATCTCTGTGCACCATTGAATATTGGTTACATCTGGAATGCTACAGCCATAGCCAATGTATTCAATCAAAGAGAGAAGGCAGATCATTTCCACGATATTAGTTTCGACAACAATAAGTGGATCTTCTATGGAGGACTTGACAATTCGTTCAAATTCAGTCAAAACTGCCCTGTTTCAATATCCTTGGATTTTTCTTATATGTCACCATCGTTACAGGGTATTGCAGACTTATCAAGCATGTGGAAAGTAGATGCTGGAGTAAAATGGACGTTCGCCAATAACCGTTGTTGTGAACTAGTTCTGAAAGCCGATGACATCTTCAATCGATGGTCACCAACAATGACAATCAATAATGCAGGACAGGACTATAAGATGAAAGTCTTTGATATGACTCGTAATCTTAAAATGACTTTTATCTGGCGCTTCAACGGTTTCAAGCCCAAAGATAACAATATCGACACTTCACGTTTTGGAACAGGGAAATAATCCGTTTCAATGTCTTTGAACAAAATGCGGTAAGAAGAAATAGTTTATGCAGTAACAGAAAACTTTCTGCGTTATAATTTATAGACAAAATATTTATAGAACAGCTGAAAGCAAATGCTAAAGCTGAGTAAGGATACCATCACTAAAGCAGAATTGTTGCTGTATGAAAATGAAAAACGCGTTACTCATAAATGAGCACCGCGAATTTCAATTAACATCTATCTAAAAACTCTATGTGGAAACCTATTGAGAGAAAATAATTAACCTAATCCCCAAAAAAATATTAAATAACCCGTGTTTGTTCTTGTTTGTTTATAAACTTAGTCCCCTTTTTAATGTTCGGTATATACTCCCGTATATATTTGATAATAACCTTTCTTCTATATAAATTAAATGAATCTCTTTCTGTTTACATTGCAAAGATATGAAGTTTTATCGTTTCAACGTTTTCAAATTAGACGCAACTTCATATCATTTATGTGCATAGACGCTGTATTGTGTTATCATTGTACTCTTTTATATGCTGTTCTGTATTATTTTATTCAGGTTTTGCTTCTCTTGAAAGGAGTAAAAGGGAGTCTGGTAGAGAGAACCCCTTCCTTCATACAAAATGGCGCAGACAAAAGGATTATCTTTGTCCGCGCCAAATACTTATCATTGTCTTGACTTTAGCTTTTAACCCTCACAACCTATCAAGTGAAGCTTGCGAAAGTTGAATTACTTTACAAGAACCTTGCGTGTCTTTCCGTCAGGTGTACGAATGATGTTCATGCCAGGTTGGAAAGATGGTTGTCTAACGCCTGTGATACTGTATATTTCAACAGGCACATCTTCGCTTGTGATCTCCGGACTGTCTATTCCTGTAGGGTCTGCGATAGAATTGATTCTACATTCAAGTAACAGATACTCTTCGTAACCAGCTCCATTTGTCTTGTTTACGAATCGAATGTAGTGCTTTCCTGCCTTCTCCACCTTGAAGTCAAGAGTGTAGTTCTTTGCTGTACTTACGTTACCACCTGTGTTACCGTCTACATTAGGGAATGAAAGGTAAGAGTCGGATTCTGCAATCACCTTGTCATCTGAGTCAAGGATCTGGCCTCTATATCTTGGATTGCCCTTCCATGCTGCCATAGAGAATGTGAATCGGTACCATCCTTCTTCAAGATTAAGTGGGAATGCTGTCTGTCTTCCATACTCTGCAGTACCTTCACGCCAGTAGAGACCCTTGCCCTGGTGACCTGTGAATCCGCTGAACACACGGTTTCCTGAGGTGAATGAGTTAGGATAAGCATGTACCTCATTATTCTCCTGTGTTGTCTTCCAGCCCTTAGGTATAGTACCTGCAAGTACGTTAGTGAAGTCAAGGTTATACACAGTAGAGAGGTCAATGAAGACAGGAGCAAGAGTCACATTGTCGTCAGGCATGATGAACGTGTTGTCCTCACGAATAGTGATGTTTCCGTGTGTCACAGTCCAGCCTGCAAGTTGATAGCCATCTTTTGGAGTTACATTGAGCTGAACAACCTCGCCTTCTGCCGCTGATTCTACGTTTGATGTGACGGTTCCTTCTTCTGTTTCACGGATAGTGATTGCATACTTCTCCTCCTCAACGTCTATAGGACAGAAAGTTACATTGTCAATATATGCATTAAGACCACCTGTGTTTGTGAGAGTGAATGTGTTATTGCCTGTCTTCAACTCTGCCTCAAACGATGCCTTTAGCCATTCATTGTATGATGTCTTAGGGAACTGTACTGTCTTTCTTGTTGCATTTGCAGAAAGACTCATTGTACCAGCATTGCCTGATGGGGTAGTGTAGCGAACAGAGATCTTGTATGTTCCCTCTTTCTTACACTTGAACGTGTAGCGAAGTCCACCTGCTGTGTTTGTTCCCATATCAGCGAAACCGTTTCCGGCATGTCCTCTTACGTCAGGATACCAACCGTAAGGGTCTGTCACACAGCTCTTGATACTCTTGAAGTCCATGTCCTCTGCCTCTATGGTTACAGGTCCGAAGTATTCTTCAGGCTGCTTTGGCATTTCGAGTGCTGTTACGCTAAGAGTGTCCACAGCCTTGTCTGTACCGTTGCCTGAACAGTTGATGGTAATGTCGATAGGTCCCATGTGCTTCACATCGAGAGTGAACATACCACTTTCTGCATCCCACTGGGAAGTGATTGTGGAAGTGGCGTTAACCCTTCTCTTGAATGTGTATGTCGGCTCTTCCTTTGCACCTTTCACAACAATCTTGTCAAGAACCTGTGTTGTAGTGTCTGTACGGTAGTTGTTGAGGTAGAAGGTGATGCGGTCGCTGTATTCACGAACGATACCTGATGACAGTTTGCCCCAAGTGAGTTCGAGAGAGTCGCAAGTGTTGTACAAGAGTGGCAACTTGGCAGAAGCTGTCTTGTTCTTGTTCATATATGTATATGGTGTATATGTAACAAGTTGATTGCGGAGTCTGTTGACATAAAGGTCGCCCTTGCTCACTTCTGGATAGTACTTGTTGAACTCTTCCACCTTCTTTGACTGTGATGTCCAGCGACTTGCGTATGTAGACTTGTTTACCTTTACAGGGATAGTCTTTGCCACGTCATCATAGAGGTTGATTGCTACAGGTATAGTGCCATAGCGACCAGTCTTCTTGAAATAGCAGAAGTTGTCCATCCACTGTCCATTGCCACGGTTGAATGGGTCTGTCTGCTTGTAGAGTCCATCATAGAGGTCTCCCCATGCAGCATATTTCTGTTCGTCATTGCCAGATGTGACATTATTGATCACTACAATCTTGGTTCTGTCAACAACCTCCTCACGTGAAGGGATATACATCTCGCCATCTACAATCTTCTGGAACATGTCGAGCCATGCGTTCTTGAATCCAGGGAAGCAACCCCAGTTACGACGAGTGTAACCGCTTACAGTTGTGTTGCTTAGGTTTTGGAAATCCTCTGTCCATATAAGTTCGGGACCGTCCCACACGGCACCACCATTTACACAAGTCTGCTCCAAGACTGTACCGATACCGGCGGCTATAGGGTACTTCTTGCCATGCTTCTCTCCAAGAAGAGCATCAAGTGCACCGTTCCAACCACAGTTGTCGTAGCGAACACCGTAGTTCTTGGCAAGACCAGAGATGAATGGTGAGAATGTGACACTCTCATTATTATAGAAGCATGATGATGTAGTGTACTTGTAGAGCCATAGGATTGCCTCAGGATAGTTCTGACATGCTGTGAGAAGGTCCTTGTTGCGCTTCATCATACCCACTGGGTTGAGAGGGTGTGACCAGATGTTTCCGCAGAAGCTTATAGTAAGGAATCCACCATACTTATGTGCCATAGGAACAAGTTTGGCGAAGAGTGCTATACGTGATGTCTGGCTACTTGAACTTCTGTCGTTTGCCTCGTCGAATCCCCAGAACTGCTCGGCATAGTTCCAACCAAGGAAGTTAGGGAAGGTCTTGTAGAAGTACTCGAATGTCTCAAGGTCATCGTCCTGGATATGTGTGTGACCACCACTTGCAGGCTGGCAAGTGAACCACATGCCGTTGTGCTGGCATACTGTACCCCATGACTTGTATGTCTTTACTGCATTTTGTGGCATCTTGTACACATTCTTCTCTGTGTCATACTGGCAAGAGAGAGAAAGGTTCATTACCACGTAAGGTCTGATAGATGTTGGTATAAGGTCTATGATCTTCTGAGGATCTGCCTTGTTCCATACATCAACGTGCACCAGCCACATTGGGTGCTTAGAGTCTATAGGTCGGCGTTCCTGTGCCGAAAGGTTTATTCCGATTATTAGGAATAGAATGATTAAAACGATGTTTTTGAAAGTTAATTTTCTCATAACTATTTATTGGTTAGTTTTTTCGCTTGCAAAGATATACTTTACTTGTGAGAGTGTCTTGATGCTATGTTACCACCATTTTGTATTGTGATACATCGTTTTGTCAATCGTACTTAAATTGCTGTTTTATTGTGTATTTTGTTCAAGAAAGGTGCTTCCATCGTGCTTGCTGTGCTGTCGTTCTACCTCCAGTCATCTTTCGGGGTGTCTCCGTATTATCCTCGTCGTATCTTCATTGAATGTCCATCGCATCTCCATCGAAACGATGGACATTCGATGGAGATGCGATGGACATTCGATGGAGATCCTACGGAGGAACATCGAAGGCTGAGCGAAGGCTCCTCGATGTGTATGTTAACGCAGATGGGTTACAGCTTTTACCTTTATTTGTATGTCAGGTTGACCTGTTATTGCGTCTCGTGCCAAAAAAAGAGGAGCACATGATGTACCCCTCTAAGTTTGCTGTTCACAAGTGTATTGTATTATTTGTCTATGTTGAACTTTACTGCCTTGTCTACTTCGATATTGAGTTTGTCTGGACCGAATGAACGCACGTCAACAGTAAGGTCTCCAAAATGTACCTTGTACTTGTATACCTTTTGTTCGAGACTGTAAGGCACCTGAGCCTTTGTGTCGCCATTAGAAATCTTTATTGTCTGTTTTGCGTTCTCTGTGTATTCTCCGAACTTGGCAGTAAGATACTTTGTGATAAATTCGTTGTTCTTGAAGTCGCAAGTGTAACCAGACTTTGTGTAGTAAGTGATTGTTGGATTTCCTACAGCAACTGTGAAGAATCCTTCATCTTTGATGACTTCTGTAGAATCAATCAATTCGCTGCGTACCTTACAACTGAGTGTCAAGTCGTCAAGTTCATTTGTCTTCACTACGATATTACCAGTCTCACTTGCCTTAACCTCCTCGTTGTTTGAAGAGCACTTGAATACCATGCCCTTCTCGACGTTAGAGTTGCTGATCTTGATGTCAGCATCAGACTGGAGTTTGACGCCTGGTGTTCCGCACTTGATTGTCATGATGTTGAAGAACTCCTCTCTGACTAATTGATCCTGAATAGTGTTGCCTGTTGCAACATTTTCAATATCAATATAGAACTCCTTGTCGTTGCCAACAAGACTGATAGCTTCCTTTGGGAGAATCATGCTTGCTGTTGTAGGAGCGTTGTATGCTAAAGACTTGTTTGCTGTTGAGTTCTCGATTGTAGTGCTACCTTTAGAGTTTGCATCGTTTTTGGCAACGGTAGCACTTGTCTTTGTTGGGTTCTTGGATACCTTAGGAATGTCAAGTTTGATAATCTTGCCATTCACGTCAAGCTGTACAATCTTTTCAATCTTTTTGCTCGAGTATGCAGAAGACTGTGCGATAACCTCTATCTTTATCTGTGAATCCTTTACTTTTTCTCCCTCAAACGTACTTCCTGTTGTTTTCTTTGTACCGTCAATGTACCATTCAACAGTAGTGCCTGCGTCAATCTTGTAGGTGTAGTTCTTTGATGGAGTGATAGTTCCTAATTTGACGCGCAATTCTTCGTTGGTTTGATTCTGTTGTGGATTGCTGTCCAATCTAATTTCTGGAACATCATTGTTGTAACAAGATGCCAATGAAAATACAGAAATAGCGATTGCTGAAATTCTCAAATACCCTAAGCTTTTCATACTTTTTTCTTGTTCTTTATTATTATATATATTATTCTATCAAGTGTGTAACCAGATTCTGTGCAGTGACAGAATTGTTCCAATTATTATATATTCCCGTTTCCCTATGAAGGTCTTGCAAAGATAAATTATTTCATGTTATGTACCAAGAGAAGACGTTGAAAAATCGTACATAATGACAAAAATGCTATTATTACATAACAAATCCTTGTTTATATTTGAAAAATTATGCTGAAATACCTATCTTTGCCAAAATTTTATGGGTAGAATTACAAGTAGCATTATTAAAATATGAAGAATATCATATCAGTACTCAAATATTTGCCTTTGGCTTTGGTCGCTCTTTTCGTCTCTTGTGAAAAGGATGAGGACGAGGGAGAGATTGTTGAAATCGTGGAATCTTTACCTCAGGACGGTATGGAGGCAGGTCATGGTTATGTAGACCTTGGTCTTCCTTCTGGTCTTAAGTGGGCGACAAACAATGTAGGTGGAGTATACAAGTTTAGAGACTCTAATGGTTTTATCCTGAAGGATGAGAATGGAAAACCTAAGCAGGAGGAACGTGCTGATATGCACGGATATTACTTTGCTTGGGGCGAGGTTACTTCTGCAGACTCACTTGTAAACAGTTATAGTACTTCATGGAAGGGTGGTAAGAATACTTACTACCTCAGTTTGCTTGAAGATAAAAGGCCAAAGGAGCAGTATCTTTGGTCTTATTATAAGTATGGCCCAGAGAGTAACCAGATACTCAAGTACAATCAGCGTGAGGAGTGCGGTAAGATTGATAATCGTACTGAACTGGATTCTTACGATGATGCTGCGGCTATGAACTGGGGCGGAAAGTGGCGTATGCCAACACGCGATGAGTTGAATGAGCTTCGCGAGAACTGCTATTGGGTATATTACTATAATTATAATGGTACTCACAGAATCGGTTACGTTATCTTCCGCGCTAAGAGTCCAGAAGACAAGGGCGTGATTGTTGGAAGAGGTCAGCAGAAGAATCCTGCATATTCTCTTCGTGACCCACACATCTTCATCCGTTTCTCTGGATTTAGACGTGGTAAGACAGACTACAATTTGGGAGAAGAGGGTACAATATGGTCTTCTTCTCTTAATGGACCAATATCTACAGCAGCACACTGTATCATCATGAAGCCAAGAAGCTGCATCGTTACGAACTGTGACCGTTTCACAGGTCGACCAGTACGTGCCGTATTCAAGTAATAAGTATAATATAGGGGTGGGCATTAGCTCACCCTTTATTTTTTATTATTCTTGCCTATATTTTACCTTACTTCGGAGAACATTACTTATTAACCTTTATATAACATGAAAAAGATTTTATTTAGCGCATTTATGATTTGCTGCTCGCTATGCTCTGCACAGCGAACTTTCGAACCTCCAACAATGGGTTGGAGTTCATGGAACACTTTCTATTGTAACATTAGTGAAAGTATCATCAAGGGACAGGCAGATGCCATGGTAAAACAGGGATTTGCTGATGTAGGCTATAAGTACATCAACATTGATGACGGTTTCTTTGGTGGACGTAACAAGGAAACTGGTGAACTGCTTATTCACCCTCAACGTTTCCCTCACGGAATAAA
>JAZUHP010000107.1:0-2943 GCA_045641785.1 Bacteroidaceae bacterium
CCAACGGCTGAGGAGATTGCAAAGGAACTTGATATGCCTGTTGAAAAGGTACGTGAAATCCTTCGCGTAGCTCAGGAACCAGTTTCTCTTGAAACACCTATCGGTGAAGAGGAAGATTCACATCTTGGTGATTTCATCCCAGATGATGATGCATTAGCACCAGCTGATGCTGCATCAATGTTACTCCTCAAGGAGCAACTTGCTGAGGTGCTCAAGACACTCACTCCAAGAGAAGAAAAGGTTCTTTCTCTTCGTTTCGGTCTTGAGGATGGACATCCAAGAACACTTGAAGAAGTTGGTAAGGAGTTTAACGTTACTCGTGAACGTATTCGTCAGATTGAGGCGAAGGCACTTCGCAAACTCCGTCATCCTTCACGTTCTAAGAAACTCAAGGACTTCCTTGATTAATTCAAAAGCCCCAGCATCGCTGGGGCTTTTTTAACTTTTTTGTAATTATTACTAGTATCTTTTGTAACTTCATTACATTTTAATATATGTATCGAGAATGAAATGGGGGAATCACAATGTACAATGTTTTAGTCTGCGATGATGACAAAGCCATCCTTGATAGTATTGAAATATACTTAAATAATGAGGGCTACAAGGTATATCGTGCAACAAATGGCGTGGAAGCTTTAGCTGTTGCAGAGAATACCGAGCTCCACTGTATCATTATGGATATAATGATGCCAGGTATGGATGGTATTACTGCAACAACCAAGCTTCGTCAAAATAAGAATGTGCCAATCATTATGCTATCTGCTAAGTCTGAGGACACAGACAAGATAGCAGGACTGTCTTTTGGCGCAGATGACTATGTGACAAAGCCGTTCAATCCACTTGAACTTGTTGCACGTGTAAAGTCACAGATTAGGCGATACACCAATCTTGGCAGCCTTGAGATAAGTGATTCAATATTAAAAAGTGGTGGACTTGTACTTGATACAGAGGCCAAGACAGTTAGTGTTGATGGCGAAGACATCAAGGTAACCGCAACAGAGTACAAGATTCTTGAATACCTAATGGAGAACATGGGACATGTTCTTTCAACTAATCAGATTTATGAGGCTGTATGGCACGAAGAGGCTTTTGCAACAGAAAAGACTGTAACAGTGCATATTCGCCGAATTAGAGAAAAAATTGAGATTAACCCAAAAGATCCGAAATACATAAAGGTGGTGTGGGGCATTGGATACAAAATTGACAAGGATTCGAAGTAATAAACTGATTAAGATACTAATTATAGTTCTGTCTTGTATTCTCTTTGCTGAGTGTTATGCGACAGGACAGTGCCTCTTCGAATTCTATGAAAACAATTATAATTTAAATGGTATTTATTCATTAAAGGCTGCAAGTACACCTCTTGGTAATTGTAACTCAGCCTTTGCTAAACAGATTCGCTCAGATACAGGTAAAGTGCGTAAATTCATCTCGACTTATGGAGATAAGACCAAGGTTGAAGATGGTTCCGCATTTTTAAAAACAGAAAAAAATATAAAGGCGAGATATGATAGTATTGCAAACTTCAATATAGTATGGAAAGAAATTGATTTTGTAGAGAGTCACTACGAATATGATTACAACATAGAGGAGTATTACTATCCATATCTTCCAACATCAGAGAGTGATAAAATAATCATTCATTTTTCTTCCGATCAACAGATTGATGCTGATAGCAGAAGTATAGATTTTGGCTATGGCAATAGTGTAACTGGACTTTATAAAGATAGTGATGGTAAGTACTTTTATAAGGGATTCCCAATACTTCAAGGCTATACGGATGTAGACTATGATGCTATAAGAAGCGAAAACGCAAAGCTTTGCGAAGAGGAAATCAAGGCACGCCGTGCATCGTTCGCGGCTGATTTTGAGCAGCAAGAAAATTATCTTGCAAACCTTAAAAACTATCAGTATTGCTTCTTGGATAAAAACACTGGAGAAGTGTATACAAATATTGAACCGAAACCTAAAAATATAAATGAACTTATCACTAACTACGATGATAATAATTTCACTGCATCAGTAGTTGGAGGCAATCTTAAAATAAGTCAAACCCTTAGAGGTGTACTTGAAGGTAAGGATGGTTGGCCTTGGTACATCAATGGCTATGGAGATATGATTGATATCACGGACTCATATCAGTATTACGATTATTGCTTTGGTACTATGGACCCAGACCGTTTTGACTGCTATGTACATGTCAATTTGACTGATGAAAATATTAGCAAGTATGAGGATGTCTATTCGAATCTTTACTATATGCAAATGGATCAGATTGATCAGCTTTCAACCAATGTTGTGACACTCATAATCGAATTTGCATTGTGGATTCTAACTTTGGTACTCCTCATGGTTTTCACAAATCCAAAGCTTACTTTACTTGATAAGCTTCCAAATTCAATACATTTTGTATTGTCGGTAGTATTAGTTGTAGCTGCAGCAGTATTACCTATGATTGCATATATGGATGCTATTGGTTGGAATTCGATATTCAAACCATCTAGGCCTATTGCATATGCAACAATCTTTGCAAACTTGCTCTTCATTGAGTGGATAATGTCTGTAAGACGCCAAGCAATGAACAAACAGTTCTTTAAAAATACAATTATTTACAAACTCATTATCAAGAACTGGCCAAAAATTAAGACTTGGCTCAACGCAGGTATTTCCAAGATTACTCATGGCGAGATTAAGAAGAGGATATTCTTTGTATTCCTTGCATACTTAGTATTGATGCTCTTCTTTGCAGTACTCACGGTCTCAGCAAGAGAGGGCGTTGGCGTTGGTGTCTGTATTGCCGTGATGGTTATCATATCAATAGTTGCATTCCTTTATATCAAGCGTCTTGCAAAAGGTCTTGATGCGATATCATCTGCACTTACTAAGGCAGAGACAGGCGACTATAATTTCTCAGTTCCAGTATATGTTATGCCAGAGGCATTA
>JAZUHP010000108.1:0-88394 GCA_045641785.1 Bacteroidaceae bacterium
GCTGCTCGTGCGCTCCTTGGAGGTTTCTCGTAGATTTGTTGACCATTTTACTTGATAGTCTCGTTGCACACCCGTTGCAGTCTCAATGCAGACTCAATGCAAAATGTATGTGTTTAACGTGAGTTCGACAAAAAAAATCACGCAAAGCGCGGACGAAAGATGCGATTAAGCGAATACAGAATCAAAAGATATTTTGAATTCTTTTGAGCGATAGATCTTGGGCGAAGTCTACAAACCTATAAAAACCAAGGAAAAACTTAATAAACAATTTGATTTTATTAATTACCGGTTTTACATGTTTTCAAACAAATTGTAGAAGAATGTTTTTTTCTTTCTCCCCGACTCGGCGACTGAATTCATCGAACTGACGTTATTTATTAAGTTGAAAAAGATTTACCACACAAAACACAAAAGGAAAACAGAACACTATTGGCACAAAAACAATACTCTTTAACAAATAATGCTCTAAAATCCACGGATATTAAGTTATTTTTGCTTACATTTGTCCCCAAACTAAAGAATGAATCTAAGATGGAACAACTAAATATCTTTCAGGTTAATTTTTCTCACATACCACACAATGAGAATGCAGCACAGATACCTAACAAGATTTTCCTGATTGACAACTTCAACGAGAAGAAAGGATTTGCGAACAGAGAGGTCATGAGCTTCCCTGTTCAGTTGAAAAATGCACTCACAATAATGTGTACTGCAGGAGAGGCAACGCTATCCATCAACCTAAAGAAATACACACTCAAAGCAGGAGAGATTGCAACAATATCTCCTGATGGCTTTTTCCAATGGGTATCAGCTTCCGAAGACCTTGAATGTGCAGCCATTGCAGTCAACAAAGATGTAATGCCAATTCACTTCGACATCAAGCAAGGCGTTGAAGCTGTGATGTATCTAAAAAATCACCCAATAAGCAGACCATCATACCGTAGTTTCGAAGAACTGCTAACCATCTACCGCAACATAAAATCGGTACTGTACAATGACGATTTCATGTTCAAGGAAGAAGTGGCAAAGTCATATCTTGAGATCCTGAGATGCAACGCCTTTGACACCATACTCAAGGCCATCAATATGTCACAGGACATAGAAGAGCAGAAGAAGTCAAAGCGCAAGGAAGAGATCTTCAAGCAATTCATTGCTGCAGTACAGCAGAACTACACCAAGGAGCGCAACGTGTCATTCTATGCAGACAAGCTCTTCGTATCGCCAAAGTACCTCAGTTCCGTAATCCATGATGTTAGTGGAAAGTATGCCACCCAATGGATCAACGAATACGTGATACTTGAATGCAAGGCAATGCTCAAGGCAGAAGGCGATAGTGTGAAGAACGTTTGTAACCGTCTTAACTTTGCAAACCAGAGTTTCTTCGCCAAGTACTTCAAGCAGCATACCGGTATGACACCAAGAGAATACAAAAACAAATAATACTGACTATATGACTACTATCCAGATTAACCCTGCAGACAATGTGGCTGTAGCAATTGAGGCACTTGCAGCAGGAACAACAGTTAACATCGAGGGAAAGGACATCACCCTCAACAATGATGTTCCAGCAGGTCATAAGATCCTTCTTACAGACCTTAAGGCTGGAGAGAACGTGATTAAGTATGGCTACCCTATTGGTCACCTCAAGGAGGACCATAAGGCTGGCGACTTCATCTGTGACACGAACATCAAGACAAACCTTGAAGGATTGCTTGACTACACATACAACCCAGTAAGCAAGGAAGACCTCACGAACCCTGCATACCAGCAATGGTTCGGCAACCCAGAGATCCCTACAAGCTTCAAGGGATATCGCAGAAAGAATGGCGACGTGGGTATCCGTAACGAGGTATGGATTGTGCCAACAGTAGGATGTGTAAACGGTGTTGTCAACCAACTCGCTGACCAGCTTAAGGCAGAGGTCAACGACCCATCATCACCATTATATAATGCAGAAGGTGCTCTCCGCATCGTCGCATTCCCACACAACTACGGTTGCTCACAGTTAAGCGAAGACCACGAAAACACTCGCAAGATCCTTCGTGACCTTGTACTACATCCAAATGCTGGAGCAGTACTCATCGTAGGACTTGGATGTGAGAACAACCAGCCTGATCAGTTCGAGACTCTTCTCGGCAACTACGACAAGGAACGCATCCGCATGATGGTAAGCCAGAAGGTAGAGGGAGATGAGGTAGAGTACGGAATGAATATCCTCCGTGAACTCTATGGCATCGCCATGAAGGACCAGCGTACAGACATCCCACTCAGCGAGCTTCGCGTAGGACTCAAGTGTGGTGGTTCCGACGGATTCTCAGGCATCACAGCCAACCCACTCCTCGGAGTATTCTCAGACTACATCGTAAGTCAGGGCGGAACAACTGTTCTCACAGAGGTACCTGAGATGTTTGGTGCAGAGACAATCCTCATGAACCGTTGTGCCACAACAGAGCTCTTCAATGAGACCGTCTCACTCGTAAACAACTTCAAGCAGTACTTCCTCTCTCATGGCGAACCAGTAGGAGAAAACCCATCTCCAGGCAACAAGGCAGGCGGTATCTCCACACTTGAGGAAAAGGCACTTGGCTGTACACAGAAGTGTGGCAAGAGCGCGGTACTCGGAGTGATGGAATATGGTGAGCGCCTTGAGAAGAAAGGTCTCAATCTCCTCTCAGCACCAGGCAACGACCTTGTAGCAAGTACAGCACTCGCATCATGCGGTTGCCACATCGTGCTTTTCACAACAGGTCGCGGAACACCATTCGGCACATTCGTACCAACAATGAAGATCTCTACAAACTCCACACTTGCAAAGAACAAGCCAACATGGATTGACTTCAACGCAGGAACAATCGTAGAAGGAGAATCAATGAAGGACGTCTTCACTCAGTTTGCCAAGAAGGTTATCGCAGTAGCAAATGGCGAAGCAGCTTGGAACGAGAAGAAGAACTATCAGGAGATTGCAATCTTCAAGAACGGAGTAACACTATAACAATGAAGAGTCTCTCACCTCTATTTATATTTCTTGTGCTATATCTCGCTACGAGTATCATAGCACAAGATTTTTATAAGGTACCTATCACAGTTGCCTTCCTCGTGTCGTCCATCTATGCCATTGCAACAGTCAAGGGCAACATGAGCGAGCGAATAGACATATTCGCCAAGGGAGCAGGAAACAGCAACATGGTACTCATGCTGATGATATTTGTACTCGCAGGAGCCTTTGCATCATCCGCCAAGGCTGTGGGAGCTGTAGATGCTACAGTAAACACAGCACTTAAGTTCTTACCAGAGTCATTCATACTGCCAGGCATCTTCCTTGCATCCTGTTTCATATCACTAAGCATAGGAACATCGTGCGGAACGATAGCAGCCCTCACCCCAGTAGCAGTAGGAATAGCACAGCACGAGGGCATAAGCATACCTCTCATGGTAGGACTCGTAGTGGGCGGTACATACTTTGGAGACAACCTGTCATTCATCAGCGACACCACCATCATAGCAACCCAGACACAGGGATGCAAGATGAGTGACAAGTTCAAGGTAAACGTGCGTATCGTGGCACCAGTGGCGCTGCTGATGCTTGCCATCTATTACATCATAGGCATGGACATACATACCACAAGCGCCATATCTGATGTTAATCTTCTCAGGGTACTCCCCTACCTTGTTGTAATCATCACAGCAGTATGTGGGGTGAACGTCCTTCTCGTCCTAACCATAGGCATAGTCCTGACAGGCATCATAGGAATGAGCGAAGGCACCTTCGACATCTTCGGATGGTTCTCAGCCATGAACAGCGGAATGATGGGAATGGCAGAGCTCATCATCGTCACCATCCTTGCAGGAGGAATGCTCGCCATCATTCGCCACAACGGAGGGATAGACTACATCATAAGCATACTCACACGCAAGATAAACGGTAAACGAGGAGCAGAGCTATCCATAGCCGCACTTGTAAGTCTTGTGAACGTATGTACAGCGAACAACACGGTAGCCATCATAACAGCAGGACCTATAGCCAATGACATAGCCACACGCTTTGGCATAGACAAGCGTCGTAGTGCCTCAATCCTCGACACCGCATCATGTTTCATGCAGGGCATCCTGCCATACGGGGCACAGGTACTCATTGCAGCAAGTCTGTCAGGACTTAACCCTCTCAGCATCATGAGTTACCTATACTACCCTCTTGCCATAGGCATTGCACTCGTACTATGTATCTTCTTCCGTTATCCACGAAAGTATACATAAAACAATTAACCTTATAATTTTTCGGATATGATAGACAAACAGAAAATAGACAAGAACCGTCTTGAGGTGTTCCACAACTACCTTGAAGACGTTCCATATCTCGTTACTCCAAAGGCACTATACACAAGTGACGACCTGTTTGACACCTTCAGCTGTGACAATCCCGACAGTTTCAACAGCTGCTATGACACAAAGGTTTACAACCATATGATCAAAACAGGAAAGCTGACACAGAATCATCTTGAGGAGGCGGCACGCTCCATGCACGACTGTTGCATGAGAGTATGCCTTCAAAACTTCCTCAAGGACTATGACGAGCACAAGGTCATAGGTATAATGGGAGGCCATGCAATGCTGCGTACAGATGAGGCTTATCTTGAAACAGTCCTTATAAGCAAAGACTTGACAGAACGTGGATTCCTCATGATCAGCGGAGGTGGTCCTGGAGCAATGGAAGCAACACATCTTGGGGCATGGCTTGCCGGCAGAACAGAACAAGAGGTCATAGATGCCATAGAGATAATAAAAGTTGCGCCATGCTTCAAAGATGAAGGATGGCTCGCTACATCTATAGAGCTCAAGAGACGTTACCCACGTATTGGCAACTCCTGTAGCCTTGCCATACCAACATGGTTCTATGGCCATGAGCCACCTACTGCCTTTGCCACACACATAGCCAAGTTCTTTGACAATAGTGTACGTGAAGATACTATCCTTACCGAAGCATACGGAGGACTAATCTATATGCCAGGAAGTGCTGGTACGCTTCAGGAGATATTTCAGGAGGCAGTGCAGAACCACTACCTCACTTTCGGCTATCCAAGTCCTATGATATTCGTGGGCAAGAAATTCTGGTCGGAGACAGTACCCGCAGTTCCTTTCATCAACACTCTCATTGAGAATGGTGTATACAAAAACATTGTCATCGAACTTCACGACAAGAAGGAGGACATAGTAAATGCAATACTCAAATACGACAAGAAATAGAAACAAAATGAAGAGACTTATATTCTTTCTGATATTTGCATTATCCTTTTTGTGTACCATAAATGCACAAGATGACAAGCGAGTAAAGGTTGAGTTCAAGACATCAATGGGTAACATCGTTGTTGAACTATTCAACGAGACACCACTCCACCGTGACAACTTCGTGAAACAAGTGAAGGCTGGAACATACAATGGTGTACTTTGGCATCGCGTCATAAACAGGTTCATCATACAGACAGGGGATCGACTTAGCAAGAAGGCTAAACATGGACAGATGCTTGGTGAGGGAGATGAGAAACCAACCGACTGGATCCCTGCAGAGATTCGTGTTCCACAATACTACCATCAACGAGGAATGCTAAATGCTGCCCGTGAAGGAGATGACACAAACCCTGAGCGCAAGAGTTCATCCACTCAGTTCACCATCGTCACAGGCCGCATCTTCAATGACGCAGAACTTGATATGATGCAGAAACGAATAGACGACTGGACTGGTGGTAAGACTAAACTAACATCAGAGATGCGTACCACTTACAAGACTGTAGGAGGAGCGCCTCACCTTGATGGCAGCTACACAGTCTTCGGTCGTGTTATAAGCGGCATGGACATTGTAGATAAGATCCAGATTGTGGAGACAGACAAGAACGACCGTCCTATCAAGGATATCAAAATAAAAAAGGCAAAGCTGCTAAAGAAATAAGTTCGACTATACTGTAGGATGTCCTGTTAATCGTAAATAAATTGAAAATAGTTCTTCTTCAATTTTGTTGAAAAAAAAGAGCGAAAATGAGGCTTCTTCAATTTTGAAAACTATTTGTCGCGCATGGCGCGGACGAAGAAAAAAAACTTATAAAAAAACAGATAAAAACCATTTTACTTTAACTGAAAGCAAATTATGCAGAAAATTATTCAGAAAATTTGCTGACTAATTTGCTTCCAGTCACATCTATGAGTTAAAAGGGGGGAGAAACAATTTTCAATATTTTCCTTAATTTTCGTTCTTATCTACTTTCAACCAAATTGAAGAAGAACCACAAAAAAAATGAAATTGCTTTTCTCCACACATACTGTATATGCATTGCACGAGGATTACTCGAGGATTACTCGAGGAGCGCACACGATTTTACGTGCGCTGCTCGAGTGCTGCTCGAGTACTCCTCGTGCAATCATTATTAGGGTACCCTGTTTGTTGTGCAAATTACAGACCGCTTAACAATCATTTGTCTTTTTACTCCTTCTCTTTTCATTTAACTAACCCGAGTTCGACGAAAATTATCGCGCAAAGCGCGATAAAATTCATCGAGTTCACTTAACTCCTTTTTACTTCCGTCAAGTGAAATAACTATACTGCAAAAACTATCTTGCTTCGACACGCAATCTCATTTGTTCCAGCCTTGCGAATCTCTACATGAAACTCTCCTGGTTCCTTTTCTTCCTTATACATGCAGAGTTCTTCACCAAACAAACATTCTTCCATATAAGCTATCTCAAACCTATAAATCTGATGCTGCATATAGTAGTTCATAGGAAAAAGGTCGAGGATATGCTCTATGTATCGACAACTGTTCATGTGTCCGTTGATGTCTATGTCACTATACTTCACTCTCACATGGTCACAAGGTTCACTTACACTTACCTTGATCTTTGAAGGAGGCGCTATAGGACATTCTTTATCTGTAACAATCCACTCTGGCAAACGACCGTCATTAATGCTTAGAAGGTCTACTGGCTTGCGTGACTGACGATTTATCATGGCCCAGATGGTACGGGCATAACCGATAGGATTACCCATTTGGTCCTTAATGGCAAAGTTACGTGCCGTGAACATTCGCATAACAGCTTCAACCCATGTTTCAACGGTGAAATGCTGATACTCGCGAGGTAACTCCGTAAACTCTATGGCAACCCTTGACAATACCCACGTATTGTCATCTTCGTTCAAGCGTGATATTCCAAATCCACGCTCGTTTGCATGAAACCCTGCAGCATTCAACAAATGGTTGCCTAACTGCCCTATTGTAAGACGACCTGAAAAATCCACGTCAAAAGGATCTACAGTAAGATGATACTTACCTATAGAAGGAACATCTGGTTTTTGATACATATTATACTTTCTTTGTTACATATTTTTCATTTGCAAAGTTAGAGGATTTTTTCTTTCATTGTATCATTTTATTATTGTTTCGTATCAATATATAGGAGTTTTACCCTGTAAAAAGGACTATTTTTGGGCAAATAGTTCAAAAACATGCTGTACAACATACTTTTAAGACTTTTTTACAATTATTTTTGCCTTACCTTTGCAGCAGTTATCCTGAAAACAATCTTTTTACCTTAAAAAACTAATACCTATTGAAAGAATTGAAAGTGCTTCTCTGTGAAGAGAGGCACTTCCGCTTTTAAATACCTTATAGCAAAAACACTTTATGCACACAATCATACCATTCTATGCTGCAGTAATACCAAAAATGTACATATATATGCAAAAATATTCTAATTCAAGAACAACTTGTTCAATTTATTTGTATTTTTGCAAATAGATACTACTACCTATTTATGGCAGAGTTTTCACAACAAAATGATTAATCGAACGACATGGACAAAACACAATCCAACATAATAGAAGATAGTATTAAGGAAGACTTGAGGTACCTCCAGTTACTTTCTCTTTCCTACCCTAACGTAGCAAAGGCAAGTACAGAGATAATCAACCTTGAGGCGATACTTAACCTACCAAAACCTACGGAGCACTTCATAAGCGATCCACATGGAGAATATGAAGCGTTTAACCATGTGCTTCGTAATGCTTCAGGATACGTAAAGAGAAAGGTTGAAGGGATTTTCGGAAACACTATTCGCTCTGCCGAGAAAAAGGATCTTTGTACCCTGATCTATTATCCGGAGCAGAAGCTTAAACTTATCAAGTCGAAGGAGACTAACCTGAATGACTTCTACACCATCACTCTCAATCAACTTATCCGTGTGTGCAGAGAGGTTAGTTCAAAATACACCCGTTCAAAGATTCGCAAGGAACTACCAAAAGAGTTCGGATATGTGATAGAAGAGCTGCTCCACGAATCACCTCTTGTTTCGGACAAGAAGTATCAGTACTACAATGTCATCGTGGAGAGTATAATAGATACACAACGTGCTGATCAGTTCATTATAGCAATATGTAACCTCATTCAACGCCTTGCTATTGACCGTCTTCACATCTTGGGTGACATCTTTGACCGCGGACCAGGCGCTCACCAGATTATGGAGATGCTCTGCAACTACCAGAACTTTGACATCGTCTGGGGTAATCACGACATCAACTGGTTTGGTGCCGCTGCTGGTAACAGGGCTTGTATCTGTAATGTGCTTCGCCTGTCACTTAGATACGGCAACATGGCGACTCTTGAAGATGGATATGGTATAAACCTTCTTCCTCTTGCCACATTTGCAATGGATACATACAAAGATGACCCATGCACACACTTTGGCGTTAAGGATGTGAACGAGGAATCTGTACAGGACGAGAAAACAAGCCGACTTATTGCACAGATGCACAAGGCTATCACCGTCATACAGTTTAAGGAGGAAGAGAAACTGATAGCTCGTCATCCAGAATATGGAATGGAGCACAGACGAATACTTGATACTATAAACAAAGACAAGGGTACTTGTATCATTGACGGCAAGGAATACAAGCTTAACGACACATTTCTACCTACACTCATTGAAGGTAAGCAAAGTGAACTCACAAGGGAAGAGGAACTCCTCATGCAAAAGATTGAACATTCTTTCCTTACAAGCGAGAAGCTTCGCAAACATGTAGAATGTCTCCTTGCCAATGGATGCATGTATGCCATATCTAACAGCAACCTCATGTTCCATGCTTCTGTCCCTCTTAACGAGGACGGTTCGCTCAAGGAAGTGGACATCAAGGGAAAGAAATACTCTGGTATAAAACTGATGAAGAAGACGGGAATGCTTGTTCGTCATGCTTTCACTAATGACGGAACAAAGGAAGACAAGCAGTTCGCCATTGACTACATCTGGTACCTTTGGTGCGGTGAAGACTCACCACTCTTCGACAAGAAGAAGATGGCTACATTCGAGCGTTACTTCATTGATGACAAGAAGTCACACACAGAAGACAAGGGTTACTATTATTTGTATAATAACGACGAGAAGATCATTGACAGTATACTTGACAGCTTTGGAGTGGAAGGCAAACATAGACACATCATCAATGGTCACGTGCCTGTACGACTTCTAAAAGGTGAGACACCAACAAAAGCAAATGGTAAACTGCTCGTCATAGACGGTGGATTCTCAAAAGCCTACCAACCAAAGACTGGTATTGCCGGCTATACTCTCACATTCCATTCTCGTGGTCTTGAACTTGTACAGCATCAGCCGTTCCAATCTACAGAACGTGCCATCCAGACTGGCGAGGACATCAAGAGCAGTACAGAGATTGTCGAGATGAGTTCTCAGCGAATGCTCGTAAAGGATACAGACAAGGGTAAGGAACTTATAGCGAAAGTTAATGATCTCAAAAAACTTCTCTTTGCTTACAGAAACGGATTCATAAAGGAAATCAATAATTAAAGCATATTCTTTTTTTGAATTCACCTTACTGGTTTTCTGCAACAGCACAATGCACGAAAATAGCTTTCAACGAGAATGGAAAAAAAGAACTACAAACAACTTAAAAACTTACATATTATGAGAAAACTTTACTTTATTGCAGCTCTCGCTCTTGCAAGCGTAACTGCTAACGCACAGAAGACTTTGTCACTCAGCACTTACACTGGTACTGATATTGCTCAGTATGATAATCAGGTAATGAATGTATCTGTTTCACGATACATCTTCAATGGTTGGAACACACTCTCTCTTCCTTTCGACATGTCTGCAGAACAGGTGGAGGAAGTATTCGGTACTGACTGCCGCCTTGAGCGTCTTGTTGGTGTTGAGAATGACGGTACAGATATCAAGATGAACTTCATGGATTGCAAGAAGGAAGGTATCAAGGCTAATGTTCCTTATATTCTCAACTATCAGGGCGAGACTTCTACCAAGACTTTCCGTGTAGAGAACGCTCGTATCGTCAATGGCACTCCTTCTGTCAGCTTCACAGTTGCAAACACAGGTGAGAAGGTTACATTCTCTGGTGCAAAGTCTAAGTTGGAGTCTAAGGGACTTTATGGTATCCTTGCAAAGGATAACTCGGAGGCTTCTTTCGTTAATGTAGACGACATCTCAACAGGATTCTATGCTACTCGTTGCTTTATCCAGGTATCAAGTGGCAATTCTACTATGCTTAACAGCAAGCACATCGAGGCTAATGAGGCTACTGCTATCAGCTCTGTTGTTAAGAAGGGCGAGAAGGTTGACGTTTATAACCTTTCTGGTGTAAAGGTTGCTGCTAACGCTTCTATCAATGAGGTCAACAACCTAAGCAGCGGCATTTATGTTGTAAAGGGAAAGAAGGTTATTGTTAAGTAGGCGGTTGTACGGTTATACGGTTAGTTGTACGGTTTTGAGGTTTTACGGTTATAAGGTTATACGGTTTTACGGTAGGACGGTAGGACGGTAGGACGGTTATACGGTAGGACTTTAAGCGGACAATCATTCGATTCTCAAACATTACAACATTCCCCCTTGTCCGGATGGTCTCCCCTCCCAATAGAGGGGGAGGGGACGGGGGAGAGGGTCTGTAGGTTAAGAGGGTCTATATAATCTTGAAGGGATAAAAATAATCAAATTGATTATTTTTATCCTCTTTTGTTTGCATATTTAAATAAAAATGTGTTACTTTGCACTCGTTATGAGAAAGAATATTAATACATATTGGCGTTGGCATAGCTTGGGATTCAAAAAATCGTAAGTCAAATGGTTTATGCCCCTATGCAACACCATATATAGCATAGATATAAGAGCCTGTCGTACTTACGATAGGCTTTTTCTTTTTTCTTTTTTCTTTAACTATACAAAATGAAGTTTTGACACTTCTGAAACAACAAAGATTAACAACAAAAACAAAATAAAATATGAAGACTTACCAAGTTGACGAAAATGGTTACTACGGTGAATATGGTGGTGCCTACATTCCAGAGATCCTCTACAAGACTGTGGAGGACCTGAAGAAAGCTTATCTTCCTATTATCGAGAGCAAGGAGTTCAAGGATGAGTACTATGCTCTCCTCAAGGACTATGTTGGACGCCCTTCACCACTCTACTATGCTAAGCGCATGAGTGAGAAGTATGGTTGCCAGCTCTATCTCAAGCGTGAAGATCTTAACCATACTGGAGCACACAAGATCAACAATGCTCTCGGTCAGATCCTCCTTGCAAAGAAGATGGGCAAGAAGCGCATCATCGCTGAGACTGGTGCAGGACAACATGGTGTGGCTACTGCTACTGCCTGTGCCCTTATGGATATGCCTTGTACTGTATATCAGGGCGCCCTTGATGTTCAGCGTCAGCATGTCAATGTGGAGCGTATGAGAATGCTCGGTGCTACTGTTGTACCTGTTGAGTCTGGAAACAAGACTCTCAAGGATGCCACTAATGAGGCTATCCGTGACTGGTGCTGCCACCCTGCTGACACCTTCTATATCATCGGTTCGACTGTAGGACCTCACCCATATCCTGATATGGTTGCCCGTCTCCAGAGTGTCATCTCTGAGGAAATCAAGTGGCAGCTTGAGGAAAAGATTGGTCGTGACTACCCAGACTATCTCATGGCATGTGTTGGAGGTGGTTCAAATGCAGCCGGAACAATATACCACTATATAGATGACGAGCGTGTGAAGATCATACTTGGTGAAGCTGGTGGACATGGTATTGAGAGTGGCGAGACTGCTGCATCAATGCAGGTTGGTACTACTGGTATCCTTCACGGTTCACGTATCAAGCTCATGCAGACAGAAGACGGTCAGATTATAGAACCATATTCTATCTCTGCCGGTCTTGACTATCCTGGTACTGGTCCTATCCATTGCAACCTCTACTCTACTGGTCGCGCCCAGGTTCTTCCTGCCAACGATGACGAGGCACTCAAGGCCGCATTCGAGCTTACTCGCATGGAGGGTATCATCCCTGCACTCGAAAGTGCCCATGCCCTCGCCCTCCTTCCAAAGGTGAAGGATCAGTTCACAAAGGACACTGTCGTCGTTCTTACTGTTAGTGGACGTGGCGACAAGGACCTCGACACATATCTTGCAAATCAGAAATAACGAACGTCTGACTATGTATAAATATCATACAGCATCCAAGAAAATTCTTGGAGACCTTAACACTCCTGTAAGCACATATCTCAAGGTACGTGATGCTTACCCTCAGAGTGCTCTGATGGAATCATCCGACTACCATGGAGGCGAGAACTCTAAGTCGTTCATCGGTCTTCATCCTATAGCAAGCATCTCTATCGAGCATGGTGTAGGTAAGGCTAAGTATCCGGACGGAACACAGACCGAGCATCCTATCACTAAGGACTATGGTTCTGCTCAGGTCATCAACGAGTTCCTCCATTCATTTGAAATAACTGGAGACAACGCAAACTACTGCGGTCTTTATGGATATACATCATTCAATGCTGTACGTTACTTCGAGAACATCAATGTGAAGGATGAGACTCAGCAGGAGAATGATGCACCTGACCTCCTATACATACTTTATAAGGATATCATCGTCTTTGACCACTTCCGCAACGAGATGATTCTTATTGAACTTCTCTCTGAAGGTGAGGAAGATGACCTTGACCAGCTTGAGCGTGACTGTAACAGTCGTGCATACCAGGCATACGGATTCAAACCTGTAGGCGACTACTGGTCTACACTCACAGATGATGAGCATCGCGAGAATATCCGCAAGGGCATTCAGCACTGCCTCCGTGGTGATGTGTTCCAGATTGTGCTTGCCCGCAGATTCAAGCAGAAGTTTGAGGGTGATGACTTCAAACTCTACCGTGCTCTCCGTAGCATCAATCCAAGTCCTTACCTCTTCTACTTCGACTTTGGCGGTTTCCGTATCTTCGGTTCGTCACCAGAGACTCACTGCCGCATAGAAGGAAAGAAGGCGTACATCGACCCTATCGCTGGAACAACAAAGCGTACCGGTGATGCTGAGCAGGATCGCAAGAATGCACTCTACCTTCAGAATGACCCTAAGGAGAATGCAGAGCATGTGATGCTCGTTGACCTTGCACGTAACGACCTCAGTCGTAACTGCCATAATGTAAAGGTGGACTTCTACAAGGATATGCAGTTCTACAGCCATGTCATTCATCTCGTTTCACGAGTTAGCGGTGAACTTGACGAGGGAGCAGATCCAATACAGGCATTCATCGACACATTCCCAGCAGGTACCCTTAGTGGAGCGCCAAAGGTTAGAGCCATGCAGCTCATCTCCGAATACGAGCCACATTGCCGTGGTGCATACGGTGGATGTATCGGATTCATCGGTTTCAATGGCAATCTCAACCAGGCTATCACTATCCGTACATTCGTGAGCCGTAACAATGAACTGTGGTTCCAGGCTGGTGGTGGTATCGTTGCCAAGAGCGACGTGGAATATGAGCTTCAGGAAGTAAACAATAAATTAGGTGCTTTACGCAAAGCAATCAATATAGCTGAATCATTATGAAAATTGTAATTATTGACAACTATGACTCATTCACATACAACTTGAGTCATCTCGTAAAAGAGTTAGGAGCTGAGGTTACTGTTTATCGTAATGATCAGTTCAAGATGGAGCAGCTTGAGGAGTTTGACAAGATCATTCTCTCTCCTGGTCCTGGTATTCCTTGCGAGGCAGGTCTTCTACTTGATGTTATAAAGGCTTATGCAGGCAAGAAACCAATCCTTGGTGTTTGTCTTGGTCATCAGGCTATCGGAGAGAGTTTCGGGGGTACCCTCACAAACATCGGTCAGGTTGTTCATGGTGTAGCTACTCCATGCCACATCACCTCTGATGACTATCTTTTCGAGGGACTTGCAAAGGATATAGAGATTGGCCGCTACCACTCATGGGTGGTTGACAAGGAGGGATTCCCAGAGTGCCTTGAAGTTACAAGTGTAAGCGATGAGGGATTCATCATGTCACTCCGTCACAAGGAATATGATGTTCGTGGCATTCAGTATCACCCAGAGTCTGTTCTTACTCCAGACGGAAAGACTATCATCGGCAACTGGCTGAAACATTAAAAGTCATGAAAACTTCTATAATATACTCTATAGAACACAAGTAAACCAAGCTTTGTTTAGTAGGTGTCAAAGGGAGTTAAGAGATGTAAAAAGACGAATGTTCAGTTAACAGTTAACAATTAACAGTTAACAACGGCCGTCCGGGGTGTCAGTTAACAACGAATTTCATCCAAGAGTATCGTCTTTTAGCTCCCTAAGCGAAGGAGCGATAACTTCTTTTAACTCCTTTTCACTCCATAAAGGAGTATGTTAGGCAAAAACAAATACACAAATGAAACAATATCTTTTAAGACTCATAAACGGTGAGACTCTTTCACAGGAAGATACTTACCAGATTATGCTCAACATCACTAAAGAGCAATATAACGAACAGCAGATCGCTGCTCTTCTCATGGCTATCCAGACTCGTGGAGCTACAGTTGAGGAGATCCTCGGTTTCCGTCAGGGACTCCTTGAGACTGGTAAGTATATCAACTTTGAGGATATGGACACCCTCGATATCGTAGGTACTGGTGGTGATGGAAAGAATACCTTCAACATCTCTACATGTTCTGCATTCGTAATCGCTGGTGCTGGATATAAGGTCAGCAAGCATGGCAATGGAGGCAGTTCTTCTGTCAGCGGTGCAAGCAATGTCCTCCAAGGTCATGGCGTAAAGTTCACAGATGATGAGAGCAAGCTTCGCAAGAGTCTTGACGAGGCAGGTATATGCTATTTCCATGCCCCACTCTTCGCATACGGAATGAAGTTTGTTGGTCCTACTCGCAAGGCACTTGCTGTTCCTACCTGCTTCAACATCCTTGGCCCTCTTGTTAACCCTTGCCACCCAAAGAACTCTCTTCACGGTACTGCAAACCAGAGTCAGCTCCGTCTCTACACTAATATCCACCAGCAGATTGGTGACAACTATGGTGTCGTCACTTCCTATGACGGATATGACGAGATATCCCTCACTTCTGGTTTCAAGATCTGCACAAACAACTTCGAGAAAGTTCTCACTCCTGTTGACCTCGGTCTTAAGTATATTGAGCAGAAGGACATCTATGGTGGTGAAACTGCAGAGGAAGCAATGAAGATTTTCGATGCAGTTCTTGAGGGTACTGCTACAGAGGCTCAGACAAATGTAGTAATTGCAAATGCTGCGTGCGGTATTAGCGTAATGAACAAGAACGCCTCTATGGCAGACTCTGTTGCCATGGCTCGCGAGTCACTTGAAAGTGGTAAGGCACTTACTACATTCAAGAAGTTCGTTGAAATAAATTCTTAATTATGGCAAAGGATATTCTTGAAGAAATAGTTGCATACAAGCGTATTGAGGTTGCTCAGCAGAAAGAAGCTGTTGCACCTGCAATACTCTACAAGCAGGTTGAGAAGATGATGGCAGAAGGCAATTACTCTAAATTGTCCATGCGTGACTCTTTGGCACAGTCTGCCTCAGGTATCATATCTGAGTTCAAGCGCAAGTCTCCTTCTAAGGGATGGATCAAGGAAGAAGGAAAGCCAGAGATCATCCCTGCATCATATTCTGACAACGGTGCCTCTGCAATCTCTATCCTTACTGACGAGAAGTATTTTGGCGGTAGCATGGAGTTTGTAAAGATTGCCCGTCCAATGGTAAAGTGCCCTATTCTTCGCAAGGACTTCATCGTTGATGAGTACCAGCTTTTCCAGGCAAGGGAGATTGGTGCAAATGCTGTGCTTCTCATCGCAGCAGACCTTACAAAGGACGAGTGCAAGTCACTTGCCAAGACTGCTCATGAACTTGGACTTGAGACATTACTTGAGGTACACTCAGAACCTGAACTTGAATATGTGGGTGACAACATCGACATGGTTGGTGTGAACAACCGTAACCTCGGCACATTCCATACTGATGTACAGAACTCATACAAGCTTGCCGGACTTCTCCCACAGGATTATCTCCTCGTGAGCGAGAGTGGAATAAGCAATCCTGATACTGTCCGTGAACTCCGTCAGGCTGGTTTCCGAGGATTCCTTATCGGTGAGACATTCATGAAGACTCCAAATCCAGGAGAGGCTCTGAACGAATTTATCAAACAGGTTGTAAGATGATCATCAAGGTATGCGGAATGCGTGATGCCGCTAATATAAAGGATATTGACGATATCTCTGCCGTTGACTGGATGGGATTTATTTTCTTTGCTCCAAGCAAGAGGAATGTGACTATCCTTCCGGAATACATGCCTAAGCATAAGAAACGTGTAGGAGTGTTCGTTAATGCTGACTATGATTTCATCATCGACCGTATCAACGAATTTGGTTTTAACCTTGTACAGCTTCATGGTGACGAGTCGCCAGAATACTGTAAGGACCTTCGTGGTAAAGTACCTTCCGATGTCAAGTTTATCAAGATGATACAGATTGCCAATCTTGATGACATAAAGAAGGTTGCAGAATATGAAGGAATAGTGGACTATTTCTTATTTGAGACCAAATATCAGGGATATGGCGGTAGTGGACAGCAGTTTGACTGGGATATCCTCAACAACTACAATGGTGACATTCCGTTCCTGATAACAGGAGGGATAGGTGCTGACGATGCAGACAAGGTAAATGCATTCTCACACCCTATGTTTGCTGGCATTGACCTGAACAGCAAGTTTGAGGTTTCTCCTGCTCTTAAGGATATTGATGCTATCAAACAGTTTGTATCAAAGATAAATGATGATTCTCGCAAATAGTATAATTGTAAATTGTAAAATCTTAAATAGGTTATGAACAGAATTAACAATTTGTTCGCTACAAAGAGCGAAAAAATACTTTCAATATATTTCTGTGCTGGTCACCCTACACTTGAAGGTACAGCAGATACTATCAAGACACTTGAGAAGAAAGGTGTTGACATGATTGAGGTTGGTGTTCCATTCAGCGATCCTATGGCTGACGGTCCTGTTATCCAGGATGCTGCTACAAAGGCACTCAAGAACGGTATGACTCTCAAGAAGCTTTTCTCACAGATGGAGGGCATTCGTAACGAAGTAAGTATTCCGCTTATCTTCATGGGCTACCTCAACCCTATCATGCAGTTCGGTTTTGAGAACTTCTGCAAGAGATGTGTTGAGGTTGGCATTGACGGTGTCATCATTCCTGACCTTCCTTTCAAGGACTATCTTGAGGACTACAAGCCTATTGCGGACAAGTATGACATCCGTATCATCATGCTCATCACTCCTGAGACAAGTGATGAACGTATACGTTTCATTGACGACAACACAGACGGTTTCATCTATATGGTTTCTTCTGCTGCCATCACTGGTGCCCAGAAAGAGTTCAACGATGCTAAGCAGGCATACTTCTCACGCATCAACAGCATGAACCTTAAGCACCCACGTATGATTGGTTTCGGTATCAGCAACAAGCAGACTCTCGAGGCTGCCCAGAATAACGCTGCAGGTGCAATCATTGGTAGTAAGTTTGTTAGTCTTTTCGAAGAAACAGGCAATGCTGCTACAGCAATGGATAAACTTCTCAACGCTCTCAATGAATAATCTCAAATGAAAAGAGTTCTTTTACTCATTGCAATCATTGCAATGTGTTTACCAGGCATTGCTCAGACAAAAACAAATACGACAACAAAGAACAACTCAAAAGTTGTAATTATAAAGAAGAAGGTAACAAAAGCTGAAGCAGAGAGAATAGAGAAAGAGAAAAAAGAAGCAGCTAAAAAAGCTGCAGAAGCAAAGAGACTTGCAGAAAAGAAACAAGCAGAGAAGGATGCAGAAGAAGCAAGATTAGCAGAAGCTGCGAACTGTGGTTATCTTTGCAACACTCCTCTTCCCTATCTGCCTGCTAAACTTGACATCCTTTTCATCGGTAACTCTTTCGCTATCGATACAAGTACAGCTCTTCCTGAGATCTTTAACTGTCTTGGACTTAGCAATGTGAATGTATATGTTCTCTACAAGGGTGGATGCTCAATGAAAGAGCATTACAACTATTACAAGAACGGAGAAAAGGTTTATGAACTTTGGCAGTACAATATCCGTGGGGAACAGAAACTTGAGTCCGCAACAAGCATCAGCAACGTGATGAGCCGTTTCCCATACGATGTTGTTATCTTCCAGCAGTATTCACTTGATTCTGGTGACTATTCAAGTTACGAGCCTTACCTATCAAAAATCATTCAGGCTTACAACATTAACAAGATTGGTTCACGCACAACATTCGCTTTCAATCAGACATGGTCTTACAGTTCAAAGCACAAGAATATTACCAAGTACAAGAACCCAGAGAACATGTACAAGAAGATTTGCGAATCTGTTAAGAGAATGAAATCTGCATCTGGTATTGACATTGTCATTCCATGTGGTACAGCTGTTCAAAATGCAAGGAAAGTGCCTTCACTTGTTTCGGACAATGAGTTTACACGAGATAATCAGCACATAGATTATTACATGGGGCGTTACCTTCTTGCATGCACATTCTTTGAGTCAATCATTGCTCCATGCACAGGAAGAAACCTGCGTGATGACTTTACTATATACGGTAAGTCAAACACTAATAATCAAGTAAACAATTCAAACAGAAGGATACTACAAAACTGTGCTCGTTTAGCTGTAGCAAACAACTTTGAAGTATCTGAATTTGTTGGCGAATAAGCATAAAAGGCAAAAAATACATTTTTTAATTAGAGGTTTTACAAAAATAGTGTATCTTTGCAGAAATTTTGTGCCTATCATGCAAGTATTTTTAAGATATATATACACAATTATACTGTCCTTCCTCTGCATTAGTGGAGTTAGGGCAGATAATTTGCGTATATCCCTTCTTACATGCTCACCTGGTAATGATGCCTATGCCCACTTTGGACATACTGCTATTCGTGTTGTAGACTACGACACTTACCAGGATGAAGTTTACAACTATGGATGTTTCGACTATAACGAAAGCATGTTCATATACAAGTTCATAAAGGGTGAAACCGATTATGTACTTGGTGTTGAACCTGCAAAATACTTCTTCTACCGATACCAGACAATGGGACTTCAGGTTGAAGAACAAGTGTTAAATTTCTCCAACGAAGAAGCTATTAACATAGTTCGTCTTCTTGAGGAGAACCTTCTACCTGAGAATGTTGAATATAGATACAACTATCTCTATGACAACTGCACCACTCGTGCAAGAAACGTGATTGAGAGTGCTTTGACTGACGATATCGTCTACAAGAAAGCACCCATCAAACTGACAGCACGAGAGGAGCTACATAAGTTTATGCAGAAAGCCCCCTGGCTACGGTTTGGTATAGATCTTGTTCTTGGAGAAAAACTCGACGACAAAGATTTTGACCAGCGTCACCAGATGTTCATACCATCTCACTACGAGGCTGAACTTGACTCTGCATTTATTCTGTTGGAAGACGGTACGGAGAAACCACTCGTAGGAGACAAGCACACTATACTTGTTGCAAATCCAGAAATGCAGGAGCAAGCGCCATTCATTACTCCAATGATGGTTCTTATCCTTTTGGGGCTTGTTATTATATATTTCTGTATTCAGGATATAATGAGAAAGCATGTTTCCTACTGGATAGATATAACTCTAAGCTCAATCCAAGGACTTGCAGGTATCATTGTTGCATTCCTTTTCTTCTGTTCTGAGCATCCTACAGTAGACAGCAACTGGTTGGTTATAATATTAAACCCACTTTATCTCTTATACGCTGCTTATCTTGGCTATTGTGCTTGGAAAAAGAAAGCAAACATGATTGTATCAGTCAATATGGCAGTATTAGGTGTATTCTTTGTCATGATGATGTTTGTAAAACAGGCATTCTCGACAGAGATTTATCTCATGGCATTCCTTTTGCTATTGAGAGCAATAACAGCATATACTGTTGAAAAAAGAAAAAGAAAACACATTAACCATCAAAAATAAAGTAAACTCGTGCGATTACTGACAACATTTATAGCATCTATTGCATTTGCAGGAGCCGTGGCACAATCAAACAATGAGGTGCCGCGTCTTGTTGTTGGTATCACTATAGATAATCTGCGTACAGACTATCTTAATGCGTTTGCTCCACTCTATGGAGAAAAGGGATTTAAGAGATTACTAACAGAAGGACAGGTTTATTCAAATGTACAATACCCTTCTGTAGGTATCGACAGGGCATCAGCCATTGCAACAATAGCAACTGGTACAACACCATATTACCATGGTATAATTGCCAATGAGTGGCTTGACCGATCTTCCATAACAAAGAAGTTCTGTGTTGACGACAAAGATTGGGCTGGTGTTGAAACGAACGATTGTTCTTCACCTAAAAATCTTCTTGTAAGCACAATCGGCGACGAACTGAAAGTTGCAACTGGTGGTAAATGTCTTGTATACTCTGCCGCACCAAATAGAGAAGCAGCCATCCTTGCAGCTGGTCATGCTGCCGACTGGGTCATTTGGATTGATTCAGAAAACGGTTCATGGGCAGGTACATCATATTATGGTAGCGCTCCTTCGTGGATGAAGTATCTCCACACAACAAACGCTACTTCTGTCATAGAGGATCTCGTATGGGAGCCTATCAACAACTATGTAGGTACTTATAACTACTACCTCACTTCCATACAGAAATCTTTTAAGCACAAGTTCAATGAAAAGGACACAAAGGCAAACATCCAACTTTTCAAGAATAGTGCTCTCGTAAACGAAGAAATAACCAAGGCTGCCCGTTCTTTCCTTACAAGCGGAAATGCAGGACTTGACCTTGTTACTGACTATATTTCTGTATGCTATAATGCGGGAAACTTCAACAATCTTCCTCTATCGGAAACGACAACAGAACTGCAAGATACATATGCTCGACTCGACAAGGAAATAGCAAAACTCCTTAACGAGATAGACATGCTTATAGGTCTTGATAAGGTTCTCATATATCTTACATCTACAGGTTATGAGAATTCAAGCGAAGATCCGGCAATCTCTCAGTTCAGAATACCGACAGGTGACTTTAAGATAAACCGTTGCGCAGCACTTCTAAACATGTACCTCTCTGCTATATATGGCAAAGGACAATATGTAGAAGGATATTTTGATTCACATATATATCTTGACCACCAGCTACTTGAACAGAAGCAGTTGCAGATGAATGAGGTATTATCAAATTGTGAAGACTTCCTTTTCCAATTTGAAGGTGTGGGTGATGTCTATACAGCTCATAGACTTACACAATGTGCATGGACTCCTGGTATAAGCAGCATTCGCAATGGCTTTAATGCAAAGTGCTCTGGAGATATAATGATTAAAACGGCACCAGGATGGAAACTTGTAAATGAAGACAGACGTACAAGTTCCTTCCAGCGCGAATCATTCTTTGAATTTCCTATTATATTCTTCGGAAATAACATAAAGGCAGAAAAGGTGCAAACACCAGTCACCGTTGACTGTATTGCACCAACCATTGCCCACCATATAAGAATCAGGGCACCTAACGCTTGCAGCAACGCTCCCCTATTCTAAGGACAAAGTTTATTACTTATCTATAAGGCATAGAGAATCTATGATAACTATAGAATATAGAACGTATCATTGAACATATAGAATCTCTATTGCCATGAAACAACATTAACTATAACTAAGGAAAAATAAAAATAAAAATATATGGGATTTAATTTAAACGCATTTCTCTCAAGCATCTTTGGAAACAAAGCTTCTCGCGACTATAAGGAGATTAAGCCTATCGTTGACCAGGTGCTTGCTGTAGAACCACAGATTCAGGCACTTTCCACAGACGAAGTACGTGCTAAGGTAGACGAAATAAAAGCCTACCTTCAGGATTCTGTCAAAGAGCTTCGAGACAAGATTACTGAGATTAATGACAAGATCAAAGAAACAGAGATTGACCAGCGCCAACCACTCTTTGACCAGATTGATAAGATTGAGAAGGAGATACTCGACAAGTTTGAAGAAAAACTTACAGAGGTACTCCCTACTGTTTTTGCAATCGTGAAAGATACAGCTCGCCGTTTTGCACAAAGCGAGAATGGTGTTGTGGTGGTTAAGGCAACAGACTTTGACCGTAAACTTGCAGCTGAAGGACGTGACTTTGTCGAGATTGATGGAGAAAACGCAATATGGCATAACCATTGGGTTGCAGGTGGCAATGACACTGTGTGGAACATGATTCACTATGATGTACAGCTCTTCGGTGGTACTGTTCTTCATCAGGGTAAGATAGCCGAGATGGCAACCGGTGAAGGTAAGACTCTCGTAGGTACTCTTCCAATCTTCCTCAACGCTCTTACTCGTAATGGTGTTCATGTCGTAACAGTCAATGACTACCTCGCTAAGCGTGACTCTGAGTGGATGGGACCTCTCTTCATGTTCCATGGTCTTTCTGTCGACTGTATAGACAAGCACCAGCCAAACTCAGATGCTCGTAGAAAGGCATACCTTGCAGATATCACTTATGGAACAAACAATGAATTTGGTTTCGACTACCTTCGTGATAACATGACAATGGATCCAAGCGAGCTTGTTCAGCGTCAGCACAACTATGCCATAGTCGATGAGGTCGACTCTGTCCTTATTGATGACGCACGTACTCCTCTTATCATCTCAGGTCCTGTACCAAAGGGTGAAGACCAGATGTTTGAGCAGTACCGCCCTATCGTAGAACAACTTGTAGAGGCACAACGTAAACTTACTCAGAACTATCTTACAGAAGCAAAGAAGAATATTGAGAGCGAGGACAAGCAAGTTGTTATAGATGGTTTCCTTTCACTCTTCCGTGCTTATAAGGGTATGCCAAAGAACAATGCCCTTGTTAAGTACCTTTCTCAGCCAGGTATCAAGACAGGTCTTCTCCAGACAGAAGAGATCTATATGGAGAACAATAACCGTCGTATGCCAGAGGCCACTGACCCACTCTTCTTCGTTGTTGAAGAGAAGCAGAAGTCTGTAGAAATGACAGACAAGGGTAACCAACTTATTGCTGACATAGTAAAGGACGAGAACTTCTTCGTTCTTCCAGATATCACTTCACAGTTGTCAAACCTTGAGGCACAAAATCTTCCAGAAGAAGAGAAACTTGCAAAGAAAGATGAACTTATGCAAGACTATGCTACAAAGGCAGAACGTGTACACACAATCCAGCAGCTTCTCAAGGCATACACAATGTTCGTAAAGGATGACGACTACGTTGTTATGGACGGACAGGTTAAGATTGTTGACGAGCAGACTGGTCGTATTATGGAAGGTCGCCGTTGGTCTGATGGTCTCCACCAGGCTGTTGAAGCTAAGGAACGTGTAAAGGTTGAAGCTGCTACACAGACATTCGCAACAATCACTCTCCAGAACTATTTCCGTATGTACCACAAACTTGCTGGTATGACAGGTACTGCGATTACTGAAGCTGGTGAGTTCTGGGACATCTATAAACTTGATGTTGTTGAGATTCCTACAAACCGTCCAATAGCACGTCATGACCTTAATGACCGTGTTTACAAAACAAACCGCGAAAAGTATAAGGCCGTAATCGAGGAGATTGAGCGTATGGTCAACCAGGGACGTCCTGTACTCGTTGGTACAACATCAGTCGAGATTTCCGAGATGATTTCAAAGATGCTTCAACTTCGTAAGATTGAGCATAATGTCCTCAATGCCAAGCTTCACCAGAAAGAAGCAGACATCGTTGCACAGGCTGGTCAGAAGTCTATCGTAACTATTGCAACAAACATGGCAGGTCGTGGTACCGATATCAAACTCTCTGATGAGGTTAAGGCTGCCGGTGGTCTTGCAATCATTGGTACAGAGCGTCATGAGAGCCGTCGTGTAGACCGCCAGCTTCGTGGTCGTGCTGGTCGTCAAGGTGACCCAGGTTCTTCTGTATTCTATGTATCACTTGAGGATAAGCTTATGCGTCTCTTCGCATCTGACCGTATCTCTAAGGTCATGGACCGTCTCGGATTCGAAGAAGGCGAGATGATTGAGCACTCAATGATCAACAAGTCTATTGAACGTGCTCAGAAGAAGGTTGAGGAGAACAACTTCGGTATACGTAAACGTTTGCTTGAATACGACGATGTGATGAACAAGCAGCGTACCGTTATATATGAACGTCGTCGTCATGCCCTCATGGGACAGCGTATAGGTATGGATATCTCCAACATGATTTGGGATAGAGTTCTCCATACTCTTAACAACAAGAACTATAACGATATACGTGAAGACTTCTTCCGTCTATTTGCTATGGAGGTACCATTCACAGCACAGGAGTTCGAATCAGAAAATCGTGAGAAGCTCGAAGACAGAACTTTCGATGTTGTAATGAACACATTTAAGGAGCGTACTTCTCGTATCAGAAAGATTGCATCACAAGTAATCAATAAAGCATACGAAGATGCTAAGGAGCGTGTGATGAACCTTGACCAGATAAATGTACGTGTTCCTATTGTATGGGGAAATGGACGAGGCAGATGGATGGTAATCAATCTTCAGGAGGCTTACGATTCTCAGTGCGAAAATCTTATTGTTACATTCGAGAAGACAATCCTTCTCCAGACAATTGACGAGGCATGGAAAGAGAACCTTCGTGCTCTTGACGAACTCAAGCAGTCTGTACAGAATGCTTCTTATGAGCAGAAGGATCCACTCCTTATTTTCAAACTTGAATCTGTAACGCTCTTCGACAACATGGTTAATGAGATAAATGACAATACCATCTCTATTCTCATGCGCTGTGCTATTCCAGAATTGGAAAACGAAGAAGTAAGTGAAGCACAGGCAGAACCTGAGAAGCCACAGCCAAAGCCTAATTATGTTGAAAGCAAGGAAAACCTTGATGAACCAACATCTTCAGAAATGGCAGATGCTCGTCGTGACACTCGTAATGTCCAGCCTACTCAACCAATTGTAAATAATGGTCCACGTATCGGTCGTAACGATCCATGCCCATGTGGTTCTGGTCTTAAATACAAGAACTGTCACGGAAAGGGACTTTAACGATTGAAATACAACTCAATAAAAAAGAGAAAAGTGTCACATGCACTTTTCTCTTTTTTTGTATAAAATAACGCGAGTTCGATGAAATGAAAAAGAATTGTAATGGTATGAAATTACCTGGAAGGCAATATTTTAGTAACCGGTAACTTTACCAGCAAAGCGACCATAAAACCGTATAACCTTATAACCGTAAAACCGCAAAAACCGTCCTACCGTACAACCGTAAAACCGCAAAAAACGTCCTACCGTACAACCGTATAACCGCAAAAACGTCCTACCGTACAACCGTATAACCGCAAAAACGTATAACCGCAAAAACTTATAACATTCTTATTTTCCCATACACAGGTAAATGATCACTAAATCCCTTATTATACTTTCGCCATAAAAAAGTACGCTTAGGTTTCATCCCTCCAAAAGACTTATCTTCCTCCAATAGAAAAGGAGCAGAATAAATACCAGAGTCGTCAAATGAAGTACGAAGACGAGAACTATCGTTGAAGAAAGATTTTGACACCAAAATATGATCAATAGAAGACCATTGTCCATGATATTTATATGTTCCATCTTTTCTGTTAGACATTAGATCAATGAGATTATCCCCACAAATACATCTAACAACAGAAGAATTACAATCAGCATTAAAATCACCCATAACAATTATGTTTGGACAAACACGAACATTCATTATAGAGTCAATGTTGCTTCTAAACACTTTAGCCACCTTCATGCTACTGGTTAAAGCATCCTTACCTCCAATCATACTTGGAAGATGACAAACATACACATCAACAGTATCACCAGAGTTTATAGTTCCACAAACATGAAGAATATCACGAGTCGGTTTGTCTATATTATATGTCCGAATACACTCTGATGAAGCTATTGGATGAAAGGTATACGGAGAATAAAGTAATGCCACATCTATTCCTCGTTCATCATTAGAATTAGTCATAAGGTATTTATACCCCAACCTATGCAACACTGTTCTCTCTGTGAGGAATGTGACAACAGAATCATTTTCAACCTCACATAACCCGACAAGGTCTACAGGACGTTCTTGGTCCACGGCTACAATGACTTTTGCTATTCCTTTCAACTTAGAATACATACGTCCTCTTGTCCAATGATAGTCACCATCAGGAAGGAAATCATAATCCTTCTTGCCATAATCATGTTCAATGTCAAACAGGTTTTCACAATTATAAGCCATGAAAGACAAATAATCCTGTCCAGAGATACTGTTAAAGCAAAAAAGGAAGAATACTAAAATTAGTACTCTTCCATGCATAATATGATACGTTGTATTAAAACGTGTTTTCATCACGTTTTTATGTAAATCCATAACATTTATTACGAGGAGAACGAACAATACCAGAAGCATCATGGATCTTTACACGCTCTTCTAATGTTATTCCGTTCCACCAAATTGTACATACTGGGTATGGCTTGCCTGATAGAGTCTCCTTATTATTGACACTCAAACTAGTCCACCATTTATTCATATCCAATTCTTGACGTGTCAAAACGTTCTTTGTTGTAGTCCTTACCTGTGTCATATGTCCAATTCTTTTTAATTTCTTTTTGATTAAATTTGTTGTTATATGTATCAAATTCCCTTAAGATCATTCATATTCTCTGCCACAAATGTATATTTTTTCCTAATTACACCCTAAAAAAAGTGTTTATTTTTTTTGTTATTTTGCAAAAAAAGTTACATACAGGAAATCATATATACATAATACGTATTTTTGCACACCTTGAGGTTGCATAAAAAACACATTTCAATAAAAGTAGAAAACAATAAGTATTGCAATAAAAACATAGAAAATCTGTACATCTTAAAGATTATCAAACTTTAACCATTGACCGAAGAATAATTAAGCTATTTCGGTCTTTTGTTTATTTTGTGCATCCCCCTTCCCTCTCATCAGTCACAATGTCAGCATTTGAGCCATCTTCGAGCAAAGCACAGAACTCTGTCGTGACATTTAGTCACACATCTTTACGGACGTGGAAAGAAATCTGCTACAAACAACAATCCACTGACCTTTAGCATTTCTACTAAATATCAGTGGGCTATGAACCGCAGGCATGTTAATTGCTAATTATTAATTGTTAATTGAATACTCCGCAGGCATGTTAATTGTTAATTATTAATTGAACTTTGTTAACTGAAATTAATACTCCCTCTCTCCAGCAATGATACGCTTTTTTGTTTTGTAGTTATCAGATAGAATGTTGCGTGAATCATCCACCCACGTACTATGCAGGCCAGCAAGGGAGAAGAGGAGTTGGGGAACATCATCAGTCATGAAAGGCCTGTGCAAAGACCCACGTATCGCATCTACCACGTCAGCGTGCCGCTCAATGTATGAACGGGAACACCATACCCACATAGGAACCTCAAACTCGTTACGGGCAATGCTCCTTGTAGGAGTTATGAACAGACGCCCGAACACATCAGAGTCATCACACACCTCCTCGCCATGATCAGCGACAAAGAGAACGACAGCCTCCTCATCCTCATACAGCTTCAGTATCTCGTCAAGAACCATGTCATTGTATGCCGTGGCATTATCATAGTGCATCACCGTCTCACACGCCCTCCTCGACATGCCATGCCTGTGTATGTCGTGCCTGTCAAACACCTTCTTCGACATCGGATAGCGACTCTTATAGTCAAAGTGCTGCCCGATGAGATGAATGATATCCAGCGTGTTGCGGGACGAATCCCGACCCTCCTTGTACTCCTGAAACTCGTTGACAAGTCTCATGTCAAGACCATATGCCCTCTTATTGCGAAAGTCAAACAACAGTTGGCACACCCTCCTGTTCGACAGGAAGAAGAAACCAGCCTGATTGGTGCTACCCTGACGGAACCCCTTGGCATACTGGTTAGAGAAGAACGTAACGTCATACCCGCCCTTCCTGAACAGTGCAGGAAAAAACGGATGTGAACCCATGGCACGGTCATCGGCACTGTTCCATGTCGAGAACATATTCAGAAACACATTGCTCGTAATGTTCCACGGCGTCACCACATCCTCATAGACAAACAGTTCGCCACTGTCCCTGCGCTGCACCTGCAGAGGCGTTGTCGGCAACCTATAGCCATACAGCGACGAGTGATGCTTGTTATAGCTCTCCCCGATGATCAGGACTATATGTGGAGAGACACCCGAACAGCTGTCCACCACAGCCGTGGCGGTACTCTGCGTCATGTCCTCAAGCAACCTGCCCGACTGACGTGCAGCGAGCCATGCCTGTATCACCCTGTGTACAGGAGTCGGGTTCTCCTGATCATAATGCCTGAAAATGAGACTCTCCGTATGCTGTGCATCACAGTCAGGTGAGAAGAACACGAAGAAGTGGGACAACGCCTTCACCTCCACCACAAGAGACAAAGCGATGCCGCACCATGCCCCCCAGTGAAGGACACTCACCACCCTTGCAGGCAATCCCCCCACCTTATCGCGGAGCCATGTCCTCACACCCCTGACAAGCGTCATAGGCAGCATTGCCAACATAGCCACCAGCACCACGAGGCGCCACCTCGTCAGCACATCAGCGCTAATGTAGACACTCAGGAACTCAGTCGCCTCCCTCGTGTTCGTCAGGAAAATGCTGATGAACAGATTAGGAGTGATGCCACTCATCAGGTATGTCTGGCAATACACGTCGATGATGCATACGGCAATGACCACAGAGCATACCACCAGCTGCAACGCCATGCTCAGGCGTCTCGGCATCATACCCAGCGGAACGGCAAGCACGGCAGCGACCACCACGGCAGCCGTCACGACATGAAATGACAGCTCGCCTGCCGGGTCAAGACCACCAAGCACGCAAGCTGTCACGATAAACACCAGTACACGCCACATACGGCGTATGCTGAATAGACTGCCTATATTCCGCACCTATTTATCTTTTTTAGAAAGAATCTCGTCATAGTCAACCTCACCGTCTGCTTCAACGAGGTAGAGCTTGCCACCAAGCAATACTACGAGATAATAGTCTTCATATTCGTCATATTCAGACACAGTCTTCACGTTGCACTCAGCGATGTAGGCATTCTTTGCGCTGAAGGTGAATGAGAGACTTGCCTTTTCAGAATAGCTGCCAGACTTATACTCGCTTGTGCCAGTACCAGTACCGTTGCTGTTGAATGTCACTTCAAGATCCTCGCCATACTCATCGTTGCTTGAGAATCCCCAAGTGCCGACAAATCTGCCATTGTTAGGCTTGCCGAGATCCTGACCCTCCTTGAAGAGGATATATTCAACATCGCCGTCGCTCTCCTCGATGAGAAGGAAACCGTCCACAAACTTGAGGGTATATGACTTACCGCCGCTGTAAGAGTTGCCAGCCTTTCTCAGTATACCAGTCTCGCCAGCCATAGAGTAAGTGAACTCATACTGGTCGCTTTCCCAGTTACCAGCACCAGAATAGTTATTCTTATATTTCTCGATGACGGTACCAGAACCATCATTAGCGAAGATGACGCTAACCTCATGGTTTGAATTTGTAATTGCAGTATACTTGCCAACGATAGAGCTTGCAGAAGCGCCACCACCATTAGTAGTGCCACCAGACACAATGCCAGAACCGTTATCCTCATCGTCATCTCCACATGATGCAAAAGCAAAGACTGCACCGACCACAAGTACAAGCATCATTAATGTTCCCCAAATCTTTTTCATTTTCATTTCATCCTTGATTTATTGGTTAATTATATGTGTTTTTATAGGGTGTCGAACTAATGTACGACCGAACCCTTTCGCAAATATACGAAATTGTTTTCATTCTGAGCAAGGAAATTCCGATAAAATTAACAAAGTTCTGCTAACATGTTAAATAAAAAAGCATTTGCTAAACATAAACGAAAGAACAGCCTACCCGGAAGGCATGTTAATTGTTAATTATTTCCACAAACAATCATTCATCTTTTTACTCCACTTAACTTCCATTAACATATCCGAGTGAAGCTTGTGTTACCGCTTTCGCTTTCGTAGAAAGAAACTAAATTATTGACAACAACATGCGTCAGAAACAAAAAGAATAGTTAACTTTGCAACAAAATAACAATAATATGGATTTTGAAAGAATTCTTTGGAGCAATATCGGTGCATCTGTAGAACTTACAACATTCAAGGCAGACAATGGTATTGACGAGATGCACGCCATCATACATATAGAACCACAAGGAGAAATGTTTGATGGACAGCTTACCCGTATGTATAAGGCAGAAGATATGCTTCTTGTACTTCCACAACTCAAAGGAGCAAATACTATATTCAAGCGTTACTTTTTGAGCGACAGTACCAATCAGGTACCATACATGAGGAACAGTTCAAAATACAGTATCAGCTTCATCCAGCAACCACCACTCGACGGTTCAAAGATTGCACTTTGGATCTATCTACAGAGAGGTACTTACGTACACAATGATAACGGAATCATCGTTGCAGAGCACAACGGTTACCGTCATCTATGGAAGATGGGAATGCACGAACATAAGGGGGATTCGGCATGGCAGACAGAGTGTCTTCTTATCAACTATGAAGAGAAGCTACAGGGATTCAATGCAACACTTGCCAACAACTGTATTCGTACATGGTTCTATGTACGAGATGTTGACACTCAATATGCAGGTATGGTCAAGGCACGTAAGGAGAACTTCATCGAGCAGGGACTTACAGAGAACACCCACTACATAGCATCTACTGGTATTGGAGGTCTTCCTGCCGACACGAAGGCACTTGTACAGCTTGGGACATACGCCCTCACAGGATTCGACCCAAAGCAACAGAAGTACCTCTATGCCCCTACTCACCTCAACCCAACATACGAGTATGGAGTGACCTTTGAACGAGGAACACTTATTGAGTACGGAGACAGAGGACATGTGTACATTTCTGGAACAGCATCTATCAACAACAAGGGAGAGGTTGTACATGTTGGCAATATCGTAAAACAGACAGAACGTATGTGGGAGAATGTAGAGGTTCTCTTGGCAGAAGGAGGAATGACCTACGATGATGTGATGCAGATAATAGTATATCTTCGTGACATGGCTGACTATGATATTGTCAGCAAGATGTTTAAGGAAAAATTCCCTAACACACCATATGTACTTACACTTGCACCTGTATGCCGCCCTACATGGCTCATCGAGATGGAATGTATTGCCGTAAACAAGCGCAAAACAGAATTTACAGAATTCTAATGAACAGAATAAAACACCTGGCATTCTTACTCTACGCTGTCCTATGCGTGATAATGGGTACTGCCACATTCATAGAAAACAGTTACGGTACAGCTGTGACTCACAAATACATCTACGGCTCATGGTGGTTCTGTCTGCTATGGGCCGTAGCTATTATTGCCTCCGTTCCTTGCATTCCAAAACATTTCACATGGACTGCTCGTTGCATACAGACAATTAAAAGTTTTACCAACAAATTCACATGTCCGAAGTCAAAGGAGTTAAAGGCTATCATTATCATGGTCTTTCTACTTCCTGTATCCAATATATCAAGCGCCATGCCTCAATGTATCAAGCTATCACAAGCTGAGGAAATGAAATACCAACAGGTCGGATACAATGAGCGAATATGTCCACTCAATACCGTGGCACGTGACTTCACACAAAAGATTACAGGCAAACACACATTTAGTGGTCTTACTTCCGAACAGATACTCATTTCATGGATTCTTTACCCTGAAGAATGGAGGGAGGTAAAGATTATAAAAGTGAAGAAGAAGTCTGCACTCAAAGAACTTGGGATAAAGGAAGACAGAGCATGCTTTGATGATTTCTTTGATGCTCAGGGCTACTACCTACTTGAACACAACAGATACCCAGATATAGAAGAGAAGTTGACAATCATCATCATGGCAACCCGTGGTGAACTGTTCAACCCTCTGCCCGAAGGATATGCCCCACTTTCCGACACAAAGGTTAAAGCTGAGGTTCTATACAACAGCATAAACTGGAACCTCATACTCTTCATCTGCTGTTTCATGTTGGCATTATTATCTTTCAACATGTTTACAGCCTATGCAAAGGTAATAAACATAGGAGTACTCGCTGGCACCATTATCATCTGTACCGTACTTGCCACATGCCTTTCTTTAAGATGGTACGTGGCAGAACATGTGCCACTTACAAACACATTCGAGACGATGCAGGTCGTTGCCCTTTCTACCCTTGTAATAGCAAGTTTATCCAGCAAATGGAGAACCTATGCACTCATTGTGTCAGGAGCTACACTACTTGTCACACACATCTCGTCACTTGACCCACAGGTGACACCACTCATGCCAGCATTACAGTCGCCATGGCTTGCAAGTCACGTGACTACAATAATGATTTCTTACGCCTTATTCGCAATACTCCTGTTCCGTCCTGACCGAACAATCCTTATATGGGCAGAGATACTTCTCGCAACAGGAATAATACTTGGAAGTGTATGGGCAAAGACTGCATGGGGAACATACTGGAATTGGGATCCAAAGGAGACATGGGCACTAATATCACTAATAGTTTACATGTATCCTTTGCACACTAAATCTATTCCTTGGTTCAGGAACAAGAACAACCAGAAATGGTACTTACGTTTCGCTTTTCTGACTATCCTTATGACTTATTTCGGATGCAACTACATACTTGTCGGAATGCATAGTTACGCTAACTAAAGTTTCTTTCTGCGAAAGCGCAAGCGATACCCCACCCTTCGGGATGATGAAACTTAGGGAGTTAAAAGGGAGTTAAAGAGGAGTAAAAGGGACGAATGTCTGTATATGACAAACGTCCCTTTTACACTTCAAAGTCTCACACCCTTGTGCTTGTCAGGCAAATCACTCCATCGTTCTCCATACGCATCATAGGCATCGGTTACTACCACAAAGCAATCAGGATCAATCTCACTTAGTGTTGTCGTAACATCCTCAACCTCATTCATGTGAACAACCATCATCAAAGTATCACGTTCACCACCAGAATAAAGGCCATTGGAAGGAATAACTGTAGCTGTACGATCCATGTCTTCAAGGACAAAAGAACGCATCCTTTCCTTATCCGATGTGATAATGAACATCAGTTTGTTATTCTTTGTACCCGTCACAACAACACCCACCACCTTTGACATGATACATATACAGATAATAGAATAGCACGACAGCACCCAAGAATGTGATTCAACATGTCCACCTCCAAGTCCCATGCCAATAACTACAAGACCAAACAGAATAACAGCAGAATCCACACCAAGCAAGGCATACGAGAACTTCACCCTTAAGTATTTTGAAATAAGCATAGCTACAATATCAGATCCACCAGATGTTGCACCACTACGAATGATGAAGCCCTCGCCCACTCCTATGAGAATAGGACCAAAGATACAAGTAACAATCATGTCATGCGACAAGTCCAGACACCCACCAGCAAGAAGAGATGGATCAAGTGTTCTTAACGCCTCGCCTGAAGGATAAAGACAATAAGAGAAAAGGTTCATAAACAAGGGAGACACAAGACTCGCGACAAGTGTCTTTGCACCAACACCCTTTCCCAGAAAGAAATACGAAAGAATTAGCAACGGGATACTAATCATGTAGCCAAATGTACCGACCTGAATATCTGGCATTATATTGTGAAGCACAATACTCGTACCAAACACGCCACCAGGAACAAGTTTATAAGGATTAATGAACAACACGAAAGCTAACGAAACAATGGCACTACCAAGTACAATTCCCACGTAATCGAGCAACAATCTTCTATACTTCTTACTATGCATTTCCTAATTGAGATTTAATTATATTGTATATTTTAATTGCAAAGTTAAAGCAAAATGGTATTATTGCAAAACTAAATAACTCAAAATAGGAACAATATGTACGAAATTATCAACACTTTAGATGTTAATTGAATAAAAAGTTGTAACTTTGCCACTTGATTAGGGTATTATATTCTTCAAAGGAATATCCCATGTTGTAAAGTAAAAAGATGAAAGTAGCAATAGTAAAATACAATGCAGGCAATATCCGTTCTGTTGTCAACGCTGTAAAGCGCCTTGGATATGATCCAATCCTTACAGATGATGCAGAAGAACTTCGCTCTGCAGACAAGATAATATTCCCTGGACAGGGAGAGGCAAGTACCACAATGGCTTATCTTAGAGAACACGGGCTTGACAAAGTCATTCTGTCACTCAAGCAGCCAGTTCTGGGCATCTGTATTGGAATGCAACTTCTATGTCGCCATTCTGAGGAGTACGACACCGACTGTCTTGGAATCTTTGATGTTGACGTCAAGCGCTTTATTCCAAAGCAGCACGAAGACAAGGTCCCACAGATGGGATGGAACACAATCACAGATTGCAAAAGTGACCTGTACAAAGGGTTTACAAAACCTGAATATGTATATTTTGTTCATAGCTACTATGCCCCACTCTGTGAGCATACAATAGCAACAACAGATTACATACAGCCCTACAGCAGTTCTCTTCACAAGGACAACTTCTATGCTACACAGTTCCATCCTGAGAAGAGCGGAAGCGTAGGAGAGAGAATACTAAAGAACTTCCTTGAAATGTAAAAAAGTTAAGAGCAAAGAGTATTTGCATTCAAAGTGCATACAACTCGCAACTCACACATATACAAATAAAAGATGATTGAAATAATTCCCGCAATAGATATTATTGATGGTAAATGCGTAAGACTCACACAGGGTGACTACGACACGAAGAAGGTGTATAACGAAGATCCTGTGGAAGTGGCAAAGATGTTTGAAGGAGCCGGTATACGCCGTCTCCACACTGTTGACCTTGACGGTGCTAAATCACAGCATGTCATCAACTACAAGACAATTGAAAAGATTGCCGAGCACACTTCACTCGTGATAGACTTTGGCGGAGGAATAAAGTCAAACGAAGACATAGACATTGCCTTTGCTTCTGGCGCATCACTTGTTACCGTCGGTAGTATAGCAGTCAAGAATCCCCCACTCTTCACATCTTGGATCGAGAAGTATGGCTCTAACAAGATCATTCTTGGAGCAGATGTAAAGAATGGACTCATCAGTATCAACGGATGGAAGGAAGAAGGAAACAATGAGCTTATGCCTTTCCTCCAGGACTATACTGGCAAGGGAATATCAAACGTGCTTTGTACTGACATCTCAAAAGACGGAATGCTTCAAGGCCCAGCAGTAGAGCTATACAAGCAGATCATGGAGAAATTCCCAGACATGCATCTCATCGCAAGTGGCGGTGTAAGTTGTATTGAAGACATCGAAGCGCTTGACCATGCAGGAATACCTGCTGTAGTATTTGGCAAAGCCATTTACGAAGGCAAGATTAACATGGGAGAACTTGCTAAGTTTCTATAGGAGAAGCTAAAAGTAGAAATCATAGGTTAGAAGTTAAAAGTGCGACCTCGCATCAACTCATAACTTACAACTCTATACTCCTCATGGAAGCATGTTAATTGTTAATTATTAATTGTTAATTATATACAGTGTTAGCAAAACGAATCATACCTTGCCTTGACATCAAGGACGGACAGACGGTAAAAGGCACAAACTTTGTGAACCTTCGTCAGGCAGGAGACCCTATAGAATTGGGTAAGGCTTACTCAGAGGCAGGAGCCGATGAACTCGTATACCTTGATATCACAGCAAGTCACGAAGGTAGAAAGACCTTCACAAACCTTGTCACTCGCATTGCTGAGGAAATAAACATCCCTTTCACCGTAGGAGGTGGCATAAACGAGTTGGCAGATGTGGAGCGACTTCTCAATGCTGGAGCAGATAAGGTAAGTATCAACTCTGCCGCTCTACGTCGCCCCGAACTCATAGACGAGATTGCCACTCACTTTGGCAGTCAGGTTATCGTTGTGGCTGTTGACGCCAAGTGTATTGACGATAATATCCATCCAAACGGACACCCTGAGATTGACGGTAAGTGGAACTGCTTCATGAACGGTGGACGTCTCGACACAGGTCGCGACCTCTTTGAATGGGCAAAGGAAGCTAATGATCGCGGTGCTGGTGAGATACTCTTCACGAGCATGAATCATGACGGAGTAAAAACTGGATTTGCCGATGTTGCTCTACGTCGACTTTCAGATAGTCTTACCATACCAGTTATCGCCTCTGGTGGTGCAGGAAAGAAGGAACATTTCCGCGACACATTCATCAACGGACACTCTGATGCAGCACTTGCTGCCAGCGTATTCCATTTTGGAGAGATTCCTATTCATGAGTTGAAGAAATACCTCGTTGGAGAAGGTATAAATGTAAGGTTATGATGAATTAAAGGTTATAAAGGTTTAGAACAACGTTATGGCAAGTATAACCGTAAAAACGCATAACCGTAAAACCGCATAACCGTAAAACCGTACAACCATAAATAAAATATAACAAAAACAAAATATGACAATCGATTTCGAGAAGATGGACGGACTTGTACCAGCCGTTATCCAGGACGCAAAGACACTCAAGGTACTTATGCTTGGTTTCATGAACGGAGAAGCATACAAGAAGACTGTTGAAACAGGTAAGGTAACATTCTATAGCCGCACAAAGCAGCGCCTTTGGACAAAGGGTGAGACAAGCGGCAACTTCCTCAATGTAGTTGAGATTCTCAACGACTGCGACAATGACACACTCCTTATCAAGGTTAACCCTGTAGGTCCTGTATGCCATACAGGTGCAGACACTTGCTGGAATGAGAAGAACGAGAATCCACTCATGTTCCTTGCAGAGCTCCAGCGTTTCATCGAGAAGCGTCACAAGGAAATGCCAGAGGGTTCATACACAACAAGTCTTTTCCTCGACGGTTGTCATCGTATGGCACAGAAGGTTGGAGAGGAAGCACTTGAGGCTGTTATCGAGGCTGTAGCAAACAACAACGAACGTCTCGTTTATGAGGCATCAGACATGATCTACCACCTCATCGTACTCCTCACTTCTAAGGGTCTCAAGATTGAAGATCTCGCAGAAGAACTTGCTGTTCGCCACGATCCAAGTTGGCATAAACACTAATTAAGTTACAATTTTACTATTTACAGTTTTACTATTGTCATTCAGCGCCTACCCTTTTCCAACTAACAAAATGTTAAGGAACAAGGATAACAAACAAAAATGGCAAGTGGAAAACATTCCACACAGCAAAATTGTAAATTAGTCAATTGTAAAATAGTCAAATAAAACAATGGCTTTAATCAACTATAACAACGTCGATATCTATCAGGACTCTCAACTTGTTCTGAAGAATGTCAACTTCACAGTCAACGAAGGTGAATTCGTCTACATCACAGGAAAGGTGGGTTCTGGAAAGAGCTCACTACTCAAGACCATCTACGCTGAAATACCTATAAAAGAAGGTAGTGCGTATGTTCTTGAGAACAACATGATGAAGTTGAAGCAGAAGAATGTACCAGAACTTCGCCGTAAGTTAGGTATCATCTTCCAGGACTTCCAGCTCCTCACCGACCGAACTGTAGAAGCCAATCTACGCTTTGTTCTCAAGGCTACAGGATGGAAGGACAAGCGCGAGATGGATCAGCGCATCAAAGATGTGCTCGAACTTGTAGGTATGACAACAAAGGGGTACAAGATGCCAAGCGAGTTGAGTGGTGGTGAGCAACAGCGTATCAGTATAGCACGCGCAATACTTAACCGTCCAAAACTCATCCTTGCAGACGAGCCAACAGGCAACCTTGACGTTGAGACAAGCAAGCGCATCACAGAACTTCTTCAAAGCATTAGTAAGGCAGGTTCTACAGTAATCATGATTACTCACAACATGAACCTTCTTTCTAAGTTCCCTGGTCGTGTGTTCCGTTGTGAGAACCATGAGATAAAAGAACTCACAATGCCAACAATCTATGATTTGTCGGACGTTACCGACAACATCAACGAGCAAGAGTTCTTTGAGACACAGGCGGAGGAGGACAATGCCAAAACATCTGCCGAGACAAATGAACCTGTTGCAGAAAATGAGGATGATATTACACAGGCAGAAGCATCTTCATTCTCATTCGACCCACAAACAGTTGTTGAAGCAACAAGTGAAACAGATGAAGATGCTGAAAGCGAAGAAAACTCAGTAGATGAAGAAAGCGTTGAAAAAACAGTTGATGTTACATCAGAACAGTCAATTCCTGAACTTAAGCCAATAGACCTCAAAGAGTTTGAACCAAGTGACATCACAGCAATAAACAACATCATTGCTGATCACGAGAAAAAGAATGAGGTGATTGACTGAAAAAGGTAATGCTAAAAGGTTAAAGTGGTAAAGGAGTGGTATCTTTCATAATAATACCACATAACTATAATACCGCACAACCAAAATAAAAAGAATAGAAAACAATAATAAGAAATAATTACAACAAATGAAAGTACTTAAATTTGGTGGTACATCCGTTGGCACTCCTCAGAGAATGAAGGATGTCGTAAAATTGATTACTGACGGTGAGCAGAAGATTGTAGTTCTCTCAGCTATGTCAGGCACAACAAATTCACTCGTTGAAATTTCTGATTATCTCTACAAAAAGAATCCAGAAGGTGCATTAGAGACAATCAACACTCTTGAGCAGAAGTACAAGAAGCATGTTGATGAACTCTACAGCACAGATGAATATAAGAAGATCACTCTTGACTTCCTCAAGCAGGAGTTCGATTATCTTCGCTCTTTCACAAAGGGCATCTTTACTATGTTTGAAGAGAAGATTATTGTTGGTCAAGGAGAAATCCTTTCAACAAACATGGTAACAAACTATCTTATTGAGCAGGGATATAACGCAACACTCATCCCAGCACTCGAGTTCATGCGTACAGACAAGAATGCAGAGCCTGACCTTCAGTACATCAGCGAGAAGATCAAGGTACAACTCGACGAGAACCCTGATAAGGAAATATACATCACTCAGGGCTTCATCTGCCGTAATGCTTATGGTGAGATTGACAACCTCCAGCGTGGTGGTTCTGACTATTCAGCATCTCTTATTGGTGCAGCTGTTAATGCATCTGAGATTCAGATCTGGACAGACATCGACGGTATGCACAACAACGACCCACGTTTCGTTGACAAGACTTCTCCTGTAAGCCATCTTCACTTTGAGGAAGCTGCAGAACTCGCATACTTTGGAGCTAAGATTCTCCACCCTACTTGCGTTCAGCCAGCTAAGTTTGCAGGTATCCCTGTAAAGCTTCTCAACACAATGGATCCAAAGGCTGCTGGTACTGTCATCAGCAACGAGACAGAAGCTAAGAAGATCAAGGCTGTTGCCGCTAAGGATAATATCACAGCTATCAACATCACATCAAGTCGCATGCTTCTTGCTCACGGGTTCCTCCGCAAGGTATTCGAGATCTTCGAGAGCTACAAGACAAGTATCGATATGATCACAACAAGTGAAGTTGGGGTATCTGTGTCAATCGACAACAAGACAAACCTTGCTGCTATCGTTGACGAACTCAAGAAGTTTGGTCGAGTAAATGTAGATGAGAACATGTGTATCATCTGTGTTGTTGGTGACCTTGAGTGGCATAATGTAGGATTTGAGGCAAAGGCAACTCAGGCACTTGCTGGTATTCCTGTACGTATGATTTCTTATGGTGGTAGCAACCATAACATCTCATTCCTTATCTCTGCAGATCACAAGAAGCAGGCACTTCAGGCACTCTCTGACAACCTCTTCAACAACTAAAAATCATTCTTAGAATCATATTTTATGCCTCCGGACAATGCTCGGAGGCATAATTTGAAAATATGTATCTAAAACAAAATCATAAAGAACAAATGAATCTTACAAACACAAATCGCTTTAAGGGTATCCGTACCCCATTCTATTTTTACGACACAGAACTCCTTCGTCAGACACTCAATACTATCAACGAAGAGACAAAGAAATATCAGGGCTACTTCGTTCATTATGCAGTTAAAGCTAACGCAAACCTAAAGGTTCTCAAGGTTATCAATGAGGCTGGACTCGGTATTGACTGTGTAAGTGGTGGAGAAATTGAGCAAGTACTTAAGGCTGGTTTCCCTGCTAATAAGATTGTTTTCGCTGGTGTCGGAAAGAGCGATTGGGAAATAGAACTCGGCATAGATAATGGTATTTTCTGCTTTAATGTAGAAAGTATTCCAGAACTCGAGGTCATCAACGAAATTGCATCAGCAAAGGGTAAGGTTGCAGACGTTTGTTTCCGTATCAACCCTAACGTTGGAGCACATACTCATGCCAACATAACTACAGGACTTGCAGAAAACAAGTTCGGTATTGCTATGGAGGACATGGAAAAGGTTATCCGTCTTGCTGAAGGAATGAAGAACATCAACTTCAAGGGACTTCACTTCCATATTGGTAGTCAGATTCTTGAGATGGACGACTTCGTAGCACTCTGCAATCGTATTAACGAACTTCAGGATCAACTAGAAAAGGCAGGTATAAAATTAGAGATTATTAATGTAGGTGGTGGTCTTGGTATCGACTATAATGATCCACAAGGCAACCCTATCCCTAACTTCAAGGATTACTTCGCAACATACAACAAGTATCTCAAGCTTCGTCCAGGACAGACTGTTCACTTCGAGCTTGGTCGTGCTGTAGTTGGCCAGTGTGGTGCCCTAATCACTCGTGTAAACTATGTCAAGAAGTGCACAATCAAGCAGTTCGCTATCGTTGATGCTGGTATGACAGATCTTATCCGCCCTGCTCTCTATGATGCTCACCACAAGACAATCAACCTCTCAAGCAATGCTCCTGAGGAGACTTATGATGTAGTTGGTCCTATCTGTGAGTCAAGCGATGTATTCGACAAGGACATCAAGCTTGCAGGAACAAAGCGTGGCGACCTTATCGCAATGCTTTCAGCTGGTGCATATGGTGAGATTATGGCATCTGGCTATAACTGCCGTGTACTCCCTGTCGGTTACACATCTGATGAACTAAAATAGTAATTAAAGGTCTTTTTGGCAGACTCTTCTGCCATAATAGCATAAAGATGTCATCATTTAGTTGTTGGCATCTTTTTTGCATCTTAATTGTCAACAATAAAAAATTAACGCTATGAGTGAAAATATAAACGAAGAAATCAAAGATGTAAACGAGGAAGCTCAGGCAACAGATAATGCCGAAGCTACTAACAATACAACTGAAAATACAGAAGCAACAGATAATCCTGAAGCAACTGCAGAGGAGCCAAAAGAACTCACAGTAGAGGAAAAGCTTGCACAGGCAGAGGCTCAGATTGAGGAACTCAAGAAGCAGGCTCTATACAAGATGGCTGAGTTCGACAATTTCCGTAAGAACAGCATGAAGAAGCAGGCTGAACTCCTTCTTAATGGTGGCGAGAAAGTTTTCATCTCTCTCCTTCCATTCATTGACGACCTTGAGCGTGCACAGCAGAATATGGCTAAGGCAGAAGATGTTGCAGCTGTAAAGGAAGGTGTTGACCTCATCATCGACAAGTTCCTTAAGATTCTTGAGAAGCAGGGTGTCAAGAAGATTGACGCTGTGGGACAGGAATTCAACACAGACTTCCACGAAGCAATAGCACTCGTACCGGGTCTTCCTGAGGATCAGAAGAACAAGGTTATCGACTGTGTAGAATGTGGTTACACACTCAACGACAAGGTTATTCGTCACTCAAAAGTAGCAGTTGCTCAATAAATTCACGAACAAGATGGCAGAAAAAAGAGATTACTATGAAGTGCTCGGCATTGCAAAGGGTGCTTCAGATGATGAAATAAAGAAGGCATACAAGAAGATGGCCATCAAGTACCATCCTGACCGTAACCCTGGCAACAAGGAAGCTGAGGAGAAGTTCAAGGAGGCTGCTGAGGCATACGAGGTTCTTCGTGACCCACAAAAGCGTCAGCAGTACGATCAGTTCGGCTTTGCCGGAATGAATGGTGCTAGTGGATTCGGTGGCGGATTCAACGGTGGAAGCATGAACATGGATGACATCTTCTCAATGTTTGGTGACATCTTCGGCGGTCACATGGGTGGTGGCGGATTCAGTGGATTTGGTGGCGGTGGTAGCAGATACCGCAAGCCTGTATTCCGTGGTCGTGACCAACGTATGCGTATCCAGCTTGATCTTACAGAGATAGTAAATGGTACAACAAAGAAGTTCAAGGTAAAGAAGGATGTTAAGTGTGAGCATTGTGGTGGTACTGGTTCTGCTGATGGCAAGACGGAGACATGTCCACAGTGTCACGGAAACGGATATGTTATTCGCCAGCAGCGTTCTATCCTTGGTATGATGCAGACACAGAGCGAGTGTCCTCAGTGTCATGGTGAAGGTACAATCATCAAGAACAAGTGTACCCACTGTCATGGTGAGGGTATCGTATCTGGCGAGACAATTGAGGAGGTAAAGTTCCCAGCAGGTCTTCAGGAAGGAATGGTACTCAACCTCGAAGGACGCGGTGGTGCAGGTCGTCACAATGGTGTGAACGGTGACCTTCAGGTAGTAATCACAGAGAAGGCACACCCAGAACTTGTACGCGATGGCAACGACCTTGTTTACAATCTTCTTCTCACTATCCCACAGGCAACTCTCGGTTGTCAGGTAGAGGTGCCAACAGTTGATGGCAAGGCAAAAATAACTATCCAGCCAGGTACTCAACCAGGCACAGTACTCCGTCTCCGTGGCAAGGGTATTCCACAGGTTCAGGGTTATGGAAATGGCAAGGGTGATGAGTTAGTCAACATCAGCGTCTACATTCCAAAGACTCTTACTAAAGAGCAGAAGAAGGCAATGGAAGCATTTGCAGAGAATGATGAATTCACTCCAGACGACAAGACAAAAGACAGTATATTCAGCAAGTTCAAAGCTTTCTTTGAATAATTCACATAATTGAGGTACACATTAATGTGCACCTCTTTTTTATTTCTCGAACTGAAAGACTAATAGCATCTTTCGCGATATTGAAAACGTCATTGCATACCACAAATCAATAAAAAAAGACTCACAAAAAATATTGCGAGTCTTTTTTATTTTTAGTTCTTCGTATAACAGCTAATAGATAACCCCATTAAGTACATTACAGAAAGGAGTCGTATCTATGCTGATATAGTTTAGATTATCCGAGGAAGTTGAGGAGGATACCAGCAGCAACAGCAGAACCGATAACACCTGCAACATTAGGTCCCATAGCGTGCATGAGGAGGAAGTTACGAGGATCAGCCTTCTGTCCCTCTACCTGTGATACACGAGCTGCCATAGGAACTGCACTTACACCAGCAGAACCGATAAGTGGGTTAATCTTCTCCTTAAGGAAGAGATTCATTACCTTTGCCATGATGACACCTGATGCAGAACCGATACCAAAGGCAACGATACCTACACAGAGAATACCGATAGTCTGAAGGTTAAGGAATGAAGAAGCACTTGCAGTAGCACCAACAGTAAGACCAAGCATGATTACAACAATGTTGTTGAGCTCGTTCTGAGCTGCCTTAGAGAGACGCTCGACTACTCCACTCTCTCTCATAAGGTTTCCAAGCATAAGACATCCTACGAGTGGACCTGCACTTGGAACGATAAGAGTAACGAGGATAGCAACCACGATTGGGAACACGATCTTCTCCTTCTTACTTACAGTACGGAGCTGACTAATACGAATCTTACGTTCTGCCTCTGTAGTAAGCGCCTTCATGATTGGTGGCTGAATAACTGGCACGAGAGCCATGTAAGAGTATGCAGCTACAGCGATAGGACCAAGAAGTTCTGGAGCAAGCTTACTTGTAAGGAAGATTGCTGTAGGACCATCCGCACCACCGATGATACCGATAGATGCTGCCTGAGGAGCTGTGAAACCAAATACAGGAATATCAAGCTGAGTCACAAGGAATGTGGCAAAGATACCAATCTGTGCAGCTGCACCGAGGAGAAGGCTCTTAGGATTAGCGATGAGAGGACCAAAGTCTGTCATTGCACCTACTCCGAGGAAGATGAGACATGGATAGATACCAGCCTTAACACCGATGTAAAGGATGTCAAGAAGACCACCCTTCTGCATGATGTGACCATAGCTATGATAGTATGGACTATCTGCGTTGAGGAACTCGTTGTTCCACATTTCTGTATCAAACATTCCGATGCCTGGAAGGTTTGTGAGAATCATACCAAATGCGATTGGCAAGAGGAGGAGTGGCTCATACTCTTTCTTGATTGCAAGATAGAGAAGGAAACATCCAAGACCAAGCATAACAAGATTCTTCCAACCATCACCTGTGAAGAGCTGAACGAATCCCATTTCTTTAACGAACTTTACAAGTCCGTCAGAAACAGATGTATCTGCTGCCATAACAGGTGTAGCTATCAAAAGCAACACGGCAAGGAATAAATAACATTTCAAGTTTTTCATAATCATTAAAGTTTGTTAAGTTTAGGTAACAGGTGAAAGAGTATCACCCATTACCTGCCCTATGTGTTATGCAAGTTCTACGAGAGCCTGTCCGCTCTGTACCTGTGCACCTGACTCAACGAGGATAGCCTTAACCTCACCACCCATCTCTGCAGTGATGCTGTTCTCCATCTTCATTGCCTCCATGAAGAGTACTGTATCACCAGCATTTACCTTGTCACCTACCTTAACTGCAATCTTTGTGATTGTACCTGGAAGTGGTGCTGTAACAGTATTTGCACCTGCAGCTGGAGCTGGAGCAGCAGCCTTTGGTGTCTCAACTGGCTTTGGAGCAACAGGAGCTGGCTTTGGAGCGATAGTAGCTTCTGCTGCAACGAAATCAGCAACCATCTCAACGAGGAGGTCACCCTGATTTACATTCTGTCCTGCAGCAACTGCAACGCGCTGTACTGTACCATCAACCTCGCTGACGATATCGTTAGCCATCTTCATAGACTCGATTACGAGAAGCACATCACCACGCTTTACATGCTGTCCATCAGCTACGACAATCTTTGTAACTGTACCTGGAAGCTCAGAATTTACATTTGCAGGACCACCTGTCTGTGCCTTAGGATTAGCAGCTACAGGTGCCTGACGAGGACCCTCCTTCTTCTGTGAAGGCATCTCGACCTGATAAGTCTGTCCATTAACGGTAACCTTAAGTGAACCTGGTGTCTGCTCATCAACAGCAGCAGTATAGTCCTGGTTACCTATCTTGAATTTGAATTCTTTCATCTTGATAGAATGAAGAGTGAAGAATGAAGAATAACGAATGCTATTCGCACTCTCTATCTTAACTCTCGTCTTAAAATTATTTGATTCTGGAAGAGCTTTAGCGCAAGAGATTCAAAAGATCAGACCCTTATGGTAAGATTTATTCTTCACTTTTCACTCTTCACTTATTTTAAAGTCTCTCGTTCAGCTCGTAATGCCAAGCTGATGGTGTTGGCTTGATAGTAAGAACACGGTTCTCGCGGTTGTTCTTCTCATAATAATAGAGATAGAGAGCAACAGCTACAGCCGCCTTGTCTTCCTCGCTAGCCTTCTCGAATGTCTTTGTCTCCTTCTTCTCCTGACGCTTAACCTTTACCTCTGTAGCCTTAGCATTTGTCTTCTTAGCAACAAATGTGAAAACACCGAGTATTGCGACAAGAGCAATGAGGATGACAAACACTACTCCGATAGAGCTACCAGCAAGAATGAATCTATCAGCCCAATCAAGTGCTGCTAAATTTGTCATAGCTCCTTATTTTAGAGTGGGATATTACCATGCTTCTTAGCAGGGTTCTTCATCTTCTTATTCTCAAGCTGTGCAAGAGCACGGATAACACGGAAACGAGTGTTACGTGGCTCGATAACATCATCAATGTAGCCATACTTAGCTGCCTGATAAGGATTAGCGAAGAGCTTAGTGTACTCATCCTCCTTCTCCTTGATGTATGCCTTAGCCTCTTCAACCTTACCCTCGTCCTTAAGAGCCTTAGCCTCCTTAGCGTAGAGTACTGATGCTGCACCACTTGCACCCATAACTGCGATCTCAGCAGATGGCCAAGCGTAGTTGATATCACCACGAAGCTGCTTACAAGACATCACGATGTGTGAACCACCGTATGACTTACGAAGTGTAACTGTTACCTTTGGCACTGTAGCTTCACCGTAAGCGTAGAGAAGCTTAGCACCATGAAGGATAACCGCATTGTACTCCTGTGCAGTACCTGGAAGGAATCCTGGCACATCAACGAGAGTTACGATTGGAATATTGAATGCGTCACAGAAGCGAACGAAACGAGCACCCTTACGAGAAGAGTTGCAGTCAAGTACACCTGCGAGCTGCTTTGGCTGGTTTGCAACGATACCAACAGACTGTCCGTTGAAGCGAGCGAAACCTACGATGATGTTCTTAGCGTAGTTTGGCTGTACCTCGAAGAACTCACCATTATCAACGATACCAGCGATAACCTGATACATGTCGTATGGCATGTTAGGGTTGTCAGGGATGATGTCATTGAGGTAATCCTCCATACGACCAATTGGGTCAGTACACTCAACACGTGGAGTGCGCTCAAGGTTGTTCTGTGGGATGTAGCTGAGGAGCTGCTTGATCATAGCGATACACTCTTCCTCGTTAGATGCAGAGAAATGAGTAACACCAGACTTAGTAGCGTGAACTGAAGCACCACCGAGCTGTTCCTGTGTTACGACCTCACCGAGAACTGCCTTAACAGGACCAGGACCTGTGAGGAACATGTATGAAGAGCCTTCTACCATGAAAGTGAAGTCTGTGAGGGCTGGAGAATAAACAGCACCACCGGCACAAGGACCCATGATAGCAGAGATCTGAGGAACGACACCAGAAGCAAGGATGTTACGCTGGAAGATCTCAGCATATCCTGCGAGGGCGTTGATACCCTCCTGTAGACGAGCACCACCTGAGTCATTAAGACCGATACATGGCACACCTACCTTCATTGCCATATCCATTACCTTACAAATCTTGAGGGCGAGAGTCTCAGAGAGAGAACCTGCACTTACTGTAAAGTCCTGAGCGAAGATGTAAACGAGACGTCCGTCGATTGTACCAGAACCAGTTACGACACCATCACCGAGATAGTGCTTCTTCTCCATTCCGAAGTTAGTACAACGATGTTCAACGAACATATCCATCTCCTCGAAGCTACCTTCATCAAGGAGCATATCGATACGCTCACGAGCTGTGAGCTTTCCCTTCTCATGCTGCTTGGCGATAGCCTTCTCACCACCGCCAATACGAGCCTTCTTGCGGAGCTCAATAAGCTCCTGTATTCTTTCTGTTTGCTTTGACATTGTTTTATTTACAATTTACCATTTACAATTTACCATTTTCATGTCACCTAAAGTTACACACATAATCAACGAATACATTATTTAAGAAACGAAACAGAGTATTATACTTCTGCATCATTTAGATATCCGCTGCATTAAATTGTAAATTATAAATGGTACATGGTACATGAATTTATTTCTGTGGTTCACAGAGCTCTGTGAGGATACCTGCAGTTGACTTTGGATGGAGGAATCCGATCATCATCTTCTCTGCTCCTGGACGTGGAGTCTTGTCGATGAGACGAACACCCTTACCTTCTACCTCTACGAGTGCTTCAGCAACACCATCTTCTACAGCGTATGCTACGTGATGAACACCCTTGCCACCATTAGCAAGCCACTTAGCGATAGCGCTCTCCTCTGATGTTGGTTCAAGAAGCTCAAGCTTAACTTCACCAACCTTAAGGAAAGCAGTCTTTACCTTCTGGTCAGCTACTTCTTCAATTGCATAACACTTAAGACCAAGTACATTCTCATAGTATGGAAGTACCTCGTCAATACTCTGGACACCGATGCCCAGGTGATCAATTCGTGAAATCTTCATAATCTTTTTGTTATTTTAGTATTAGTTTTTTTATAAAAATCTATATCATTTCATGCTCTCATAATACCGATTCTAAATATAAAAAGGAACGGAATATGATTTACATGGCAATTTATTTTTAGCAAATATAAGTTAATAAAAAATAATGCCGAAAGAAAAAACAATGTTTTTTTCAAAAAGCAACACTTTTACTGCACTTTGCCACCTGCAAACCAATGTTTACTCCAATATTGCTCATTGAGGTTGCTTATGATAACACCTTTTGAAGAGCTGGCATGAATGAATTTTCCATTCTTAAGATAGATACCAGAATGCCCTATCCTGCCCTCAGAATTGTCAGTGGTAAAGAACACAAGGTCACCCTGCTTTAACTGACTTGCATCAACAGGTTTACAGTAGTTATGAAAGAGGTCATAGCTACTCATGCGTTCAATCTGTCGATTATACACAGAATTGTAAAGGCAGTATACAAGTCCTGAACAATCAACCCCATTACGATCCATTCCTCCTGCTCTGTATGGCACACCAATCCATGTTGCAGACTCACACATCAGTCGTCGATCATCGCTTCTCTCCACACTGAAACCTAACTTACGACCAGCATTGGCAAGTTCCGAGTTACTTATCTCTGCTTCTGCAGGACGTGCCTCAATCCTTCCGTTTGACACTCTTATCTCACTTATTGTCTTGCGTGGAGCATGTGTTACAGAAGATGGTTCTGCAAGTTTCTTTATTGTACTACATGACGAGAGCATCACCATGGCGAATAGCAGGAAGAATAGTTTTTTCATAATATTCGTTATTGTTTTTCGAGGTTACCGACAAAATAATCTTCTATCTCTTTCATAATATCTGCATGTTCTTCTTTGCTGTAATCCTTAATGACCTTGCCGTGCTCAAGAAGAGTTACACGCGAACAGATGTCGATGGTGTGTGTGAGGTTATGTGAACTGACAATTATCATTGCACCTGTTTCCTTGTTATAATTCTCAATCACCTTCTTCATAGCAAGTTGTGAAGTAGGATCAAGGAAGTTGAATGGTTCATCAAGGATAAGAAGTTTTGGGTGAGTAAGCATAGCAGCAATGATACCCACCTTCTGCTTGTTACCCATAGACAGGTTACGAATAAGAGTACCCTGTCCCATTACCTCACCATTCATGAAAGAATCAAAGGCCTTAAGTCGCTCGTCAAGAACCTCCTTGCTCATGTTTGTTATCTTTGCAATAAAACTGAAGTACTCCTCAGGAGTAAGGTAATCGATGAGGAATCCGCTATCCACATAGGCACCGGTAAACTCCTTCCACTCCTCACTCTTTGCTGGATTAATGTCACCTATTGTCACCTCACCCTCCTCTGGTTTTATGAGGTCAAGTATGACGCGGAACATGGTTGTCTTACCAGCTCCATTATTACCTACAAGGCCTATTACCTCACCCTCATTAACTTTATAATTTTCGATGTCAAGTGCCACCTTGTCACCGAAGCACTTCTTTATGTTGTTAAGTTTTAGTTCCATTGTTCTTAAAATTTACTAAGTAATTGTGATCATTCGTTCACTTGTTCTGTAGCCATATTAACCATTAGTTGCGGACTACCTAACAGTTTCTACTGTTTCTGAAATTGTCCATATTCTTGTAACGGCGAGCCATGAATCTGTTATAGACATTACGCAACCATATTGGATTCATTGCAATACCTACAATTCCTATCAGAGACAATCCCAAAGCAACATAATCAGGTATTATCAACATAAGTACATACATGATTATCATAGGTACAAACATTGCCACCAATGACACCACCATCTGCCACTTGTTATTACTACTCTGACGAGTGACCTTTGCATTGAGATTTATCGAATGGTCATTGTACACAGCCATCTGGAACAAGAATGGCAATACTACTCCAGCCGTGAAAAGCATACATCCAATAGCCTCCATAAATGAATTCTTGCCCTGGATAACAGGTATCATGAAAATAACAAAAGGAATGACCATCATACCTATTTGGAAGTAAAACTTTGCCTTAAGAAGCGATAGCACAGATTCTTTTCGTGCCATCAAGCCATCAATGTAGTTTCCTTCAGGCATCATCACACCCGTCAAAGAAACGACCGCAAGTACGCCAAAACAATACATGCTTATGTATGCTTTCATGAATGGCATATTATCATATACATCAGTAAATGCGAAAAGGGAAGAAAGCATTACCATCATGACAACACCAGTAATAAACTGTTTCCTTATCACAGCATTACGCATGACAGACTTTATCTCAAGTTTGATGTACTCACCTATCACACCATAGCGATCAAGGAACGCCATCTCACGTGACTTCACCTTTTCCGCCTGTACCTCCGCTATCTCCTGATAAATGACCTTGCCTTGAATATAAAGGTTGAGGAAGTAGAATGTCACCCCAATAACTACAGGAATAAGATAGGCAACAGGGTTGAGTTGCATCGCCCATCTTCCACACCATAGACAGGCATAGAAGAGTGGTTGAGCATAATCTTCGCCCAACAACTTAGGAACAACATACTCATCAAAACATCCAAGATAGATGACTAATGCATAAAGAGCCAACGGAATGATTACATACAGCATGTTCCTATTCAGGAGAGTTCTCCAAAGAAGATACCAATAGGCATTGGCTACAAAGATCAGCCAAAAAGCAAACCACCATCCGAGACATCCAACTATACCATAGAATCCCAAAACCTGGATAAGTCCAAAAGGTACAAAGAAAAACAGCCAGAAGATGTTAAAAATAGATGTTGCTCTTCTTATTAAAAACACGTTAAGAAGAAACTTGACAGGGATTGGCATAAGCTTGTATTGCTTCACTTCCTGTGCCGGAGTGTCCGTCAATGCTAAACGAACAAGAAAGTCAATGGCAAGGAAAAAGAACAATCCACCATCTATGACATCAAATCCTTCTATCGACTCTTCCTTAGTAGCAATACCAATCATCACACCAAAGAATATGAGGTAGGATGCAAAGAAAGCGACAGTGAAGTAGCTAATCCACTTCATTGCCCTGTTTTGGTCAAACATAGGATGGCGTTTGTCTCCCAAATCCCTACATTTGTCTATCAAGCGATAGAGTCTCCAATATTTTTTTACATTTTCCATTTGTAATAGTTAGCGGGATATTTTAATAATTCAAGTTTTTGAAGTAGTTAAAATGAAGATAAAGAGAAGATACTTCAACAATAGGTTTTCTTTTGTTTTGCCTGTTTTTCAAAGGTTTTAATTACAGACCGCTTTGCGGTAATAATCCTGCAGCAACCTTATAACCAAAACGGCTATTATCTTATCTCTCCGCTAAGTACTTCTCTGCCTCCATGGCTGCCTTACATCCACTACCGGCAGCAACGATTGCTTGACGATAAATAGGGTCAGCAACATCACCTGCAGCAAACACACCAGGAATGTTAGTCTTTGGTGTAGCACCATCTGTGATGATGTAACCTGTCTCGTCTGTTGCAATCCATGGCTTGAACACATCAGAATTTGGTTTGTGACCGATGGCAAGGAAGAAACCGTCAATAGGGAGATCATAGCGACGCTCATCTGCCTCACCCTTACGGAAAACAAGGTGTGCGCCCTCTACTCCATCATTACCAAAGAGACCTTCTGTATTTGTCTCATAGAGTATCTCAATCTTTGGATTCTGTTCAACACGATCCTGTAGAATCTTGCTTGCACGCAGATAAGGTTTGCGAACAATGAGGTAAACCTTGCTTGCAAGACTTGCAAGATACTGTGCCTCACCACAAGCAGTATCACCACCACCTACTACAGCAACCACCTTCTTGCGATAGAAGAAACCGTCACATGTAGCACAAGCACTCACACCCTGTCCCATGTATTTCTTCTCATCAGGAAGTCCAAGGAACTTTGCACTTGCACCTGTAGCAATGATTACAGCATCTGCTTCTACCTCTGAATCATCATCAAACGTAAACTTGTATGGTGACTGTGAGAGATCAGACTTCACACAGATGTGCTGACGTACCTCCACACCAAACTTGTCCACCTGTTCACGCATCAGATCCATAAGGTCACTACCCGACAACTCCTCTGGATGACCAGGGAAGTTCTCTATTACGTCAGTAATTGTCAACTGTCCTCCTGGCTGTATTCCTTCATACAACACAGGATTAAGATTTGCACGACTTGCATAAATTGCAGCTGTGTAACCAGCAGGACCAGAACCTATAATTAAGCAACGAATGTGTTCCATTATATTATTTGACTATTTACAACTTGACTATTTTAACTCACGGAAAGCATAATAGGTCATCATAACCTACCACCCTAACCATTAACCATTAACCATTAACCGTTAACCATTAACCGTTAACCATTAACCGTTACCTTCATCACCTCAAATCTATCACCTCAACATTAGGATACTTCTTCTTGTCGAATGTAAAGATAGAAGCAGCAAACTTCTGGTTTGTCAGATAAGAACTAACCTTTATCTCCATAGAAGTCTTTGACTCCATCTTAATGTATGTTGGTTGATAACTCTTCTTTGAAAGACGAACAACGACACGAGTAAACTCACTTGCCTTCTGTCCGTTAAGGATGACCTCATACTCAGAGGCTGTCGACTTGCCCATCGTACACTTGTATCCTTTCTTATATAAGGAAAGGAAAGAATAAGGGTTCATCCTCGCCACCTCCTTTGCACTTGGATAAGACACATTCACCTCCTCGTTGTTCACAACATAGTTCCACAATGTCTTGCCATCGAACCATGTCATGACACCTCCAGCATTGAGATGAAACTTCTTGCCGGAAAGACTGATGTTACCACTGGCAGCACTTCCATTAACTGTTGCTGTGAAACCAATCTTCACATTTCCTGCCTTAGTAAATGCTGCCGAAGCCTTATCAAGAACCTTTACAGCATCATCTGCGGCAAACGCATTTGTTGTTGTAAACAAAGATACAAACAACATTATAAAGAAAATTACTTTTTTCATCACATCTAATAATTAATAATTAACAATTAATAATTAACATGCCTCCGGATAGTAGTTCCAAACATTAACCGTTAAACATTAAACACTAACCGTTAAACATTAACCGTTAAGCATTAAACATTAACCGTTAAACATTAAACACTAACCGTTAAACATTAAACGTTAAGCATTAACCGTTAACCCATCAACTATCCATTAGACTAATGTAAATCCAAATTGATTAATAGGCTATCAAGAGTTACCATATCCTGAATAAGAACCTGACGAGGTTTTGAACCTACCTGTGCACCTACAACACCCATCTTTTCCAACTGATCCATGATCTTGCCGGCACGGTTATAGCCGATAGAATAGTTACGCTGAATCATGGAAGTAGATCCCTGCTGTGAACTAACCACAAACTTGGCAACCTCAGCAAAGAGAGGGTCAAGATGCTTTGAATCCACAGAACCAGAACCACCCATCATATCATCACCACCTTCAGTTGGCACATCAGGGAGATAGAGTGGATGGAGATATGACTGCTGGCGAGCAATATGATGACAGATGTCGCTTACCTCAGGAGTATCGACAAACGCACACTGCACACGCACAGGTTCTGCACCATTGAGGAAGAGCATATCACCCTTACCGATGAGCTGGTTAGCACCAGAACGGTCAAGGATAACACGTGAATCCATCATAGAACTAACCTTGAATGCGATACGTGTTGGGAAGTTTGTCTTGATTGCACCAGAGATGATGCTCGCCTGTGGTCGCTGAGTTGCGATGATCATGTGAATACCAACGGCACGCGCAAGCTGTGCAATACGACAGATAGGAAGTTCAACCTCCTTACCTGCAGTCATGATAAGGTCACCAAACTCATCGACGATAACCACGATATAAGGCATAAACTCATGTCCATTCTCAGGATTTAGTTTACGTTCCTTAAACTTGGCATTGTATTCCTTGATGTTACGAACTCCTGCCTTCTTAAGGAGGTCATAACGTGAATCCATAAGTACACAGAGAGAGTTGAGAGTCTTCACAACCTTCTGTACGTCAGTAATGATACAATCCTCTTCCTCTTCAAGACGAGCGAGGAAGTGGTTCTCGATAGGAGAATAGATACTGAACTCAACCTTCTTAGGGTCAACCATCACAATCTTAAGCTCTGACGGATGCTTCTTATAGAGAAGCGAAGTCACGATTGCATTAAGACCAACAGATTTACCCTGACCTGTAGCACCGGCAACAAGAAGGTGTGGAGCCTTGGCAAGGTCAAACATGAACACCTCATTAGAGATGGTCTTACCAACAGCACAAGGAAGATCCATTGTACTCTCCTGATAGATACGGCTGTTGATGATGCTCTCCATTGACACGATACACTTCTTCTTGTTAGGTACCTCAATACCTATTGTACCCTTACCTGGAATAGGAGCAATGATACGAATACCCTCTGCAGCAAGAGAGAGAGCAATATCATCCTCAAGGTTACGTATCTTACTTATTCGTGTACCTTCTGCAGGTACGATCTCATAGAGAGTGATTGTAGGACCTATGGTTGCCTTGATACTTGCGATATCCACGCCAAAGGTCTTCATCACATGGATGATACGATCCTTATTTGCCTGCTGTTCTGCCATATCGATTGATGGTGCAGAACTATTATCCATCTTGGCAAGAAGGTCTGTGGTAGGATACTTATATGTTTCAAGATCCAGATGCGGATCATATGGAGTATCAAGATCAACACCTCTTATAATCTCACCCGAACCAAGTTCTGTCTGTGCAACTGTTACATCAAGACTAAGGGAGTCATCATCATTGACTTCCTCCCCTACCCTACTTGTATCTTCGGTTGAAGTCTCAGAGATAAGGTCATCACCTTCAAATGTCAATGTAACACCTTCCGAGTCGTCTTCAGAACTATCGTCACTACCCTGCATTCCTGCAGCATTAAGTGCAGAGAGAGCATTTGCAATGGCCAATTCCTCATCGTCAGGAGTTATAGCAACCTCCGAACTTTCTTCCTCGACCACTACATCATTATCGTCTACAGAAACAGGCTCCTCTTCGTTGCCAAGTTCTTCTGTGCCCTCATCTTCTTCATTTGATTCGTCTAATGAAGCACCCTCTTCTTCGTCAACATCTGCACTATCATCAGCAACATCTTCTTCCTCGTCCGCATTTGCTGCTTCAGCCTTTGCTGCTTCCTCTGCAGCCTTTGCCTTTTCCGCAAGTTCTGCAGCTACTCTCGCAGCTTCTGCCTTAAGTCGACGCTTCTCCTGCAACTTCTTCAGGAAGCTAAAACGGAAGAAACCACGAATAACCTCAATGGTTTTGGAACTAATATAAATAAGGAAGAGAACAGCGGTAAACATAAGTGTACACATTATTCCAGGAACACCCACATACCCACTCATTGCCTTTATTACCTTTATTCCATGCATACCGCCAAGCTTGAGGAACGAGATGTCAAGATAAGGTATGTATGTTCCTATAAAAGCAAGACACACACTCAACCATATCATGAAGAGAGAGCAAAAGATAAACTTCTTTACGAGAGTTATCTTAAAGACATCCATCAACCTGAATCCTACTAGAATGAGGAATGGAGGTATGATGAAAGAAGCAAGTCCAAAGCAGTTGTTGAGGAAGAAGAATGCAGTTTCAGCACCAATCGAACCACACACATTCTTTATGTCATGAGCGTCATAATCCTTATTGCTGTCAAGCAAAGAATAATCAGCATCACCTGTAAACAGGTACGAAACGAATGCGATGATTAGGAATAGTGCAAAGAACACAAGAGCAAAGCCTATTCCAAAAAAGGATAGACTTTGCTTTCCGACACCCTCGTATGCATTGATAACCGAAGAACCATCATCCACCTCCGGTTTCAATTTGCTTTTACTTTGAGTTGATTTCTTTGTAGTCTGTTTAGTGGCCATTAAAGTTAGCACTTAATGTTAAGTTCCTTCACAATTGCGCTTATCTCACCCATTGTAGTGATACGAGCAGGCACAAGAGGAAGACGAAGTTCGTTTTCGATAAGACCCATACTGTTAAGCATAGCCTTAACACCAGCAGGGTTACCATCAACGAATAAAAGTTTGAAAAGTTCTGTAAACTTATGGTGAATAACCAAAGCATTCTGATAGTCGCCATTGAGAGCAAGACGAACCATACGGCTGAACTCCTTAGGAAGTGCATTACCGATAACTGAGATAACACCAGCAGCACCAAGAGTGATAAGTGGGAATGTTATTCCGTCATCACCTGAGATGACATCGAAGTCAGCAGGCTTGTTCTTGATGATATCATCAATCTGAGTGAAGTTACCACTTGCCTCCTTGATTGCTACGATATTCTCACAGTCGCGAGCAAGACGGAGAGTTGTCTCTGCTGTCATGTTCACACCCACACGACCTGGTACATTGTAGAGAACCACAGGTACAGGACTTGCCTTAGCAATAGCCTTGAAGTGCTGGTAGAGGCCTTCCTGTGAAGGTTTATTATAATAAGGACAAACACTAAGGATACCATCAATACCCTTGAAGTTTGTGTTCTTTATAGTCTCAATAACAGCAGCAGTATTGTTGCCACCCATACCAAGAAGTACAGGGATATTCTGTCCCTGAACCTTCTCCTGAACAATATCAATGATATTTTGCTTCTCTTCTGCAGTAAGACATGGCGTCTCACCTGTTGTTGCAAGTATACAGAGGAAATCTATTCCGTTTGAAATCTGATAATCCAAAAGACGGCGAAGAGCGGTATAATCAACAGCACCCTCACTCGTAAAGGGAGTAATAAGTGCTACGCCCAAGCCAGTAAATTTGTTTCGTGACATATTTTATTTGTTTGTTGTTTCTATTTTGAGTGCAAAAATACGAAATTATAATGAAACTGCCGATATTTTTACATAATTTTTATTTTGCTATAAACAACATCGCTTTTTACTGCATTAACATTCACGCAAACATTATAAGTAAGTTATCATAAATATTTATAATTAAGTTTCGCTACAGCTTTACTTCCTGTACCTAAGAAGTTAAAAGGAGTTAGGAGAAGTTAAAAGACAAATGATTGCTCGCGAAAATAATTAACGCTATCTCTATGAACTTAATCGCACATGGCGCGACATGTTACCTCGTGACGCAACAATTGCCGTATCACGATAAAGTAAAAATCCACGAGAATTGTGACAAACATTTTTTAATAATTTTGTAACGAAGATTTGATACCAAGTGCGTATCTTTGCACCTAGATAAAAAAAAGAGCCATGCCAGCACATCGACTGACAAGGCTCTTTACTTATTGTTTGGAATATCAAAGCGTAAGATTTACTTCACGACAACTTTCTTGCCACCCTTGATATAGATACCATTAGTTGGTTTCTGGATGCGTCTGCCTTTAAGGTCATAGATGGCATCATTTTGGGCTTTAGGTGCAATGGTGTTTACGGCATTCACCTGTTCCTGCTCCTTCTCCTCTACCCTTTTTATACGGATAACCACTCTCTCATCAAGAGAGAACTTAGTGGCACTTGTTCCATCCGTGAAGGTGTTCCCTGTTGCACCAATCACAAACTTAGGACTATTATTAAGCGGCAGTTCTGCCTGTTTTGCTTTTGATACAGCCTCTACCATAGGCTGTTCCTGTGCCTTTGCCGACAAAACTGTTGTCAGCAGGGCTGTCATAAGAAATATCTTTGTATTCATAACTTGATTCTTGATATGTTTTGCTAATGTGAATTATTTATAAAATGGCAAATATCATACAGCGCCGTTCCAATCAATTTCGATTGCGTTGACGAAGGGATTGATACCCAATACAGACGCCATTTCAAAATCATTACTCGATCCATGCTTGTCCCAAATGTACCAGAACCAGGTGTATCTACTAAATTACCGAATTCAATATTTGTATTCGGAAATGTATATTTATATGCCATTTATATGTTTTTATATTTTTATTGTTTTTTCTTTATATTTAAATAATCCATTTCATAAATTCCATCTTTTGATGTAAGTATTCTGTACAATACTCCACCTATTGTCTTTGACGTCTCAGAGAATTGGTCAGCAACAATATCTGTTCCTAAATTATCATATAAAGACAGACCATTTGGTAAAATAAAATAGAACGTATCTTTACTTACTTTTGAATTAACAAGTTCATTACCAGAAGTTGCAAAATTATAGGAGAACCCAGAAATTGATGTTCCTATCAAAGTTCCGTTGTCCGCCAACTCTTCTTCAGTTTCTGGACATTTCCAACCTGCGTAATAGTAATATACTGGTTTTACCTCCACGCTTTTTACTTCGCTGGCAGGATATTCCTTAACTACGACACCATCTTTATACACCTGTATTGTCTGTGCCTGAATAGTAAACGCCATCATCATCAAGATGGCAGAAAGTATGAATTTAATTGTTTTCATATTGCTTGTTTTTCAAGATTATTCATTTTTATATATTATACATTTCTCTTATAATGGCAAATACCTAACAGCGCCGTTCCAATCAATTTCGACTGCGTTGACGAAGGGTGTTATACCTAATTGTTCTGCGTATTGAAAATTATTATACGTTGGTTTATAGTTTAATTTTGTTAACCCTGAAGCAGGTAAATTGTTGAAATCTATACTGTCTTTTGTATATGAATATGCCATTTGTTAATATGTTATATATTTTTAATATAATTGTATACCTGAAACATTATATTGGCCATCTCTTGATTTATATATTTTATAATTATCAATCTTAATTGATATGTAATCTTCGAAAGATGTATTATTTAATGGAACATTTGGTAACGTTACATCATAAATATTAATTCCATTAGGAACAACAATATAGTAAGGATCTAATTGAATACCATTAGGATTAATAATGTCTGTTACAATATTCAATAATGTGTTTGTTGAAGAATAACCTGTTAATTTTGTTGTTGTTCCACCAATAGCATTTGTTCCATCAGCATTTGCAACTAATTCCGCCAATTCTTCTTCAGTTTTTGGACATTCCCAACCTGCGTAATAGTAAAATTTAGGGGCAGGTTTATACACCACGCTATCCACTTCGTTTGGTTTGAATACTTCGACGGTGCCATCGGTTTTAGTAATCTCTACTTGCTGCGCATGGACAGCCATACCGAGCATCAGAAATAGTGATGCAATGAAAAGTTTTAGATGTTTCATAATCTGTTAGAATTTAGAATTATGGTTAATAGAAATATTTATGGCTAATTCTATCTCACAGATTCGCACAAAAAAAAGGCGGAACTGCTCGATTGCTTTTCCGTCACAAAGGCACCGCCAAGCGCCCTACTCAAAGAAAAGCACGAACAGTCCACGCCCTATGAGGACGTGAACCTTCCGTCGCTTGTTCTCATGTGTTTGAAATTGGCGGTTTCGTAAGGTGAGAACAAGGACCTAAGTCCAAGTTATATTATGTCTTGACCTACTGCACAGCTCTGCTATACAGCCCTGGTCGGAAGATTTCTATGTTTTGTTTATATCATTGGCAAAATGAATTATTTGTTTTATGAATTTGTTGTAAACTTCACTATGCAATCTATGCAGACAGGACTTTGGGAAATAGAGTCAATAAACACGTTAGCAGGATGCATGTCTTCCAATGCAATACGATCTGAGATATAATTCACTCCTTCACCATTCCAATTATCACGGAACCCTTTAGAGATAGCCATATTGTCTATTTCCGCTTTAGTTGCTAATCTTTGGCAGGTAACGTAAGGTTGTGTGAGAATAATACGGAAAAGTCCATCTGAGTCACGTGTAAATCCTATCACGCGCATTGCTGTTTCTGGGAACAGGTAATTATGCAAAGCAATCGCATCGAGTGCTTTCTGAGTTGTGGAATAGATAGATGCACGCTCTTTGACTACAGCAATATCACCTTCTTTGTAATAGACTTTTGCTTCTGCTCCTTGAGCTATCTTTTCTCCAAAATTATCAATAAGCAGTTGCTCAGAGTTTTCAATCCACGTATCTTTTGCTCGTGCCCAGTGCTCTATGAGTTGCTCTTGTTGTTCGTCTATCTGCCAGCTTGCTGGTTTTCCTTGGCTTTCTGAAGCATAGCTACCTGATTCAAGGCTTGCTGTCGCGTAGCTCGCGATGATGGACGCCCCAATGAGGAGCGGACCTGCATTGCAGAATCCTGCATGCTCTGATAAATTGAATCGATAAAAGTTTGTGGTGCCATATAGTATATCATTAATGTAGGTATCAATAATTTGAATGGTATCTGCATTGAAACCATTCTTCGCTATTATTTCATATATGTTTAATAAAGCATTATTCATACCTAAATTTGTTATAATTTGTGCTAATCAAAGTTCCTGCCCTTATTGCTTAAGCAGGTAAACTCGAGTGATAAAATTTCTTGTTTGTGTCACTCAATGTTATATTTAATGTACACATAATACCTCTTTTTGGTCGCAAAGATAATGTTTTTTCTCTTTTACCGTTAGTATTTGAGTGTTAAATGTGTGAATGATGTACATTTTTAACTAACGCCATACTATTCCTCATCCGGTTGCTGACCATCATGTGCCTTCCACATACATTCGGTGATCTACATGCCTGTGAAGATAGCTTTGAACGATGATTCTTCTGGAGAGCAAGCGTAAATGCCGAAACGGATATTGTCCTTTGCCTCATACATGTGGCACACTCGCATCTGGCTCCATTCCTTAGTATTTCTCCTTTGTACTAACCTGAAGCACCGTTTTTTTTATTAAACCCATCCTATATGTCATGAAAAATTCATATCTTAGCACCAAAGTTAAAAGAAAAAGACTGGACTCTTCTAGACTCCCTAGCTCTTCTAGAATCTCTAGAACCTCTAGCTATTCTAGAATCTCTAGCACTTCTGAAAAAACAATTATTAACTCTAAAAAAACTCTATTAGCTATGCCAGACAGCCCCAACCCTAAGGACTTCAAAATCCTAAAGCCCCAGGTGAGATGGGAGAACCTATACTTCTACCAGAAGTCTGATGTTATCTACCAGATGTCATTTGTGTTCTGCGACCGCTTCATACATCTGTATAAGGATCGTACCCGTGATCAGGTTATTCAGGCAGCACGTTCATGCAAGCAGAACATAGTGGAAGGGTTGGCAGACGGAGTGACCTCAACGGAGATGCAGATGAAGCTGCTCAATGTGGCACGCTCTTCGCTCAAGGAACTGCGAGAGGACTTTGAGGACTATGTCAAGTCACGTCATCTCAAGTTCTATGGTAATCCCCAGGGTGATGTGATACCCTCATCATACTATGACAATGATACATACAGATATGATGCGATGCTTCTCTTCTGTCGCAATCATAACAAACTCAGCGAATATGAGCCATATTTCCAGTCATGGACAGACGAAGAGCTTTGTAACTATGGAATCACACTCTGTCACATGATTGATAAGATGATGCTTAGCTTCATGTCGAAGCTGGAGCAAGAGTTTGTGACGGAAGGAGGCATCAAGGAACGAATGTACAAAGCACGCACAGGCTACCGTTCTGCACAGGATGACCGCCTCCTACAACTTGAAGCAGAGCGTCCAAAGATGGAAGCAGAACTCGCCTCTCTCCGTCAGCAACTACATCAGGCACAGCATGAGGCACAAAAGTGGCACTCTGCCTACGATGATCTCAAGACTCGCGCCCTCTGCGCCTACAACGAGAAACTCGCGGAGATAGAGGCTCTGAAGTTAAATAATGCTAATCTCGAACACATTGCAGAATGACAAAGAAGAAATCTGTTCCAAAGTGCTGGAACTGTTCGTTCTCATATTCAATGCTACCTTTTAGCCAGTTGTCCGAATCAAGATACATCTCCACACCACACTGGTCGAAGCGATAATGACATTTCAATCTAAGCAAGGATTACGCAATTAAGATAGCCCTGTCAGCACAATGGTTGACAGGGCTATTATTTGCTCAACTTTAGCTTTTAGTTTAGTCTTTCGATTAAAACCGTACAACCTAATTTATCATCTCAAGGAACTCGTCTTCATTTATGATGCGGACACCAAGTTTCTCTGCCTTCTCAAGTTTGGCAGGTCCCATGTTCTCACCAGCAAGGATGAAGGATGTGTTCTTTGATATGCTTCCCACATTCTTGCCTCCGTTCTTCTCAATCATTGCCTTATATTCGTCGCGTGAATGCTTTGCAAAGACACCACTAATCACGATGCTCTGACCTGCAAGTATGTCTGTCTGACCTGCCATAGCTTCCTCGGAGAGTGACATCTGAAGTCCTGCTTCACGAAGGCGTCCAAGTATCTCAAGGTTCTTCTCGTCATGGAAATAGCGGATGATGCTCTCGGCTATGACCTGACCTATACCGTCAACATCAAGGAGCTGTTCGAGTGTGGCTGATGCAAGGGCATCCATTGTCTTGAAATAGCGGGCAAGAAGTTTGGCTGTTGTCTCGCCCACAAAGCGTATTCCGATGGCGAACACTACCCTCTCAAATGGTACATTGACAGAGTCCTTGATGGCTTCCACTGCCTTGCGTGCTGACTTCTCACGGTTCTTGTTGTTGTTACATACCTGTGCAACGGTAAGTGTATAGAGGTCTGCAACATCATGGATTAGTCCACGCTGATAGAAGTCATCAACTGTCTCAGGGCCAAGCGTATCTATATTCATTGCCTTGCGGGAAATGAAGTGTTCTATGCGTCCCTTTATCTGTGGTGGACATGACGAGTCGTTAGGACAGTAGTGTGCCGCTTCACCCTCTATGCGAATGAGTTCTGCACCGCACTCTGGACATGTCTTGATAAACTCTACCTTCTCCATGTCAGGAGTACGCTGCTGCTTGTCAACACCAACAACCTTAGGGATGATCTCACCACCCTTCTCCACATACACCATGTCACCGATATGGAGGTCAAGTTCTGCTATGATATCAGCATTATGGAGTGATGCACGCTTGACCTGAGTACCTGCAAGCTGCACAGGGTTCATGTTTGCCACTGGTGTGACAGCACCTGTACGACCAACCTGATATGTTACCTCATTGAGGCGTGTGCATGCTCTCTCTGCCTTGAACTTATAGGCGATTGCCCACCGTGGACTCTTGGCTGTGTAACCAAGATGTCGCTGCTGACGGAGTGAGTTTACTTTCAGCACAATACCGTCAGTTGCCACAGGAAGGTTCTTGCGTTCCTTGTCCCAATAGTCGATGAACTCAAGTATCTCCTCTACGCTCTTGCACTTACGCATTCCCTCGGAAATCTTGAATCCCCATTTCTTTGCCATCTGCAGGTTCTCATAGTGACCGCCTTCAGATGGTATCTCATCACCAAGAAGATAATACAGATAGGCATCAAGTTTACGGGCAGCTACAAGTTCCGACTTCTGCGACTTGAGTGTACCGGATGCTGCGTTACGAGGATTGGCAAAGAGTTGTTCCTCCTTTGCCTCTCTCTCAGCATTAAGTGCCTCGAATGATGTCCAAGGCATGAGTATCTCGCCACGAATCTCAAACTCATGAGGATAACCCGAACCTTCACGAAGACGCAGAGGTATGCTCTTGATGGTACGGACATTAGCTGTAACATCATCGCCCTGCACACCGTCACCTCGTGTCACAGCCTGTACAAGAGCGCCATCAATGTATGTGAGGGATATGCTGAGACCATCGTACTTCATCTCTGCACAGATCTCGAAATCCTCGCCTTCCAAACCCTGACGCACACGCTCATAGAACTCGCGCACATCACCTTCATTATAGGTGTTTGCAAGCGAGAGCATAGGATACTTGTGCGGTACTGTCTTGAATGACTGGTTAAGGTCTGAGCCCACTCGCTGTGTAGGCGAGTTAGGATCAGCATACTGAGGATAGAACATCTCCAGATCCTGAAGCTTGTTCATCATCTGGTCAAAGTCATAGTCAGAGATTGTTGGCTGGTTCAGCACATAGTAGTTATAGTTGTGCTGCTCCAGCTCCTTACGAAGTGATTGTATTTCGTCAAAGACGGATGCCATGGGCGTTAAGAGTTTAGAGGTTAGAGTTTAGAGATTAGAGACGCTAAAGACCTTAAGGACTTTAAGGTCTTTAGGTTCTTTACTCTTCCATCAGTTTTCTGTATCTTGCTCTCTTTGGCTCTTCTATGCCAATACGCTTACACTTGTTTGCCTCGTAGTCAGTGTATGAGCCTTCAAAGAAGAATACCTCTCCGTTACCCTCAAATGCAAGGATATGAGTACAGATACGGTCAAGGAACCAACGGTCGTGACTGATAACTACTGCACAACCTGCGAAGTTCTCAAGACCTTCCTCAAGAGCACGAAGTGTATTAACATCAATATCGTTTGTAGGCTCATCGAGAAGGAGTACATTACCCTCCTGCTTGAGTGCCATGGCAAGGTGAAGACGGTTACGCTCACCACCTGAGAGTACGCCACAAAGCTTCTCCTGGTCAGCACCGTTGAAGTTGAAGCGACTGAGGTATGCTCGTACATTGAGGTCACGGTTTCCGATACGGATTGTCTCGTTGCCCTGACTCACTACCTGATAGACGCTCTCATCTGCCTTGATGTCCTTATGCTGCTGGTCAACATATGCGAGCTTTACAGTCTCTCCTACCTCGAATGTACCTGCATCAGGAGTCTCAAGTCCCATGATAAGGCGGAACATGGTTGTCTTACCTGCACCGTTAGGACCTATAACACCTACGATACCGTTAGGTGGGAGGTTGAAGTTGAGGTCTGTGAATAGTGTCTTGTTACCGAATGCCTTAGCCATGTGCTGTGCCTCAATGACCTTATTACCAAGACGAGGACCATTAGGGATGAAGATCTCAAGTTTTTCCTCACGCTCCTTCTGCTCCTCATTGAGCATCTTGTCGTAAGAGTTAAGACGAGCCTTACCCTTTGCCTGACGAGCCTTAGGTGCCATGCGTACCCACTCCAACTCTCGTTCAAGAGCCTTGCGACGCTTGCTTGCTGTCTTCTCTTCCTGAGCCATACGCTTTGACTTCTGGTCGAGCCAGCTTGAGTAGTTACCCTTCCATGGAATACCCTCACCACGGTCGAGTTCGAGAATCCACTCGCTCACATCATCAAGGAAGTAACGGTCGTGTGTAACGGCGATTACTGTTCCCTCATACTGCTGGAGGTGCTGCTCAAGCCAGTCAATAGACTCTGCATCGAGGTGGTTGGTAGGCTCATCAAGGAGAAGCACATCCGGTTTAGAGAGAAGAAGGCGGCAGAGAGCCACACGACGACGCTCACCACCAGAGAGGTTCTCCACACTCCAATCACCAGGAGGACAACGGAGTGCATCCATAGCACGCTCAAGTTTGCTATCAATATTCCATGCGTCTGTTGCATCAATAATATCCTGAAGCTCTGCCTGACGGTTCATGAGTTTATCCATCTTATCGGCATCCTCATAATACTCAGGAAGGCCGAACTTATCGTTTATCTCATCATATTCGCGAAGTGCATCATAGATGTGCTGAACACCCTCCATCACATTCTCCTTGACGGTCTTTGCCTCATCAAGCTGTGGTTCCTGTGGAAGATAACCCACACTATATCCAGGACTCCATACTACCTCACCCTGGAACTGAGTGTCCAACCCTGCAATAATCTTCATGAGGGTTGACTTACCAGCACCATTCAAACCTACGATACCTATCTTTGCACCATAGAAGAAAGAGAGGTAAATGTTTTTAAGCACTTGCTTCTGATTCTGCTGAATGATCTTGCTGACGCCGACCATCGAGAATATCACTTTTTTGTCATCTACTGTTGCCATAAATATATATACTATTTGACGATTTTTATGATTTATGCTTTCCGGAAATCCCGGACTTACCGGATTATCCGGATTATCCGGACTATCTGGTTTTCCATCTCTTACTCATGATGATAAGGCTCGCCCTTCATGATTGTCATTGCCCTATACACCTGCTCCACAAAGATGAGGCGAATCATCTGGTGAGAGAAGGTCATCTTGGAGAGGGAAATCTTCTCGTTTGCTGCTTCATACACGGCTGGAGAGAATCCGTATGGTCCTCCGATGATGAATACAAGGCGCTTGTTGACTGTGTTCATCTTCTTCTCCACCCATTCCGAGAACTCGATAGAGCGGAACTCCTTGCCATGCTCATCAAGAAGCACGACATGGTCACCTCCCTGCAACTGCTTGAGGATAAGCTCACCCTCTGCCTGCTTCTGCTGCTCTGCGGATAGCGACTTCGTGTTCTTGAGTTCCGGGATGGTTATGACATCAAAGCCAATGTAATGTTTTACGCGACCAACATACTCATCAATCAGCGACACAAACTCCTTATTTACTGTCTTTCCGACTAAAATCAGAGATATCTTCATAAAAGTCCTTTACCTTACAACCTGCTTAACACCCTTTACTGTCTGAATCTTCTTGATAAGACCTGAGAGCTGCTTCTGCTCCTGAATCATGATGGTGAGTGTTCCTGAGAAGAGACCATCTTCAGACGACTGGATGCTGATACCACGAAGGAGTACATTCTTCTCCTTATTTATAATGGATGTGATGTTATTCACAATACCGATGTCGTCATGTCCTACCACACGGAGAGTTACAGGATATTGTCCACTACCCTTTCCTGCCCATTGTGCACGAATGACACGATACCCCATCGACTCACGCATTCTCTGTGCATTAGGACAGTCGCAGCGGTGGATTGTTATACCTCGGTTGATGGTTACGAAACCGAACACATCATCACCATAGATTGGGTTACAGCACTTGGCAAGGCTATACTCAATACCTTTTATATTGTTATCAAGGACAAGCACATCCTTATTGCCCTGTGCCTTATCATCAGAAGGTGTGGCGATGAAGTTCTCTGCACTTATGGTGTTGTCCTCAGAACTGTTCTCACGCTCAAGAGCTTCCACATAACGCTCGATGACTGTGTTGACATCAAGCACCTCCTCTGCTATTGCCTGATAGAACTCGTTGGTATGCTTGTAACCCATTCGCTTGATGAGCTTTGCCATACGCGCCTCCTCAAGGTCAATCTTACGGTTCTTGAACTTACGCTCGATCATTTCCTTTGCGAAGCTGATGGTCTTCATCTCCTGCTCAGCAATTGACTGGCGTATCTTTGTCTTTGCCTTTGATGTGACAGCAAAGTTGAGCCAGTCACGCTTTGGCATCTGCTTCTGCGATGTGAGAATCTCTACCTGATCACCACTCTGGAGTTTTGTACGGATATGCACATTCTTGCCGTTGACCTTACCACCCTGACAATGACATCCCACATTAGTATGCACAAGGAAGGCAAAGTCGAGGACGGTACTTCCTACCGGCAACTTGAAAAGGTCGCCCTTTGGAGTGAACACAAACACCTCGTCGGAATAGAGATCGACCTTGAACTGGTCAACAAGCTGTTCGTCGCTCGTACCTCCTGCCTCAAGTGCGGAACGGATATCCTTAAGCCATTCCTCAAGTTTGGCACCACTATCCTTCACTCCCTTGTAACGCCAGTGGGCAGCAAGACCTCGCTCAGCTATCTCATCCATTCGTTCTGTACGGATCTGTATCTCCACCCACTTGCCCTCAGGACCCATGACGGTGATGTGAAGACTCTCGTAGCCATTGCTCTTTGGTACGGAGAGCCAGTCACGCAGACGCTTTGGGTTTGGTCGGTACATGTCTGTGACGATAGAGAACACCTGCCAGCAATCCTGCTTCTCCTTCTCAAGTTCGGAGTCAAGGATGATGCGGATAGCAAAGAGGTCATAGATACCCTCGAACTTACACTTCTGCTTCTGCATCTTCTGCCAGATGGAGTGTATAGACTTGGTGCGTCCCTTGATGTGATACTTAAGTCCTGCAGCGTTAAGCTTCTGCTCTATTGGTCCTATGAAGTCAGAGATGTACTTGTCACGCGACTTCTTTGTCTCGGCAAGCTTATCCTTGATCATGTAGTAGGCATCACCATTAAGATACTTGAGAGACAGGTCTTCAAGCTCTGACTTGATGAGATAGAGACCAAGCTTATGTGCAAGCGGTGCATATAGGTGACTTGCCTCTGTTGCTACCTTTATGCGCTCTTCCTCCGTACCCTTGTCCTTGATCTGACGCATGAGGTTCACACGGTCAGCAATGATGATAAAGATGACACGCATGTCCTCGGCAAAGGAAAGGAGGAGGTCACGGAAATTCTCTGTTTCTATGGAAGCATTCTTTGAATACAGTTCATTGACCTTGATAAGTCCACGGATGATATGAGCCACATCCTCACCGAATGTTTCCTGCACATACTCAAATGAACGTACACCAAGTGCAACACTATCATGAAGTAGTGTACTTATGATTGAGGCACGGTTAAGACCAATCTCCTCTGCAAGTATTATTGCTGTCTGGAGATCAAACAATACGGGATTCAATCCAAAGCCATCATGGCGCAGCACACCCTGTTGCGTACCTTCAAGAATGATATCCTTCATCAGTCGGACATCATCAGAAGAGAACATGTCTCCTGTCAACTGCTGAAGTCGCTTGATTGAGTCAAGTATAAGGATGTTCTCTTCTTCCTGTTCCTGCAAAGTATGTAATTCTTCCATAGTTATTGTAGTTTTATTAAGGACTCTAAGGACCTTAAGGACTTTAGGCTAAAGACTCGAAGGACTCTAAAGCCCTTGGGCTAAAGTCTATGATCGCTTTACTTCATTCCCACGAGCTGCTTAAAGACGGTCGGATATGATGTCTCAAACTTAAGATGTTCGTGAGTGATTGGATGAGTGAACTCAAGACGGAAAGCATGGAGACACATTCTGCCTGCGGCATCTGCAGCCTCACCATACTCAGCATCTGTGCTTCCATACTTGAAGTCACCGACAACAGGATGACCGAGATCCTGCATGTGAACACGAATCTGGTTCTTACGACCAGTATCGAGTTTCAGTTCCATAAGGCTGAAACCGTTGAATCTCTTCAATGTCCTGTAGTGTGTAACGGCATACTTACCGCCATTGTCTGTCATACTTGAATAAGTAACAAACATCTTATTGTCTGTAAGCCATGAGCAGACATCGCCACTATCCTTCTCCATGTCGCCCTGCACTACTGCCACATAACGACGATCAGTCACAACCTCTTTCCAGTTGTCTGTGAACATCTGCTGCACATCTCTTCTCTTTGCGAAAAGGAGAAGACCTGATGTCTCCTTGTCAAGACGGTGTACAGTATGAACGGAGAATGTACGGCTTGTACGCTTCACATACTCGTCAAGAATGTCCTTCACCGTAAGTGAACGACTTCCTGGCTGAGCGTTAGTTAGAATGCCATTTGCCTTCTCTACAACAATGATGAATGCATCCTCATACACAATCTTCACCCACTTATTGCGGAAGTCATGCTTATGACGCTTATTGGCAATCTGCACCAGCTGTCCCGGTTTGAGAGGAGTATTGAACTGTGTTGTCTGTACCTTGTCAACATACACCATTCGCTGCGAGAGAAGTTCCTTGATCTTTGTTCTGGAACCACCCACATACTTCATAAGGAATGGCATAAGCTCCATTTCCTCCTTCACTGGGTAGTCAACATATTTATTCTTTGCTTTATTATCGAAATAACTGGACATTAGAATTAACAATTAAAAATTAAAAATTAAAATGCCTCCGGATGCCTTTTTATCGCGCAAGCGCGGACGAAGAAAAACCTTTAAAAACCTAGAAAAACCTTTAAAAACAATTTTCTTTAATTTTCTAAATTTTCGTTCTTTACAAACTCGTATAGTTTCCAATTTTCATTCTTCACTCTGTTCCGGATGGCACCCTCCCCATAGAGGGGGAGGGCTGGGGAGAGGGTCTATCTCTTCTCCAGTAATACTACATTCTCCACATGCTGAGTGTGTGGGAACATATCAACTGGCTGTACCTTTACGACCTTGTAGTCAGCATCAAGAAGCTGGAGGTCGCGTGCCTGAGTGGCAGGGTTACAGCTTACATAGACGATGCGCTTTGGTGATGCAAAGAGAATAGTGTCAATCACATCCTGATGCATACCAGCTCTTGGAGGGTCGGTGATGATAACATCTGGACGACCATGCTCCTCGATGAACTCCTTGTTAAGGATATCCTTCATATCGCCGGCATAGAAGAGTGTGTTATCTATGCCATTGATCTGTGAATTGACCTTAGCGTCCTCGATCGCTTCAGGAACATACTCGATACCGATAACCTTCTTTGCAGACTTTGCTACGAAGTTGGCAATGGTTCCTGTTCCTGTATAGAGGTCATAGACAAGTTCCTCGCCTGTAAGACCTGCAAAGTTGCGGGCAACGCTGTAGAGTTCGTATGCCTGATCTGTATTTGTCTGATAGAATGACTTTGGACCTACCTTAAACTTGAGGTCTTCCATTGTCTCATAGATGAAGTCTGTTCCCTTGAAACAATGTACCTCCTGGTCGCCAAATGTGTCATTGCACTTATGATTATCCACATAGAGAAGTGAAGTTATCTCAGGGAATGTATCTGCAAGGTGCTGCATGAGATCCATTGCCTGCTGCTTCTCTTCCTTTGTCTCGATACGGAACTGCATAAGGAGCATGAACTCGCCTGTGTTGGAGTTACGGAGCATCATACTGCGGAGCAATCCCTCGTTGAGTCGGAGGTCATAGAACACAAGTCCGTTCTTGAGAGCATAGTCACGGATGTCATTACGGATACGGTTCTGAAGGTCATCCATAAGGTGACACTTCTCGATGTCAAGAATCTTGTCGAAGGCTCCTGTGATGTGGAAACCTACGGCATCCATCACATCGTACTTCACATCCTGCTTTACCTCTTCCTCTGTGAGCCAGCGCTTGTTAGAGAATCCGTACTCAAGTTTGTTACGGTATTCACGAATCTTCTTACTTCCGAGTATTGGCATGAACTCAGGAAGTTCAACCTTACCGATACGGCTGAGGTTGTCATACACCTGCTGCTGCTTTGCCTTAAGCTGTTCCTCGTACTTGAGGCACTGCCACTTGCAACCGCCACACACACCGTAATGCTGGCAGAATGGTGTGTCACGGAGAGGACTGTACTCGTGTATGTTGACTGCTACAGCCTCCATGTAGCTGTTCTTCTTTTTCTTTACCTGAAGGTCAACCACATCACCTGGGACCACATAAGGAACAAACACGACCTTGTCATCAACCCTGGCAAGTGCCTTTCCCTCTGCAGCTACGGCTGTGATTGTAATATTTTCCAATACAGGAAGACTCTTTTTCTTACGCATATGTTTTTTTAATCTTAATTCTTAATTTTGGTATTCACCCTAACAATCTATCAAATCTCGTCAATCTTTGAAACACTTGCCTGTTGTATCTCATCCGCCTTTACAGAAGCATAAAGATAGACGTAGCTGCTATAAGAAACCACAACAAGCAACAAACTTACAAAGTATGTCAAGAACTGTACCAATGGCATCAACCATGTAAGGAATGAAGGAACATAGATAGGATCACCCATGCTACGACTCATCATGATGCTACTCTGAATGCCAAAGAGTACACTATTAGGAATGAACAACATCATCGCTATTATCACAACTGTTATTGCAACAAGGAAAGACAAGCCGAAACACTTGCCCCAAACCTTATAGCCGCTCTTGAATCCTTTCCACATGTTCTTGAACACGTTTCCTCTCTCCATGATGGAATAAGGAACGGCAACAACACAAGGAATGGCATAGGCAAACAGGGCTATTGCAAACATTGCCATAGATATTGCCCCGACAACCAGAAATGCCATAGTCAACTGTTCCATGTTCTTTCCCTTCAGCATAAGCAAGGAACTGAGTACTACAGGCAAGGCGAACAGGACACACACAGCAATATGAACACAAAATACACAAACCGTCCTCATAAGCTGTTTGCGAGAAGCCTTTATAAGAGTTATGAAATTATAGCCAAGAAAACCTTTACTCAATGCCTCCTGTTCAAACAATCTCGATACCATTGCTATGACACAAACCAAAGCACAAACCTGAATTAGCGCATAGACCACGGAAAACCAGACTGGAAGATTTACCATCTGGAAGAATGTCATGAAACTGAGTGTTGAAACCAGGGCAAAGATTGCAAACAGAGGTGAAAAAACCTTCAAAAGAAATAGAATGTTATCAGTAAGGAAACTGATACCTAAAGAATAGCATTTCACAACCCTTCTGTATGAATAAAAGGGCTGTTTTACCTCCTTATCTTCTATAATCGTTTCGATATTATCCATTTTAGATTATGTTTTTAATTATTTTCGTGCAAAGATAGAGAAAAATCACTACTTTTGCAATCCAATTCATGCAAATAACAAGCATTTAAGTTTTATTAAGTAAGTGATCACAATTATTTTTTATAATAGATGCTCTCTATTTGGAAGTAGATTTTCGTATTCATTTGAAGGAGTGATGCGGGCATCATGACTTAAAATGAAACGGAAAGATACGACAAAGAGAGTGCAGATATTATGAAAATCACTTACTGTAATATTATAAAATAATTTTGATTACTTACTTATTATAAAATGGTTAAATTAAGCACTGTAAAATGGGGCTTTATCGGTTGTGGAGAGGTAACTGAAAAGAAAAGCGGTCCTGCTTTTCCACTTGTTGAGCACTCTGAGGTCGTTGCTGTAATGAGTCGCGACGAGAAGAAAGCAGAGTCTTATGCGAAGCGCCATGGCATAAAGAAATACTACTCTGACCCCCAGGCTCTGATTGAAGACCCTGAAGTCAATGCTGTTTATATAGCAACCCCACCCTCTTCACACGCCACATACGCCATCATGGCTATGCGTGCCGGCAAACCTGCATATGTGGAAAAACCGCTTGCTGCAAGTTACGAGGAATGTACTCGTGTGAACCGCATTTCCAAGTTACTTGACATTCCTTGCTTCGTAGCTTACTACAGACGTTACCTTCCTTATTTCCAAAAGGTAAAGGAACTTGCCTTTGGTGGAAGAATAGGCAACATCCTTTCTGTCCAGATGCGTCTTGTGGTGCCTCCTCGTGAGCTCGATTACAATTCAAAGAACCTACCTTGGCGACTCCAACCAGACGTTGCTGGTGGAGGTGGCTACTTCTACGACCTTGCAAGTCATCAGTTTGACCTTCTTCAGTACATGTTTGGAGACATCATCGAGGCAGAAGGATTCTGCAGCAACAAGGGTAAGCTTTACAAGGTTCAGGACACATTCAATGCCATATTCCGTTTTGCAAATGGTCTTGCCGGTTCTGCTTCCTGGTGCTTTGTTGCTCACCAGTCATCAAAAGCTGACAAGATTGAGATTCTTGGAGACAAGGGAACCATTGTTTTCTCCGTCTACAACTATGACCCTATACGAATATTCTCTGAGAGTGGCAACGAAGAGATTGTCATAAAGAACCCAGAGCACGTACAGCTACCTCTTATTCAAAAGATTGTGGAGCATCTCAGAGGTGAACACGAATGTGATTGCGACTCTCTTAGCGCAACACCTCCAAACTGGGTTATGGATAAGATACTTGGTAAATTTTAGGTCAACATCATACAATAAACATCGATTTAAGTTCACCACAAAACAACAAACTTAGGTCACAAATCTGAATTATTATTAACAAATTATTCTACATACTGACAACCTGCCTCACATTTGCATCTGCAGCATCTGCGCAAGACAGTATAAGCACAAGCGAGTTATCTTCTCCTGACTTAGGCGAAACTATCCGTTTAGAAGAGCCAAAGAAGGGATTTCTCACTCGTGCTGTTGATGCTTTTGGCAAGTTCTTCATGGACTGCGACACGAACTATGTCACCCCTCAGAAGTACCAGTTCACTACTCAGGCAGAACTGAGTTATTGGCACGACTTCTACCACACACGTTCTACTGTAACAAACAATAACATGATTATAGAATCTGACCCATCTTTCGTATTCGGTGGTTACATATACTACAGTATAATCGGTTATGGATTGTCATGGAACCTTAAGGACATAGGTAAGCCAAAAGGATCAAGAAACGGGACATCAAGAAGACAGTCTTTCTCTATTAATACAGCAAAGATTTTTGCAGAGCTGTATACATTCAACTCTGGTAAAGGCGCAAAGATTACTCACGTCACCGATATTGATATCAGTGGCAAGGACAACTCATTCTCAGGACTTGACTCAAGGTGTATGGGATTGCAGGCATTCTATATCTTCAACAACAAGCATTTCTCATGGCCAGCAGCATACGGAGAGAATGCTGTTCAGAAGAGAAGTTGCGGAACACTCAACCTCGGTTTTGCATACAACCGTCAATCTACAACCTTCAACAAAGACGAGTTGCCGGAGCACCTTCACAACATTGATTCCACTTTGATATTCAACAAAGTAGATTATTCCGATTATTCCATAAGTATAGGTTATGCCTACAACTGTGTTCTGGCAAAGAATGTACTATTCGCCTTCAATGTTCAACCAGCCATAGGTTACCGTCGTTCAAACATCACAGAGGTGAATGACACACATGACATTCTTCAAAACATATCAACAGACGTTAACATCCGTTCAAGTGTCTTTTGGAACAATACGAAGTTCTTCGGTGGAGTGATTTTAGATCTCCACACCTACGCTTATCGCCAAAAGGTTCTTGGACTTACAAACACTTACGGTACACTCAAGTTTGTGTACGGTCTCAATTTCCTTAAGAAACCTGCATACAAGAAGAAATAGGTTCGACGTGACTCCGAGCATCCTTCGATGTTCCTTCGGAGCATCTCCATCGAATGTCCATCGCATCTCCATCGAATGTCCATCGTTTCGATGGAGATGCGATGGACATTCTATGAGGATACGATGTAGATAATACGGACACACCTTGAAAGATGGGCAAAGGATAGCATGTGCTTTTATAAGACACCGTCAATGCAACAAAACGCACTAATATCTATAGCAACATTCTTTTTCTCTATAAAATAAGTGTGTTTTTATCAAACATATTTGCTTTCTGGTATTTTTTTCTCTATTTTTGCAGAAACAAAAAAACATCTCACTTAGAGTCACGATAAAAAAAAAAGAAAATATCTATCAACTAACATGAACAAACTTACTACAATCCTTTTCATTTCGTTGTTTTCTGCACTTTGCGCAAATGCAAAGTCGTGGATTGATGTGACAGACACATATGTCAAGAATCCAAGATACGACAACAACGATTATTCTTATTGGGAGGGAACTCGTCTTTCAGGTAACAATCCAAAAGAGAATGCAGAACACTACCAGAAGAACTACGACACTTATCAGGAAATTGAAGGACTTGCTCCAGGTACATACCGAGTAAGCCTCAATGCCTTCTACCGCATGGGTACTTCTGACCAAGACTACGAAAGATACACTTCCGGTAATTATTCAAGCTATCAATACGCAAGACTCTATGCGTCATCATCAGTAGACACAAAGGAGGTGGGCATAAAACCTCTTGGAAGTGCCGCACTTCAGAACTCTCTGGGTGGAGGAACAGCTTCACTTGGATGGTGGACAGGTCCTTATGTCCCAAACAACATGGAAGCTGCCAACTACTGGTTTAATGCAGGGTACTACAAGAACCAGCTACAATGTGAAGTAGGTTCAGACGGAAAACTCACTATCGGTATCCGCAAGAACCAGACAATAAGCAGCGACTGGACATGTCTCGACAATTGGAAACTGGAGTACTGGGGTGACGTGAAGAATGTAGAAAAGATTTCTTTCGACAAATCTAGCTACCAGATGGATTTGGGTGAGAAAATGATTATCGACCCTATCATCACTCCTTCTGACGCAACTTATCAGAAAGTGACGTGGACAGCCAAGAACACAAAAGTAGCTACAGTAAGTGCAGATGGTGTCATTACTGCAGTTGGTATAGGTAGAACAACACTTGTTGCGACTGCAATTGACGAGGCAAAGGTAAAGGGTGAAGTTGAGATCGTTGTGGAAAAGAACACTCCTTCAAAAGACAACATCGTGATCAACGAGATCATGGCTGCCAATGTGGATGTGTACCTTGACCCTAACCAGAACTTCGGTTCATGGGTGGAGCTTTACAATCCAAGTGACAAGAGTGTCAACATAGAAGGACTTTATATTTCTGACAACACAGATAACCTGAAGAAGAACAGGCTTGTTAGCGGTTATGGAACTATCCCTGCTCATGGCTTTGCAATACTTAATTTCGACCACCATGAGGTTTGGACAGAAATGTCTTATCGCCAGATTGACGACAAGCTCGACTGCGACGGTGGCAAAATCATCATTAGCGATGGTAACACAATCATTGCTGAGATGGATTACCCAGAAGCTATCAGCCGTGTATCTTATGCTCGTACTACTGACGGAGGTGACACCTGGGGATATGCCGGTTACCCTACCCCTGGCACTTCTAATGTCAATGGGGCATTTGCAAGTGAGCAGCTTGATGCGCCGATAATCGACAAGGATGCACAACTATTTAACGGTTCTCTCCAGATATGTGTAAACATTCCAACAGGAGCAAAACTTGTTTACACAACTGACGGTAGTACACCAACTCTTGAAAATGGTGACATCTCAAACACAGGTATCTTCCAGATCTATAAGAATACAGTTTTCAGATTCCGCCTCTATAAGGAAGGTTACCTTCCTAGTAAGGTTGTCACTCGATCATATCTAACAAACAATAATGAGTCATTCCCTGTTATCAGTATCGTAACTGACGACAAAAATATCTACGACAAGGATCGTGGCGCTTTCATGCAGGGCAACTATGGACGTCCTGGTAATGGACAGACAAGCAGGTGCAACTGGAACATGGATTGGGATCACCCTGTAAACTTTGAGTACATCACTACTGACAATGAATGTGTGATAAGTCAGGAATGTGACTTTGCCATGTGTGGAGGATGGAGTCGTGCATGGACACCTCACTCATTCAAACTCAAGGCAAGCAAGACATACGACCTGATGAACACATTCGACTATCAGTTCTTTGCTGACAAGCCAGGTCTTAAGCATAAGACACTCCAGATAAGAAATGGAGGTAACGACACAAGCAACCGTATCAAGGACCCTGCTCTTCAGGCTGTAATATCAAGAAGTGGTCTTTATGTTGACTATCAGGCATGGCAACCTGTTCATGTCTATTTGAACGGTAACTCATATGCCATACTCAACATGCGTGAGCCAAACAACAAGCACCACGCTTATACCAACTATGGTATTGACACAGACGAGATGGATCAGTTTGAGATGTCACCTGACTCTGGTTATGTACAGATGGAGGGAACAAAAGAGGCATACGACAAGTGGTACGACCTCAGTTTCAGCGCATCTGACCCTAAGGCATACGAGGAGATAAAGGAACTCGTAGACATTGACGAGTACATCAATTACATGGCTTGCCAGCTCTACACAGGCAACTGGGACTGGCCACAGAACAATGTAAAGGGATTCCGCGACAGAAACAACGGTAAGTTCCACTTCGTATTGTTTGACCTTGATGGTGCATTAAGCACAGACAATCCATTTGAGACATTCTTCGGAAAGGAGTACTATCAGTTCGACACACTGCACGGATATGACTATTCACAGAACACAAGCGTTGAAGGTACAAGACGTTACCTTGAGATACAGTTCGTGACTATCTTCAAGAACATGCTTGAGAATGACGAGTTCAGAAAGAAGTTCATAGATGCATACTGTATCGTAAATGGTTCTTTGTTTGATCCTAACAGAGTGAAGGACATTGTCAACGAGGCAGCTTCTTACCTAAGTATGGGTAACGATGTCAATCCTTGGAACACTGCAAATGACCTCATCAACAGTTTCTCATCATCACGTCAGACAACAATGATCTACCGATTGAAGAACCATGGTCTGTTCCAGATTGGCACAAATGGCCAAACAGCAAGTTTGTCAACAAACAATGAAAACGCAAAGATCTACATTAATGACCAGGTCGTTCCAACAGGAAAACTTAAAGGTACAGTATTCGCTCCTATAACACTTAAGACAAGTGCACCAGCAGGATACAAGTTCCTTGGTTGGACAACAAAGAACACGACAGCAGAGAAGTCTATCTTCAACACAAAGAACACTTGGAAGTTCAATGACACAGACAACCTTGATGGCAAGAACTGGAAATCCAGCACATACGACGATTCTTCTTGGAAGACAGGTAGATCGCCTATTGGCTACGGAAAGAGCGATGTGACTTCTTCTACAAGTCAAAACAAACTCACTTACTATCTACGCAAGACGTTCTCACTTGCTACAGACCCTAAGTCTTCTGATGTATTCACTCTCAACTATACTATCGATGATGGTATGGTCGTTTACATCAACGGTCAGGAAGCCGGCAGATACAACATGCCAGGCGGATATGTAAGCTACAATACTCCAGCATCTTCATACGCTCAAGACAATCCAGACACTGGTAGTATGGAGCTCCCTGCATCACTCTTCAAGAAAGGTGATAACGTCATTGCTGTTGAGATTCACAATAACTCTACCTCTTCTTCTGACATTCTCTGGGAAGCATCACTCACCCAGCTAACAGAAACAACAAACAGCATTAGCTATGTTTCAAAAGAGAAGGAATACACTTGTAGCACAACTGGTAACATCACTCTTACTGCCGTTTGGGAAAAGATGACAGAGGAAGAGATGATTGCAGAGGGTATCAATACTGCTCCTGTCGTCATCAATGAGATAAGCGCATCAAACTCTGTCTATGTCAACGACTACTTCAAGAAGAATGACTGGATTGAGCTCTACAACCAGACATCTGAGGATGTAGACATTGCAGGTCTCTTCATCTCAGACAACCTCAACAAGCCAACCAAGTATCAGGTTCCTGAGAACGAGGTAACGCTTAACACGGTAATACCAGCAAATGGATATAAGGTTATCTGGTGTGACAAGTTGGACAACATATCTGATGTCATCCACACTTCATTCAAGCTTGCTGCTGAAGGTGGCGACGTGATGATCTTAAAGAATGACTCATACGGATATGCAGAGTATTCTGACACTATCACTTACGTTACACATCTCGGACAGCAGTCATTCGGACGCTACCCTGATGCTGGTTCAAAGACTTACGTACTTGACAAGCCAACACCTGGTAAGGAGAACATCTACACTTCGTATGCTGTAGAGTACATCGCTCCTATCATTGAACCAGAAGAGCCAAACAGCATTGCTATGGTTCGCGATGGTGGAATGACAATAGCATATGTTGACGGTGTGGTGAATGTGAAGAGTGAGGATTCTAACATCTCATCTGTTAATGTATTCTCTGCTTCAGGTGCAAAGGTTGCTGCAGAGATAACTCGCAACACAGGTTCTTTTGTAACTGTTAATGTTGGTTCACTTCCTCGTGGCATCTATGTCGCAATAGCAACAAATGCTGACGGTGACACTTGTAAAGTGAAGTTTATAATAAAATAATGAACAAAGATACACTCCTACAATACGTACGAGACGGAAAAAACATGTCAATGGGCAATCAGATTAATCTGGTTGCCCTATTGAGTTTTCCTGCCATACTTGCCCAGCTGTCCATCATCATCATGCAATACATCGATGCTTCTATGGTGGGAAGTCTTGGAGCAAGGGCTTCTGCCGCCATTGGAATAGTATCTACTACAATATGGTTGTTCGGTGGACTTTGTACATCTGCTTCTACCGGATTCTACGTACAGGTGGCACACCTCATAGGAGGAAAGAACTACGAGGGCGCTCGTGATGTGCTGAGACAGTCGATGACCACTTCCCTACTCTTCTCCATGCTGCTGATGGCTATAGGTCTTTTTATCTCACCATCACTACCAATCTGGCTTGGAGGAGAAGAAGCAATATGCGGGGATGCCACGACATACTTCACCATCTATGCACTCACACTTCCTTTCATACAGTTGAAGTCATTAGCTGGCGGTATGCTTCGCAGTACAGGAGACATTAAGGTTCCGAGTATTCTCAACATCTTCATGTGCGTGCTGGATGTGGTGTTCAATTACCTTTTGATCTTTCCGACACACGAGTGTTGCCTGTTAGGCATCTCATTCACCATGCCTGGTGCTGATATGGGAGTGAAAGGTGCAGCCATAGCAACAATGACTTCAGTTATTGTCACTTGTGTACTCATGTGGTTCTTCCTACTTTTCAGGAACAAGGAACTAAACCTTATACATAATAATGATAAGACGATTAGTTTCATGCCTAAGGTACACAACCTTAGGATGTGGCTGAAGATAAGCTTGCCTATGGGCATAGAACACGCAGTCATGTGTTGCGCACAAATAGTAAGCACAATCATCGTCGCGCCACTTGGCACCAATGCCATTGCAGCAAACTCCTTTGGTATAACCATTGAGGCTCTATGCTACATGCCAGGATATGGTATTGCAGAAGCTGCCACTACCCTCGTAGGACAAAGTCTTGGTGCAAAGAGAGAGTCACTTGCCAATCGTTTTGCAACAATAACAATCAGCTCTGGTATTGCAATAATGACAATAATGGGCATACTCATGTATGTCTTTGCTCCAGAGATCATGAATATAATGACACCCGACACAAAGGTACAGACACTTGCTGTAGATGCTCTACGTATAGAGGCGTGGGCAGAACCTATGTTTGCCGCTTCTATTGTAGCATACGGAGTTTTTGTCGGTAGAAAAACTGTGCTGTCACCATGCATCCTCAACCTGTTCAGTATATGGGCAGTACGTATCACTTTAGCATGGTGGTTAGCAAAAGACTACGGATTGAACGGCGTGTGGTTTGCGATGTGCATAGAACTCTGTTTCCGTGGCGCCGCATCATTAATACTATTAAAGATTAACCCAAAGAGATAAATGGAAACAATTAAGAACAAGGAATATGGAGGTGAACGCCCACTCTATGCAAGTCATGACCTAAGACTTGAGAATGTGACTATCCATGTAGGCGAATCGTCAATTAAGGAAAGTAGTAACATTGAGGCAGAAGGTTGTACCTTTGAAGGTAAGTATGTCTTCTGGGAGACATACGGATTCTCTGTAAAGAACTGCTACTTTGCTGAGAGCGCACGTTCCAGCTTGTGGTACTCAAAGAACTGCAGAATGATTGACTGCAAGTGTGATGCTCCAAAACTGTTCCGCAGAATGGATGGCATCTATGTTGAGAACACTGATTTCCCTAATGGAGAGCAGTTCCTTTGGGATTGCAAGAACATACAGCTTAAAAAAGTAAAGATAGAGAACTGCGACTACCTATTCATGCACAGCGAGAACATCCTTATTGAAGATTATCATCAGGATGGCAACTACTCTTTCCAGTACGCAAAGAATGTTGAGATTCATAATGCAATCATTAACTCAAAGGATTCTTTCTGGGAGGCTGAGAATGTAGCAATCTATGACTCAGAGATAAATGGAGAATATCTTGCATGGTATGGTAAGAACATCAAGCTTGTTCGTTGTCATATAACTGGAGAACAGCCACTTTGCTATGTAGACGGCCTTATCCTTGAGGATTGTACCTTCGGAGACGATGCTAACCTCGCACTTGAGTATTCTACAGTAAACGGAAACATCAAGGGAGATGTGGTGAGCATCAAGAATCCTACAAGTGGAACAGTCGTTGTTGAGGGTAAACTTGGAGAACTCATCTGGGACGAGAACCAGAAGGCACCTGCTGACGCAGTAGTGAAAGTTTTGGGCTGTTAACAACAAGTTATAAGGTAAAGAACTTTATAATCGCAAACCATTAGCATAAATTTGAAATTTATGTCGATGGTTTGCGATTTTTTATGTAAATTTGCACCGATATTGTGTGAATTAATTGACAGTTCACTTCAATAGGCATTTTATTCAAGACAAAATATAAAAAACAACATAAAGATGCTTACACTTAAGGTAATTACAGAAGAGACTGAAAAGGTTATCAAAGGTCTCGAAAAGAAGCACTTCAAAGGTGCACAGGAAGCTGTAGAAAAGGCTATCGCCCTCGACAAGACACGTCGTGAGGCTCAGACAAAACTTGACGCTACTCTCGCAGAGAGCAAGAAATATGCTGCACAGATCGGTCAGCTCATGAAGGCTGGTCAGAAGGAAGAGGCAGAAGCTGCTAAGGCAGAGGTTGCAAAACTTAAGGTTACTGCAACTGAACTTGAAGCAACAAAGGCAGAGGCAGAGGCTGCTCTTACTGCTCACCTTTGCACTATCCCTAACCTCCCATATGACGAGGTACCAGAGGGTTCATGCGCAGAGGACAATGTTGTTGTTAAGTCTTCACTCCGTGAGTGCAAGGAAGGTGATACTGTAGGCAACTGGACAACAGTTCCTGATAATGGCGAGGCTAAGCTCCCACACTGGGAACTTGCAAAGAAGTACAACCTCATTGATTTCGACCTCGGCGTTAAGATCACTGGTGCTGGTTTCCCTGTTTACACAGGCAAGGGTGCTCAGCTTCAGCGTGCTCTCATCAACTTCTTCCTCGCAGAAGCAAACAAGGCTGGTTACACAGAGATCATGCCACCTACTGTAGTTAATGCTGCATCAGGTTACGGTACAGGTCAGCTTCCTGTCAAGGAAGGTCAGATGTACCACTGTGAGATTGATGACCTCTACCTCATCCCTACTGCAGAGGTTCCTGTAACAAACATCTACCGTGATGTTATCCTCGATGAGAAGCAGCTCCCTATCAAGAACTGCGCATACACTCAGTGTTTCCGTCGTGAGGCAGGTTCTTATGGTAAGGATGTTCGTGGTCTTAACCGTCTCCACGAGTTCTCTAAGATTGAGATTGTACGTATCGACACTCCAGAGCACTCTGCAGAGTCACACAAGGAGATGCTTGAGCATGTAGAGGGACTCCTCCAGAAGCTTGAACTCCCATACCGTATCCTTCGTCTTTGCGGTGGTGACCAGTCATTCACATCTGCTATCTGCTACGACTTCGAGGTTTACTCTGAAGCACAGGGACGTTGGCTCGAGGTTTCTTCAGTATCTAACTTCGACACATATCAGGCAAACCGTCTCAAGTGTCGTTACCGCAACGCAGACAAGAAGGTTCAGCTTTGCCACACTCTCAACGGTTCAGCTCTTGCACTTCCACGTATCGTTGCCTCTATCCTCGAAAACTTTCAGACAGAAAAGGGAATACGTATGCCTAAGGCACTCGTCCCATACACTGGATTTGAGTATATAGACTAAAGCAGTCCTCTCCCTGTGCAAACAGGGAGAGGCACTCTATACATTATAGGTTTCGAATAATCACATAATAAAACAAACAAAACCCAATTACGCTCTTACGAGCGTAAATAATTACTATGAACAAAATTGTAAAGAAAGAGCAGTTCTCTGAGAAGGTATTCAAGCTCGTAGTTGAAGCACCTCTCATTGCTAAGTCTCGTAAGGCAGGCCACTTCGTAATCGTACGAGTAGGTGAAAATGGTGAGCGTATGCCACTCACAATCGCTGATGCTGACACAGAAGCAGGTACAATCACTCTCGTAGTACAGACTGTTGGTTACTCATCAACAAAGCTCTGTAGCCTTAACGAAGGCGACTACATCACAGATGTTGTAGGTCCACTTGGTCAGGCAACTCACATCGACAACTTCGGTACAGTAGTATGTGCTGGTGGTGGTGTAGGTGTAGCTCCTATGCTCCCTATCATCAAGGCACTCAAGGCTGCAGGAAACCGTGTAATCTCAGTTCTCGCTGGTCGTACCAAGGAGCTTATCATCCTTGAGGACGAGGTTCGCAAGCACTCTGACGAGGTTATCATCATGACTGATGACGGTTCTTACGGAAAGCAGGGAGTCGTAACTGTAGGTATCGAGGAGGTTATCCAGCGCGAGACAGTAAACAAGTGTTTTGCTATCGGTCCTGCTATCATGATGAAGTTCTGCTGTCTCCTTACAAAGAAATATAATGTATCTACAGATGTATCTCTCAACACTATCATGGTTGACGGTACAGGTATGTGTGGTGCATGTCGTATCACTGTAGGTGGCAAGACTAAGTTCGTATGCGTTGATGGTCCTGAGTTCGATGGTCACGAGGTTGACTTCGATGAGATGTTCAAGCGTATGGGTGCTTTCAAGCCAGTTGAGATTGAAGAGATGAAGAAGCTTGAGGCAAGTGTTGCAGGTTCTTGCGGTTGTACCGCTAAGAAGGATGCTGCTGTTGCTGATGCTTCAGGCATGACAACAGACACTCCACTCGCAGAGCTTACTGACCGTAATGCTGCATGGCGTAAGGAGATCTTCGCAAGCATGAAGGCTAAGGAGCGTGGTGAGATTGAGCGTTGCGTTATGGGTGAGCTTGATCCTGTTTACCGTGCAACAACTCGTGTTGAGGAGGTTAACACAGGTCTTACTGTAGAGCAGGCTATGACAGAGGCTAAGCGTTGTCTCGACTGTGCTAAGCCAACATGTATGGAAGGATGTCCTGTATCTATCAATATCCCTTCATTCGTAAAGAACATCGAGCGTGGTCAGTTCCTTGAGGCTGCTAAGGTTCTCAAGAGCACTTCTGCCCTTCCTGCTGTCTGTGGTCGTGTATGTCCACAGGAGAAGCAGTGTGAGAGCCAGTGTATGCACCTCAAGCTTGGTCACAAGGCTGTTGCTATCGGTAACCTTGAGCGTTTCGCTGCTGACTTTGAGCGTAACTCAGGCAAGATGGCACTTCCAGAGGTTGCACCAAAGAACGGTATCAAGGTTGCTATCGTTGGTTCAGGTCCTGCTGGTCTTTCTTGTGCTGGTGACATGGCAAAGGCAGGATTCGATGTTACAGTATTTGAGGCTCTTCACGAGATTGGTGGTGTGCTCAAGTATGGTATTCCTGAGTTCCGTCTTCCAAACGCTATCGTTGATGTTGAAATCGAGAACCTCGGTAAGATTGGCGTTAAGTTCGTTAAGGACTGCATCGTTGGTAAGACAATCACAATGCAGGATCTTGAGGCAGAAGGCTACAAGGCTATCTTCGTAGCATCAGGTGCTGGTCTTCCTAACTTCATGGGTATCCCAGGTGAGAACTCAGTTGGTATCATGTCATCTAATGAGTACCTCACTCGTGTTAACCTCATGGATGCTTCTAACCCAGCAACAGACACTCCTATCGTTAAGGCTAAGAGCGTAATGGTAGTTGGTGGTGGTAACACAGCTATGGACTCTTGTCGTACAGCTAAGCGTCTTGGTGCAGAGCGTGTATTCATTGCATACCGTCGTTCTGAGCAGGAGATGCCAGCTCGTCTTGAGGAGGTTAAGCACGCTAAGGAAGAGGGCATCGAGTTCCTCACACTCCACAACCCTATCGAGTATGTTGCTGATGAGAAGGGTAATGTATGTCAGGTTAAGCTTCAGGTTATGGAGCTTGGCGAGCCAGATGCTTCTGGTCGTCGTTCTCCTGTACCAGTTGAGGGCAAGATTGAGACAATCGACATCGACATGGCTATTGTAGCAGTAGGTGTATCTCCTAACCCACTCGTACCAAAGTCTGTAGAAGGACTTGAGCTTGGTCGCAAGAACACTATCGCTGTTAACGACAAGATGCAGTCAAGCATTCCTACAATCTTTGCAGGTGGTGACATCGTTCGTGGTGGTGCTACAGTTATCCTCGCTATGGGTGACGGTCGTAAGGCAGCTGCAAGCATGATTGAGATGCTTAAGAAGTAATTACATCTGACTATTGGACTTTTTACTATTTGACCATTAGGGCTAATGCCTACATAGACAACATAATTAGTCCATAAGTCTTTATAAACATATTAGAGATGAGTCCGAACTACTCTCGGACTCATCTTTTTATTTTCTCAAAGATGAATAACCTATACAAGCTATCAACATGGATAGCATCACACATCACGATCGTCGTGGTTGCTGTAACAGCTATAGCACTCTCATTCCCAGCATCATTTGTTTGGATAGACACTTCAACAGTAACACCAATGTTGGGTGTCGTGATGTTCGGAATGGGATTAACACTAAAGCCCTCAGACTTCAAACCTGTAGTGATGCATCCTAAGGATATCATCATTGGTGAACTTGCACAGTTCATGGTGATGCCTTCTATTGCATGGTTATTATGCAAGACACTTAATCTTCCTACAGAACTTGCTTTGGGAGTCATCTTGGTAGGATGTTGCCCTGGTGGTACAGCAAGCAATGTGATATGTTTTCTTGCAAAAGGAGACATAGCGCTAAGTGTTGCAATGACTGGAATATCAACCCTACTCTCCCCTGTTGTAACACCAGCTCTGGTTTACATACTTGCAGGAGAATCTGTAGATGTGGATATCTTTGGCATGTTCATAAGCATTGTGCAGGTTGTCATACTACCAATATTATTAGGATTCGCTGTAAATCATTATTTTCAGAAGACCACAGAAAACATAAAGCCATTCCTCCCTATGGTATCTACTATTGCCATTGCCACTATCATTGGAATAATAGTGTCGCATAATGCACAAAACATTATGCAATGCAGTTTCATTGTTGCTGTCGTGGTTATCCTGCACAACTTACTTGGTTTATGCCTTGGTTATGCCGCAGGACATTTATTGGGCATAGACAACAAGAAGAAGACATCTATCGCTATTGAGGTAGGAATGCAAAACTCAGGTCTTGCCACATCACTTGCTACTGCACACTTTGCCATGTTCCCAATGGCAACTGTTCCAGGTGCTATTTTCTCGGTATGGCATAATTTCTCCGGAAGTATTGCTGCACAGATATTCAGAAACATTAATAAAGAGACAGAATGAAAGATTACACATATAAACTGGAGATGAAAACTCGTGACTACGAATGTGATGTACAGGGTGTAGTCAATCATTCCAACTATATCCACTATCTTGAGGTTACGCGACTCGAATTTCTTCAAAGCATAGGTATAGACTTAGAACAGTTCCATTACAGAGGTGTAGACATTATGGTCAGTAAGATCAACATAAGCTACAAGACATCTCTTCGTGGCAGACAGGAGTTTATCTCTTGCATGAATGTGACTCGTGACGGAGCGAGATATGTTTACACCCAAGACATTTACAGAAAGAGTGACATGAAGCTTTGCGTATCTGCAGAGGTTCACAGCATTGTCGTTGTCAATGGTTCAGTTAGTAGAGGCAACGAGATAGAGGAAATCATAAAACCATACATACAATAAGACAAACATGAAAACTCCTGAAATATACAATTCTGCACAACTCATGGAATACATCCACGAGATTGGTTTCCTTCCATTACTTGATAGTGGAATACCTGGATTCTCTGCAGAAGAGATTGTAGATGAAGAATGTCGTTATATCACCTTTCCTGATGGCGGATGGGATTGGCCACTATGGAAGTGGAAAGGAGAGATAGTAACCGAAGGAGGATGCATGTATGGTAAGTTCTTTAATAAAAAGGCTGGCTTCATAAGCAAGGAATGGTGGCAGGACTTTGTCAACTATAGAAGGAGTGTCCACCCCTATCCTACAGAAGGAAGTATAGAAGACGCTATACTAAGTACACTTAAAATTGAAGGTAGCCTCATAACACGAGAACTCAGAGCCGCATGCGGATTTGACGGTCCTAAGATGCGAAGTAAGTTTGACAGCTATGTGACCAAACTGCAAATGGGCACATACATTGTCACAGAGGACTTTGTTTACCCAGAGGACAAGCATGGAAAGGCGTACGGATGGGGATGGTCATTACTCACAACACCAGAAGCACTTTATGGCAAAGAACAATGTACATGCGAAAGGACACCAGAAGAATCATACACAAGATTATACAAACAATTGCAAAGCATTCTTCCTAATGCCACAGAAAAGCAATTAGTGAAGATGCTAAGATAAGATGCTAAAATAGAAGGTAACCCACCAAGACATCTAATATCAAATAGAGAAAAAAGAGGCTGTGTCAAAAGTAACAGACACAGCCTCTTCTTTATACCTTTTTCAGCATCTTAAAGATTTTAGTATTCGGTCCTCTCTCGCAGATAGCGCTTGAGAAGAAAAACAAGGAAATATGGGAATGTGTAGAATTTTCCGTCGAAGCATAATTTAACGTGAGTTCGACGAAACATAAATGCTTATAAATTTGGTAATTAGCGAAATTCTCAGTAACTTTGTAATAAGCACAAAACAATGAAACTAAAGAATTTCGCATGATTACCGAAGACAAAATTACTGAGATTTT
>JAZUHP010000109.1:0-5909 GCA_045641785.1 Bacteroidaceae bacterium
TAGAAGATTCGTTTGTTCCTATGTTACATTTTTGCCGTTTTTTGTAAAATTGAAAGATTCTATGGCAAAAATGTAACATTAGGGATAGTTAATAAATGTAAAATAGTTGTACTTTTGCCCACGAACTAAAAAGTATTATTACCTGTCGGTCAAAGATAATAGTTTCAGACATTTTTTTGTAAAAGTCATGAACTGCTTAAGAAATTGCCCTGTTGTTCAGCTGCAGATGTAGAAGCACAGAGTGGGAAACAACAACCGACTAATACGAGGAAAACTATTCTTATACTAATGTGATTAGATGAAAGTAGTGGAAATCTTTATTGTCATTAGGAAAGTATAGCCCTTAATATTTGTAATCAAAACGAGTGTATATAAAATCACATTATTAATTAACTAACTCAAAATCCAAATTATGAAAACAAGACTTTTGTTTTTTATGGCGGTTTGTATGTTGGCCATATCATCGGCTATAGCACAGACTCGCACTATCAAGGGTAGAGTGATTGGTGATGCCGACGGTGAACCACTGATCGGTGCAGCAATCGTTGAGAAGGGATCAACAAGCAATGGTGTAGTTGCCGATGTTAATGGTAACTTCTCTATTACTATTTCTTCTAATTCTACTCTCGTTGTTTCTTACATTGGCTATAAGACTCAGCAAGTTAAGCCAACTTCAAACAACGTGGTTATTAAACTCTTAGAGGATGACTCTATTCTTGATGACATCGTAGTTGTCGGTTATGGTGTTCAGAAGAAAAGTGACTTGACAGGTGCCGTTGCTTCTGTTAAGGCTGACGACATTAAGAACGTAAGCACAACAGATGCAGCAGCTGCTCTTCAGGGTAAGGCAGCTGGTATCCAGATTATTAATGGTGGTGCTCCTGGAGATGGTGCTGAGATTCGTGTTCGTGGTTATTCTACAAACTCTTCTGGCTCACAGAATCCTCTTCTTATTGTTGACGGTCTTAAGGTTGACAACATCCAGTTCCTTGATCCTTCTTTGATTGAGTCTATGGAAGTTCTTAAGGATGCTGCATCAGCAGCTATCTATGGTGCTGAGGCTGGTAATGGTGTTGTTCTTATCACAACAAAGACTGGTGCTAGTAATGGTGGAAGATCAAAAGTGACATATAGCTTTAAGGCAATCAACCAGTCACTTGGAAGGAAGGCGGACATCTTCCATGCAGCAGACTATATTGACTATCAAAAGTATATCGGTCGTCTTAGCGATGATCGCCTTAAGCAGAATGGATATAATGGTCAAGATACAGATTGGTATGATGAGGTTTTTGGTAACAGTTGGGCTCTCCAGCACAATTTGACATTCCAGGGTGGTAATGAAAAGGGACACTTCCTTGGTAGCATCGGTATTGTTGACAATGATGGTATTGTAAAGGGTAAGAAAGATACATATAAGCGTCTTACTGCACAGATTAATGCTGACTACATGCTCTACAAGTGGTTGAAGGTTAGAACTACTAACAACATTGAGAAGTGGGACAGAAAGAGACTTAATAATGGATACCAGTCATTCCTTAACTCAGTAGTATCTATCGATCCTCTCACTCCTGCCTACGTATATGATGTAAACGACATGGGTATTGGTATGAAGAATATGTGGGATGCTCGTGGCACTGATCAGGTTTATCCACTTATGATTCCTGCTGAATATACTGACGAAAACCCTGTATGGTACGGAACTTCTAAGTATTCTGAGGATGCTACAGGTAACCCTCTCGCTATGCGTGACCGTAGTCATGCAACAAATGGTGGTCTCAGCCTTCGTGGTAACATGGCTCTCGACCTTATGCCAGTAAAGGGACTTACAATTACTTCACAGCTTGGTTACCGTATTGCTCAAAGCAATTCTCACGACTACAATAAGCCATTCTGGTTGAATGGTAAGAATGCAAAGGGTTCTACATATTCTATGTCTGCTGCGTCAAATGCTCATTATTATTATCAGTGGGAAAACTTTGCCACTTTTGATAAGAGTTTTGGAAAGCATAAATTAACAGTAATGGCAGGTATGTCTTTCACTAAGAAACATACAGATAATACAAGCGTATCCTCTCAGGATTCTAACTCTAAGAATGACAAGGATGAATTCCATGATGGATCAATCTTTGAAGGTGATGGTGCAGAGAATTTCTTGTATATCAATCATCTTAATGCTAATGGTAAAAGTCATCTTGAAGTAAGTAACGCTCCTGTGGATGAAGCATCACTTTCTTATTTCGGTCGTTTGACATATAATTATGATGACCGTTATGGTTTGCAGATAAACTTCCGTAATGATGCATTCTCTTCTGAAAAGCTTTCAGAAAATGTACGTCATGGTTCTTTCCCTTCTGTTTCTGGAGGATGGACAATAAGCAATGAAAGATTCTTTAGAGATGCTGTTGACGAAGAACTTGTTTCTTTCTTGAAGATTCGTGCTTCTTGGGGTACTAATGGTAGTGTAAACCCTCTTTTTGGTTACCAGTATGCATCGACTATCGGAATTGGTGGTTACTACCAGTTTGAGCCAGGTACTGGTTCTATTACAGCTGGTGGTGCTCCTGGCAAGCAGGTAAATCCTAACCTTAGGTGGGAGAAATATGATCAGATTAACTTAGGACTTGATGCTCGTTTCTTCAGCAACCGTTTGACTCTCGGTCTTGACTGGTATAAGAAGACAACTCGTGATCTTCTTCTTTCGGTAACAGGTATTCCTGAGATTGGTGGACAGCAGTCATGGGTTAACACTGGTAAGGTTTTTAACCAGGGTCTTGATATTGAACTTGGATGGCGTGATAGAATCGGCGATTTGAAGTATAATGTAAACGCAAACTTCTCTCCACTACAGAATAAGGTTAAGGAGGTTTCTTCTGTTTATCCACGTATCGTTGAAACAGGTATCAGCGGATTCAACAATAAGATGCAGCCAACATTTGAGAAAGACCATTCTGTATATTATTTCCGTGGATGGAAGTATGCTGGTGTTTACAACGAGAACATGTATAGCGGTACTTCATACGACAAGGCAAATCTTGGAAAGGCTCTCTACTATGATAAGGATGGCAAGCTTACACTTGCTCCAGGTGAGGACGATAAGATGGATCTTGGTTGTGCAATTCCTAAGTTTACTTATGGTATCACAATCAACCTTGAGTACAAGGGCTTTGACTTTACAGTATTCGGTACAGGTCAGGCAGGTAATAAGATTTATAACCTTATGGTTTCTGCTGACTCTCCTGAGACAAATGGTATTACTACATATTGGAAGAACTCTTACAAGACAGATGCAAGTGGTAATGTAATTGCAACAGGTAAGTATCCAGATATGAAGAATGTTGCGACTGACTGGACATTCTATTCTTCAGATGCAGCTCTCTTCAATGGCTCATTCTTCAAGTTTAAGCAGATTCAGCTTGGTTATACTGTTCCTGCTAAGTACACAAGAAAGGCTCTTATCAGCGATCTTCGCTTCTCTGTTTCTCTTGATGACTTCTTCACAATCACAAGCTACCCAGGTGCTGACCCTGAGACTTCATCACTCAATTCTGGTGCTTCTCGTGGCTATGACAATGGTAACTACCCAATGTCAAAGAAGGTTGTGTTTGGTGTAAACCTTTCATTCTAATTTGATAAATATAGAAATATAACATGAAAAAGATAATTATTCCAATGCTCGCACTTGGTGCTTGTGCTTTTACTGCGTGCGAGAGTCAGCTTGATATACCACAGAAGGGTGCTATTTCCACAGATGACTTCTATAAGACAGATGCCGACTGTGAAAAGACTCTTACTTCTGCTTATGAGTATTTCGCTATCCAGACAATGGGACGAACTACATTTGGGCCAAGTATCTATACTCCAAACAAGGTGTTAGGAAATGATGCTGGCGACGATGTTAATTATGCAGGTGGAAACTATGGAGACCATGAGTTTGGTGGATCTGTTGATGAGTTCCGTTACAAGCACACTCCAGAAGCCATTTATGCAATGTATAAAGGTCTCTATTCTTCTGTTTACTACTGTAATACAGTCCTCAACTATTTTGATGGTAAGGCAGGTGCTACATCATTTATGAAGCAGGCTGTTGCAGAGGCTCGTGTACTTCGTGCTTATGATTATTTCCTTCTTGCATGCTATTGGGGACAACCACCTTTGGTTGACCATCTTCTTCCTGCAGATGCTCTTCCTGCTAATAATGAGGTGTCACAGAAGGAGTATTACAAGTGGGTAGCACAAGAGTGCGAGAAAGCTGCTGGTGACCTGACTGCTCGTAAGGGTAAGGGAGACAAGGCTGGCGCTGTACGTGTAACAAAGGGTTTTGCAGATGCACTTGCAGGTAAGGCTTATATGTTTGCAGGCGACTATGAGGCTGCAAAGATTGCTCTTAAGAGAGTTGTTGAGTCTGGAAACTATGACCTTGTTCCTGGTGAAAAGTTTGCAGATCTCTTCCATGTTGAAGGTGACTGCAACGAGGAAAAGGTGTTCGAGATTAACATGGAGTATAACAGTGCTGTAGGCGACTGGAGTTTCGGTAATGGTCTAGGTGCTTATCATCACTCTACATGGATGGAAGCAAACTGTTTCTGCTGGCGTGAAGGTAACATGAAGATCAGTCCTCTTTCTACTTACAACGGTAATATCGGAGGATGGGGTTCTATTGGTGTTCCTGAGTGGTATGGTGATGCATTCCAGGCTAATGATGGTGATTCTTACCGTCGTAAGGCAACACTCATTAATATCGAGGATGCAATGTATCTTACAGACGAGGGTAGAGCTTCAGGTATGAAGTATACAAATGCAGACCTTGAGGCAATGACTCCTGACCAACTTAAGGAAAGTACAGAGATTGGTATCAACAATGTTGATGATGGTCTCTATGGACAATCATTCTGGTTGCCATTCAAGCATATTGCACGTGGTTCTGATATGTCTGATGGTGGTGGTTCTCATGGTGGTAACCTCCGTCTTAATAACATTATCGTGATGCGCTATGCAGAGGTTCTTCTCCTCTATGCAGAGGCATGTATTCAGACTGGTGATGCAGCTACTGCTCTTTCAGTTCTTAATAAGATTCAGAATCGTGCAGGTTCTGCTCATGTTAGTAAGACTGCAACTATGGATGAGTTGAAGAATGAGAAGTGCTTCGAGATGTGGTTTGAGGGTTGTCGTTTCCAGGATATCCTCCGTTGGAATGATGCAGAAGGAAAGGCTCGTCTTGCAAAGGCTGGCTCTGCTGTTCCTCATCTTTACGACAAGAAGTTCCGTCCTGTTAAGGCTGGTGAAGAACCTGTTTGGCAACATGGTACTGAGGCAAACAGCCGCTTCTATATCATTCATACTCATGAGGCTAAATCAGCAGGTTATGAGGTTGGTTTCAAGGAGGGTGTTCACAACCTCTTCCCTTACCCAACTGATGTTCTTGATCAGAATCCTAATATGAAGCAGAATCCAGGATTCTAATATATAGTAAATTCGTTTATATTATAAATGTCTGGGAGGTGTACAACAACGTGCACCTCCCATTTTTGTTGTTTTGTGAAAGATTTTGAATTGTTAGCTATCACCATACAATCAATCATTGCACGAGGTTTACACGAGTATTACTCGAGGAGCGCACGCGATTTGCAGGGACTCATCGTGCGCTCCTCGTGTAATGCGCATAGGATATTATGGGGGTTTGAATGAGTAAAAATGTAATTGCTGCATGTATTGCCGTGACAATTCCAGTTATAAAGGATCCTGTTGTTGTCTGCCAGTAGGAAAAAAGAAAGTCCACAGACTTGAATAATCAGGTCTGTGGACTTCTCTTGTATGTAGTCTTTATGACAATCTCTTACTTTTTGAGAGGGAACTTGTATGCAAGCAATGCCATGATGATGGCAATGACTGCTGGGATGATAGAGAATAGT
>JAZUHP010000110.1:0-11718 GCA_045641785.1 Bacteroidaceae bacterium
TTTACTATATATTATTGGCTGTTAGTTAATTGTACTTAAAACAAGTTTCTTTGTGTTTAATATTTAACAGTCTTGCAATATGCATATTCTAAAGCATAGCATTATATGAACTTCTTTTCAACTAAATTGAAGAAGAACCGAAAAAACATATAAAAACCTTTAAAAACATATAAAAACCTATAGTGTTTTTATTCCTGCAGCAGGATAAAGTATGTTTTTAAAGGTTTTTATCTGTTTTTAAAGGTTTTTTTTCGTCCGCGCTTGCGCGATATGTTTTCGTCGAACTCAGGTTATTTACAATTTGACAATCTCCATCCGGTTGATATGTTCCGAATGGCAATTGTAAAATAAAACTGTTTTCTTTTGTTTTGCTTGGTTTTACTTCCCTTCGGTCAGTGAGATCGCTTCGCTAAGTTCAAAGGTTTTAATTACAGACCGCTTTGCGGTAATTCCTTTACTTTTTGGAACAAGTAACTGGGTACCCTAACAAGATGAACAACATTATCGATTGTTCGTTGTGTCCGTCACCTTGCTATTTCCCTGCATATCCTGTCTTGAAAATCTCTGGCATTCCATACGGGAGTGTCCTTGTGCATGATGGCAAAGGCGTACCAGTGACCATTGCGTCCGTGAATGAATCCTGCGAGAGAAGAACCGCCAATAGTAACGAGTGTTCCTGTCTTACAGAATACTCGACCTCTACAGAATCCGTTTGCCATTCTGTCTTTAAGTGAACCTTTTCTTCCTGGAACGCCAGGTACGGCAAGCGCTTCACGTGTAAGAATGTCGCGTATGTGTTTGTTGTTGTATGCCCAAAGCAGAAGTTTCACGAGAAAGTCAGCATTAAGTCTGTTCTCTGGTGAGAGACCACTACCATCGTTGATAACAAACCCTTCTGCTTTTGTGTCGATGCCAAGTTTCTCTGTTAGAAACTTCTCAACCTCATGAGGTTTTCTGCCATACTGACTGTGTCGCTGCCATATTCCTGAATATACGTTATCAAGATGATAGAACATGCTTTCTGCCTTGATATTGCTACTGTATATGAGCATCGGGTCAAGAACTTCGAGAAGTGAATGGCTTGTGGATGCAATACATTCTGCACCATGAAGTGTCTGCTCAAGTGCAATGCTGCGAAGCATTCCGTCAAGGTCAAAACCGTTCTCTCCCTTGTTTTCTTCAACAACACTTGCCCAGTATTCGTTCATGTTTGGATCTTGGAGAGTAAACTCTTCTTCCTTTATCCTTATTCCCCTGACAGCAAGTGTGCTCTTGAATATACGTTTGATGTATTTCTCCCCCTTTAGCATGAGTGGCAGCTTGTGGTACTGTATGTCCCAAGGCTTGTCTGTAGGGTGTGGACGTAGTGTGTCGCGACGAGCAAGGTGCATGATGATATTACCCTCAACTCTCTTTATCCCCCTCTTTTGAACAGCCTTTGCCCATTGGTTGAAGTCCCAGAACAAAGGGTCGTCATCCATCTTGAGTATCATTGCTCCATGAAGTGTACCGTTTGCATCAATCTCGCCCTTGATGAAGAGAGAGTCGCAGAATGAATACTTTTCTCCAAGACGGTCGAGTGCGGTAATGGCAGTCAGTAGTTTCATACATGATGCAGGAGCCATCAGTTCCTTGTCGTTATGTTGGATAATAAAGGATTTAGAACTGATGTCATAGACGCTTATTGCACATTTCTTTGTACTGATGTTCAGTTTGCTGTTGAGTATCCTTTCTATTTTTTGTCCTACCCGTAGGTCAGGTTGATAGATGTATGTTGTTGTGTCCTTTTCTGTCTTTACAGAGTCGGAGGCGATGCTTGTTGGCTGATTGTCATTCGCCTCGTTGCCTTCGCAAGAACAAAAAGGAAACAGTAATATTAAAACTAAGTATGTTAGTTTCTTCATTGATGTTAAGTTGTATGATGTGGGAAGTGTAATAGGACTATTTGTGATATGATTTTTTTTGTGAAACACCTGGTCCACTTTATGTCAATTGATAGTCGTTAGTCTTTTATCTTTACTTCAACAGGACAATGGTCACTTCCCATTATATCTGTGTGTATGCTTGCACTTTCAAGTCTGTCTACGAGTCTGTTTGACACAAGGAAATAGTCAATGCGCCATCCTATATTCTTCTCTCTTGCATGGAATCTATAACTCCACCATGAATACACCCCTTCGAGAGTAGGGAAGAAGTGACGGAATGTGTCTGTGAACCCACTTTCTAAGAGTGTTGTCATCTTCTCTCTCTCCTCATCTGTAAAACCTGCATTCATCCTGTTTGTCTTAGGATTCTTGAGGTCTATCTCAAGGTGAGCCACATTCATGTCTCCACATACAACCACAGGCTTCTTTTTGTCAAGACGCACGAGGTAGTCGCGGAATGCATCCTCCCATGTCATTCTGTAGTCAAGACGCTTAAGTCCGTCCTGTGAGTTAGGTGTATAAACAGTAATGAGGTAGTGGTCTTCAAACTCAAGTGTGATAACACGTCCTTCGTGGTCGTGCTCTTCTATTCCGAGTCCGTATGTAACATTGATAGGTTCTTTCTTTGTGAAGATGGCTGTACCTGAATATCCCTTTTTTTCTGCGTAGTTCCAGTAAGACTTGTAACCTGGAAATTCTATATCTAATTGACCTTCCTGCATCTTTGTCTCTTGAAGGCAGAATGCGTCAGCGTCGAGTTCATTGAATGATTTAGAAAAATCTTTGCCAACGCAAGCACGAAGGCCGTTAACATTCCAACTGATGTATTTCATAATGGTGTACTTGTTTTGAGTTTGTGCAAATGTAGCAAAAATAAATCACATTTACTCTTTTTTTATTGCTTTTGTAATTGATAAATATAAAATGCTTGCAAAAAAGAAATATATATTCTATCTTTGACAAAAATTAATAACTCTAAACCTTTACCAATAAATGGCAACAACTAACTTTTTTGCTGTTGACCTTGGTGCCACAAGTGGTAGAACCATTCTTGGCTCAATCGTTGACGGAAAACTTGAACAGCGTGAATTAACACGTTTCCCAAATAATATAATTCAGACAGGAGGTCACTTCTTCTGGGATATTTATGCACTTTACAATGAGATCATTCGTGGTCTTAAGGTTGTAGCTGATGAGAAGATAGAGATAGCATCCATAGGTATTGATACATGGGGTGTGGATTTTGTGTTCATTGGTAAGGATGGGGGCATTCTTCGTAATCCTTATTGTTATCGTGACCCACATACTGACAATGCTATGGAAGAGTATTTCCGCCTTGTTCCAAAGGAAATGGTTTATGAGAAGACTGGTATACAATTTATGCAGTTCAACTCGCTCTTCCAGTTGTCTACTCTTAGAAAGAATCGTGACTCTGCACTTGATGCTGCAGAAAAGATTCTTTTCGTGCCAGATGCTTTAATGTATATGCTTACAGGTGAGGCTGTGTGCGAGTATACTATACTTAGTACAAGTCAGATGCTTGATCCACGTACAAAGAAGATTGACCTTGAACTTATTGGTGTGCTTGGATTAGATGAGGAACGATTTGGCCGTTATGTCAATCCGAGTGACAAGGTAGGTGTTCTTACTCCAGAGGTTCAGGAGATTACTGGTCTTGGTGCTGTTCCTGTTATTGCCGTTGCAGGACATGACACAGGCTCGGCTGTAGCAGCTGTCCCTGCCCAGAATGAACGTTTCGCCTATCTCTCTTGCGGAACATGGTCTTTGCTCGGTATAGAGACAAAGGATGCTATCATCAGCAAGAAGAGTTTTGAGTATAACTTTACAAATGAAGGTGGTATTGAGGGAACAACTCGATTCCTTAAGAATATCTGTGGCATGTGGCTTTTGGAACGTTGCAGAAAGGAATGGACAGATGCTCCAGCAGATGTGAATCAAATCAATAAGGACAGTATGGATGTTCCTGCTTTCCAGAGTTTCATCTTCCCAGATGCACCAGAATTTGCTAATCCTACGAGCATGGTAGAGGCAATCAAGTCATACTGTGAGCGTACAGGTCAACATGTTCCTCAGAACTATAAGGAGATGGCGCGCTGTATTTTCGAGTCATTGGCTATGCGTTACCGTCAGGTACTTGGCTATCTTAATGACATGGCTCCATTCCCAATAGAGAAGCTTCATGTTATTGGTGGAGGTTCTCGTAACATGTATCTCATGCAGATGGCTGCCAATTCTACAGGTCTTACAGTTGTAACAGGACCAGTTGAAGGAACTGCAATCGGTAATATAATGCTTCAGGCAAAAGCTGCCGGACTTGTCGGTGACATGTTTGAGATGCGCAAGATAATTGCAAACTCTATCGAGACAAACACTTATATGCCTCAGGACACTTCAGCTTGGGATGAGGCATATCAGAAATACTTGAATGTCGTTAAGTAGAAAAAGACCCACCCTAACCCTCCCTAGAAAGGGAGGGGACTGAGTTACTCATTCGCGGTATTATTCGTTAAATTGTTCCGGAGGCATGTTAATTATTAATTGTTAATTATTCTCCGCGAACAATCATTAGCTTCGCTGAGCCCTTCGGGGTTCGTCTCTTTATCTTCTATTTAACTTCTCTTTTACTACATTTTAACTACACATTAACTTCGCAACAAGTAAAACTTGCAACATTAACTTAAAAACTATACAATATTATGGCTAAACCATTAGTAGAAACCAAAGCAAAGGTGGGTGTGTTCTCTATTGCACTCGGTGCTTACCTCCCACAGTTCCCACAACTTGTACCTAACTTCCAGGCACAGTACGAGGAGTTCAAGAAGACTCTTCCTGACACAATCGAGATTATCGATGGTGGTATGGTTACAACAAAGGAGCAGTCTATGGCAGCAGGTGACAAGTTCCGTTGCGCTGATGTGGATCTCGTTATCCTCCAGCTCCTTACATACGCTACTTCAAATAATATGCTTCCTGCAGTTCGCGACCTCAACGTTCCTGTTGTACTCGTGAATGTTCAGAAGAAGGCACAGCCAGATTATAAGAATACAGATATCCCAACATGGCTTGGCGATCTCTATGCTTGTGGTGCTGTAGGTGAGATGGTTGCAGACCTTGAGCGTGCTGGTAAGCGTCATGCTGTTATCACAGGTGTTGTGGAAGGTGGTGACCCAGAGGTTCAGCACGAACTTGAGGAGTGGTGTAAGGCTGCTCAGGTACACCGTCGTTTCCGCTATACAAACATTGCTCAGATCGGTCGTCCTTATCCAAACATGATGGACCTCTATATTGATGAGACAAACCTCTACCACCGTATGGGTCTCTTCACAAAGCAGTTTGACTGGGAAAAGATGTGGGCTATTGCTGACAATATCACAGATGAGGCTGCTATCAAGGCTAAGGCTGAGGATATCCTTGAGACATTCGACATTGAGGGTGGTAACTCAATTGAGAAGGTTTGGGATATGGCTAAGTATGTAGTTGCCTTTGAGCAGTGGGTTAAGGACGAGCAGCTCGGTCTTATCGCTTCTCACTATGACGGTTTCGCTCAGGGTGTAGCCGGTAAACTTGACTCTATGCTTATTCCTGCATTCTCTATGCTCATCAAGCAGCACACAGCATGTGCCGTTGAAGGTGATATGAAGGTTGCTATGGCAATGTCTATCCTCAAGACAATTTCTGGTACAGGTACACTTGCTGAGATGTATTCGATCGATTTCCCTGAGGATATCTGTATCATCGGTCACTCTGGTTCTGGAGACTTCGATATCTCACAGGCAAAGAAGCCAACAATGAAGATCGTTCCTGTATTCCACGGTAAGGCAGGTGGTGGTTACCTCACTCAGTTCTACCCACCAGTAGGTGATGTTACATATCTCGGTATCACTCAGGACAAGAACGGTAAGTTCAAGTTCGTTGTTGCTGAGGGTGTAAACCAGGAAGGTGAGATCTTCACATTCGGTGACACAAATATGCGTACTAAGTTCTCTATCCCTTGTCGTGAGTTCTGTAACAAGTGGAGCGAGGCAGGTCCAACACACCACATGGCAGCAGCAGTAGGTCGTCACATCGACACAATCCTCAAGGTTGCCAAGATTATGGATGTTGAAGTTGATATCGTTTGTCGTTAATAGATAGTACCTCTATATAGTAAATAGAAAAAGAAATTATGGCAAAAGGTTCTTTGAAATCAACGATTGCTGTATCGTTGAACAACTATCTTGATGCTGGTGCTATCGTTGCAGGTTCTGCCGGTTTGTCTTACTGGAAGGACTATCTTGGTCTTACTGATTTGCATCTGGGTTGGATAAATGCGCTTAGTGCAAATGCATGTGGTGCTGCAATTGGTGCTATTATTGGAGGATTCTTGGCAGACAAGTACGGACGTAAGTTCATCTTCACTTATAACCTGTTGGTGTATATGGCAGGTGTACTTCTCGTCATGTTCTCAACAAGCTTCCCAATGCTCCTTGCAGGTTTCCTTGTTACAGGTATCTCCGTAGGTGTTGGTGTTCCTGCTTCATGGACATACATCTCTGAGAGTTCTGAGGTTAACAACCGTGGACGTAACATCTGTATCTCTCAGATGTCATGGGGTATTGGTCCAATGTGCATTCTGCTTTTTGGAACTTTGTTCGCTCCAGGCGGTTTGTTGTTTGGCATTGTTGAATCTGTGGCAAGTCTCTGCGGTGCAGACATGGCAGATGCAGCCTTAGTCAACTCGTTCAGTTCACGTGTGGTATTCTTCACACTCTTTGTCGTTGCATTGGTTGCTTGGAACTTGCAGCGTCAGCTTGAGGAGAGTTCAACATTTGAGAGTAACAAGGAGAAGAGCAGTATTGTAGATAATATCAAGCTTGTTTTCACAAACAAGGTGGCAGTCAAGACTGTTGTATTCCTTTCAGTTATCTATCTCACTTGGAATCTTGTTGCAAGTATCATGGGTATGTTTATGCCTTATATCTACAAGACAGCAGGTGGAGTGAATGATGAGCTTTCAAACCTTCTCAGTTGTGCAAGTTGGGTGTTCGTTGTGATAACAACATTTATCATCTCATTCTACGTTGATAAGGTAGCTCACAAATACTTCTACATCTTCGGACTTGCAGCAGCTCTTAGTGCAGCACTTCTTGTAGTAGGTGGAGGTATTTCAAGTATTGCAGGTATCTGGCTCTTCACTGTTCTCTGGGGTATCAACAACGGTTCATCCGTTCAGGTGTTCTATGCACTTTGGGGATCAGAGCTGTTCCCTGCCAAGTTCCGTGCAGGTGCTCAGGGATTCATGTTCTTTGTAGTACGTGGTGCTTCTGCATTAGGTGGATTGGCTTTCACAGCAATCTATGACGGAGGTAAAGGATTCACACTTGCAGCATACATCATGCTTGCACTCCTTTTCATTTCACTCGTTGTAGGTCTTTTTGGAATGCCAAACACAAGAGGCAAGTCACTTGAACAGATTACAAGAGAGCGTTACGGAGAGAATTTTTAATTATGTATTCTCATTAAAGAATTAAATAAAACTATGGCAAGTATTTTGGATGGTCGTCCTGGTTTGGAGGCCGTGGTAAATCAGATTGCAGAGGTTACAGGATATCTCTGGGAGAAAGGATGGGCAGAACGTAATGGTGGTAATATCACCGTTAATGTTACCGAGTTTATGGATGATGCATGTAAGGCAATGCCTGCTATTGCACCAGTAAAGCAGATTGGTATGGTACTTCCACAACTTAAGGGTAAGTACTTCTATTGCAAGGGTACTGGTAAGCGTATGCGTGACCTCGCTAAGGAGCCAATGCAGAACGGTTCTATCGTTCGTATCTGTGATGACTGTGCAAGCTACGAGATCATTGCTGACGAGCCTGTAGCTCCAACAAGTGAGCTCCCAACACACCTTGCTCTCCAGAACCATCTTCTTGAGACAGGTAGCTGCTATAAGGCAACTCTCCATACTCACCCAATCGAACTCGTTGCAATGTCACACATTCAGCGTTTCCTCAAGGGTGACGAGATGACTCGTGTACTCTGGTCTATGATTCCTGAGACTCTTGCATTTGCTCCACTTGGTATCGGTATCGTTCCTTACGGTCTTCCAAGCTCTGTAGAACTTGCAAAGGATACTCTTGAACAGATCAAGTCTCACGATGTTGTTATGTGGGAGAAGCATGGTACTGTAGCTGTAGGTCAGGACATCATGGATGCATTCGACCAGACAGACGTACTCAATAAGGCTGCTAACATCTATATGTGTGCTCGCTCTATGGGTTCTGAACCAGATGGTATGACAGCGGAGGCAATGAAGGAGGTACAGGATGTATTCAATCTTCCAAAGAAGCGTCCTTGCTAATGTGTGTTCTACATGTTATTATTGTAGATAGATAACCGCTTTTTCGTATTTTTTACGATATTCACAGTCTCGTCAATAAATAATTTGACGAGACTGTTTTCTGTTTTATGCTAAACTTTCTTCTTGTTGAAATAGTGATGTTTGTCTATATTGTAGGATTAATTTGTTAAAAAGTGCAAAAAAGCAAATTAATTTGCCAATCATGACAAAAAAGTATGGATTTTGTTTTTGTTATTTAAAAAGAAGTAGTACCTTTGCATCAGAATAATGAAGATAAATATTCATATATATATTATGCTATAGGACAAGATTCTTACAATTTTTCATTGGTTGTAAGATGTAACGGATCGAGAGATTCAAGTCCACCCCAATAGAAATATTTAACATTTCACCTGATTATTCCTGCGCTGCGAAGTGCGGGAATAGTTTTTTTAAATACATTGCATCTTATGTGTTTATTTTCATGTTTCCATTTCAAATGTTTCTTGAACTTTTCAGAGTCTGTTTTGTAGGTTGTTTATTGTTGTGGGAATAAAGATTCTCACTACAGATCTTCAACTTCCACAAGTCCATTCATAACACTATATACGATTATGTCTGCAAGTGAACGTGCCTTGAGTTTTTCCATTATATGAGTGCGGTGAGTAATGACTGTGGTAATGCTGATGTTTAGTTTATCAGCAATCTCTTTGTTTATGCAACCTTTTGATAGAAGTACGGCAACTTCAACCTCTCGAGGTGACAAGAGCTGTTCTTGTGTTGCAGGATGCATAGATGTGTCTTCCATACCCATTGGATGCTCTATAATACCTGTACGCTTCATGTTAGGACCGGGATGTCCAGGGCCATGTCCAGAACCGTGGAGTGCAAGTATAGACTTGACTAGCATCTTCTCGTTTTGGCACACATTGAGAGTCTTCATCCCATTTATTTGCATGTCACCATTGACCAGCACAACAGATTTTCGAGCATTGTCGCGGAAGAACTGTGTATGTTCAAAATAAACGCGTGACGCTACAAAATAATGAATGAAGTTTTTGCCATTCTCTATGGCGTTCTTAAGTTCCTCAAATGTGGTGAATGTCTGTATGTCTGCAGGCATGATATCCTTTATTATTTGTTGGAGACCAATACCTACAAGCATATTAGAGTCAATGATAGCTATTGACAAATCATGCATAGTCATCCTTTCTTTTTGGATTCTTCGGAAACCATCCCTTCTTTACTCTCTGTTTCTGCTCAAAAATCTCAAGAATACTCCATAGGCATGAACAGCCTATAACACCGAGTACAGGACTCCATACATTATCGCTTATAAAGAGTGATGCGATGATGAATGCGATTCCTGCAATGAGGAAAAGCGGCCAACATTTGGTGCCAAAGTAGTATTCGGACTTGATCACTATAGGGTGAAAAAGTCCAATAACAAGAAATGTTGTTACTGCTATTATTAGTCCTATGAAGTTCATTTGTTTTAAGTGGTTTTTAATTTGGGTGCAAAGTAACGAAAAAATGCTGATATGAGCAATAATCATTTATTATGATTTTTTGTGTTGCATGTTTCTTCGTGTACTTACTTACACAATAATGATTGTAGCATCTACGTTTATACTGAAAAATGATTAATAAACTCGTGTTCAAAAAACATAGTCGTAAATTATAAATTTAGTTTTGAGTTGTTACTTATGAAAAGGTTTTTAGCAATTACATTTGCTGCAATGTTTGCAGTATGCTCTTATGCACAAGGTGTTAGATTCGGTGTTAAGGGAGGTGTGAATTTCTCCAAGGAAAGTGATAATGCTGTTATGGTAAAGTATGATGTAAAGTCTACGTCTTCTTTTAGAACAGCATTTCATTTGGGTGGTGTTATGAATATGGCGTTTAACAAGAGACTGGCACTCGAAACTGATTTGATGTACTCCATGCAGGGGGTGAATGATTATGTCTATAGCAATATAAGCTTGACTGATAAGATCCATTTCCATTTTACAAGTCATTACATTACAGTACCTGTTGCAATCAAGTATTATCCGATAGATAGGTTTTATGTGGAGTGTGGACCTCAGCTCGGTTTCCTCCTTTCTAAGAAGTTTGGTTCCTCGTCAGACGATGATGAGTTGGACAAATCTTTTGATACAAGTGAATGTAACGTCTTTGATTTTGGTATTTTGGGCGGCATAGGTTTTAATGTTACGGACAATGTGTTTGTAGAGGCTAAATACATACATGGTTTCTGCGACACGTTTAAGAATATGGATGGTTACAAGAATAGGAACATTCAGTTGTCTGTAGGGTATTTGTTTTAAGGCACTTGTACAAGCAGCAGGACACCCTAATATATAATCGAACATGAATGCAACGAATATCTTTGAGCATCCAAAGAGGAAGAAGAGGAAGAATACCATCTGGGTCATGCGAAGAAATGAAATTTCTTTAATTTTTTTAATTTTCGTTTTTTTTCTTTCAACCAAATTGATGAAGAACCATTTTCGTTCTAAAAGATAAATGGCTACATCGCAAACAGAGAAAAATACATTTTTCACTTTTCACTATTCACTTTTCACTTGAAAAATGCCTCAAACTCTTGACAAAGGCACTTTGATGTATTATCTTTGCATAGAACTTTTAAGGCAGGTTCTATAAATTAGCTTTGAATGGATTTTGTCTTATTTTCGAACAGATTGCCTTGAAAAGTCGAAGGAGCATAGCGAGCTATGGTTCAAGACTTTGAAAGACAAGATGCCGGAAAGAAGACAAAAGACAACAAAGGTAATTTCAAAAGAAATTGTAATTAATAGAACATGCCTTAACTATTTACTGACTATGTACAATGATTTATTACTAAAACAACTATTAGGGTGTAACTCTCTTGTTATTAACTCGTTCTACGCACGTTTCAGAACCGTTTTTCGTTCGATTTCGCTTCGCCGTAGGTTAGATGTAAGTCCATTCTGACTCCGCTTCTGGAACGAGAATCGAACGAGGAACGAACGAACCTAAAGCGACGGAACAACAAACCAGAACAATGTTTAAGCGGTTTTGTAGCCTTTTGGAAGCGAAAATGAAGCCTCCATTTTTATAGTCTCGTTGCAGACTCGTTGCAGACTCAATGCAGTCTCTATGCAAAATGTATGTATTCTTCGGAGGTTAGGTGGTGGTATTGGACGTTACAGATTCATTAGCGACAAAGTATTTTCTTGTATTGGATTAAAGGTATGTTTGAAAGCATGTAAATGACTTTTTCAATATATTAAATATCAGGGAATAGGGGCCCGCCAGTCCCTCCGATCCATGAAAGAGCAGGCTCTACGTCTGATGAAGTTCTATGTCACGGAAGGCGGGGCTATCTCCATACCGCTTGTGTTCGACCCACAGATTGATCCGGAAACAGGAAAAGAGAGCGAATACTACAGCTACGGTTTCCGCGAGTTC
>JAZUHP010000111.1:0-8639 GCA_045641785.1 Bacteroidaceae bacterium
ATGAAGAAGAAATAGATGCTCACGACTATGAGTATGCAACCAAGTATCTTCTTTAGGGTGCTGTCGTTGATGCTCGTCACAAACATGACGGCAAAGTAGCTTGTTATTATGAATGTGATGAGTATAGGCAACAGTCGTTTCCATGAGATGTGGTTCCTCGTCTTTATTGCGACAATGAGTGACTGTACTGCTGCCAATAGCCCTGAGAGTGTTGTTGCTTCCCCATACGATGGCATGATGAATGGCAGTATCGTCATTATGAATATCCCGAATCCGAATCCACTTACTCTTTGTACGAAACTTGCACAAAGACACGAAAATATGAGAAGTACTATTGTTGTTATTTCCATTGTTCCTTTCAAAAGACGAACTTAAGTGTTCCTCCGTTCATTATGTCCTGGTGAGTGATGAATGGTTTCTTTAGACGTACACCATTCAACTCTGTGTACTTGACGTATATATTGTCGGAAGAGGCACCCTCCGCGATTATCGTGAATGTCTTGCCATTCTCAAGATGTATGTCCACTCGTGGGAATAAAGGTGCTCCCAGACTGTAGTATGGAGTGCCAGGACATACAGGATAGAAACCGAGTGCGGAGAATATGTACCATGCCGACATCTGTCCTGCGTCGTCGTTGCCTGACAGACCTCCAGGGCTGTTCATGTACTCTGTGGATAGGATATGACGTACAGCCTTCTGTGTCTTGTTCGGCTTATCGATGTAGTTGTATAGGTAGGCTATCTGGTGACATGGTTCGTTGCCATGCCAGTAGAGTCCTTCCTCAAACATCTTGTCAAGTTTTGCTTCGAATGCCTTCTTGCCTCCCATCTTCTTTATTAGGTCAGGAATGTCGTGGGGCACGTACCATGTGTAATGGCATGGTGTTCCTTCCGTGATGAATGTGGAGAAGGTGTATGGCGTGAGTTCATCAGATAACGATTCCTTTACATATTGTGTGTCTGCTGGTGTGACAAAGGAACCATCAGCATGTCTGCCGTTTGCCCATCCCGTAGAAGGGTCGATGATGTTTCTCCAGTTCTTGCTACGTGCCATCAGTACCTTATAGTCATTGGCAAGCATGTTCATGTCAAAGGCGTCTGCCATGAAAGGGTTGTCCATGAGTCCTTTGGCAACCTGGGCAAGAGCATAGTCGTCGTAGGCATATTCGAGTGTGCGTGACACCTGCTCGTTTTTGTGGAACGCTTCCTTGACACTATCTTCGAGTGGGATGTAGCCATATTTGATATAGGATGGTAGAGCCCTTCGTCCCATACCATTGCTGTACTCTTCGTATGTGGCTGGCGACTCGAAGGCATTCTTGCGCATTGCCTCGTAAGCAGTCTTGATGTCGAAGTTGCGAACGCCCTTCACATAGGCATCAGCAATGACAGAGGTACAATGGTCGCCAATCATGGCAGCTGTGTAACTGTTCCAGCATGGGAAGATAGGTAGCCATCCTCCTTGCTTGTACTTCATGACGAGCGACTGTATCATCTCGCCATTCATCTGTGGAGAGAGAATGTTGAGAAGAGGGTGGAGGGCACGGTATGTGTCCCACATCGAGAAGTCGTCATAGTAGTTGTGCTGTGTGAGTGTGATGTGAAAATCCACAAGCGTATTGTTATTCTCTATCTTTGTACCATCTGCAAAACGAGGGTACTCACCGTTGCAGTCGTTTATGGCGTGTGGCAGGAAAGAGGCACGGTAGAGTGAACCGTAGAATGCGCCGAGGAGGTTCTTGTCCGTTGACTGTACCTGTATGCGGGACAGGTGTCTCTCCCATATTTCATTCAACTCCCTACGTGTTGCGTTGAAGTCGTAGTGGGGAATCTCTGACTCCATGTTGGCAAGGGCATTCTTTGTTGACACGAATGATGAGGCAGCTTTGAACACCACACCTGCCTCGTGTGAGTCGAGACTCCTTATTTTCACCCAGATACTCTGTTTGCTTATTCGTCCAAATGATTCTATCTGCTTGTCCTGCATCTTAATGACAAACCAGCCGCTGAACCCTGTAGGCTCGCCCCATCCCTGATAGATGCGGTGAACGGGGTTCTTGCCCCAGATGACGTTATTGTCCACGTCATAGTCAACAAATCCCATATCTTCGTCGCTGTTGACTGTAACAATAAGGTATGCAGAATCAGGATCAGAATAAGTGAATCTGAATATGGCGCTACGACTCTTGCCTGTCATCTCCATCTTTATCTGTGAATCGTCGAGATAGGCAGAATAATAGGAAGGAGTGGCAACTTCGTTATTGTGCGAGAAGTGTGATGATAGGTCTGTGTCGCCATCGGGTACGGTGTTTGTTGGAAAGATGGTAAAGGAACCATAGTCCTGAGTACAGCCACCAACAATCCAATGTGAGCATCGAAGTCCTCTTAGCCTATTCTCTTTATAGAGATATGGACACACTCCTTTTGCTTCAGTTGCAGGGGCTGTCTGGGGAGTCCAGAAATTCATGCCGTTAGGCTCAAGAACAGCAGGTAGGGTATGTGCGTACTCCTCCGTGCCTTTGCCAAACTTGCCCGCTGTGACCGTCTCACTTGCAGCTGTGCCAACTCGTGTATCGATATATTTGATATAGCTTGATTGCCCTCTTGCAATTAGTACGATGCATTGTAAGAGAGCCAGCATTATCATTGTTCGTCTCATGTAGCCTTTTTTGTTAGTGGAATACAAAATTAGGCAAATTAAATCAATTAATGACACAAAACGGTTTTTTTTTGTGCTTGTTTGCTACAAATGTGCTATCTTTGCATCACGTTTTATAAATGTATCTATCGTATATGAATAAGTTTATTATAGCTGCATTGTTCGTGTTGGCAGCAATCCTTCCTTCTAATTCAAGTGCTCAGGGACGTTTCAAACCTTATGGCTTTGTTCAGGTACAGTCGGGCGCAAGCACAGTATTTACAAATGTTGAACTTGGTAAGCGTATCTCTTCTACTTCAACAGTAGGATTGGGTTATGCGGCAATACCGGAACTGGGACTTCGTTTCAATGTGAACGGTTGGGAGTCAAAGGGTGGACTTAGGTCTGTCAACCAGAGCTATAAGCAAAACTATATAGATACAGATTTCGATCTCCTCTTCAATATCGTCAATATCTTTGCTGGCTACGATTCAAATCGTGCATTTGACGTTAACCTCGTGGCAGGTATCGGTATGAACTATGCATGGAATGGGAAGATTGGTAGAACAAACTATTCTGTAGCTAAGGAGAACATAAGTAACAAGTGGGGCAATGGGCTCAAGCAGACTTCTTTCTTTGGTACTCAGTTTCGTATGGGACTTGCTGCAGACTATCACCTTTGCAAGAACTGGGCTCTTGGTGCAGAGGTGGACATGAATACAATAAGTGATGACTTTAATGCAAAGTGCAACTTCCATAATGACTGGATGCTTACAGCTCAGCTTTCTCTTACTTATAAGTTCTGGGCAAAGGGCAAGACAAAGAAGCAGGCTCCTGTTGAACCTGTTGTAGAGACCGTTCCTGTACAGCCTCAGGTAGTACATGATACCGTTTATGTCGAGAAGATTGTTGAAGCTCCTGCTCCTGTAGCAGAACCTGTTGTTGAGGATAAACCGCTCTATGAGGTGGCTCACTACGCTATTCGTGGTACTGCTGCCGCTCAGTCTTCATCTGTCGATAAGATAGTGGAGTGGTGCAAGTCTCACTCAGATCAGAAGATTGTTGTGGAAGGCTATGCAGACAGAGGTACAGGTAACCCAAGAGTTAACATGTACTATTCACAACAGCGTGCAAACAACTTTGTTGCACTCCTGAAGAAGAAGGGTGTACCTGCAAGTCAGATTGATGTAAAGGCTTACGGAGATACTGTTCAACCATTTGCAGAGAACGACCTTAACCGTTGTGTTATTGTTAAGGTTAAGTCTGAAAAGTAATTTGTAAGTAAGTGTACAAAATTATTTTAATAATGCTTTAGTAACAATACTTCGGTAAATAATTAAACAAAAACTAAGCGGCATTCCTCTCAAAGTCAAGCAGAGCCTTATAGATCTGCCGAATTAATCTCATGTTCGTGCCAGTGGCAGACCTTGAAATAATTCTTGAGACCATGTACTGGTTGACCATCAGCGACTTGAGCGATGCCATCGAAATAACGTTGCCAGATTCAAGTAATAGAACCTTAGCTACGTTCCCAGAGGTTAGCGAGGCGTTGAAAGCGAAGTGAATCTTCTTTCTGTTCCTCGCTTGCGAATCACTCAGTTTCGTACTTATGTTGTCCTGCATCACTCCTTCAAATGAATACGAAAGTCTATTTCCAAATAGAGAGCATCTATTATAATAATCATCATGATCACTTGCTTAGCCGTAATTTTACCCCATCCTAACTTGTCTTTTCCAGTTTCAGAAGCACATATTACTTTTGCAAGACAAATAAAGAGCCATCTTTTACGAATAGAAATTTACTCAGAAAATTATTCATTAAAATTCCACTCTTTGATTAACTTGCCATGACAACATTTCACATCAAAATAATGAGCAAGACAGAACTTGCCATTTACTACTGCCTTGCCCTCACCGCCAGTAGCGCACGAAGCAAATTCATCCAGAGGATTGAGTCAGTTCCCGTGCTCCATTCATGACTCCCCCACCTCGGCTACACCAAGGATTGGTGCATCCTTACCCCTGCCATGGTCAGAGCAATAGTCGAGGCTGTGGGCGAACTTGTGGGATGAAAACATACAATACATGTAAAGGCAATTTGAAACCAGAATTTTGAGGATGTAATGTGTAAGTAAATTTGCCATTTCCGTGCCATAGAATTGCCGCTGATGGGAGTTATCCTGTCAAATCTTGTTAACTTTATATAAAAAGTAATTGAAACGAACGATATTATGAAGAAAAAATAGTATTTTTACCGATTAATGTCGGCTATCACATCACGAAAGCCACATATTGCAGAATAAAATGAGTAAATTCAGATATCCAGTAGATACAGACCAGTTCCAGAAAATAAGGGAACAAGGAATGATATATGTTGACAAGACAGACTTGATGTATGATCTTGTCGACAAGTATGGTTATGTCTTCCTCGCACGTCCACGCCGCTTTGGCAAGTCTCTGCTTTGCAATACCTTCAAAGCATACTTTCAGGGACAGAAGGAACTGTTTGAGGGACTGAAGGTGATGGAACTGGAGAAAGAGTGGAAGACTTATCCTGTGCTGCACTTTGACATGAGCATAATGCGAAACTGCTCTAATCTGGATGGATATCGTGAAGCACTTTCTGATATGCTTGCCAGATACGAAAAGCAATATGGTGCAATCAAAGAGGCGGAAGAATTTGGTACTCGTTTCCATCAGTTGCTTTATCATATTTATCAAACGCAACACCAAAAAGCGGTTGTAATCATAGATGAATATGATACTCCAATGATGCGCAATCTCTATAATGAGGATATTTTAGACAATCTGCGGAATATGCTTCGTGGTTTCTATCAGACTGTGAAACTCGATGGTGAATACCTCCGCTTTGTCTTCATCACAGGTGTTACCAAGTTCTCTCAACTGAGTATATTCTCGGAACTGAATAATCTCTATCAGATTTCAATGCTTGACGAATATTCTGGCTTGTGTGGCATAACACAGGAAGAGCTTGACACCGTGCTTCGACCTTGTGTTGAGGAATATGCAGAGAACCTGAACATTACCGTAGAAGAAGCCTACGCTCTACTCAAGAAGAACTATGATGGATATCATTTCTCGAAGAAATCTAAGGATGTATATGCACCATTTAGTTTGCTCCGAGCTTTGACGGAAAGATCTACTGATTCATATTGGTTTGAATCAGGAACGATGACCGCTTTGATTGAGCATTTGCGTCATCATCCGGGGTTCAACCCACTGGATTTTGATGGAGCAGAGTTATCTATTGGAGCATTCAATGCTCCTTGCGAGATGGCAAGCACTCCATTGCCATTACTTTACCAAAGCGGTTATTTGACCATTGCGTCATACGATGATATTTTGAAGTCGTACAGGCTCCATTTCCCAAACTATGAGGTACGCAAGGGAATGGTTGAAGGATTGACAAATTTCCTGATGGACAGTGATGATTTAGAAAGAGATGATGCTGTTTATAATATGGCAAAAGCTATAATAGCAGGTGATCTTTCCACAGCTCTGAGTCATTTGCGTTCATGGATTGGCAGTCTACCTTACGACATCATCACCAAGAAGGAGTGGATGGCAAAGAAAAAGCGTGAGGCATTCTACAAACTCATCATCTATGCCGTATTCTCGCTCCTTAACAGCAAGGTCGATACCGAAGTCAAGAGCATCCTCGGACGTGCCGATGTTGTGATCAAGACCAAGAATGACGTGTTTGTACTTGAACTGAAGGTAGATGACTCCGTTGAGAATGCCCTTTCACAGATTGACGACAAGGGATATGCTATACCATATGAAGCCGATGGACGCAAAGTAACTAAATGTGGAATCGGCATTTCTTCCGATGCTCGCAACATCATCCATTGGCGTACCGTTGATGCCGATGGTGGTATCATTGACGAACAGAAGTTTGTGTAAGATAGAATACTAAATAGCAACTAGAATAGGGGAGGGCAGGTAGTCTCTCCCCTATTCTGTGTTTCTCATCCGTATAGCGAATGATGACAGCATCGTCAGTCTCAGAATACTCAGGCGATATGCCAGTCCACTTCACCAGACACATGGCACGAATCTCCTCGAAGTCGAGATCAAGAGCGAGAAGCGTGAACACCTCCCGCAACTGCTTCTGTGTAAGTTCCTGCCATGATGTTGGCAGCGTGATATCAATTGTCTGCATAAAAATATCGGTTATCGTACTGCAAAGGTACGGTAACCGATATGTGGGGGAAAAGACGGGAGACGTCATATTATGAATCTATTTCCCAATGTTCTAATGGAAATGTAATATTCGAATCTTCCACATTTATTTTGTGAATGTTTGAACCAGATTCATCATAATAAAGATCCATAAAGTCTTCGCGTAAATAAAACTGCCCGACAATTGCGTCGCACTTTGGGCATCCAAACGATGGATATGATTCGTTCATTGTCTTACTATATCTGCTCTTTATTTCACCAATTTCTATCTGCAGCTCTGGATGTTGAACGATATGTTGTTTTACTAACTGAATTATAGTTGAATCAAAACAGGAAATGCCATGACCACTATATTTCCTGTTATCACTTCCAGTCAAAGATTTTATGAAATATACATGGTGGATGTGTCCGCATTTCCAGCATTCAATGGGATAAATATAAACATTAACGGATTTCAATCTTAAGTTATTAGATTTCCTTATTTTTCCATTTATCATTAAAGAAATGAATTTACAGATAGGAAGTGAAAAATAATCATCAACTTTTACTATTATGTCATTATCTTTTTCTGACAAACAAAAGGAAGGAAACATGTCTCTCAAATTATATGTGATTGGTGCCCTATCTAAACACATCCAAACTCCACATACTCTTTCAGATTTCATGGCTTTGTATGTGCTTTCAATATCGGTAAATCTTTTCCCGATTGTAAAAGCAATTTTATAATTTTGTAAGGAAACAACAATGTCTGCTTTCCAGTTTCCAGTTTTTACATTTTTAGAAATAGTATAACCTTCTGTTTTAATTGTTTGTGAAATAAGTGCTATAATGTCTTTCTTCTCCATAACAGATGTCTATTGTTATAATTTAATTTCAACCAATGTATTTGTCTCAACCACACCACGATATGAACACATTTTGGTGTTTAGCAACTCTCGTGGATAGATATAATCAATTATTATATTGAATAGTCTTTTCCACTCATCTTCTGTTTTCCTGTCTAATTTCACATTGATGAGGTATATAGACTTATCCCTGCATTGCCAAAGATCAGCAACTATGTGTTCATTATTCTCTCCTGTTATTCTTTGAATATTAAAGAAATGACCAAACTCGTCGATATTTGTGTGTTTTGCAATTTTATCAATTAGGAATTCACCTTTTGTTAATGCGATCTTATATGGATCAATCATATAGTCAGGTATAGGATATTTCTTGTCATAGTCTAGTGATTTCCCAAAACTGATTACAGCATCCATACCTAAGTTCATAAGAATGTCTGGTACAGTTTCCACAAATTCAGTAACTGCAATTCTGTTATTTAATTCCTCGTTAGAAGCTGTGTCTTCACCGCCAGATAAAAGCGGATTGTTAATTATATCATAGAAGAAATCATGCCCTAATTTTAAAGAGATTCTCCTCAGCATAGAAGTGTCTATACTGATGTTCTTATATATTTTGTAAACATGTTTTTCCGAGCAACCGATAAGATCAGCAAATTCTCTTGCCGACAACCCTTTCTTGTTGACTACTTCTTTTATTAATTGACCTATATATTCTGCCATAGATTATCGAATTTTTCGCAAAGATAATCCTTTTGATATAATGTGTCCAAAATTATTGGTATCCAATGGTGATACTTAGTTAAGAAATAGTGATAACGTGAGTTCGACGAATATACTTCAGAATAAAGTAAGTTGTCTATCATTGGAAATGTCAACTGCTTGCACTCTTATTGTCGGCTTTTTTGGAAAGTAACAGTATGCAGCTAATGCTCCAAGCATATTGACAATGAAGT
>JAZUHP010000112.1:0-16757 GCA_045641785.1 Bacteroidaceae bacterium
AAAAACCTTAAAAAACATATAAAAACCTATAGTGTTTTTTATTATGCACAGAATAAAGTATGTTTTTATCGGTTTTTATTTGTTTTTATCGGTTTTTGTTCGTCCGCGCCATGCGCGATTAAATTCATCGAGTTCGCGTTAAATTAATTATTACTGTGTCCCCTTATTTGCTGAACCTGAACGCGCTTGGTGACTTCCCTTTCTTTGTCCTGAAGAACTTGGCAAAGGTGATCTGAGAAGAGAAACCAAGTGCATTGGTAATCTCCTGAATAGAGAGTGTGGTGGTGGATAATAGGCGCTCTGCCTCATTAAGGATATATGTGTCTATTATCTGTTTCGGTGTCCTGCCGCTTATTGTGCCAGTTATCTGAGAGAGGTAACGTGTTGTGATAGACATCTTTTCCGCATAGAAAGTCACGTCGTGCGCATCGCGGTAGTTGTCCGCCACGAGTGACAGAAACTGGTTGTGCAAGTCGTTAGGGCGCAGGCTGTTTGTGTTTTTCTGGTTAGCGTACACCACCTGGCTGTGAAGGTAGCTGTGTGCATTCGAAATGCCTACAGGCACCTCGTCGCCTAATGCCAGTCTTGCAGCAATAGCAGTAGAAAGCGTACCGCTGACACCATGCTTCTGCCAACCGTCGATGTTAAGGGACGAGAAGAACTCCTTATGACTCTTGCTCAGCAGTAATGCGTTGATGCGTCCCTTCATGTATGTACCGCCACGGAGAAGTACCCATTCCGCTCCCATGTCTATGAGCGCATTTGCGGCATCTTCCATGTCGTTATCCGTCGTGATGCTTCGTCCTAGTACGATACTTGCGTCTGTGCATTTCATCATGAGTAGCTTGCTTATAGGTATGATGTGACGTGATAGGGCAAGTACCGACTCGTTCGACATCAGGCATTCCCCTTGTGAAGATAGTATGACTGGCGAGCATACTATGTTCTTGCAACCCACTATATACGTCCTTATCATCTTAATGGCTTCAGGGTTGTTGATCATACCAACCTTGACGGCATTGGGGATGCTTTCGTCATATACGGCATTTACCTGTCCTTCCACCAGTTCTGTTGGCAACTCATGTATATCCTTTATTCCCGTATTGTTCTGTACGGTGATTGATGTAACCGCAGTAGTAGCGTAGCACCCCAAGTCTTTAGCCGCCTTGACGTCAGCCTGTATACCTGAGTTGCCCATACTGTCAGAACCGTTTATGCAAAGTATGTTTCTTGTCATATAAAAATGGCAGACCCTCTCACCCCCGTCCCCTCTCCCCCATAATTGGGAGAGGGGTGACTAATGCATTAAGTTCGCGAAGCCCTCATCCGGATGGCGCTCCTGCCCAGCCCAACCATCTCCCTCGTAATTGGGAGAAGGGTGACTAATGCAATAAGTTCGCGAAGCCCTCATCCGGATGGCGCTCCCCTCCCAATTATGGGGGAGGGGCTGGGGGAGGGGGTCTGGTCTTGTTTTGTTTTGTTTTGTTTTGTTTTGTTTTGTTTTGCAAATATACCCCTTTCTTCTCGTTTAACCAAACAAGAGTTCCTAAATGTCATGTTTTGTTCCTTTATAGGCAATGCTTAGCCATATCGGAACAGTATTTCTAATAATGTTAAATGCATCCGTACCTTTGCAGCGTGAATATGAGTTGGGTAGCATTGTTGCTATAAAAGTATGTTTGTAGAAATTAAGAAATAGAGAAACTGATAAATGTGTCGTTGTAGGTTGCTCGCCATGTTAAGAGGTTAATGGGTTAAAAGGGCTAAGGGGTTAAAAGGTTAAAGGGTTAAAAGGTTAAAGGGTTAAGAGGTTAAAAGGTTAAGGTCGTCACCGTTCCCTGCCTTTTTCGGCAAGCCTGTTAAGGGTGCAAATGGTTAAAAAGGTTAAAGGGTGATCCTCTTACTTGAACCTTATGTGAACATGTTCTGCTTACGACCTGCTTACGACAATTGTCGTAAGCAGGTCGTAAGCAGAACGTGTTTTCTTCGTGTTTTCTTCGGATGGCTCTCCAAGCCCAGACCAGACCCTGACCAGACCGGACCCTCTCACCCCCGTCCCCTCCTTGCCCTCCGTCGAACAAAACATTGTTCTCCCCTCATTTCGGCACAGAGAGACATTCAGTCTCTCTTCAGAGCCTCATTCGCCCCATAATTGGGAGAGGGGGGACTAATGCAATAAGTTCGCGAAGCATATTAAAACGATAAAAACATACCAAATAAGATGGGTGACTAATGCAATAAGTTCGCGAAGCATATTAAAACGATAAAAACATACCAAATAAGATGGGTGACTAATGCAATAAGTTCGCGAAGCCCTGTTCCGGATGGCTCCCCCCCTCCCAATTATGGGGGAGGGGCAGGGGGAGGGGGTCCGTTATGGGGGAGGGGGTCTGTTCCTTCCAAACTAACACTAAATCGTAGTTAATAATAACACTTTGTCAAAAAACGTGGCGTTTTCTTGTCATTGTTTCAAAAAGTCTTTGTACCTTTGCGCCCGAAATAGAAAACAATAATAATTTTTTTATGGTAAAGATAACAAAGGAAGCAGCCTTGGCATATCATGCGCAAGGCAAGCCAGGTAAGATTGAGGTGGTTCCTACTAAACCTTATAGTACTCAGACAGATCTTTCACTCGCATATTCACCAGGTGTAGCAGAGCCATGTCTCGAAATACAGAAGAATCCACAGGATGCTTATAAATATACAAGTAAAGGTAATCTCGTTGCTGTGATCAGTAACGGTACAGCCGTACTTGGACTCGGCGACATAGGTGCGCTCAGCGGAAAACCAGTAATGGAAGGTAAGGGACTTCTCTTCAAGATCTACGGTGGTATTGACGTGTTCGATATCGAGGTGAACGAGAAGGACCCAGACAAGTTCATCGAGGCAGTAAAGGCAATAGCACCAACCTTCGGAGGTATCAACCTTGAGGACATCAAGGCACCAGAGTGCTTTGAGATTGAACGCCGCCTTAAGGAAGAACTCGACATCCCTGTGATGCACGACGACCAGCACGGAACAGCCATCATCTCAAGTGCAGGACTCATCAATGCCCTTGAGGTAGCAGGCAAGAAGATTGAGGACGTCAAGATCGTGGTAAACGGTGCCGGTGCCGCTGCTATCAGCTGTACAAAACTCTATGTGGCACTTGGTGCAAAGCACGAGAACATCCTCATGCTCGACAGTAAGGGTGTCATCACAGACGACCGTGAGGGACTCAACGCACAGAAGAAGGAGTTCGCAACATCACGTCGTGACGTTCATACTCTCGAAGAGGCAGTAAAGGGCGCAGACGTGTTCCTCGGTCTCTCTAAGGGCAACGTACTCTCACAGGATATGGTACGCTCAATGGCAAAGGACCCAATCGTATTTGCCCTCGCAAACCCAGTTCCTGAGATCACATACGAGGACGCAATGGCAGCACGCCCAGACGTACTCATGTCAACAGGTCGAAGCGACTATCCAAACCAGATCAATAACGTAATCGGATTCCCATACATCTTCCGTGGAGCACTTGACACAGCATCTACAGCTATCAACGAGGAGATGAAGCTTGCAGCCGTTCGCGCCATCGCAGCACTTGCAAAGAAACCAGTACCAGACGTAGTGAACGAGGTTTACCACGTAAACAACTTCACTTTCGGTCGCGACTACTTCATTCCAAAGCCAGTTGACCCACGCCTTATTACAGAGGTGTCAATGGCAGTTGCAAAGGCAGCCATGGATAGCGGCGTAGCACGCAAGCCAATCGAGGACTGGGATGCATACGCAGCACACCTCAAACAGATCATGGGACAGGAGAGCAAGCTCACACAGCAGCTCTACGAGACAGCACGTCGTGATCCACAGCGTGTCGTATTCGCAGAAGGCATCCACCCAACAATGATGAAGGCTGCCGTAGAGGCAAAGAACGAGGGTATCTGTAAACCAATCCTTCTCGGCAACGAGTTCAAGATCCGTGAGATTGCAGCAGAACTTGACCTCAACCTTGACGGCATCGAGATCATCAGTCTCCGTCAGACACAGGAGGCATCACGTCGTGAACGCTATGCACGTATCCTTGCAGACAAGAATGCACGTGACGGCTACACATTCGAGGAGGCAAACGACAAGATGTTCGAGCGCAACTACTTCGGTATGATGATGGTTGAGACAGGTGAGGCAGACGCATTCATCACAGGTGTATATACAAAGTACAGCAACACAATCAAGGCTGCAAAGGAAGTTATTGGCATCAAGCCAGGCTACGACCACTTTGCAACAATGCATATCCTCAACTCAAAGAGAGGAACATACTTCATAGCAGACACACTCATCAACCGTCACCCAGGAACAGACACACTCGTTGATGTGGCACGTCTCGCAGAGAAGACAGTAGAGCTCTTCAACCAGAAGCCAGTAATGGCAATGGCAAGCTACTCTAACTTTGGTTGTGACAAGGAAGGATCACCAGCAGAGGTACACAAGGCAGTACAGATCCTTCAGGACGAAGATCCAAACCGTCTCATCGATGGAGAGATGCAGTTGAACTTCGCTCTCGACCGTGAACTCCGTGACCGCAAGTACCCATTCACACGCCTCTTTGGCAAGGACGTGAACACCCTCATCTTCCCTAACCTCTCAAGTGCAAATGCTGCAAGCAAGCTCATTCAGTACATGAGTAGTGATGTAGAGATGATCGGCCCACTCCAGATGGGACTTAACAAACCAATCCACTTCACCGACTTCGAGTCAAGTGTACGTGACATCGTAAATATCACAGCCGTTGCTGTTATCGATGCTATTGTACAGAAGAAGCGCGGAAACAAGTAATTAATAGTCTATAGCGATAATATAGGGACCTTAAGCATGCCTTAAGGTCCCTATTGTCTTTAAGGAGGACGGCACCCTAAAGACTCTAAAGACTCTAAGGACTCTAAGGACTCTAAGGACTTTAGCCCTAAAGACTCTAAGGACTCTAAGGACTTTAGTCCTAAGGACCCTAAAGACCCTAAGGCCTCTATCCTAAGGCCCCTAAAGACTCTAAAGTCCCTAACCCACCGCCCTTCGCCCTAAATGCCCGTTTAATCTATCACAATAACTGCCGATATCACATAAAACAATTACTTTTCTACCCTATTTAGTAAAGAAATGTTAAAAAACATTTGGCTGTTTCGTGAGAAACCTATACATTTGCGATGTAATATTTCAAAATAATTGGGATTGAGAAGATATATGAACGGTGAAAACAGCCTATGGAGCGTATAAATAAGGGAATGCTCCAACTACTGACAAACACAGTCCATAAGTATAGATAAAAGAGAATTGATGAACAGGGGAAAAGGCATACTAAATCTAGCGATTTGCATGTTATTTATTATCTTGCAGATGGTGGTTGCTCCAAGTGCGACAGCACAGGTTATGCCCGATTCTTTGTTCCTGAAGAGGTCAAGACCAGTAATCTTCAAGGTCAATAAGACCTACGTACAGAAGAAAGACTCTATCTGGATCGTAGACTCGCTTCTTCCATCACTCAAGGCAATAGGACCACGAGGAGTTGTTGTAGGACGTTCTGCAGCCTCTCCTGAAGGACCATATAATAATAATGTGCGACTCGCCAACGGACGTAGAGATGCAGCATTCAAGTACCTCATAGAACGAGGCTTCGATGTCAAGTCAATACACTTCAATGCCGTTCCTGAAGACTATGTGCTCCTGAAGTACATGATGCAGGACGCAAAGGATCCGGACTACGAGAGGGTACGCAAGATCATAGACACCTACGAAGGCAAGCCTGCCGTTATCAAGTACAACCTTCAGCGACTTGACCGAGGCAATCTATGGAAGCGACTCCTCCGAGTGTACTATCCAGAGTTGCGTGCCGTACGAATAATGGTAGCCGACCGAAAGGAAGTAGGTCTGGACAAACCATTTGACTCATTCGAAGAGCTTTCAAAAGAATTAGGGACACCAATAGAAATTAAGCAGAAACCTATCGTCGTAGAAGATCTTCCGGTGCAGATACCTGACCAGCCATTACAGGAAGAGAGGGCAGAGGCAACAAATGAGACCTACAGACGAGAGATGTTATCCGTTAAGACCAATTTCCTTGAGTGGGCCGCATACGTACCGGGTTACGGACAATGCCCAATCCCTAACGTCTCTATCGAGTACTATCCTCTTCACGGACACTACACACTGGGAGCATCTTTTGACTGCCCATGGTGGATAGGCAATACTACCAACCACAAGTACTTTGAGTTGCGTAACTACACCGTAGAAGGCCGCTACTACTTGCGAAACAGCGATCTCAGCTATGTAGACCATAAGGCAGCATTCAAGGGGCTCTACTTCTCTGCCTACGGTAACGCATTCCTTTACCAGATTGGTTTCAATGCCAAGAAGGGTTGGGTAGGAGAAGGTCTCGGAGCAGGACTCGGACTTGGCTACGTAATGCCATTGAGCCGCAAGCAGCACTGGAGACTTGAGTTTGGAGCCACATTCGGATTCTTCTGGACAAAGTACGACCCATTCGTCTACGGCTGTCCTGTAGAGAACATAGAAGACGGACTATACTACTATAACTATACAGGCGACGCTGATCTGTTCAAGGAGCGACAGCACCGTTTCCTATGGTTAGGACCAACACGAGTAGGCATAAGTCTCACTTACGACTTGCTCTATCGCAAGAGAAAGGAGGTGCGCGATGAATACTAAGAACTACAGGAAGATGATGATGATGCTTGTCATTGCACTTCATACAGTACTCCTTACATTCACATCATGTGAACGTGTTCCGCCACTTCATCTCCATAGAGAAAGACATATCGAGATGGTAATGCCAATCGTCAACCTCGACCTCTCAGTCTATTGGGACTACTACGCAGACCTTGAAGAGGACTGGAGAGCAGAATGGACATACGGTTGGGACGAGGTCGACACCAAGCTCTTTGGAGAGATTGGTTACACGATGCCAGAGGCATTCGACATTCGCCGCTACTACTTGGGACACGAAGAGTGGGTACCACACTATCTGGTCGACAAGTTCCATATTCAGGGCAACAAGTTACGAACATCATACAACTTCGGATACTACGACATCCTTGCATGGAACGACATCTACACTCCTGATGGAGTACAGAGCTTGATTATCGACGAGGAGGCATCACTTGACACCGTCACAGCTCGCACAAACATGAGTTATGTGCCAGTCAACAACAGGCTCCGTGCCCCATCCAAGTATCCGCGAGCATTCTACCAGCCAGAGGAACTCTTTGCAGGATATGAGCGTAACATATATGTCTCAGAAAACTTAGAGGACTACGACTATTTCGACGAGGAGACTAACACATACTACAAGAACCTGAATATGATAATGTATCCAGTAACATACATCTATCTCACACAGGTTCGACTCCACAACAACAGAGGTCGTATAGACGGAGTGGACGGAGAGGCAAACCTCAGTGGTATGGCACGAAGCGTAAGACTCAACGACGGTGTGGCAGGTGAAGATGCGATATCCGTACACTACAACAACCGATTCAAGCGCAACTGCGTGATATCAAAGACTGGCGAGATAGTCGATGTCGCAGGAGGACGATGCCTCACATTCGGAATACCGAACCAGAACTCGTCACGAGTGACACGAGCCTCACAGACAAAGAGTAGTGAGCGCCATTATATGGACGTCAACTTCATCTTCAACAATGGTAAGGACTCAACCTTCGTGTTCGACGTAACCGATCAGGTACGCAAGCACTACAAGGGCGGTATATTGACAATCGACATTGATGTTGACACCGTCAAGATTCCAACCATGTCCCACGGTTCCGGATTTGACGCCGTTGTCAAGGACTACGAGACAGAGGAATACGAGTTCGAGATGTAATGGTAGGTTGCGCTCATAGCAACTTCCTTCCGGAACTGCCCGGACTATCCGGAACTGCCGGATTACCCGGAAACACCGGAAATGCCGGTCTCCCCGGAAACACCGGACTAACCGTACAACAGAAAAAAATAGAGATAAATAACATAAGGTGAATTTAATTTTTCTAAAACAATTGCTTATGAAGAATTATTATTATTTGGCTGCGGCTCTCGTATTGGCGAGCTGTTCAAGCGATGAATTTATTGGGGATGCTTCTTCTTTGCAGAGTGAGAATGGCATGATTTCTTTCTCTCAGGGTGTAAAGAAAATGACTCGTGCCACTAAGACTGGTGCTGATGCTGCTACTGAACTTGGTGGTCAGTTCACAGTAATGGGTACTAAGGGTGAGTATGCAGGTGGCAAGATTGCTCAGACTAAGGTGTTTGACAACTACAAGGTAAAGTACACTGCTGGTTCTGCGTACTCTACAGCTTCAAATACTGCAAACTGGGAGTATGTAGGTGTTGTTCCTGGTCAGTCAATCAAGTATTGGGACTACAGCGCTGATCACTATGACTTCATCGCTGCAAGTGGTGCAACAATTACTCCAATCACTCCTGCTACTGCAACAGCTTCTATAGGTGGTGCTTACACATTCACAGGAAGTGCTAAGATTGCAGATATGGTTACAGTTGAGCCTGCTGATTACAACAAGACTGTTACTCTCACATTCAAGAACTCTGGCTCACAGGTTCGTCTCGGTTTCTATGAGACTATCCCTGGCTACTCTGTAAAGAACATCAAGTTCTACGAAAACTTATCAGATGTAGCTGTTACTATTGAGAGTGAAACTCCTGCTGATGGAGATGATGTGACAGGATACTACACAGATGCTACTTGTGAAACTCCTGCAACTGGAACTGCAGATGGTTCAACAGTTTACTACAAGAAAGTTTCTCACGCAGCAACAGATGCTAAGCTTATCTCATCTACTGACAACATCGTGTCAGGTGGTGAGTACTTGGTATATTTCCCAGTTGTAAATGATCCTTCAAATCCAGAGAACAATAAGGCTAAGGTTATCGCTTCTACTTCAGGTGGTGGCACAGTTGGTCATATTCAGGATTTGGGTGCTATCACTTATAACTCAGGTCTTCTCGGAACTACATCAAGCGGAGCTTCTTTCACAGACTATGCAGGTGTTTCTTCTAACGAGGGCAATGCTTCTTCACTCTCTATCCGTATTGACTATACTCTCGTATCTGACGACGGTTCTGGTGAGGAAATCTTGGTGAGCAACGCTCGTGCAGTCGTTCCTGTTCAGTATGCTGAGTGGAAGACTAACTATGCTTACACTTACCTCTTCAAGCTTTCTGCTAACACTAACGGTACTACAGGTGGTATCAATCCTGGTGCTAATCCTGGTGACCCAGTTATTACACCAGATCCAGAAGGTCTCTATGCTATCACATTTGATGCTGTAGTTGAGAGCACAATTGAAGGCTTCCAGGAGACTGTTACTACAGTTGCTACTCCATCTGTAACTTCTTATCAGGAGGGTGTAGTTGTTACTGCTGGAAGCGAGTGTGTTGCTTCAAAGGACATCTATGTAATGATTGATGGTGTTTCTGACATGGAGAATGCAAAGGTTTATGAGCTTTCTGCTCCTGCTACTGAGGCTGAGGTTATCGACGCTCTCAACATTTCTCCAAGAACTCTTGGTCTTACAGAGGTTGTTTCAGCTATCGATGCTTCTGTAACAACAATCCCTACTGCTGGTGGTGATGCTACTGTAACTGCAGGTAAGGCTGGTATGATTGCAGCAGGTACACTTACTACAGGCAAGTCATACGCAGTAGTATATGAGACAAAGGTAGGTACTCCTACTGACAAGTATGTTGAGTATGCTGTTACATTAGGTGATCCTGTTGATGGATATTATACAACAACAGATGGTGTTTTATTCACAGCATGTGCTTCTACTGATGTTGCAGTTGCCGATGTTCACTACTACAAGAAGGCTACAGTTTCTGACGGCGAGTACGCTGTTAAGGTAATCAAGATTCAGTAATCTGACGATACGATTGTTTGACAGTGGCTACAATCGTGACATTGTCAAATAGTCAAATACAACATCACTCCCTCCCGCTCAGCGGGAGGGAGCAGATGTTATATTTAATTTTTTTTTCGCGCGTATGCGTATATAAATAGGTAACAAGTGAAACGAACTTTTCTCTACATATCACTCTGCATACTCTGTGCCTGCTCTGGTACAGATGATGACATCGTTCCTGATGGACATGGACAGGAAGAGCCAATATCATTCTCTGTTGCTACTCAGTCAGAGGGTGAGGTTTTTACCCGTGCAACCACAGAACCACTCAGCCAGGACTTCGTTGTGTTTGGTTTCAAGAATGTTGGCGGTGTAACACAGACTGTGTTTGATGGCTACAACGTGAAGTATGAGGGAAAAGACATGACAGGTATTACCCCTTACTCCTATGTGGGTGGTACTTCAACCAAGGGCGTCACACAGGAACCAAAGTACTGGGACTATTCAGCAACAGACTACCGTTTCTGGGCATTTGTGAAAAATAAAGACATTCCAGTAAATGTTATTGACGCATCACATTTGTCTGTCGGTACCGAAACGACAGAGATAAGCGATATCGAACGATTCTATATTGCAGAACTAAAAACAGTCACTAACACAGACTATCGCAATGTTGTGACTCTCCCATTCGGACACTTATGTGCAAAAATAGAACTTCGGTTCTTCACAAGCATTCCTCTTGGTGCTGAGAGTGTAATAACACTTACTGATATAGGTATTCAACCAAGCAGTGGTGATAAGTTCGCCACAAAGGGAAAGATTGATATTGAATATCCTCTTGCAGGGGATCCTAAAGAGACAATTACATGGCCTGAGGGCACATACGATTATATGGCATTTGATGATGTTGAAATTCATAATACAAATAATGCCTCCAACAAAGCCGTTCGTGCTACTCCGTCAGAAGTGACAGGAACAGACCTAACGGTTTATACGTTTTATCCGTTAAATAGATCCACTTCATTATTGCTTTACCTCAAGCAGAATGGTAAGGATAAGACAGCATTGGTACCAGATGTCTATACCAACTGGAAACCTAACTGTAAATACATTTATCTGTTTAAGATAGGCGAAAGTCTTGACCCTGTTCTTTACGATGTCAAGGTAGAGCCTTGGACAAAGGGAGGAGAACAGAGTCTTGAATTTAAGAACTGGTAATGATGTGATAAAGTGACTAACACCGATACTCGAATAGACAAGATTATTCAATCAACGAACAGGAAATACACAGACTATGAAACTGACATACTTTAATATATTATGCACAATGCTTGGACTCTTATGCATATCATCATGCTCTGATGATATGCATGACGAGTTTATGGACGACCGTCCATTGACATTTGCCGTTTCATCTTCTTGGGGAGTGGGAAGGGCACTCTCTACACGCTCCTCTATCTCTGATGATGTGATGTCAGGGAGTGGCGATATAGGATTCACTTATGAGAATTACCCACAAAATGTTACAGTTCAGGTGGATAATCAGGGATATGATAGTTATGACCCGATATTAGTATCCAAGAGAAAAATGAAGACTGTGTGTGAAGACCATACTGATTATTACATGTATGATTCACAGGGAGCGGAAACATACTTCTATATTGACTATATGGGAACTAATTACCGTTTCTATGCGTGGTCAACTCTTGATGCAGATCCAAGTGTCAAGGCTTCTACACAGATTACAAAAGAAACTATATGGAATAATGTCCCTGCATTCGGATTCTGTGACTATCTGTACTGTTATAAGGCAAATGTGAATTCGGGTCATGTACTCATCGACCTCAAGCATTACACAGCAATGTTGCGTCTCTTCTATGGCTACAGTACTAAGTATGCAAAGGTACGCAACATCGTATTACGCAATGTGAAGATAAGCAGTCTCAATAGTGCAGGAACGAAGAAGGTAAGCACGTTGGATCTTGCAGCCAGAGCCCGCTTCACGACTATCGACGGCGCTCTCGGTCTCCACCTATCTACTGCTTCTAAGGCATTCGGATATGTATACGTCAATCCTGATAGTGTAGGGGTGACGTCAAGCGCCAGTACAACAACAAAGCTCCAGCTGGAGTGTACCTACGACATATACGATGACGATGCATTCGACTCTGACGGCAATCCTGTAACGGACATCAGCAAGCACCGCACACGAAAGAATGTGACTGCGGTATCATCGCCATTCACGTTGAAGAGTGCGTCAATATCTAAGTTGGAGGCTGGTAAGTACTATGACCTCAGCGTCACCATCAATCCGGATTACTTGTATGTGCTCTCCGAGCACGATGAGAAACCAGTGACGGTTAAGTAACTAACGGCGTTAGTCCTAAGGACTCTAAGTACTCTAAGGTCTTTAGTCCTAAGGACTCTAAAGTCTCTAAGGTCATTAGTCCTAAGGACTCTAAGGACTCTAAGGTCTCTAATCCTAAGGTCTCTAAAGTCCCTAACAAATAACAAATAGCAAATAACAAATAACTAAATAATATGGGCAGTAACACGTTCCTTCATGCTCCGGGCGACTATCATAGCCAGCTCTTCTATAAGAAAGCAGAGACGCTGTACGACATAACGTACGCCTTTGCCAATGCTTTCTTCGAGAAAGGCGACAGGACCATCGACCAGATGGTGCAGGCGGCACGCTCAGGCAAGCAGAATCTTGCCGAAGGAATTGTTGACGGTGTTACCTCCAAGGAGATGATGATAAAGCTCGTCAATGTTGCTAAAGGTAGTCTTGCAGAACTATACGAAGACTATGCCGACTATCTCAGGGTACGACGCATCCCCGCTTGGCAGAAAGACAGTCCCGACTTTGAACGAACCTACGAGTTCTGCCTGAAGCATAGCGAGTCAACCGAGTTCCATCAGCTCATAGACAGGAGCATCGAAGAATGTAAAGACATTCAACTCGCAAATCTGAGTCTGATGCTTATAAAGCAGGCAGACTTCCTGATCCACAAGTTTCTGGAGACAGCCCAAGAGCAGTTTGTAGCGGAGGGAGGTACTAAAGAAGCAATGTATGCAGCACGAAGCAAATGGCGCGACGATCATCCCGTATGTCACAAGTGCCCAGTGCTACCAGATAAAGAGCCCTGCCTCAGTTGCAGGAATCATCCAAGGAACCGCAAGAGATAATTTAGTAGCTAAGGACTTTAAGGTCTCTAAGGTCTTTAGTCCTAATGACTCTAAAGACTCTAAGGTCTCTAATCCTAAAGACTCTAAGGACTCTAAGGTCTCTAATCCTAAGGACTCTAAGGTCGTTAATCCTAAGGACTCTAAGGTCTCTAAGGTCCTTAAAAAAAAACTACAGAAGACAATGAATACACATCGCACATATATGAATAGATTGATAGCTCTCCTTACCATCATTATGATGGGAGTTAGCTCTGCTATGGCAGATACTTGGGATGGAACAACAAAGACCGCTCCAGAAATGTCCACGAATAATGGTACTTCTGAGGCTCTTGCTATTCAGATTACCAAGGCTGCTGAGTTGGCATGGCTTGGTGACCAGATGAGGTCAGGTAATACAGCCAATGGTAAGGCATACGGCGGAAAGTACTGGAAGCTTACTGCTGATATCGATCTTGGTGGTAAAGCAGACTTCACAGGTAATGACTGGGCATCAGCCATCGGTAATACCAACGATAAAGTTTTCTGTGGTTACTTCAATGGTGATGGTCATACTGTCAGCAATATTCAAGTTGCGTCTGTTAATTCGGCTAAATACTATGGTCTCTTCCCAAGTATTCAGGGTGCAAGCACTACCAATGTATCAACGGTAAAGAACCTGAAAATTAATGGTGTTTATTTCAAAGCAACGGCCTCGATTGGTAAAACAACCCGTATAGGTGCATTGGCTGGTTATGCCAAGCAAGCTAACGTATCTGGGATAGCTATAAGCAATGTAAAATTCCTATATACGGGAGGTATCACAGATGAAAACGACTTAGGTGGTGCCATAGGTTGTGCAGATGCCACAGTTTCGATAGAGTCAGTGAGTGTCAGCACTGTAAAAGCTGATTTCACAGGTTCTACCACAAACCTTTATGTGGCTGGTCTCGTAGGTAAGATCAATTCTCTTACAACTGTAAGTAATTGCAGCACATCAGACGTTACAATTACTTATAATACTATCGCTAATGCATCTCGTATCTCTGGTCTTATTGGATATACTAAGGGTGCTGCTGGTGCACCTATTAAAATCAATGGTTGTACGGTTACTAATACAAAGGTAGACTTAAAGGCAGGTATCAATAATGGAAGTTATATTGGTGCTCTTATCGCTCAGACAGCAGATAATACCTTGTTGGGTGATGGTACTGATGCAAATAAGAATACTATTTCGTCTCCAGACATAAATATTGGCGGTGACATCAAAGCGGCAAGTTATATCGGTGGTGCCATCGGCGATCATGTGGGTAATACTACCGACAGAACATCTGTCGTGAAGAAGCTGGTAGTAACTTCTCCAAAGATTAAAATAAATAACTATTCCGCAGGAACATCCTTTACCGGTGGTGTCTTTGGTCGTGTATATACATATACTGCTGTTGACGGAGTAGAATTGACAGGGGCTTCGTTGTCCTTTACCAAAGATTTAGGTGTAGCTCAGCAGATAGGTACATTTGCAGGAACCATCACTGGTAATGCTACCCAGCAGATTTCTGTGAAGAATGTAACTATTGATAAGTCAGAGTTAACCTTCGGTTCTTCAAATACGAGTAAAACAGTCGGACTTAAAGCCGGCATCATTGGTCAGGTATCTACCAATGTACTCCTTGATACATGGACAATGGACGGAGATTGCAGTCTTACCATAAATGGAAGTATTGCTACTACAGCCTCGCAAATAGGTAACTTTGCCGGCTATGTGGCAGGTGGAGAAAATGCTCCTATTACTATTAAGAATATAACATTTAAAGGCAATTTGACAACCAATGTTACTGGAGCTATGTCTATTAAGGACAGTAAGATTGGTGGTGTAATTGGATACATGACAAGTGCTGGAAAAGTAAATAATCCAGTTGAGGTTTCCAACTTCGTAGTTGAAGGTACGACCCAAGTCGCTATTGATGGAGAGTGTTCTACTGCTGTCTATGTAGGTGGATTTACTGCTCATTATGCAAGTCAAGCATACTCAGGTAACTATGCAAAGTTGTCTGATATTACACTATCTAAAACTAATATCACTATCAGTAAAGATGTAAAAGCAGCCAGCTATTTCGGTGGTTTGGTTGGCTATGCAGCCACAAGTTGTAACTTCCAGAATATCAGTATAGACACACCAACACTTACTTTCGGTAGCAATGTCAATGCGGCATCTTTTATAGGTGGTGCTATCGGTAGCTTTGTCGGAGGTAATGGTTACACCTCAAAGATAAAGACTTTGACTGTTAAGGCTCCTGCTATTTCTGTTAACAAATATAGTTCAGGCACATCAAATACAGGTGGTGTATTTGGTCTTGTGTCAACATATACAGAGGTAGATGGCGTTGACGTGACAGGTGTTTCTATGACTTTTGCCAATGACATGCCTGCAGCTCAGCAGATTGGTACAATTGCAGGAAATATCACGGGTAATGCTACTCAGCAGATCTCTGTCAAGAATGTTACGCTCGACAAGTCGGAGCTCTCCTTTGGAGCAAGTGCGACAAGCAATACTGTAGGTCTTAAGGCTGGTGTCATCGGTCAAGTATCTACCAATGTGCTCCTTGACACATGGACGGTGACAGGCAATAGCATAATTACTGTTAACGGTAATCTTGCAACTACTGCCTCAAACCTTGGTGGTTTCATAGGTTATGTAACAGGTGCGGCTTCTGCTCCTGTCGATGCAAAAAAGATAAAAATAGGAGGCAATAGCACAATCAGTGTCACAGGACAGGTAACAGCAGGAAGTAGCTATTTCGGTGGTCTTGCCGGTTATGCATCTACTGAATGTGATTTCAATGACTGGAAGGTTGTGGGCAATACCGCTCTCACATTTGGCAATAACCTTACTGCCACATGTTATGTCGGTGGTGCCTTTGGTCGTTTTGCTGGCGCAGCAGGTTATCCTTCTAAGACTTTAGATATTGTAGTTCCAAAGCCATCAATAACATTCAATGGTACAACCGCAGCAGTATATGCAGGTGGTTTTGCTGGTGAGGTGTCAACCAACTGTCAGTTGAAGGACTTGAATGATAATACAGCAACACTCATATTCAATAAGGATGTTACAGGTACAAGTTATGTAGGTGGTGTGTTTGGTAATTTAGTTGGTGCTGCAGACTGTCCTGTTACTGTAACTCCATCGATCACCATAACAAATCCATCAATAACTTTCAACGGTACAACTGCTGCAGTTTATTCTGGTGGTCTTGCTGGTGGAGTCTCAACCAACTGCCAGTTGAAGGACTTGACAGTTGATACACCAGTGTTGACATTCAAGGACCAGATTAAGGGTGCAAGTTATGTCGGTTCTGCTATCGGTAACTTTGCAGGTGGTGCTGCTACGACCATGTCAACGTTGGATAACATTACTGTAACCAAGCCAACATTAACTATCAAGGAGATAACAACCACTGCGAGTGGCTGTTATGGAAATGTGTTCGGTCAGATCAATAACTATAGTACTGTAGATAAAATAACATTGACAGGTGCAACACTTGACTATCAGGGAGACAACCTTAGTGTGGCAACAATGGTAGGTTCTATAGCTGGTAATATAGTCGGTAAAGCTGATGCACAGACTTCTGTAAAGAATGTAACACTTGACAAGTCAGATCTTACCTTCGGAACAGGTACTACAAGCAATAC
>JAZUHP010000113.1:0-10755 GCA_045641785.1 Bacteroidaceae bacterium
CGTAAAGTCTCTTTATAAGACAAGTAATCCCAGTAGCGCTTCAAACTTGCCTCATACTGTACTCGCTGACGCTTTGGCATAGCTGCCACTTCCGCCAGAGAATAAAGGCGGTCAAAAGGAGCCAAAGCTGCCATCTTAGGAGTTGTTGTCATTGTACCCATATTCTTGATGTTATATATCCATTTATCCAAGTCTGTCTCCAACTCTGCCTCACCCTTCTTCTTGAAAGCTAGCAGGTCTATGAAGAACATAGAATAGGACCCACCCTAACCCTCCCTGCAATGGAGGGAATACCATGCGGATGATATCATGGAGACTTGCCCAAGTTCCTCCCCCTTGGGGGAGGTTAGGTAGGGGCTCTAAGTTACCAACTTTATAACTTTTCCTTCTTTTTCGAATAAGGAGTTAAGGAAAGAGATAAGCAGGATCTTATCGCCAAAGATACGCTTGAAACCGAAATCGGTCAGCATATCCACATATTTCGATGGTACGGGTATCATAATCTTTTTGAGGTTATTATATTTTACGGCACAAATATATGGAACATTCTGCATAACAGCAAAGTATTACATATAAAATTGTAATAGGGAACTCTATTTGCTTTTCCCGCGAACACCGATCAGGGGACTTATAACAGTACCCTCATGAAATCAGTAGAATCATCCACCTGATCGGTCAGGTCTGTTGCAACAAATACATATTCAACGAATGTCTCTCCAATCCAGAGTTTCAACCAACCGACCACAAGTGACGGTTCTGAATGTCCCCTAAAGGGCACCTTCAGAAGCCGTCACTGTGATCGGTCGCAATGAATCAACCTAATGATTGGCAAGAAATAGGGGACCAACAGAACCGTCCCTCCGATCCCACTAAGGAACTCAAAACAAATACCAGGCAACTGTCCAATCAAGTGATTCGCCAGGCTTGAGTTCTGTGTATGCGCCCTGGCTCTCAATCTCCACGTATGAGTTGCCCTGGTTCACATAGATCTGAATCTCTGCCTCGCCAGGTGCAGGTTCCTCTGGCGTGAGGTCGCGGAACACCTTCTTTAGTGTGATGCCATTATGAGTGTATGCCAACCAACCCTTTCCATCAGAGTTTATCTTACGGTTTACTCCGTCAACATGGTCTATGTCGAACCATGCGTAGCGGTCTTTCTGTGTGAACTTTATAGGTTCCATGTTGTTGCCCGGAGTTATACCATTTACATCAGCGTCGAAGTAGATTGATCCTTGAGCAAGTACACGTGTTATCTCCCATGGTGCAACCTTACGCGACTCTGTTGACTCATTGATGATGGTATAGGTAACATTGATGCATTGCTCCTTATCGCCTGTCTCGAAACGCTTCCTGATGCGGAGAGGAAAACGCTCAGACAGTGGACTTGTCATTATTATTGCTTTGCCATCCATGCTGACCTCGTATGGCGCCATGTCATGTTCACGTACTGGAGGCCAGCTCCATTCCTTCTGAGGACTTGTCCAGAAGGTGCTACCATAGGTGTTAGGCATCTTCATTTGCGAGATGACCTCTGTTGTGTCCAACTTGAGTGATACGATACGGGCACCGTTGTTCGCATCTATATCCATAGTCATCCTACCCACCTTGAGTGTGTATCTCTTCTCCTCATTCTTCTGGAATCGGAAGCGAGGGGGCTGTGCAAGGCAATGGCTTCCAATAATGATTGCCAAAGCCATAAATGATAATAGTCTTTTCATAATTCATAATTCATAAGACATAATTCACAATTCACAATTCATAATTCACAACGCATAATACTCCGGATGGCAATTATGAATTATGAATTATGAATTGTGAATTATAAATTACTCGCCCTTGATAGGTTCTCCCATCTCAGAGTTCTCAGCATCATTTGCATCAAGCTTGAAGAGCATGAACTTGCTGTTTGCCTTTGTATAAGGTGTCCATACACCTTCTCCTTCACCGTTAGGGTCGCCATACTTGACAAAGTTTGTCCATGCTGTGAGCATCTTCTCTGATAGATCCCAGTCACCCTGTGTCCAAGGACGCCAGCAATGCTTGAGTGACTTGAACACATACCACAGGTCGGAAGAGTGGAATGCTCCCTTGAGGCGCTGAGTGACTTCTGGGTGTGATCCATCATCTGGAAGAGGGCGTGCAAACTCGTATGCCCATGCCTTACCACCTTTCTCTTCGCGTACCTTACAGAAGTCGGCGATACCTGGAGACATGTTGCCCATGTCATTGAGAGTGTAGCCAATCATGTAAGGCACGTCAGCAAGAGTGCCGTCAAGTGTTGCCTCGTCAAATGACTCCTTGCTCACATAGCCATCAACAAGAGGACGCTGTGCTATGGCACCTTCTGTGTTGCCTGATGCGCTGTAGATGCTTCCGAGTGAGTAAAGGAACTCTGTTGAGGCGCGGCGCATCTTCTCAAGATCAGTTAGTCCTGCCCAGTCAAACACGATCTTTGACTCTTGCTGTGCCTCTGCAAATGTGACATTGCGGAAGATGAAGTCCTTTGGCATCTTTGATGTGTCCATCTTTGGTGCATTAGGATCAGGTATGGTTATACCGCCACCACTCATGATGACAGCCTTCTGGAAATATCCACGTGCAAGTGGTGACTCGCATATTGTCTTTACGCTACCAGCTCCAGCGCTCTGTCCAAAGATTGTTACGTTCTCAGGATCACCTCCGAACTGTGCAATGTTCTTGCGAATCCATTTAAGTGCCTGTATCTGGTCGAGAATACCATAGTTGCCCGATACTCCATTTGCACTCTCCTCGCTTAATAATGGGTGTGCGAGGAATCCGAAGATACCGAGACGGTAGTTGAATGTGACAAGAACAACGTCCTTGTTTGCCCATTCCTGGCCATCAAACTCAGGTTCAGAGCCCCATCCTTCACGATAGCCGCCACCGTGAATCCAGAGTGCCACAGGCATCTTCTTGTCTACCTGTCCTGGTGCCTTTGTGTAGACGTTAAGGTAGAGGCAGTCTTCGCTATATGGTGCCTCGTCACCATATCCCCATTCTGTAGCATATCCTCCTGGATAGTGAACAGACTGGTAGCCAGGATGTCCAAACTTGTCTGCAATCTTGACACCTTCCCATGCCTCTACTGGTTGCGGTTCTTTCCAGCGGTTCTCGCCAATAGGTGGTGCTGCATAAGGGATGCCTCGATAAACATACACGTCCTGATGATCGTCAGCCAATACTCCCTGTACCTGGCCGCCTTCAATTGTTAGTACAGGGTTCTCTGCTTGCTTTGTGCAAGCCATCATTGCCAATAAAGGCAATAGAAGCCAAAGTTTCTTTTTCATGTTTTTAAGGTAATTAAATTCTCCTACACCTACATCCTAATGTTGGGGTTATTGGTGCGGAGGTGGTTTATAATAGTTGCGCCCCGATAATGCCAGAGGAGATAACCTTTGGCAATAATCGGGACGCAAATGATTAAGTTTCGCAAGTTCTTTTTAAGGAGTAAAATGGAGTTAATAGTGATCCACCCTAACCCCTTGTTCCTGAGGCATGTTAATTACCTTCGGTGAGAACGCTTCGCTTAGTTGTTAATTATTCCAGCGAATTACTCCTTTTTACTCCACTTAACTCCTTTTTAAGTGAAGCGAAAGTTTTGCTCTTGCTCCAATTCTTATGTGCTTTCTGCAAAGACCATTTTTAACAACCTTTAGAGTACATGGTTTTCCGTCTGGTTCTCTAAAGGTGCATTTTAGATAGTTTTTAGAGGTGTTGTCTTCTGCCTTACTTGCACTTTCCTTCTTGTCGGCAACCTTCGTATTTTCCTTCTTGACTTCCACCTTCTTGTCTTCGACCTTTGCAGGAGCGGCATTGTCAGCCTGTGCTGTCGCAGCCTCCTTGCCTACAAGTCTTACCTCGTATATCTCGCCAATCTGCTTGCCTGGGCGGGCAACAAACTTGACACGTACCTGCTGCTTGTTCTTGAGTGCGTCCTCAGGAATATCGTATGTCTCAAATTTGAACTCAGAGATGCGGTACTTGCCTGTGTTGTTAACAGACTTGACGAGTACATCATCAATGAAGATGTCAAACTCGTGACTCTTCCATTCGCCTACACCCCAGTACTTGAGACGAAGACTTAGATCCTGTTTGCCACCTGTCTGCATGAGATAGCTGAAGTAATGGCCATCACGAGCATCACGGTAGAACACGTCATTAGTATTGCCTGTGTAAGACTGGTCACTTTCCATCTTGTGATCTGTCTCTGGCTGCTGCTCACCAGGCTGTACCTTGTCAACAGTTCGTGCCTCAAGTGCCTGACGTTCCTGCTCTTCCTTTGCAATCCTGTCAATATGCTGGGCATAGTTCTTCTCTGTGAGAGCAAGCCAGTACATCATGTAGCGACTGTCATGAATCTCAAAGAATGGCTGTATCTCATTGACGATAGGATTCTCCATTCTTGTTGAGAGTGTGAAGTGGAGAGGTTTGCCAGCAATAGGAGTGAGCTGATTTGCTATGGATTCGATGTCATTGTTGATAAGGATTGGAGCCTCATTGATAGGAAGCTTCTTTCCTCCAGCGTACTGACCGAATCGACTGTCATCAGCGATGAGATGTGCAAGATCCTCTGTGCCTGTCTTCATTGCAAGCATGATAGGACCGTGCATGAGTGCAATATATTGAGGTGTGTTAGGAAGATACTTGATGCTGTTGTGCATTGGGAATGTGATGTCAACCACATCGCCCTTCTTCCATTTCCTGTCTATACATATATAAGATGAAGGACCTGATATGATGTCAATAGGAGTTCCATTGACACTTGCCTTGAACATGCCCGGCTTAACCCAGCCTGGGTAACGAACCATGAGCTTGAACTGTCCCTTTCCTTCTGCAATGGTTATCTTGCTTGTCTCACCATAAGGGAATGCTGTTTCCTGACGGAGTGTGATGCCTTTCTCCTTCCAGTTGAGCTGTGAAGCTGTGTAGAGGTTGACGAAGAGTGCGTCACCGTGATGAGTGTAGATGAACTGTCCGTACTTTCCGTGGTTCTCCATACCAGTACCTACGCAGCACCACATAGCCTCATTTGGGGCAGAATAGTTGCGGTAGTGACGTGGACGACCAGGAGTGAAGTACACATATCCTCCATGCACAGGGTGCTGGGTAGAGAGTATATGGTTGAATGTCGCAAGTTCAAAGTAATCGGCATAACGTGCCTCAGGATTACGTCGGTGAAGATCCTCTGTGAGCTTTAGCATGTTGTTTGTGTTACATGACTCAGGACCATCGATGTCATTGATGAAGTCGGTACATGCCTCCTTGCTTGGGAAGTGTTCACGACGGCTATTGCCTCCGAAGGCGAGAGAGCGTTCTGTTGTCACTATGTCCCAGAAGTATGAACCTGCGGTGTGGTATACCTCGTCGCCAGTTATCTCGGCTATGCGCTCAAAACCTATAACCTTTGGTACCTGAGTGTTGGCATGCATGTTGTCGAGACAATCCTGATGCTGAGACATTGGCGTGAAAAGGCGCTTGTGAGAGAAACGCTTTGCACAGTAAAGGAAACGTGCATCGTTGGTCATTGCATAAGCATCGGCAAGAACCTCGTTCATACCTCCATGCTCGTTTCCAAGCATCTGTTCCATCTGTTCGTCAGTAAGACCAGCAGTAAGGTTTACTGCCCATTCGCAGAACTCAAGGAAAAGACCTTTTGCCTTCTCGTTTCCGCAGTATACCCATGCGTCACGAAGTCCTGCATACATCTTGTGGAGGTTATAGAAAGGAGCCCATGAACCGAAGTAGGTTCTGAATTCACCCTTCTTGAATGTTGACCATATATTCTTGCTGTTAGGCATTCCACCCATATAGCCGATTCCCCATTCAGGGTTATTCTTCTTGTTTGCTTCTGCACACTCAGCAATCTCGTCAATCATATACTCCATGCGCTTGCGGCAATCCTCATTGCCTGTAGCAGCATTGATAGCCATGGCAGTAAGATAGTGACCACCCACATGGCCATCAAGTCCATCCCAGTTAGGGTAGGTCTTTGCCTTTGGAGTAAGTCCCGCTTCTTTGCGATAAGGGGCAAGGAGGCGGTCACAGTCATACTTGAGCAGGACCCTGATGTTAAGGTCGCGTGCTGACTTCAAAGGACCGTCAAGGAGTGTGACATCACCAAGAGGAAACTCGTCCGAATAGAGTCTGTCTTGCGCATTTCCATGTGAATATGAAAGGCATAAGATTAGTAAGGAGCAAAAAATGTGTCTTTTGTTCATGATTATTATATGTTTTTGAATTGCGACAGCAAATGTACACAATTAATGTCTTACAAACATTTTGAATTGTTACATATATTTTATTGTAAGTACAATTATAGACACTCACGTTTCATTTTTACATATATTTTGTTTGAGAAATGATAAAATGATTGCTTTATGCTCATTTTTTTTGAAATATATAATAATGGGAACTATATTTTTATAACTTTGCACGAAATAAATCAAGGCAGATTAATTCTTGCTTAACTTGACCTGTAAAACAAAACTTAACCGTTAAAATACCTATGAGACAACTCAAGATTAACAACAGTATCACAAAACGTGACAGCGAATCAGTTGAAATCTATCTTCGTGACATTGGTCACCGTGAGACAATCACAGTTGACGAAGAAGTTGAATTGACTCGCCGTATTCATAAAGGTGACGAAAGGGCGCTCAATGCACTCGTTGAAGCAAACCTTCGTTTCGTTGTTTCTGTTGCTAAACAGTTCCAGAACCAGGGTCTGCCACTATCTGACCTTATTAGCGAGGGAAACATTGGACTTATCAAGGCCGCACAGCGCTTTGACGAGACACGTGGATTCAAGTTCATCAGTTTCGCTGTATGGTGGATTCGCCAGTCTATCCTTGCAGCTATTGCAGAGAAGGCAAGCACTATACGTGTGCCACTTAACCAGCAGGGTGTGAACAGCAAGGTGCGCCGTGCCACATCACAGTTCAAGCAGCAGTTCATGCGTGACCCGTCACCAGAGGAACTTGCAGAGATGGCTGACCTTCCTATAGAAAAGGTGATAGAGAGTTTCAACACTCATGGAAAGACTGTCAGCTATGACTGTCCTGTCACAGATGACGAGAACACTCCTATGATTGACCTTCTCCCTGGCGGTTCTATACCATCTACAGATAGTACACTCGACACAGAGTCGCTTGCACAGGACATTGAGGAGTTGCTCAAGGATCTCAGCGTGCGTGACCGCGAGATCATCCGTCTATGCTTTGGCATAGGTTCAAACGAGATGACGCTTGATGAGATTGGTGCTCGTTTCAATCTTTCTCGTGAACGTGTACGTCAGCTTCGTGAGGTAACTCTCACCCGTCTACGTCGTAGTGGACGCACCCTACAACTGAGAAAATACTTGTCGTGAAAGGTACAAACTCCGTTTGAGAGAAATGCAAAAAGGGTATAGGCATGTTCTATACATTAACTAAATACAAACTTTAAACGATTTATTATGCAGAACTACTTTGATTTGACAGGTAGAGTAGCAATAGTAACAGGCTGCTCTACAGGACTTGGAGTACAGATGGCTCGTGCACTTGCAAGTCAAGGTTGTAACATTGTGCCAATCGCTCGCCGTTTGGACAAGTTGGAGGAAGTGGCAAAGATGCTTACATCCGAGTTTGGCATTGAGGCTTACCCCCTCAAGTGCGACATTACAGATACTGCCGTAGTGGAAGCTACCGTAAAGGCTGTAATGGACAAGTTTGGTCGCATCGACATCCTCATCAACAACGCTGGTACAGGTGCTGTTGCTCCTGCTGAGGACATCACAGATGAGCAATTTGCCAACGAGATGAACATTGACCTGTTCGGTTCATTCAAGGTAGCTCGTGCTGTTGCAAAACAGGCAATGATTCCTGCAAAATATGGACGTATAATCAACATAGCTTCTATGTACGGTCTTGTGGGCAACAAGATTGCTCCTGCTTCTCCTTACCACGCAGCTAAGGGTGGTGTTGTAAACATGACTCGTGCTCTCGCTGCTGAATGGGGTAAGTATGGCATCACTTGCAACGCAATATGTCCTGGCTACTTCGTTACTCCACTTACAAAGGAGACTCTTGACAGCCAGTGGTTCCAGGAGTATGCAAAGGGCGCTATCCCAACAGAACGCTATGGTGTAGAGGGAGAGCTTGACACAGCTGCCATCTTCCTTTCTGCTCCTGCATCAAGCTATGTTACTGGTGTCATGCTCCCTGTTGACGGTGGTTACACTTGTATGTAAAAATCCAAGTCATCTACCATCAGGTTAATGTAGTTCAAAAAGAACTCATTAACAAATATACTTAATGATGACAAAAATGACTTAGCTTATAGTCACTGAAAGAATAAAGCAATAGGAGGTAAGCACTAATCATAGGTGTTTGTCTCCTATTTTCATGTATTGGTGTCCAGCAAAAATTTGTCCTCCTGCAGAAGCGAAAATTAAACCTACATTTTTATAGACTCGTTGCAGACTCAATGCAGACTCAATGCAGAATGTATGTATTCTTCGGAGATTAGATGGTGGTATTGGATGTAACTCCTGTTGCAAAAGCTGCCCAGAACTCAGCCTTGTTAACATTTTGTACAGCATGGTCAAGAACAAAATGTGCTATCTCGTGACTTAACACACCAACAAGTTCCCCTTCTGAATGAAGAGTTGAGAGCAAACCTGTATTATTAAAATAATTCGGAGGATATTTCTTTTGAGAAATTGCGAAGATAGAATATAATTACTTCTTCTTTCCTGATCCCTTGCAGGAATGACATTTGCCAGCAGAACCCTTACAGGCTTCACATACCCTTCGGTTACTTTGAAAAACAATTACTCCGCTTCCGTTGCATTGCTGGCAATTACCTGTTCCGAGACAAATGCGACAGTCATTTGCATGACTTGATGTTGAGCCCTTCTTGGAATTCTTGGAACTCTTTGAAGTGGAGGAACTGGAAGAGCTGTCATCGTCAGCAGCTTTTGAGGATGCCTCAAGGTAGGCGCTTGAAACTTCCATCAGGACTGTGCCCACCATAGTGAGTTTATCGAGGAAGGCTTCTCTCTTTCGTGCCTTATATTCCTTTATAAGATGCTTCCTATTGGCAACGGCTTCTTCACATCCGTATGCTTCTGCCTGCTCATAGTATCGCAGCGCAGGTGCAGTGTGACCAGAAGATTCCGATTCCATACCACGAGCATTGAGGAGACGCCCATAGACTTCGGGCATAGTATAGCAGTACTGTGTCATGTGATCAAACAGTCTGTTGGCATCATATGTTTTTCTCGAAGCGCTATGGTCTTGCATTATTGCAAACCACTCATGAAACATGGAGTTGACGATGTCTGAATAGAGTGCGTTGTCAGGTGCGAGCAACTTAGTTCTTACAGCCTCTGGATAGAGAGGGTATAATTTCTCAGCCTTGAGTATCTGGTTGCGTCTATATGCCCACATGTCACAGCCATCAAAGACGTACTTATCGACTACCTTCACTTTTTTCATGACATCACCGAAGTGCTTCTTCTTTGCCTTGAAAAGCGCCGTATGTTCGTAATCGAAATAGCCAGTCAGGTTTTTCCCCTCAAAATCAAAGTATGCCACTTTCTTACCCATCTTAGCGACGATCCCACAGGAATAGGCAGCGTCTACATGCTGAAAGTCGTAGCGTCTACAGAATTTCATCTGCTCGTCCTTAAAAAAGTGTTGCGATCCATTAGATATCGTCTTGTTACCATCAATGAGAATACATGTCTCATAGGTGTCGATACTTTCAGCCTCGATAGAGAAGAGTTTCTCACCAGCAAGTGTAACGAAGTCCACCTGATTATTCGGATTATATATGCACAGGATATTTTTGTTTGTCGAGTTGTAGCGTTGTCCTTCGGGAGTGATGGGATTGAAGTTGATGTCGTAAAGAGAAAACGCATCTTTACCGACAGCCTTTCCGTTAAAGATGCAAAGATCTTCTACATAATTGAGACGTTGAAAGTCCTTTGACACCTTCTTTCCATTTACATCAATGGCAAAAAAGACATTGCCTTTCTTGGCAATGGCGAGACGACATTCTTTGAATGTACTGACAGTGTCATAGACTGCAGGAATGACTCTCTTACCGCACATGTCAAAACCAAATTTACCTGCCTGTTTTGTTGGTACAGGCTTCTCGGTGGCAACGATCTGTCCCATTGCTGTGATGGCGAAGACCAGAAAGCTGGTCAGCAGTATGATTCTTCTCATAGTCTTAACTTATTATGATGTAAAGTTACTATTGCTTCTTCGAATATCTCAGTATGATATTAATATTTAATATCGAAGGCAAAAATACGTTTTTTATGAAAAACATTTATGATTTAGTAAAGTTTTTTGAAAATTACTGCGATACTCGTCCTATAAATGAGCTTACCAGAACAGATAATATGTACCGCGGAGGATATTTCTTTTGAGGAACGGCGAAGATAGAATATAATTACTACCTTTGCATCCATAACGGGATGTAGCGCAGTTGGTAGCGTACGGCGTTCGGGACGCTGTGGTCGTGTGTTCGAATCACATCATCCCGACAAGAAATCAAGCATGGTACGTTAGCCATGTTCGCTTCAGCATACAATTGACCTATCACTAACGTGAGTTCGACGAAACATAAATGCTTATAAATTTGGTAATTAGCGAAATTCTCAGTAACTTTGTAATAAGCACAAAACAATGAAACTAAAGAATTTCGCATGATTACCGAAGACAAAATTACTGAGATTTTCTGTAT
>JAZUHP010000114.1:0-41001 GCA_045641785.1 Bacteroidaceae bacterium
GAGCGCTGCGCCCCAACATTGCGTCCGAAACACTTAGTTTCGTACTTATGTTGTCCCGCATCAATCCTTCAAATGCAAACGAAAACCTACTTCCAAATAGAGAGCATCTATTATAAAAATAATTGTGATCACTTACTTAATAAAAAAGTTATGAAAAAGTATTTATATCAAATAACATTCGCGCTGGTGACACTGTTCTGTGCTACAGCGTGCAACAAGGAAGAAGAAACGAAGCTGGAGCCTGAGTTGGATAGCTCTCAGTTTGTACTAATTGCGGAGCATATACCCGATGCTATTCTTGAGATACGCTACTACAGTACCTATAACTTCATAGGTGAGCGCATTCCTGGCTACTTGGAACCTGTGGCTTTGCTCACCCGTCAGGCAGCCGACTCACTGAAGGCAGTAAGCGATGATCTCGTGAAGCAGGGTTACCGTCTGAAGATCTTCGATGCCTACCGTCCACAGTGTGCCGTTGATTTCTTCATGAAGTGGGCGAAGGACACTACCGATGTGCGTATGAAGGAGTATTTCTATCCGGAGTTAGAGAAGTCAGTCATCGTACCTCGTGAGTATGTGGCAGAGAAAAGTGGTCACACTCGCGGCTCGACGGTTGACCTCACCCTCTTTGACATGAAACTTGAGAAGGAGGTTGACATGGGCTGCACCTTCGACTACTTCGGTGTTGCCTCACATCCGGATGTACAGCCTGGTCAGGAGATTGGTGCCTACAAGCCAATCACCCAGGAGCAGTACGACAACCGCATGATTCTGCAAAAGGCGATGCTTAGCCACGGCTTCAAGCTCTACGAATACGAGTGGTGGCACTTCACCCTCAAGGATGAGCCATTCCCAGATACTTACTTCAACTTCCCGATAGCAACATCAAGCATAAAGAAGTAAATACAAGATATAAAAAGGTAACTAACCTGAGTTCGACGAAAACTTATCGCCGAGTCGGCGGACGAAAAAAACATATAAAAACCTTGAAAAAAATATAAAAACCTATAGTGTTTTTTTTATGCACAGAATAAAGTATGTTTTTATCGTTTTTTATTTGTTTTTATATGTTTTTTTTCGTCCGCGCCATGCGCGATTAAATTCATCGAGTTCGCGTTAACTACATAGAATTTGACACTAGTATATAAAAAATCTCAGACTACAAATAAGAAGTCTGAGATTTTTTGTACCTTTGAAACGTCTACAAGTTTAGATACACCGCCTCACAAATAAATAACCTGAGTTCGACGAAAACATATCGCGCAAGCGCGGACGAAAGATGCGGTTAAGCGAATACAGAATCAAAAGATATTTTGAATTCTGTTGAGCGGTAGCATCTTGGACGAAGTCAACAATGCGGTTAAGCGAATACAGAATCAAAAGATATTTTGAATTCTGTTGAGCGGTAGCATCTTGGACGAAGTCAACAATGCGGTTAAACGATTAAATTCGTCGAGTTCACGTTAAGTTAAGTGTGTGTGGGGAAAGGACATTTGTAATGCAGAGGTGGCAAAAAAGGAATATCCTTTCTGGCAGAACATAAAAATGTATAGATTGAAAACATTTTACTTTACACATAGTATATAAATAAATGATTTTTTGTAAACTTTGCAAATTATAACAAGAAAAACCAGAGCTGTAAAACAATTCTGGTATTGTGGGAAACATGAGTCTCATGCAGACAGCATCTGCAAAGTCGCAAAGCATAATATATCTTTCTGCGAACTTGAACTCATGTAATCCAACGTTGAGATAATTGCAACGTGGTGGTGAATTGTAACGGGGATACAAATAAATAATATTTGCATTATATGAATAGAAAACTGAAACACATATTAGTGTTTTTTGGTGCTACGACAGTACTGTCATCCTGTGTTGATGACCTGTCCCTCAATGCACCAAAAGAGAGCAAACTCGATGAAATCTATTTTACAGCTTCGATAGCTAAGCAGGACTTCTTCGGCACAAAAAAGCCAAAGACGCGCTCCGCCGCTGATGAGAGACAGCGTGTGCAGGCAGGATTCTACGACCTCGCCATCGATGGTCGCAACGACATACGCCTGAGTGTATCAACACTCGACGGCATGTTCGGCAAGTCCGCCCCTATGCCAGAGGACGGCAAGAATAACGCTAAGACTCGTGGCGCAATGCTCACCGAGTTGGCTCAGAAGCCAATGTCAGTCATTGAGTATGTCCAGACATCCGACGGCAAGACCATAGTCGGCGAGCCATACACAGCCTATACCGAAGACGGATACACATGGGGAGGTAGCCATATCCAGCAGAACAGCAACGCTGTCTCTCGCACACTCCATGCCATCTATCCAAGCAGCGAGAGCTACACTATCAATGCTGCTGACAAAACAGTTCTGTACAGCACACCTTTTTATGCATCAAACCAGAGCGACCTTCTCTATGCAAGCGCAGATCAAGAACTCAGCAATCAGAAGAAAGACTCGTTAAATCTTACATTCAATCACCTTCTCACATCTGTTCGCTTCAAGATAGGCAAAAAGCAGTTGCCAATGTCGGTGATTAATACCATTGCCATTGATGGCATCGCAACCACAGGCACATTCGATTTCAACAGCAAAACTTGGACTCTTGGCAGTGGAACAAATGGTGTGATGTGTCCGCTCAACTTCAACGTGTCTGGCGTGGAGAATACCATCATCAATGGAGGCGAGAACACTTTCATGCTTCTGCCTCAGCTACTTACGCCAAACGCAAAAGTGACCATTTTCTACGAGGACTATACTGGTGACGACGAAAGCACGAAGGGCACAAAGTCTCTTACAGCCACGCTCGCTACTGCCAGTACCCCAGCATGGGTGGCAGGTCAGTGCATTACATACACGCTGATGGATCGTGAAGCAGACAACGAGTACATCCTCGATGTGGAAGCACCCGAAGACTTCGCCGCAGATGGCGGCGAACAATCTGTAAATGTGATCAGCTACCATCAGGCAGGAGGCATCCGCACCCCAATGAAATGGATGGTGCAGAGCTATAGCAGCGACGGTGGCAGAACATGGATGTCAGGCGGCGCAACCAATGTGCCTGCTGGATTGTCAATCTCACCTACAGAGGGCATGAGTGAAGATACAATAATGTCTATAAATGTCAAGCTCAATGCTGCCAAAATGATGACGAACGCACCTCACCGTGATTTCCTTCGCTACAGAACACCGCTCGGCTACAACGGTGAGTCATTCGACCTCTCACGCCATGACTATCTCAATGCTCCTTGCGCACAGACAACAGCCAACTGCTATGTTGTCGATGCACCGGGCAAGTACCGCATACCAACAGCCTACGGCAACGCTATCGTCGATGGCAAGACCAACAAGGATGCCTATACCGACAAGGCAGGCTACAAGCACTCGGATGGCAATAACTTCATGACTCACAATGGCAAGGCTATCACTGCGCCGATGATAAGGAACAACGGCGTCCGCATCTCTCGCGCCACCCTCGTATGGGAGGACGTGCAGAATCTCATCAATCCTGATAGCATCAAGCTCGTTGATGATGGCAACGCCATTGAGTTCGAGATACTTGCTGACAATATCGACCAAGGCAATGCAGTCATTGCAGCTATGGATGGCAACACTGTTGTGTGGAGCTGGCACATCTGGGTTACAGACGAGAAGGCAACTTTTGCAGAGCCTATCGAGGACAAGAACAAGTTTGGCGAACAGGTTGACTTCATGCCACTCACCCTCGGCTGGTGCTCTACTGCGAATGCAAGTGGACAGATAGGTCGTGAGGCAGCTGTCCGCATCACTATGCCAGAACACTTGTCGAACCAAGCAAGCTTCCGCATCCGTCAGAACTCTACGCCTGCAAGTGATGTCATGGAGAATGTTGAGGGCAATGCAACCTATTACAACTGGGGACGTAAAGACCCATTCCCTGGAGCAGCGAGCACATACTTCCCTGTAGGCAGCAGCAATAATGCTCAAGATGCCCCAAAGCCTTTCTATCAGGCAGGTACAGATGCCGCAACGCTTGGATTGCACGCAGAACTGCACGTAGAGTATGGTTCCGACTGGAAGAGCCTGCTTGCTCAAGGAGCCATCATTGGTTTGGACGGATTCCTGACAGGTGTGACCATCAAGAACGTAATGAATCACTTCAAGGAAGTAAAGAATTTCGAGGCACAGGCAGGGGAACTTTACAATGGCTACAAGTTAAAAGCACAAGATCCGACCACTCGCACACTTAGAGGATACATGAAAACTGAAACTGAAACTTACACTGTTAACGAGGTCTTAGACCAAGTTAAAAATAATAGCGTAAATAACGACTACTATGCAAGATACATTGGAAGCCGTGTACATTCTGGAACTACAGTAGCACATCATATGGATAAAATTGGTGATGGAACGCTTATCCTAAACGAAAAAGGCGTGCCTACACAATTCTTGCAGATAACCAATGGTGATAAAGTTGGTGATTTCCTCTTCAATATCTATGGCGTCGACGCACAAATACCAGTGGCACCTGCAATGTGCATCGGTGACTTCAGCGGAGCCATTATGACAGCGACGCATCAGATGTTAAGCTCAACTTTCGACTTAGGCAACGTGTTGTCACATAGCTCTATGTTCACAAGCGGTACGGATTGGTGCAGGGAGATGACCGATCATGGCGTTTCTATCAACTACGGCATCCTGAATCCTAACATACTGATGCGCGACCCTATCTCATGGATCAATCACGACGGCGTTGGCAACCTCTGGAATGCAGGTCAGATAGACTATGACGAGAAGGACCGACCAGTGGTGAAGAGCATCTACGACCCATGTCCTGCAGGCTACTGCGTGCCTTCGGCAAGAGACATGAGCAATTTGAATGATACGACTACATATACCAACTACCGAGGAGCAACAGCTAAGATCTCAAGCAACGGCAAGGCCATACAGTTCCCAGGCTTAGGTTATCGTAACTTCTGGTCAGCCTCAGAGCCAGGTGCTGCTGTCAACAACAACATCAACGACCTCATCATGTTCAATGGCTCACAGGGCATGTACTGGACCTCGTCTCCTGCCATCAACCAGGATGAGGATGGTGAGAAGGGTGCATACGCCATCAACTTCCGTGGCGAAGACTCGATCGATGACTATGGCGAGAAGAAAGGCGTGAAATACACACCACGTGTAATTAAAGACTTGAAGCTGCAGCAGTCGTATGCGCTGCCAATCAGACCGGTGAGGGAGAAGGGAAGATAGGACCCACCCTAACCCTCCCTGTAGAGGGAGGGGACTGAGTTACCCCATCACGGAGTAAGGGCCCCACCCTAACCCTCCCTATAGAGGGAGGGGACTGAGTTACTCCATCGCGGAGTTATTCGTTCACGGGTTCCGGAGGCACGGAGTTAAGTTAAAAGTTTGACACTCTGTTCCGGAGGCATATAATTATGCATTATGCATTATGCATTATGAATTAATTAATGTTCCGGAGGCATGTTAATTATTAATTGTTAATTAATGCCGCGAACAATCATTCGTCTTTTAACTCCTTTTAACTCCTTCTAACTTCTTCTAACTTCTCTTTAACTTCTTAAGTGAAATTATATGAATATAAAAATGAAACACATATTTGTACTCTTTGGTGCTACGGCAGTACTGTCATCCTGTGTTGATGACCTGTCATTCGATGCACCAAAAGAGAACAAGCTCGATGAAATCTATTTCACAGCTTCGATAGCCAAGCAGGACTTCTTCGGGGCAAAAAAGTCACAGACACGCTCTGTCGCTGATGCGAGGCAGCGTGTGCAGGCGGGATTCTATGACCTCGCCATCGATGGTCGTAATGACATACGCCTGAGTGTATCAACACTCGACGGCATGTTCGGCAAGTCCGTCCCTATGCCAGAGGACGGCAAGAATAACGCTAAGACTCGTGGCGCAATGCTCACCGAGTTGGCTCAGAAACCAATGTCAGTCATTGAGTATGTCCAGACATCCGACGGCAAGACCATAGTCGGCGAACCATATACAGCCTATACCGAAGACGGATACACATGGGGCGGCAGCCACATCCAGCAGAGCAGCAACGCTGTCTCTCGCACACTCCATGCCATCTATCCAAGCAGCGAGTGCTACACTATCGACCCTGCTGCAGGCACAATGTCTTATACCACTCCTGAATCGCCAGCCGACCAGAGCGACCTCCTCTATGCAGTGGAAAGTCATGGACTCGGCACAGAGCAGAAGGAGACCGTTCATCTCACGTTCGACCACCTCCTTACTGCGGTACGCTTCAAGGTAGGTTCTCAGCAACTGCCTATGTCCATCATCAAGTCTATCAGCATTGATGGCATATCAATATCGGGCACATACAGTTTCAGCAATCGTCGCTGGGATCTGTCCAATGCAACCACAGGCAAGGTGTCATGCCCACTCAACTTCAATGTGACAGGCGCAGAGAACATCATCATCAATGGTGGTCAGTGCACCTTCATGCTCCTGCCTCAGAAGCTTACGCCAAATGCCATAGTCACTATCGCATACAAGGATTACACCGAAGGTGAGGGAAGCACCACCCGCACAAAGACACTCACAGCCTCGCTCGCCACTTCCGGCACCCCAGCATGGGAGGCAGGACAGAGCATCACCTACACACTCATGGATCATGAAGGTAATAATGAGTACATACTTGAAGTCGAGGAACCAGAGGAGTTTTCTCCCAAAGGTGGCAAACAGGATATCAATATTATCAGCTACCGCCAAAAAGAAGGTGAACGCACACCAATGCGCTGGATGGTGCAGAGCTACAGCAGCGACGGCGGCAATACATGGATGAGCGGTGGCGCAACCAATGTGCCTGCAGGAATGTCAATATCACCTACAGAGGGCACAAGGGACACAACATCTGTAAATATCTCACTCAATGTAGCCAAAACGGTGGAGGACGTACCTCACCGTGAATTCCTTCGCTACAGAACACCGCTCGGTCACAACGGTGAGGCATTCGACCTCTCACGTCATGACTATCTCAACGCGCCTTGCGCACAGACAACTGCCAACTGCTATGTTGTCGATGCACCGGGCAAGTACCGCATACCAACAGCCTACGGCAACGCCATCGTCGATGGCAAGACCAACCAGGATGCCTATACCGACAAGGCAGGCTACAAGCATTGCGATACAAAGAACAACTTCATGACTCACAACGGCAAGGCTATCACAGCGCCGATGATAAGGAACAACGGCATCAACCTCTCCCACGCCACCCTCGTATGGGAAGATGTGGAAGAACTTATCGACCATAATAGCATCAAGCTCGTGGATGACGGTAACGCCATTGAGTTTGAGATACTTGCCGACAAAATCGACCAGGGCAATGCTGTGATTGCTGCCATGGACGGCAACAATGTGGCATGGAGCTGGCACATCTGGGTGACAGACGAGAAGGCAACGCTTGCCGAGCCTATTGAGGACAAGAACATGTACGGCGAGCAGGTTGACTTCATGCCGCTCACCCTCGGCTGGTGCTCTACTGCGAAAGCAAGTGGACAGATAGGCCGTGAGGCAGCTGTCCGCATCACCATGCCAGAATACTTGTCGAAGCAAGCATGCATCCGCATCCGTCAGAACTCTACGCCTGCTACGGATGTGTACCGAAATAATATGGGCAATGCCACCTACTATAATTGGGGACGCAAGGATCCGTTCCCTGGTGCCATGAGCACAGAAACACCTTATGGTAGCGACGAGACTGCATCCGCACTCCCTAAGCCATTCTATCAGGCTGGTGACGATGCCGCAGCACTCGGAATGCACGCAGAATTGCATACAGAGTACAGCACCAATGTGTGGTCATTGCTCGGACAGGGTGCTCTCGTGGGTCTTAACGGATTCATGACAGGTATGGCGATTAAGCATGTGTACAATTACTATAAGGAGGCTGCAAAAACAACTCCAAAAGTGGCTAAGGAGGCATTGGCAGAGCATTTTGAGCCTGTTGATTATTACGATAAGGATGAGTTTATGCGAGAATTTATGACTAATGTTTCCAATGGCAGAGTTGAAAAAGCAATGCCAGAGTCGATGGCTAAAATAATACAGAGTAAGGGATATAACATTAAAAATATCACAGTATATGCTAAAGGTTATTCAGGTGTTGTAGATAAAGCTGTTACCATAGTAGATAATGTCACGAACAAACCCGTATTGGTATTCCCTTGGGGGGAATCACCTGAAGGCTATTTTAGAATCATGGCACCTCATGCTGTGGAATATGTGAGTGAGGCGGCTTCCGTTGCTAATTACAGTAAGAGTTTAATGGCAAGAGTAGGCGTAGCTCTCTCATCTGGATTCCATATCGGTTCTGTATTCACCAATGCCTCCCTGTTCTCTGGCAGCACAGACTGGTGCAGAGAGATGTCGAGTCATGGCGTGAGCGTGAACTACGGCATACAGCATCCTAACATCCTCTTGCGCGACCCTATCTCGTGGGTGAATCACGATGGTGTTGGCAACCTGTGGAATGCAGGTCAGATAGACTATGATGAGAAGGACCGACCTGTCGTGAAGAGCATCTACGACCCATGTCCTGCTGGCTACTGCGTGCCATCACAGAGAGACATGAGTGGACTGACAGATGCGACAACAGGCATAAACATCAAGTTGTCAACAGCCAAGGAAACAGTAAAAAGCCAATACGTCAGTTTCCCTGCACTTGGATGCCGCAACTTCTGGGGCGCATCAGAGCCAGGTGCCGCAGTCACCAACAACATCAACGAAATGATATACTACAATGGTGAACAGGGATTCTACTGGACCTCATCTCCTTCAATCAACCAAGATGAGGATGGTGAAAAGGGTGCATACGCCGTCAACTTCCGCGGTAACGAGTCCTGGGACGAGATAGGCAAGGAAGGCGTTAAGTATCATCCTCGTGTAACTAACGATTTGAAGCTTCAACCTTCGTATGCGTTGCCTATCAGACCGGTGAGGGAGAAGGGAAGCCCCCTCTAACTCCCCCAAGGGGGAGGACTCCATCCGGGATATGAAACGAATAAAGTAAATATGTATTATTATTTATATGAATATAAAAATGAAACACATATTTGTACTCTTTGGTGCTACGGCAGTACTGTCATCATGCGTTGATGACATGTCCCTCAATGCACCAAAAGAGAGCAAGCTCGATGAAATCTATTTCACAGCTTCGATAGCTAAGCAGGACTTCTTCGGGGCAAAACAGTCACAGACACGCTCTGCCGCTGATGAGAGACAGCGTGTGCAGGCAGGATTCTATGACCTCGCCATCGATGGTCGCAACGACATACGCCTGAGTGTATCAACCCTCGACGGCATGTTCGGCAAGCCAGCCCCTATGCCAGAGGAGGGCAAGAGCAAAGTCACGACTCGTGGCGTAATGCTCACTGAGTTGGCTCAGAAGCCAATGTCAGTCATTGAGTATGTCCAGACAACCGACGGCAAGACCATAGTCGGCGAGCCATACACAGCCTATACCGAAGACGGATTCACATGGGGAGGTAGCCACATCCAGCAGAACAGCAAAGCAGTCTCTCGCACCCTCCATGCCATCTATCCAAGCAGTGAGAGCTACACCATCGACCCTGCCGCAGGCACAATGTCTTATACCACTCCTGAATCGCCAGCCGACCAGAGCGACCTCCTCTATGCAGTGGAAAATCAAGGACTCGGCACAGAGCAGAAGGAGACCGTTCACCTCACGTTCGACCACCTACTCACCGCAGTACGCTTCAAGGTAGGCTACCTGCAGCACCCTATGTCCATCATCAAGTCAATCAGCATTGATGGCATATCTATTTCGGGCACATACAATTTCAACAATCATCGCTGGGATCTGTCCAATGCAACCACAGGTAAGGTGTCATGCCCACTCAACTTCAATGTGACAGGCGCAGAGAACATCATCATCAATGGCGGCGAGAGCACCTTCATGCTCCTGCCACAGAAACTTACACCAAATGCCAAAGTCACTATCGAGTACGAGGATTACACCGAAGGTGAGGAAAGCACCAGCGGCATAAAGACACTCTCAGCCTCGCTCGCCACTTCCAGCACCCCAGGTTGGGAGGCAGGCCAGTGCATCACCTACACACTCATGGAGTTTGAAGGTGATGATGAGTACATACTTGAAGTCGAGGAACCTAAGGAGTTTTCTCCCCAAGGTGGCAAGCAGGATATCAATGTTATCAGCTACCGTCAAAAAGATGGTGAACGCACACCAATGCGCTGGATGGTACAGTGCTACAGCAGCGACGGCGGCAATACATGGATGAGCGGCGGCGCAACCAATGTGCCTAAGGGAATGTCAATCTCACCTACAGAGGGCATGAGTGAAGATACAATAATGTCTATAAATGTCTCACTCAATGTTGCCGACAGCGTATTAGCACCTCACAGTGACTTCCTCCGCTACAAGGCACCACTCGGCCACAACGGCGAGGCATTCGACCTCTCACGCCATGACTATCTCAACGCTCCATGCGCACAGACAACTGCCAACTGCTACGTTGTCGATGCTCCGGGCAAGTACCGCATACCAACAGCCTACGGCAACGCCATTGTCGATGGCAAGACCAACAAGGATGCCTATACCGACAAGGCAGGCTACAGGAACTGCGAGACAAAGAATAACTTCATGACTCACAACGGCAAGGCTATCACTGCGCCGATGATAAAGAACAACGGTATCAATCTCTCCCACGCGTCACTCGTGTGGGAAGATGTGGATGAACTTATCGACCATAATAGCATCAAACTCGTGGATGACGGCAACGCCATCGAGTTTGAGATACCTGCCAACAAAATCGACCAGGGCAACGCTGTCATTGCTGCCATGGACGGTAACAATGTGGCATGGAGCTGGCATATCTGGGTGACAGATGAGAAGGCAACGCTTGCCGAACCTATTGAGGATAAGAACAAGTACGGCGAGCGAGTTGACTTCATGCCACTCACCCTCGGCTGGTGCTCTACTGCGAAAGCAAGTGGACAGATAGGTCGTGAGGCAGCTGTCCGCATCACCATGCCAGAACACTTGGCGAAGCAAGCATCCGTCCGCATCCGTCAGAAAACAACTCCTGCTCAAGATAAGTATTTCAATACATTGGGCAATGCGACCTACTACAACTGGGGACGCAAGGATCCGTTCCCTGGCGCTATGAGTTCGGAAATGCCTGTTGGTAGCGATGAGAATGCATCTGCTCTCCCTAAGCCATTCTATCAGGCTGGTGACGATGCCGCAGCACTCGGAATGCACGCTGAATTGCATACAGAATATAGCTCCGACTGGAAAAGCTTGCTGTTGCAAGGTGCTTTGGTTGGTCTTAACGGATTTATGACTGGTATTACAATAGGAAATGTCAGGAAATACATGCAATACACTAAAGAATATTCAAGTCAGATGGAAGCCATTGACGCCATGAAAGTGGACGGACAGCTTTTGCAACCATCAAAAGAAAAAATCGCAGGCTGGCGAGATTACTATTTGAAAACTATGGAACATGGCAAAAGATATGCGCTTGATGATAGTGGTACTAAATTGAGAGACATTTTTTATAAATGGACCGAAGATGCACCGAATGTTAAATTTATCGACAATCACCAAGTACTTGGTTCTGGATACCTTTGTAAAGATGCCCAAGGCACTGCAAAATATTTCTTGAAAATTGAAGAAATAAAGGGGGGAGTTCAATATGCCTTACATTCAGTTGAGGCATATACTCTTTTACCTAATGTTACTAATCCGCTTTTGCTTGCGCCAGCTATTGGTAATTACAGCGGAGCATTTATGATAACTATTGGTCAATCAATGCCATCAGGGGACTCGGGCTTCATGGCAGCGTTGTCAAACTCATCTTTGTTCAGGGGTAGCACAGACTGGTGCAGACACATGTCCAGTCATGGTGTGTCTGTCAACTATGGCATACAGCATCCTAACATCCTCTTGCGCGACCCTATCTCGTGGGTGAACCACGATGGAGTGGGCAATCTGTGGAATGCTGGTCAGATAGACTATGATGAGAAGAACCGACCAGTGGTGAAGAGCATCTACGACCCATGTCCTGCAGGCTACTGCGTGCCATCGCAGAGAGACATGAGCAACTTCAATGACTCGACTACAGCTAAAAGCTTCAAAAAGGCGACATACAGAACTGCCACCAGCTCAAAGGATATTCATTTCCCAGTCCTTGGCTTCCGCTACTTCTGGGATGCGTCCGAACCTGGCGCAACAGCAACCAACAACATCAACGAGCTGATATTCTTCAATGGCGAGGAGGGCATGTACTGGACTTCATCTCCTGCCATTAGTCAAAAGAACGATGGCGAAAAGGGTGCATACGCAGTCAACTTCCGCGGCAACGAGACTATCGATAACTATGGCGATGAGGGCTACAAATATACACCACGTGTGGTGAACAACTTGAAACTGCAGTCTTCGTACGCGTTGCCTATCAGACCGGTGAGGGAGAAGTAAAAGGCCAAGACCCACCCTAACCCTCCCTACAGGGAGGGGACTGAGTTACTCCATCGCGGAGTTAAGTTAAAAGTTAAAAGTTTGACACTCTGTTCCGGAGGCATGTTAATTATTAATTGTTAATTAATGCCGCGAACAGTCATTCGTCTTTTAACTCCTTTTAACTCCTTCTAACTTCTTCTAACTTCTCTTTATCTCCTAAAATGAAATTATATGAATATAAAAATGAAACACATATTTGTACTCTTGGGTGCTACTGCAGTATTGTCATCATGCGTTGATGACATGTCCCTCAATGCACCAAAAGAGAGCAAGCTCGATGAAATCTATTTCACTGCTTCGATAGCTAAGCAGGACTTCTTCGGGGCAAAAAAGCCACAGACACGCTCCGCCGCTGATGTGAGACAGCGTGTGCAGGCAGGATTCTACGACCTCGCCATCGATGGTCGCAACGACATACGCCTGAGCGTATCAACCCTCGACGGCATGTTCGGCAAGTCTGTTCCTATGCCAGAGGAGGGCAAGAATGACGCAAAGACTCGTGGCGCAATGCTTACTGAGTTGGCACAGAAGCCAATGTCAGTCTTTGAGTATGTCCAGACATCCGACGGCAAGTCCATAGTCGGCGAGCCATACACAGCCTATACCGAAGACGGATTCACATGGGGCGGCAGCCATATCCAGCAGAACAGCAACGCTGTCTCTCGCACACTCCATGCCATCTATCCAAGCAGCGAGAGCTACACTATCGACCCAGTTGCAGGCACAATGTCTTATACCACTCCTGAATCGTCAGCCGATCAGAGCGACCTCCTCTATGCAGTGGAAAGTCATGGACTCGGCACAGAGCAGAAGGAGACCGTTCATCTCACGTTCGACCACCTCCTCACAGCAATACGCTTCAAGGTAGGCTCTCAGCAGTTGCCTATGTCCGTCATCAAGTCTATCAGCATTGATGGCATATCGACTTCGGGCACGTACAGTTTCAGCAATCGTCGCTGGGATCTGTCCGATGGAGCCACAGGCAAGGTGTCATGCTCACTCGACTTCAACGTGACAGGCGCAGAGAACATCATCATCAATGGCGGCGAGAGCACCTTCATGCTCCTGCCACAGAAGCTTACGCCAAATGCCAAAGTCACTATCGCGTACGAGGATTACACCGAGGGTGAGGAAAACACTAACGGCACAAAGACACTCACAGCCTCGCTCGCCACTTCCGGCACTCCAGCATGGGAGGCAGGTCAGAGCATAACGTACACACTCATGGATCATGAAGGTGATGACGATTACATACTTGAAGTCGAGGAACCTAAGGAGTTCACTCCTGCTGGCGGTGAAAACGAAGCCAAGGTGATCAGCTACCACATAAGCAAGGATGGTGAACTCACCCCTGTGCGCTGGATTGTGCAGAGCTACAGCAGCGACGGCGGAAAGACATGGATGAACGGCGGCGCAACCAATGTGCCTGCAGGAATGTCAATATCACCTACAGAGGGCACGAGGGACACAACGTCTGTATATGTCAAGCTCAATGCTGCCAAAACGATGACGAACGCACCTCACCGTGAGTTCCTTCGCTACAGAACACCACTCGGCCACAACGGTGAGGCATTCGACCTCTCACGCCATGACTATCTCAACGCTCCATGCGCACAGACAACAGCCAACTGCTACGTTGTCGATGCACCGGGCAAGTACCGCATACCAACAGCCTACGGCAACGCTATCGTCGATGGCAAGACCAACCAGGATGCCTATACCGACAAGGCAGGCTACAAGCATTGCGAGACAAAGAATAACTTCATGACTCACAATGGCAAGGCTATCACTGCACCGATGATAAGGAACAACGGCATCAACCTCTCCCACGCCTCACTCGTGTGGGAAGATGTGGAAAACCTTATCGATCCTAATAGCATCAAACTCGTGGATGACGGCAACGCCATTGAGTTTGAGATACTTGCCGACAATATCGACCAGGGCAATGCTGTGATTGCTGCCATGGACGGCAACAATGTGGCATGGAGCTGGCACATCTGGGTGACAGACGAGAAGGCAACGCTTGCCGAACCTATTGAGGATAAGAACCAGCACGGCGAGCAGGTTGACTTCATGCCGCTCACCCTCGGCTGGTGCTCTACTGCGAATGCAAGTGGACAGATAGGTCGTGAGGCTGCTGTCCGCATCACCATGCCAGAACACTTGTCGAAGCAAGCATGCATCCGCATCCGTCAGAACTCAACGCCTGCTTTGGATGCGTATGATAACACGATGGGCAACGCTACCTACTATAATTGGGGTCGCAAGGATCCGTTCCCGGGTGCCACCAGTACCAACATGCCTACAGGCAGCGATGATGATGCACAGGCACAGCCTAAGCCATTCTATCAGGCAGGTGACGATGCCGCAGCACTCGGTTTGCATTCGGAGTTGCATGTAGAGTATGGTTCAGACTGCGTAGAATTGTGCATCCAGGGTGCATTGGTGGGTCTCAACGGTTTTCTTACGGGTTATGCTATTGGTACAGCCTACAAGAATTACTCTTCGCTCAAGAATGATTATCAGGAGATGCTTGAAACTAAAACAGAAATCAACGGTAAATATTATGACATTAGCGAAAAACCTATTAGAACTGAATATGTTGAAAGCAGTGCTACAATAGAACATGATATAGAAAATCGAGTATTTGAGGGAGCAAACGCCGATTTTATCAATAAAGCTCCGCGTATAGAAAAGGCGACTATTCATAGTACAGTATTTGACAATGAGGGATATCTTTTATCAAATGAAAAAGGTGTTGGAACCCATTATATAGATTTGAACTATCGCTCCCATATACATGACGGACGTGTAACTTGGTATGCCATAATGGATATTTTCACTTTAACGCCGATTACAACTCCTGCTCCAACCTTAGCGTTAGGCGATTTCTCTTGTGCATACTTAAGTATGGCGGGCACAGCGGCATCGTCTATCTTTGGCAATGCCTCGGCAGGAAGTGTAAACTTCGGTGCAGCGATAGCGAACTCTTCGCTGTTCAAGGGCGGCACGGATTGGTGCAGGGAGATGAAGAATCACGGCGTTTCGGTCAACTACGGCATCCAGCATCCTAACATACTGATGCGCGACCCAATCTCGTGGGTGAATCACGATGGAGTGGGCAACCTGTGGAATGCTGGTCAGATAGACTATGATGAGAAGAACCGACCAGTCGTGAAGAGCATATACGACCCATGTCCTGCTGGCTACTGCGTGCCATCAGCACGTGCGATGAGCGCCATTAACGACGAATCGACCTTCCTCAGTTTCGTACATGCCACAGGCAAGAATACCAACAGCGGCAAAACATTGCATTTCCCAGCTCTCGGCTATCGTGGCTTCTGGTCAGCCTCAGAGCCAGGTGCTGCTGTCAACAACAACATCAACGACCTCATCATGTTCAATGGCGATCAAGGCTTATACTGGACTTCATCTCCTGCCATCAATCAGAAGGAGGATGGTGAGAAGGGTGCATACGTGATAAACTTCCGAGGTACTGATTCATACAACGACTATGGCGAGAAGAAAGGCGTGAAATACACACCACGTGTAATTAAAGACTTGAAGCTGCAGCAGTCGTATGCGTTGCCAATCAGACCAGTGAGGGAGAAACAACCTCAAAAGTATGATTATAACGGAGAAGTCGCCTACTTCTAATTTGAATTGAAATAAATTAATAAATATTATATTATGAATAGAAACGGATTTTACAAAGTGTTGCTCGGAGCAATGATGTTGGCACCAATGGTGACAGCATGTTCGGGCGACGATGACGAAGACAACGTACAGGAGTGGATGTTACTCGATGACAACAACAGTACTGTGTACGTGGAGTTTGATGCCAATCTCAAGGACTTGGCAGGCGTGAACAGCACCCTTGACAAGTTCAAAGTGTACGGTTTCAATACCGCATTGGGCTACAGCGTGTTTGGCAACACGAAGTCGAAGACTGCCCAGGGCGTAGATGTGACTCGCAACAAGGACGACGAGAGCATGTGGGACTATGAGGACAGCAAGACGAATGCCATGCTCAAGTGGGCTGCGCTGATCAAGTACCCAGTATCCTTCTATGGCATTGCAGGCGAGGGAGCCGGTCTTGCCACTATCGGTACAAAGAACAAGCTCCCAACCCTTCGAGTGGAGATGCCAGCCGACAATGACGGCATTGTGAAGAGTGAGGACACCAACGACCTGCTCTTTGCCAAGGCTCTGCGCCTCGACCCAAACAGCTACCTGAATGACAGTACCAAGATTGAGCTTGACTTTGAGCATGTGATGCCTATGATGCAGGTACGCGCTGCTTTGGTGAATGCCAACGACCTTGAAGTGACTGTTCAGTCAGCAAAGATCATGGGCTTGGTTTCGGCATCGGAGTATGACTTCAACGAGGTAAAGCCAGCATGGACAGCCTACACCCCTAACGACAAGACTGCTACTGTTGACGTGGCTCTTGCCTTGGACAATGAGGTTAAAGTGACTGAGTCTCCTGCTTACTTGCAGAACAGAGGTGTATTCGTAGTGCCTCAGACAGTGAAGCCTTGGACATCAGCAGCAAACAAAGATGGTGCAGGCATCAAGATTATGGCTCGTGTGCGCAGTAAGGCAAGCAACACTTATCTCGTTGGCTCTGAATCAGGGTTTGGCGAGGTGTATATGCCACTCGACAACTCAGAGCTTGCTTCTGGCAACATCTACACTATAGACATCACATTCAACACCATCTTCAATGCAGATGGATCACTCGGCTACCGTGCGTCATACACGCCTGTCGTGACTCCATGGGTAGAGAAGAATGTCAATCTTATCTTGAAATAAAAGAACAACAATATGAGAAAATTATTTATGCTAATGTGCCTGCCCCTCATAATGGCAGGCTGCTCAAAGGACAACGACGAGGTTACTCCTGATGGTCCAGGTCCAGAGCTTCCGGGCGAGAACGCCTCTGGCTATATTGAGTTTACCAGTAACCTGTTTCCATTAACACGTGCCACAGTTAATGAGGATGCCGCAAGAAAAGCGTACCTCTACGCATGGACACAGCAACCAATGGAAAAGAACTACACTATCCAGCTGCTTGGATTTTCGTATACCAGGACCTCCTACGACGACTTAGTAACCGTGTCAGAGGTTGGAGTACCCGCTCCTATCATGCTCACTCGTAATCAGGACGACCTTTTGACTTGGGACTACGAAAACAAGCTGTCTTGGGCTCCTTACATGTCTAATCCAGTCTCGTTCCTCGCGTTCATAGAGCCAGAGGATTGTAAGTCCCAAATGCAATTCCTGGAGAAAGAACGTCCTCACGAGATTGAGCGCATAGTGAAGGAAACAGAGTATGACGCAATAAACAAAGAATACTACTACAACAGTGGTGACCTCAACGACGTGATGATGGCATACTCTCGCGACTGCTCAGGAGAGGAGTTTAACGATAAGGAAGTAGAGCTGAACTTCCGCCACCTCTTCCCACGACTGGTGCTCAACGCCAAGGTTGCGGACAACACGCTCGAAGTGAATGTTGACAAGGCATACTTCTTTGGTCTTCAGACAAACGGTAAGCACAAGACAGACACCGATGACACATTCAGCGAGGCATGGACATGCCCTGTCTCACCACTGAACCAGTACGTGGAGATGGATCTCTCCAGCCCTATGAAGCTCACCACCGACTTCCAGCCTGTAGTGGATAAGGGACATGAGCCACATCTGATTCCACAGCAGATCAAGCCATGGACATCATTTGCCAACCGCAATGGCGCGGGCATTATCATGAATGTGAACATCCGCAACACTCATGACAACTCATGGATTGTAGGAAACGCATCGGAAAAAGAATTAGTGTATATTCCTTTCCCATTGAATAAGATCGAATCTGGCAAGATTTACAACATCGACGTCGTGTTCGGTACTCAAAACCGTGAGAACGGTACTGCATACGGCTACCAGTTGAGCTACCAGCCACGTATTGTGGATTGGGATACAGAAAATGAGGACGTGGAATTAAAAAGAGATAAGTGATTATGAAATATAGAATAAATAAAGCAATTCTTCTTGGAGCGGCATCCCTTATGCTCGCATCCTGCTCAGATGACGTGAATTTATTTGGGGGAGACAAAGATGGGGCAAACCTCACCTTTTCTGCCACAATGAAAGAGCAAGACTGGTATGGCACAAAATCAGCAAGCTCTCGCAGAGCAATAAACCGTGTGAACCGTGACGAGATGATACCTACCAGTTTCGTGACTGACAAGGGCAAGCATGTGAATATCATAAGTCATGAGGTGAATGGCATCAGCGGCGAGCGTGTCAGTCTTGACGATCAGCGCAGTACACGTGCCATCATAACTCAGTCTATCGACACTCGTAAGCTGTCTATCTCTCAGGTGGGCTTCACACAGGGCAACGGCAAGAACACTGCTGTGGAACTCCTGAACATGGAAGCCGTCACTACCGACGGCGAGGAATGGAGCTGCAACGAGTTCTTCGTGAACAGAAAGGACTTCACTGCTCTCCGTGTGTTCGGAGCATTGTTCCCATACAGTGAGAACTATGAAATCAAGACCAACGATTACAACAATGAGAAAAACGATGTTGGTTCTCTCCCATGGCTCTATCAGTTCCGTGCTGAGTATGAACTTGCATCTGACTCAGCCCAGCTGCAGGAGGACCTGCTCTATGCTAAGCAGATTCGCAAATTCACAGGCGAGAACTATGCTCAGGAAGGCTCCACACCACTTGAGTTCCGTCACGCCATGACAGCAGTGAAGGTGAAGCTCGGCTCTACAGGTTTCGTGCCTGCCATCATAAAGGAGGTGCGCCTGACTAATGTACACAAAAAGGGTACACTCCACTTCTTCGACAAGTACAATGGCGGACAGGAAGAGAAGGACATGGTGAACACCTCAGGATGGTGGGAGGTGGATCCCAGCAAGACAACCTGCGTGGCTGTGACTGACTTCGACACTCAGGGCGAGTACAACTGCTACGTTACTGGCGACGCTGCCACATTCATGATGATTCCGCAGCAGATTCCTTCAGACGCCACCTTGGAGCTTGACATCATCTTCAATGGCGACCAAGAGGAGAATGTTGTAACTATCACCGCTCCTATCGGCAGCAGTGAAGGTCATCCTAAGTACTGGAACATCGGCACTACCCATGAGTACATCATCGACACCAAGGAGAATGTGGATGGCTATTACATGGTGATGGAAGGCATCAACAACAATGAACGTGCCAAGTATGTGAGTGCTGATGGCGGCAAAGCTGACATCAACCTCAAGAGCTACAAGACAAGTGAGAGCGATCATGCCGACTATGAACCATTGAGATGGAAGTACATAGGTTGGAGCTACGATGGCATGAATATGCACGATGAGGATGCAAGCTGGCTTCACATGAGTCTTGCCGATGGCACACCTGTCATTGTCGGCACAGAGGTCGAAGGAAGCATCACTGGCGATAATATCAGTATCGACATCGACGCTATGCCAGAAGAGAAGGGCGTAGAGCACAGTGCAATTCTCCGAAGCCGTGAGGCAAAGGGTGGTGTGTCAAGCGGACCTTACGACTTGAGCCGCCATGAGTTCGGCACAGGCAAGAGCATCGGCACCACTACAGCCAACTGCTATGTGATTGACGCTCCTGGTCACTACACATTCCCTACTATATATGGCAACTCAATGAAGGATGGCTCTGCCAATCCTCAGGCATACGGACTTGACAAAAACTACAACCTAAACACTGGCGCTCCTAAGGGTACAAGCTTCGTTGACTACCTCGACCGTCAGATTGTCAGCCCTCTCATTCAGTACAACACTAAGCTCAAGCGCGCTGCTCTTTTGTGGGAAGACGTAAAGGGTCTGGTGACTGACGTGAAGCTGACTCAGCGTGGCGACTTTGTGGATTTCCGCGTTGATCGTGACAAGATTGACCAGGGCAACGCTGTGATTGCTGTGTATGACGAGCAGAATCACATCGTATGGAGCTGGCACATCTGGGTGACAGACGAGAACGTCAGCGCCACTGTCGCTACAGGCTCAGGTTCATATAAGGCAATGCCTGTCAACCTCGGCTGGAAGAGCACCAGCAAGGCTAATGCGGTGCGTGGACGCGACATCTACCTCCATTTCGCACAGGGTAAAGAAACTGAGGACTTCGTATATTACCAGTCTTCAGTCCGCATCACTCAGCGTAGCGAGTACAGGTCAGACGAAGGTAAGAACCACAATGGTTCAAGCCCTTACTACCAGTGGGGACGCAAGGATCCGATGGTGGGTGCTATCGGAGGCAATAGCATAAGCGTATATACATACGGCGGAAAATCATTCTACTGCGAGAGCCTTACTACATGGGCTGTGCCTGCATGGCTTGACAACGTCAACAAGGGTATCATCTTCATAGCTGCTGTGGCTGTCGGTGTCGCAACTGCTGGTACAGGTACTGTTGTTGTAGCCGCTGCTGGTGCAGGTACTGCTGCCGGCGGTGCAGCCTTAAACCTCGGTCTCGCTAAGATGGAGGAGAAGTTCTGCGCAACTACCGACAAGTGGGGTGCGACAATTGGCTATGCCATCCAGAATCCTACATGCGACATCAAGTCGGCAATGACTTGGACAGATTGCAAGAACCATGATCCTTACCATGACCTCTGGGGCATTGGTCAGAATACAGACAACCGCTCAAAGAAGGTGGTGAAGACTATCTACGACCCATGTCCTGTTGGCTTCCACGTGCCTGAGGGCAACGCGTTTGACGGTATGCACAAGGGCTACAACACTACATCCAAAGGTCTTGAAAATGGCACCATGTATCTCCCTGCTTGTGGTGGACGTATCGACTACATTCACAACCAGGCGAAGTATGGCAACTTCGACATTGTGCTTCTCCAGAACGGTTCTGCCTGTGGATACTGGACAGCTGCTCCAAGCAAGCAAATCAGCGGCAGCGATAACCATGACCATGAGTCATACCGCCGCAGCGAGGGTGCTTACGCTCTTGTGGCTGACAAGGACAACGAAGGTGTGACTAAGGGCTCTTACGAGGCTTGGGGCTATTGTATGCGACCTGTTGCAGATTACTAAACAGTATTATTCATACAGGAGTAAAAAAAAGGAGTAAAAAGGAGTTGAGTAAAGAGGAGTTGAGTTAAAAGGAGTTGAGTTAAAAAGGAGTTAAAAGAAGTAAAAAGGAGTTAAAAGGAGTAAAAAGACGAATGATTGTTCGCGGAGAGTAATTAATAATTAACAATTAACATGCCTCCGGAACATTAATTAATTCATAATGCATAATGCATAATTCATAATTATATGCCTCCGGAACAGGGGGTGCGTCAATTTTTAACTTTTAACTTTTAACTTTTAACTTAACTCCGTGCCTCCGGAACAAGCGAATGAATAAATCCGCGATGGAGTAACCTTGTCCCCTCCCTCTATAGGGAGGGTTAGGGTGGGTCCCTTACTCCGCGAATAGAGTAACTCAGTCCCCTCCCTGTAGGGAGGGTTAGGGTGGGTCTTATAAATTTAATTGAAAGATATGAAAAAGAATTTTATTAAGTTCATGGCACTTGTGGCAGTAGCATTGCCAATGGCTTTCTTGTCATCATGCGGCGATGACGATGATGACATCAACAACGGGAAAGATGAAAACACAGGGCAGACCATCAAGGAAGTGGATATCAAGATGGATGGTGTGGACTTCGTAAAGAAGAACTGGCTCAATTATGACGATAACGGCAATGTTACCGGCACTGCTATTGGTAAGGCGATCTATGAGGCAGAGCCAACTGTGGTATATGTCGGCGTGGAAAACATGGAAGATGCTCTCGCGCACTTCAATTCAGCTGTGAGACCAGTCAAAGCGGAAATGAAGTCAGTAAACGGCAACTGGCAGGTAGTCTTGGTAGATACGCTTGGCAATGAGCAGAACATCATCCACTTCGACAAGGTAGAAGACGGCACGGTGTTAGCAAAGGCTTATCTTGATAAAACAATCGGCATCGAGAGCTACATCTCCGAGATTCGCTACATTCCTATTTCCCTCTGGCCAGAAAACGCTCTCGGCAGCAACTCACCATTCCGTGCGGGATGTGTATATACTTTCAAAGGCAAGAACTATGCATGTGTACGCTCATTTGGATATGGCAAGGATGGTCTTTTGGTTTGCGACATTAACAATTATACATGGCTTCAATGTCTCTATGCGTGGACGGCAGAAAGGAATACAGCAAACTATCCAAATGCAAACACTTGCAAGGAAATACGCATGGAACTGAGCAACTCAGTTTCTGGTCCAAGATTCTGGCAGCTTCTCTGCGCTTGTGCTGGTCAGACAGACTTGAAGCAGTTCAAGACAAGAGAGTACTGGACATGCACAACGAGTGGCTACGATATCTGTGTTATGAACTTCGCTTCAAATTCAGATGGCAAATTTGTTGAAGCTCGGGGGGGAAAACAAGATCAACATTATATTGGGGTAACATTAAAATCTTATTCGAGCTGGGAACTCTATGTGTATAGATTCAAAGTGAACGAAAAGGGAGAAACTTCTGTCTGGAAGAGCAACAACGGCATCTGGTTAGATGAAGTTGAAGACCGTACTCCTAAGGCTTCTGAGTTCGTTCGCAATGAGAAGTTAGAGCAGGAATCGGAGAAGATAAGTAAGTGACAAAGTGTAATCAAGACTAACAATATAATTATGAAAAAGAATTTTATTAAGTTCATGGCACTTGTGGCAGTGGCACTGCCAATGGCCTTATTGTCGTCATGCGGTGATGACGATGATGACATCATCAACAACAACAACAACAACGGTAAGGATGAAAACACAGAGCAGACCATCAAGGACGAGGATATCAAGATGGATGGCGTGGATTTCGTAAAGAAGAACTGGCTCAAATATGACGATAACGGTAATGTGACCGGCACTGCTATTGGTAAGGCAATCTACGAGGCAGAGCCAACTGTGGTATATGTCGGCGTGGAAGACCTGAAAGATGCTATCGCGCACTTCAACACTGCTGTGAAGCCAGCCAATGCAAGCATGAAGCTTGTGAACAAGAACTGGCAGGCTATACTGGTAGATACGCTTGGCAATGAGCAGAACATCATCCACTTCGACAAGGTAGATGACGGCACGGTGTTAGCAAAGGCTTATCTCGATAAAAAAATCGGCATTGAGAACTACATCTCTGAGATTCGCTACATCCCAACTTCGCTCTGGCCAGAGAACGCAGGCAGCAACTCGCCATTCCTTGCGGGATGTGTTTATACTTTCAAAGGCAAGAACTATGTATGCCTCAGACCTTTCGGATATGGCAAGGATGGTTTTTTGGTTAGCGACATTAACAATGAAGCATATATTGCTTCGTCCTTTCAGTATCAGTCAGAAGAGTATTCTGCAAACTATCCAAATGCAAACACTTTCAAGGAAATATGCAAGGAACTGAGCAGCAGCACTGTTTCCGGTTCAAGATACTGGCAGCTTCTCTGCGCTTGCGCTGGTCAGACAGACTTGAAGAAGTTCAAGACAAGAGAGTACTGGACATGCACAACAAATGGTAGCAGCGAGCTCTGTGTTATGAACCTTGCTTCAAATTCAGATGGCAAATGGGTTGAACCTGACTGGGAACATTCCATTGGCTTTTGGGAATGGAAATGGTGGGTTTATTGTGAAGGTACTAAGTACTGGGAAATCTATGTGTATAGATTCAAAGTGAACGATAAGGGAGAAGTTTCTATCTGGAAGAGCAATGACGGCATCTGGTTACATAAAGTTATAGACCGCACTCCTAAGGCTTCTGAGTTCGTTCGCAACGAGAAGATAGAGAAGGATTCAGAGAAAATCGGGCTTCAGTAATGACAAAGGGTAATCAGGGTGTTCCTTGATTACCCTTTTTTTTGCTCCTGCATCTGCTGAGTCATTGCTGGCAGTTCCATATAGCAAAGCGTGATACGTACTATTAAATAGGGAGAACTCGATGAATTTAATCGCGCAAGCGCGGACGAAAGATGCGGTTAAGCGAATACAGAATCAAAAGATATTTTGAATTCTGTTGAGCGGTAGCATCTTGGACGAAGCCAACAAAAACCGATAAAAACATAAAAAAACATATAAAAACATATAATATTTTAATTCTGTAGCTGAATAAAGTCTGTTTTTAAATGTTTTTACCTGTTTTTATCGGTTTTTTTTTCGTCCGCGCCATGCGCGATATGTTTTCGTCGAACTCAGGTTAAAATAGGTGTAAAGAGAAGTCTGTGCGTGTTCCTTTTTAGTTATGTTTTAGGTACGATTATCATGCGAGGAAGACATTAGGAGAACACGGTCTGCTTACGATCTGCTTACGACAATTGTCGTAAGCAGATCGTAAGCAGAGTATGTTTCCCTCGGGTGTTCTACGTATGATGACTTGAGGAATTTGTTTCTTTATTTTTGTTCAGTTACTAATTATTTAGTACCTTTGTGACAAAACGAATTAATAAACTTATAGATGAAAAAGATTTTAGCGTTAGCAATTGCATCAGCTATTATGGCAGGAGCAAATGCACAAGACAAGTCGGGTTACCCTATCACACAGGTTCCATTTACAAGTGTTAAGGTGACTCAGGGTACATTCTGGGGACAGCGTCTTCAGGCAAGTCGTGAAGTAACTATTCCTCTTGCTTTCAGCAAGTGTGAGGAGACTAATCGCTATGAGAATTTTTCTCGTGCTCATCAGCATATTATTGATTCATCAAAGGTGTTCAAGATTGATAATAATGCTTTTACATTTGATGATACAGATCCATATAAGACACTTGAAGGTGCAAGCTATCTGATGCAGACCTATCCTAATGCTACATTTAAGGGAAAGAGCATGGACAAGTATTGTGATAGTGTCATTTCTGTTATTGCAAGTGGACAGGAACCAGATGGATACCTCAATACCTTCCGTACTATGAATCCTAAAGAACCACATAGATGGTCAGGTTCGAAGAGATGGGAGAGGGTAGAGGACTTGTCACATGAGTTCTATAACCTCGGTCATCTATGTGAGGCTGCTGTAGCTCATTATTATGCAACAGGAAAAAAGAGCCTTCTTAATATTGCTATTAAATATGCTGACTGTATTTGTAAGGAGGTTGGAAACAAGCCGGGTCAGGCATGTGTTGTACCAGGTCACCAGATTGCTGAGATGGGACTTGCCAAGCTCTACATAGCTACAGGAGACAAGAAGTATCTTGATCAGGCAAAGTTCTTCCTTGACCAGAGAGGAAAGAAGTCAAGTGACTGGAAGATGACAAGAGAGGGCTTCTTTGATAGTAACAATCTATATCATAGACTTGACGAGTATAGCCAGAGTCATAAGCCAGTTCTTGAGCAGGATGAGGCTGTAGGTCATGCTGTTCGTGCAGGATACATGTATGCTGGTATGGCTGATATTGCTGCACTTACAGGTGACGAGAGCTATATAAAGGCTATTGATAACATCTGGGATAACATTGTCAGCAAGAAGTTCTATATAACAGGTGGTGTAGGAGCTACATCAAGTGGTGAAGCATTTGGAGCAAACTATGAATTGCCAAACATGAGTGCTTATTGTGAGACTTGTGCTGCTATTGCTCAGGTATATCTTAACTATCGTCTCTTCCTCCTTCATGGAGAGTCAAAGTACTACGATGCACTCGAACGTTCTTTATATAATGGTGTTATAAGTGGTATATCAATAGATGGAGGTAAGTTCTTCTATCCTAATCCACTCCAGTCAATTGGACAGCACCAGCGTCAGGCATGGTTCGGATGTGCTTGTTGTCCTTCTAATGCTGCACGATTCATACCTTCTCTTCCTCAGTATATCTATGCTGTAAAGGGAAACAGCCTTTATGTCAACCTCTTTAATGGAAACACTACAACTGTAAAGGTAGGTGGCAAGAATGTAACTCTCGAACAGGTTACAAACTATCCATGGGACGGTGATATCACAATGAATATCAAGAAAGGTGCTGGCAAGTATGCCCTTAACATCCGTATTCCAGGATGGGTAAAGGGAGAAGTTGTTCCTTCAAACCTCTATACATATTCAGATAATAAGCGTCTTGGCTATACTGTTAAGGTTAATGGTGTTGAGGCACAAGGTACAATGAAGGACGGTTACTTCGTTATTGACAGAAAGTGGAAGAATGGTGATAAGGTGGATGTTCACTTCGACATGGAAGCACGAACAGTAAGGGCAAACGGTAAGGTTGAGGCTGACAGGGGACGTGTAAGTATAGAACGTGGTCCTATTGTCTATTGTGCAGAGTGGGCAGACAATTCTTGTGATGTACTTAGTGTACTTGTTAATCAAGAGCCAGTCTTTGCTCAAGGTTCAAAGGAAATTATGGGAACAAAGGTGCAGACTCTTTCAACATCTGCTCAGACACTTCGTTTCAGTAAAAATGGAAAACTTGAAACAAGTGATGAGACTCTTGTACTTATCCCTTACTATGCTTGGGCTCATAGAGGAAATGGCAAGATGTCTGTATGGATTCCACAGGATCTTAATGCAACAACTCCAGCACTCCCTGCTTCTATTGCATCAGAAAGTAAGGTGACAGGTTCGAAGAGAAATCTTCCTGCCCTTTCTGCTGTTAATGATAGACTTATACCAAGAGGTGAGAATGACCGTAGTGTACCTTACACTCACTGGTGGCCAACAAAGAATACAACAGAGTGGCTCCAGTATGATTTCAAACAGGCAGAAACAGTAAGTTCTTCTACAGTATATTGGTTTGACGATGCTCCATGGGGAGGATGTCGTGTTCCTAAGGCATGGAAAATATATTATAAGACTAATTCTGGTGATTGGGAGCCTGTCAAGAATGCTTCTGGCTATGGTGTCATGAAAGGTGTAGCTAATACTGTTAATTTTGATCCAGTCAAAACAACATCCATTAAACTTGAAATTCAGCAACCGGAAGAATTTTCATGTGGTGTTTTTGAGTGGAGCGTTAAGTAACTGTTAGTTATGTAACTATTTGTTGCTTCTCAAAATGAAAGGAATAGTGAAGGGTGTAATGCGCACTTTTCGCTATTTCTTTTACTTTTAAATGATTTATATTAAGAAATGCATACCTATCATTAAAAAGTATAATAATATTTTGGGATAATATAAATTATTTTATATCTTTGCATCGTACGAAAATCGCATTTTTGCGAGTAAGGATAATCTTCTCCACTATTTGTGGTCAGGTTAACAAAAAACTTAACAAACTAAACTTAATTGGGGATATTGAACATTATTGTTTAACAACTAATCCGTTGCATTATGAAAGCTTTTAAATTATTCCTTTTAGCTATTTGTCTAGCAATTCCTTTTGGCGACGCTTTCGCAGGATCAAGGGATATTGATATCGTTGTTTTAACACCAAATAAGCCAGTAAAGAAGCTTGGCACAACAATTGAAACAAGTGTTTGCAAGATTGGCGAAAGGGCTTATTCTGTTACATTTGGCAAGAGTTATGAGGATGTTGCCGTTGAAATTTACAGTGACAGCGGTGAGTTAATCGGTACACTTTATGCTGACTTTGTTAATGTTGGCGATACTGTAATTGTGAATGCTACAGAAGATGGTGCAGTTGAATTGACTGTCTATTCTGGTGATGATGAGGTCTTCTCAACAATCCTATAATTAGAAATAAAGTAAATATAATATAGAAATGGGGAATGCTGTATAAACGGCATTCCTCATTTGCTTTTTTTCCTATTGATTTTACAAATTCGCTTATAGATTGTTTATTTGTGTGCGTTTTTACAAATAAATTCAATAATATATAAGTATTTTGGTAAAGAAAATGTATTTTTGCGTATCTAAACCTATTATGGGTAAGAAATGAAGAAAAATATTATATTTATAGTAGCATTTTCTTTACTGTCTATTTTTGGTTGTAGTGATAGGTCTGATGTGGAACGATTGATGTCAGCCTATACTATGATGGATAGTAAGGATTCACTTGACGAGGCAGATATGATAATTACCTTGTATTCGGACACTAAGATGAGTGACGAATGCCAGGCAATTTATAATTTGTGTAAGTCAAGATTGGATTATCTTCAGGATAATGATATAAATAACGACTCGTTACTAAATATAAGTATTGAATATTTTAAGAAAAAGGATAACAAGAGACTTCTTGCAGAATCATATTACTATAAAGGAGTAACAACACCTTTTGACAAATCAAAGGAGGCTATTGTATATCTTAAGGAAGCCGAGATTTGTGCAAAGGAACTGAACGATCCAAAACTTGACGATAAGATCTTTGGCGATATCTGCTATATCTGTATGAATGCGGGAGAGTTGGAAATTGCTAGGGAATATGCTTTCAAGACTCTTAATCTTGCAAAAAAGCAGAAAGATAATAGAGGGTATTGTATTGCTGCTTTTCAGGTGGGGCAGTACTATTATATGATTGGTAAATCTGACAGTACTTTCTACTACTATGATAGTGTAAGACCATATTTGAAGACATTAGATGAAAAAGAAAGATGCCAAATGCTTTCACAGATGGGTGCCTTATTGTCGCAATCATATCCCGAGCAGGCAGAGAAGTACTTAGATGAGTCTATTGCAATCAAGCCAACTTCTATGGCATATACAGGACTTTCTATAATTTATACTTATGCAAAGGATTATGAGAAGGCATCAGAGTATTTGAAGGAAGCTTATAAGTATTCGGAAAGTGTGGCAGACTCATTTACTAATGCCCAGATTCTTTTGAAGCAGAAGTTGGATAATGAGGAGTATGAAGAGGCTTGTGATATTTATAGTGACCTTTGGGACTTGCAGAAGCGTGTGAATGATGTTTCTAGTAAAGAGAACCTTGTCAAGGTACAGGCACAGTATAATGTTCTGGCTAAGGATCGTGAATATCAGTCTAAGATACAGACAATTTCCTTTATTGTTGTTATTGTTGTTATTCTTGTAATAGTCATCTTCTTCTACAATCATATCCGAATGATGAAGATGAAGGAAGCGCAGTTGAAGGATCAGTTGCTTCTTCAGGTTTATAATGGTAAGATAAAGGATCTTGAAGTATCTGAATCAGCATCTTCTGCACAGGTACAGAACCTTAAGGATAAGGTTACTCAGTTACAGCAGAAGCAGGGCGAAAGACTTTCTGCAGGTAAACAGCTCTATGAGCATATAATGAATGGAGGTAACATTGTTCAATGGGCAAAGCAAGACTATAGTAACTTCTTCGACTACTATAACCTTATTGATATGCCATTCATGTTGCACATGGAGAAGGACTATGATAATCTTTCTTCTCGTTCCATGATTTACCTTATCCTCTGTAATATGGGTAAGTCGGAAGAGGATATAGAAAAGATATTTGGTGTTAGTAACTCTGCTATACGTTCTATCAAGTCACGAACAAAGAGCAGACTTATAAACAAGGAATCATAGGTAAAGCATCACTTAAAGTGATATTTTACACAAAAGCAAAGAGGCGAAAGTTTCAAAAACTTTCACCTCTTTACTTTTTGTACTCAGCTCGACTTCCTTTAACTCCATCTAAGTAAAATCACTTACTTATGACTTCGTAGTTTATTTCGACAGGATTGTTCACCATCTTCATGACGATAGGAAGATTAATGTCATCCTTTACCCATAGTTCACACCCTTCAGCATTATCTTTAAGATGAAGAAGTCCATTGTTTGTTTCAAGAAGACTATAGCTGACATTTGAAATAGTACATTTCCCATTGTTCTTAATGCTATTATATGCATCCCTTGAAATGATAGCAAACAAGTCAGTATCTGGAAGAGTGATACATTGACCGTCAAGAGGCTGTATATAGCTCATAGAAGTGGCATGCTCACGAGCTTTTGCTGTCATGGTATAATCGCCCTGCCAATACTTTAGATTACGCTTTATACCCCATCTAAGGACAAGCGATCCATCAGTTGTCTCATTAAATGTAACATCAAACCTGCGAGTCTGTCCGTGAAGTTTATATACGAACCTATATGCAGCAGGTCTTTCTATGCATAGTTCACCACCATCTAACAATTGTTGATGTGTTACTATATTATCTGCAAGGGGTTTACCATTCAGGAAAGACTGACTTCTATTGCCCTCACATACCTTTATATTCAGTACCTTACCATTGTCAAGAGTTATCTTTGCACTATTCAATAATGGTTCATGAACAATATAATAGTCGTGTCCAGCATTTGGGTATAAACCAAGCATGTGCAGGACAAGCCAACTTGACATGGCGCCTCCATCATCATTGCCAGGAATACCAGAGTTGGTGTCATTATAATTGTTGTTAATGATGTTCTTAACAACATAGCTTGTCTTGTCTGGACGTCCAACCCAGTGGTAGAGGCATGGTGTAAGGAATGAAGGTTCGTTGGCAACATTGTAAAGACCATTGGCAAAGAATGTGTCAAGACGACGTTCAAAAGCCTCTTTGCCCCCACAAGCAGATATTAGTCCTGGTATATCGTGAGGAATACTGAATGAGTATTCCCAAGAACTTGCCTCGTAGAAGAAGCAGTCCCACCAGGCACAGTACCAGGGTCCTTCATAGCTCACGTTAGGGGTGTACAGGAATGACTGTGGATTGAGTGTGCTATGTCCAAAAGGAACAGAGTCAAGCCATTCGCCTTTTGCATCTCGTGGCATTATAAACCCTTTTGCACCTAAGTGTTCGTAGTCATTGCGCCAAAGATTTTTCCACCTTTCGCTTTGTGACATGTATTTGTCATAAGCCTTTTGTTTGTTGAGTGACTTGGCAACCTGAGCTATTGCCCAGTCGCAGAATGAATACTCTACAGTACGATTGCCTCCTCGTGCAATTCCATAAGGAACATACCCAAGACTATTGTACTCTTTAAGTCCACCTCTGCCCTCTGCTTCGTCATCCTGTGGTTCTACAGTAGCATTCTTAATCATTGCCTCAAGTGCCAACTTATAGTCAAGTTTAAGTCCCTTGGCAAGTGCATCAGCAATGACAATATCACAGTTGCTACCTCCTTGTGTACGACCATTACTATTGCCACTTCGAGCATCAGGCATAAAACCATCTTTCTTATAGATGTCAAGCAATGAAGACGCTATTGATGTTGCCCTTTGTGGATCAAGCAGGGTTATTAGTGGAGTACTTGTGCGGTAAGTGTCCCAGATAGCGTAGTAGTCATCGTAGAGTCCATTATCCTTTGTACGGTCAACAGGCATAAGCATTGTGTGGTATAATGCTGTATATAACATCCTCTTTTGCTGTATAGGAGTATCTTCCGCCACTTGCACCTTACCAAGTATGGCTTCCCACTTGTCAATGCACTCTTTGTATGTGGTGTTAAAGTCCCAGTGAGGAATATCTTCAATGAGATTCTTCTTTGCCTTGTCAACAGATACAAAACTGATACCTATCTTTATATCTACAATATCCTCCTTTGCACCTTCTCTTCTGTTCATCATTGAATAGAAATAGACAGTATAAGGACCACCGTTGTTCCATCCACCACTTATTCTTTGCCATCCGCATACATTGTCACCGTCGTTCCAGCACTTGCTATCCTCATATTGCTGTGCCTCTCGTGCCTTTGGTACAGGAGACTTGCCGAGGAAATGTTGCAGGTCAAAACTGTTGCTTATTTTTGCAGAATGAGGTAGGGTGATTCTGTAATAAGAAGCCCTCTCCGCTGTTGTTATCTCAACCCTTGCATTGCTTTCCTTAAATGTGCATGAATAGTAACCGAGTCTTATGTCCTCAGACAAACGATGTTGAGGAGTACCGAACATGTTCAGTAGTATATTACCATACTTTGGACCACCGCCAGTTCCACTTACATGTGTTTGCGAAAAGCCACTTACGGTAGCTGGCATAGATTCCCAACCAGCATTATTGTCTACACCACAGTCAGGACCTGGTTTTACCATGCCATAAGGACAGCTTGGACCTATAAACACACGTCCAAGTCCCACGCTGCCGATAGTAGGGTCAACATAATCTGTCACTCTGTTCTGAGCAAACAAACATAGGCTAAATAAAAATAAGAACAAAGAACAGATTTTTTTCATAGAATTATGAATTATGAGTTATGAATTATGAGTTAGCCATCCTCCTCAATGTTCCGAATGGTACCCCCTCCCCTTCGGGAGGAGGGTTGGGGAAATGGACTTTTATTCCTGTATAAACACTCTCTGTACTCGTGTAGATACACCCGTCAATACTTCGTAAGGAATAGTGCCGATAACATCACTAAGAGTTGTTACTGGTAGTTCCTCGCCGAAGATGATTGCATAGTCACCAACCTTACAGTCAATGTCTGTGACATCAATCATACAAACATCCATACAGATGTTACCTACATATTCAGCCTTCTTGCCATTCACGAGACAGTAGCAGTTACGGTTGCCAAGATGACGGTCAAGTCCATCTGCATATCCTACTGGTATGGCAGCTATACGACTATCACGTTCAAGGATTGTTCTGCGACTGTATCCAATAGAATCTCCTGCAGGAACGTCTCGAATCTGAAGAATGGTAGTCTTTAGAGTGGCAACATTATGAATGGTCTCATTATTTCTTGAGTTGATACCATAGAGTCCCAGACCAAGACGGACCATGTCAAGATGATACTCAGGGAAATGTTCTATACCTGCCGAGTTACATATATGGCGTATTATCTTGTGAGAATAAGCGTTCTGGAGTTCTGTGCTTCCCTTTTCAAAAAGGGCAAACTGTTTGCGAGAGAAATCATCAAACTCATCACCATCACTACCGACGAAATGACTGAACACCGAACATGGCACAAGAGCTGTCTGACGCTTTAGTCTGTCAATGAGTCGAGGCATATCCTTCTCAGGATTAAAACCGAGTCGGTGCATACCTGTGTCAAGTTTGATATGAACAGGGAAGTTTGTTATTCCCTCCTTCTCTGCAGCACGTATAAGAGCCTCAAGAAGTTCAAAACTGAACACCTCTGGTTCAAGTCTAAAGTCAAAGAGCATCTTGAATGATGTCATCTCTGGGTTCATTATCATGATGTTACTTGTGATACCAGCTTTGCGAAGGTCTGCACCCTCGTCAGCAACGGCTACAGCAAGGTAATCCACTCCAGCATCCTGAAGAGTCTTGCTTGTCTCAAGTGAACCAACACCGTAGGCACTTGCCTTAACCATACATACCATCTTTGTCTCAGGTTTCATGAACTGACGGTAGTAGTTCACATTCTCTTTAAGAGCAGACAGGTTTACCTCAAGGATAGTCTGGTGTACTTTAAGTGTAAGAGCATCGGATACCCTGTCAAACGAGTATTTTCTGGCACCTTTGATGAGGATAAACTCGTTGTTGAGATTTGCAAAGGTATCACTTATGATTAGTTCGTCTGTGTTATGGAAACCATAGAATTCCATTGGAAAATATCCTCCGCAACGACTTATCTCTTCTCCCACACCGATGACCTTCTTTATACCTCTACTCTTAGCCATCTGTGCAACTCGACTATAGAGACTCTTAGGTGACTCTCCACTCTGTAGTATGTCTGATAGAATAAGTGTACGTGTCTGTCCCTTCTTGTCTGGACGGCGTGACATGAAGTCGAGGGCGATGTCAAGACTCTGTACATCGCTGTTATAGGTATCGTTGATAAGAGTACAGTTGCGAATGCCATCCTTCACCTCAAGACGCATTGCCACAGGTTCAAGTCTGGACATGCGTTCACATAACTCCTCTATAGAAAGTGATATGATAGTGCGAGATACAGAAGTGTTATGTTCTGCATATTCGCGAAGGGCAAGGATAGTGGCAAAGCATGTGATAGAGTTTTCTATTGCACCCTTGTCGATGAAGTTAATAGAGTATTTGCCTATTTCTCCCTTGTACTCAAACTTTACAACAGTCTTGTCATCATGCTTCTCAGTACTGCGTATGATCAGGTTGCAGTCGTTCTCGCTGTTCTTCCATATAAAGCGATTAACTCTCTTAGGTATTATGTCAGAACAGCGCTTTATGGTGTTGTCTGAGTAGTTCAGTACAACATTATTACAGTTTTTGAAGAGTTGCATCTTCTCACTGCACTTGATGTCGTAGGAAAGGAAGTTCTTCTGGTGTGCCTCTCCAACATTAGTGATGACTCCAATAGTAGGGTTGACGATAGTCTCTATCTTTTCCATCTCTCCTACCTCACTTATACCTGCTTCGATGATTGCAAAGTCATTATGAGCATTGATAAGCCATACACTAAGTGGAACACCCACCTGTGAGTTATAGCTACGAGGAGAACGGCATACATTATTATCTGTAGATAAGATCTGGTATAGCCATTCTTTAACAGTAGTCTTACCATTTGATCCTGTAATTGCGATGACAGGAATATCTATCTGTTTCCTGTGATAAGAAGCCAACTGCTGAAGGGCATTGAGTGAAGAATCAACAATAAGCACATTGGCATCTTTCATTGATTCATACTCTTTTCCTTTTACGAAGGCGTTTTTTGCTTCAACAACAAAGTTCTTTACGCCTCTCTTGTAGAGTTCCTCTATGTATTTATGTCCATCGTTCTTCTGTGTCTTCATTGCAAAGAATAATGTCTCCTCAGGGAAACACAAAGAACGACTGTCTATGAGTAGCCAGTTGATGTTGTAATCAATGCTACCTAAACATTTTGCACCAATAATCTTGGCTATATCTGATATTGAATAATGCATGGTTGTGCGGTTGTTACGGTTTTATGGTTGTGCGGTTGTCCGGTCATTCCGGATTCTCCGGTCTCTCCGGAAAGTCCGGATTCTCCGGCTATTCCAGAATAAAATTCATCATTTAAATACGAGTGTCACTAATCTTTCTTTTGAGAATATCTCTTTCGCTACATTATGAAGTAGTTGTGGTGTGATCTTATGTAGATGTGCATAAGTATCATCCATACCTTCAAAACGATTATAGTGCAGATAGCACTTTGCCATGTCAAGAGCATAGTTCTCGAAGTTGTCACAGGCAACACCAATCTGTCCTTCTATCTGTTTCAAGTATGCCTTGAATTGGTTGTCTGATAGTGGAGCAGACATCAGTTTGTCAAGTTCCTTACGAACAATCTTTATGCACTTGTCCACATCACTCTCGTCGCATCCAAAGTATATTGCAAATGTACTTGTATCTGTATAGTTTGTCAGAGAACTCTCGACAGTATATACAAGTCCACGATGTTCACGTAGAGCTATGTTGAGTCTTGAGTTCATACCTGGTCCTCCAATGATGTTATTAAGGAAATAGAGAGCTATTCTACGATCATCCCTTGACGAATATGCAGGACATCCTATCATCACATGAGCCTGATGTGTGTCACGATCTTCTATTATTGTTTTTCCTGCTGAAGCACAAAGAGGTGGAGGTGCTAATGATTTGTCTTCTTCACACTCCTCATCTTTAACTATTCCCTCCTTACTTTTTACTATTCTCTCTTCACTTACAAGGTGTTTCTTTGCTAATCGAACAACATCCTTGAACTTTACGTCGCCAAAGACGAAGAAGACCATCTTTTCTGGTCTGTATAGACGCTTTACGAAAGTCTTGGCATCTTCAGAAGTGAATCGACGCACATTGTCTGGAGTTCCAAGAATATCATGACCAAGGTCAGTCCCCTCATATATTAGGTTCTCAAACTTGTCGAATATAAGTTCAGAAGGGGAGTCGTTATAGCTTTCTATCTCGTCAACAATGACCTCCGATTCCTTGTCAATCTCACATTGAGGATAGACACTATGAAACACAATGTCACCCAATAGTTCAATGGCACGTGGAAAATGCTCCTTCAGAAATGCGGAGTATACAACAGTCTCTTCCTTATTAGTATAGGCATTGAGATCTCCACCAACAGATTCCATTCTGTTGATGATATGCCAAGCTTTCCTTTTCTCAGTACCCTTGAACATCAGGTGTTCACAGAAGTGAGCCATACCATACTCTGTATCCAGCTCATCACGTGTTCCTGCATCTATGGATATACCACAGTATGCCACGTTGGTAGGAGATGAGATATGTATTACCCTGATACCGTTATCTAATGTATATGTATTGCAATTATCGCTCATTAATTATTGTCATTTAGCATTTGCTTTCAACTGGTCGGTTATGTCTCGCATGGTAACCTTTAACTTGCAATCATATAACCGAGAGACGTTGAGTTTAGTATATCAGCAGTCCTGCCAGTCCACAAAGGAAGATCATCAGTATAGGATGAATCTTATACAGACGTGTTCCTACAAATGCGAACAGGAATATGAGTATGCTGACGATAAACACGAATGTAGATTGTGTAGGACTGCCAAAGTTTTCTACAGTCATAAGCATCATGCTGGCAGAAATAAGTAATCCTACAATGGCAGGACGAAGAATGCTGAAAATGGATTTCACACTATTTGAGTTGCTGTGTTTCAGTAATATCTTACTTATACATACCATTACTATGAATGGAAGCCACATGATACTAAGCGAGGCAATAACTGCACCCAAGATAGCCATCCAAGTAGGGTATCCATCATTTATTACAGCTGTATAGCCTGCATAGGTAGCACAGTTGATACCTATAGGTCCTGGGGTAGACTGGCTTACAGCAACAATATCTGTAAACTCATTAACTGTTAGCCAATGATTCTTGTATACCACCTCATTCTGTATGAGTGATAGCATGGCATATCCACCACCAAAATTAAATATGCCTATCTTTGAAAATACTATGAATAACTTTAAGAAGACCATCTATGAATTTACTATTTTTACATTTAACATATACCATCTGCTGTTCCGCATGAATAGTACATGAAAATGTTACTAACGGATATTTATTTATGTTCGACTTACAAAAAGGTTTCCGCAAGGTCAAACTTTAATTTTTAACTTTTAACTTTCCCGTACACATACCCACCTATTCCTGCTCCAAGGATGCACCATGTAGGTGAAACGCCGAAAGCACAGATGAGTAGGGCGCAAACAATAGGAATCCAGCAGTTGTACCAGCTTATCTTGGCAGATTTTGCCATGCTAAAACAAGGAGCAAGTATGAGAGCCACAACACATGGTCGTACTCCCTTGAAGAACTTCTCAACATAAACGTTTTCCTTGAATGTCTGGAAGAACATAGCGATAAGCAAGATTGCGACGATTGAAGGTCCCGCAACACCGAGTGCTGCAACGATACCTCCAATTATTCCTTTATATTTATATCCTATATGTGATGCCATATCAATGGCAAACAGTCCAGGAGTACTCTGTGCCACAACAAGGATATCCATGAACTCCTCATGGGTAAGCCATTGTTTTTTGTTGACAATCTCTTTCTCCATTACAGGTACCATGGCATATCCACCACCTAAGGTGAAACCACCTATCTTGGAGAAGGTAATGAACAAATCTGTATAAATTCCCATTTTCTATTTCTCTTTTAATGTGAAGAGTGAACTATGTGCAGCGTTCTTGCCAGTCGAGAATCTGCTATTCGAAGGGAGTTAGAAGGAGGAATGCAAGTGAAAACAGTAAATGTACTTTAATTTGCTGTAAGTCCTCTAACCTTTCTTCCCTCATCTCTTACCTCTCACCAATCCCGTGATGGTCCTGAAAAGGTCAGGAACTATAAGTACAGGTGATGTGTATACTATAATCTTTACCCATTCGCTGAGGGTGAGTGCTGACTCTATATCAAACATCTTGCCACCAAACTGAACTATCAGTATCTGCCCAATGATGATTACAGATGCAATCATGAGGAATGTGTAACTAACATTCTCCTTCAGTTTTGCCCTGTCAGTTATAAGCAGATATAGTGACTTTATTGCACTACCGTCTGTGTTGTAATAACGTGCATTGAATATGTTCCAGAACTGAGTCACTACAAATATGGTGAAGAAATACTTTGATGCGTATGTCTCCCATGCGTAGCAGAGAACAATGAACAGGAATAGTCCACCGAGCAAGATGGTTAATCCCATCTTACGGTCAATGATGTTACTTCGTGGATTACGTGGCGAATCATACATCACATTCTTGTTGGCTGGTAGTGACGAGAGTGCCATTGCAGCGAATGTATCCATTATAAGGTTTACCCACAACATCTGTGTAACACCGAGTGGCGATTTTGTTCCCATGACAGCACCGAATAGTACGGTGAGGCAGGCACAGACGTTTATTGTAGTTTGGAATATGATAAACCTCCTTATGTTCTGGTAGAGTGAACGTCCCCAGAGTATTGCCTTGTTGATGCTTGAGAAAGAGTTGTCAAGTATTGTGATGTCCGACGCTTCTTTTGCACGTGCAGTACCATCACCCATTGACAGTCCTACCTGTGCCTTGCTGAGTGCTGGAGCATCATTTGTTCCGTCACCTGTAACGGCAACGACCTCTCCATTCTGCTGGAGAAGTGTGACAAGACGAGCCTTGTCGTCTGGTCGAGCACGTGATATGATCTTCAAACTTTGTTCTCCCTTCATTGCAAGAAGTTTGCGTGCCTCATCATCGCTGAGAGCAGCAAATTCACTACCTGTTATTGTAGTACCTTCCTCTCCCTGCTGCATCAGACCTATCTGTCTGCCTATCTCACATGCTGTTCCTGGAGTGTCTCCTGTTACGATAATAACCCTTACTCCTGCATTGTCGCGGCATACATGTATTGCTTCTGCTACATCTTTACGGATTGGATCTGCAATACCTACAATACCCACAAATGTACCATCTATAGCAAAACCAAGTGTACGCATGGCTTTTGCCTGATATTCTTGAAGTTCTTCGAATACCTGTTCCTTGGTCTTGCCTCCAGCAATTGTTGTACAATGTTCGAGAATGATCTCTGAGGCACCTTTAATATATGAGTGTCCATCGTCTGTAACGGTCATCATATATTTAGTCATAGTGCTGAAGGGTTGCTGCTCCTGTATGTTTACTTCTTTACGAAGTGTGGCATAGTCATGCCCCTCATTCTTGATCCACATAAGGAGAGCGCACTCTGTAGGGTTACCTATTCGACGTGTTTCCCCATCTTCCTCACTTAACTCAGCTGTGGAATTGACAGCAATGCTTCTTGCTATGCTGTCCATGGATACATCACCAAAGAAATGATGCTTCATTACCGTCATCTGGTTCTTTGTGAGAGTACCTGTCTTGTCTGTACAGATAACCGTAGCGGCACCCATTGTCTCACAAGCATGAAGTTTGCGTACCAGATTCTTTTCCTTAAGCATCTTACGCATACTCATCGCAAGACTTACCGTGATACTCATAGGAAGGCCTTCTGGTACAGCAACGACAATAAGAGTCACGGCTATCATTATTGATTCGAGGATATATTCGACAACCTCTAATGACTCATCATTATTGCTGCTTACACCATCATTGAAGAGGTATACAAGTCGACCGATGATGATAAGTATGCCCACTATGAAACTTGCTGCGGAGATCATCTTACCTAACTTGTCGAGTTGAATGTTGAGAGGAGTCTTCACATCGCTGCCTTCCTGTACCTTTGCTACACCCTTTCCCTCTTCGGTGTTCATACCGATGGCTGTAACTCTCATAAGAGCGTTACCCTCAATGATAGTTGCACCACGAAGAAGATAGTTTGATGGATAGGCAGCTTCAGATGCCTCCATTCTCTCAACACCCTTGTTGGCATATGGTTCTCCGGTAAATATTGACTCGTCTACCTTAAGTGCAACAGAATCCACGACCTCACCATCGGCAGGAATCTCATCGCCACCCTCAAGTCTAACGATATCTCCGACAACAATATCTGATTTAGGTATCTCCTTCACGATCTGTTTACCAGAACATAAACGGATAACCTTGACAGGTCTGGAGTTCTTAACCTTATTAAGAATATCGAATTCCTCATCAGCCTTAACCTCGAAGATGAATCCTACACCAGTGGCAAGCATCATGGCAATGAACACACCTAATGGCTCAAGGAGCACTTCTGCCCCTTTGCCACCATTGTACATCTCATATATTGATACGCCAACAGAAAATAGGAAGACGACACCAAGTACAATGATGAGCGGATCTTTGAATTTGTCTATGAATCCTTTCCATAGCGATTCCTTCTCGGGTGGAGGAATGATATTCTTACCCTTGCCCTTGATAACAGCGTCAGATTCTTCGGAAAGATACTGAAAATTTAGAGAATGACTCATAATCACATTATAATAGTCCTTTCCTCATAATATACTAACGAGGGTAGGATGTTATATTAAGTCTTTTTATTGATAGTTCTGATTGAATGATAACAACTGCAAAGTTAATAGAATTTAGGGTGCTAACAAAATAAAAATGATGTGAATCTTTAATTCGTATATTAATAATAATTATCTTTGCGTAAATAACGTGAGTTCGACGAATATACTTCAGAATAAAGTAAGTTGTCTATCATTGGAAATGTCAACTGCTTGCACTCTTATTGTCGGCTTTTTTGGAAAGTAACAGTATGCAGCTAATGCTCCAAGCATATTGACAATGAAG
>JAZUHP010000115.1:0-9425 GCA_045641785.1 Bacteroidaceae bacterium
GCTTCGTATGCTAATGGTATGTGTGAGTTCTTTGTCATGGTGCAAAGCTACACTTTTATTTTGAATAATCTACCGTTGCACGATGATATTATAGCTAGCAGTTTTGTATGGGGCTATCCACGGACAAAATCTGTAGAGCCGTTATTTTGTCAAAATTAACAAAGGAGGTATTTATAGCCTTTATGTATGGTACACCACACATAAAGGAAACTAGTAATGTGTATATAAATCTGCTATAAAATGTCATTTTCATCATCATATTCTGTAACAATAATGCAAATATAATAACTTTATCACATTTAATCATGTTATTTTACAGTCAATTAACCCTTTTGTACATTTTCTTTTATAAAATGTCCATTATATACAATTCCCTTTACAAAAAATGTTATAATTTTACAACAGCAATAATGATAACCGATTAAGTTTAGCAACATACGTTATCGCTTGCGCTTTCGTGGAAAGAAATTTAAATTACTAACGCAATACTAACTGTAAAAAAATGAAAGCTATTTTTTCGGCAGCACTCCTCACCTTCGGACTGTCTGCCATGGCACAAAATCAGGCAATAAATATAGACCTGAGTAAGAAAGGTACTGTTGTGTCGCCTAATCTTTATGGTATCTTTTTTGAGGAGATCAGCCATGCGGGAGATGGTGGTCTCTATGCTGAACTTGTACAGAACCGTGGCTTTGAAGAGCATGTACTTCCTTCAAGCATGACGCTGAAGGATGGTAAGGCTGTGGCTGTGGATAGCCCTAACTATGAACATCGCAACAACCGCAAGTGGAATATCCCATGGGATGTGGAAGCAAAGAAATATCTCGGTTGGGAGGTAAAGGGTAATCTGTGCAACGTAAGCCGTGAAGTGCTTAAGGTAAATAATCCTCTTCATGAGAATACTCCGCACGCTATGCAGCTCACAATAGGCAGCATGCAGCAGGACGGAAAGGCTCAACTCATCAACACCGGCTACTGGGGCATGGGACTTGAGAAGGGTGAGAGATATGACTTGCGTTTCTATGTAAAGACTGCTGACTGCAAAGGCAAGATAACAGCACGCATCCTTGATGAGAACAACAAGGAACTCGGTTCGGTGTCTTTCAAGGTGAATACCAGCAACAACTGGGAGGAATACACAGGCGTAATACCTTGCACAGGTACTACAGCCAAGGGTAAGCTGTCTCTTGATTTTGATGCGGAGGGTACCGTACTCGTTGACTACGTGTCACTCTTCCCTCGCCATACATTCAACGGACGCAAGAATGGTCAGCGACGAGACCTTGCCAACATGCTGCGCAACCTCAAGCCAAAGTTCATGAGATGGCCTGGAGGATGTATTGTTGAGGGTGCTACATATGAGAACCGCGTGAAGTGGAAGGAGACACTTGGCGACCCAATGACTCGCCGTGGTGAATGGGATGTATGGGGATACCGTGCTACCTGGGGCATGGGATATCATGAGTTCCTGCAGTTCTGCGAAGACCTTGAGATGGACGGTATGTTCGTTGACAACGCCGGAATGTCTTGCTCTGTACGCAATGGCGACTACGTAGATAGCGAGAAAGACCTTAACGACGTGATACAGGACTTCCGCGATGCCATAGACTATGCCCTTGCTGATCCTTCAACAAACAAATGGGCGAAGATGCGTGCTGATGCCGGTCACCCTGCACCTTTCCCATTGAAGTATGTGGAAATAGGCAATGAGAATGTGGGACCAGAGTATGTGAAGCATTTCAATTATATTTATAAGGTGCTGAAGGCTGAATATCCTCAGATAACATTTATCAACACTCTTGGACATACTGATCCTTTATTGGCTCAGATTCCTGGTGACTACATGGTTGACCCACACTGGTACCGCGATCCTAACTTCTTCTTCAACAACAATCATCTCTTTGACAATGCCCCACGCGAGCACGATATTTATATCGGAGAATATGCCTGCAACTCAGGTGTTGGTGGAGGAAACCTCCGTGCAGCAATAAGTGAGGCCGCATTCATTCTCGGAATGGAGCGCAATAGTGATGTGGTGAAGATGTCGTCTTATGCTCCTCTCTTTGAGAATGTAAACAAGAAAGACTGGCCATGCAACCTTATCCACTTCAACAGTAACCAGACTTTTGGACGTGCATCGTACTACGTACAGCAGATGGCAGCAGACAACCGTCCTACATACAACGTCTTCACAAGCGAGGTGTCAAAAGCTGCGGAGAAAGTTCCTTTCAAGGCTGGTATGATAGGCCTTGGCAGTTATGCCACACAGGTTGACTATCGCAACATACATATTCTTCCTGCTGGAGAGAAGAAGGCTAAGAAGGTTTCCATTAAGGACTTCGTACAGAAAAAGGGTGAATGGACAATGAAGGGTAACGTTATCTCTCAGACATCCAACCAGCAGCTTACGGTAGCTACCCTACCATCATACACAGGTGACAGCTATACTCTTACCCTTCAGGCACGCAAGACAAGTGGCAACGAAGGTTTCTTCATCTATTATGGTATGGACAAGGAAGGACGCAACGGTTATGCTGTGAACCTTGGTGGTTGGAACAACCGTATGAGTGCCGTGGAACAAATCAACCGCGGTCGCACCAATGGTGTTCTCAGTAGCCAGGTACCTCAGAGCATAGAGGATAACAAATGGTATAACATCAAGATTGTAGTTTCCCCAGACAGCACACAGGTGTTTGTTGACAATAACAAGATAACTGTAGCCAGACCGCTTGCTCAGGAACGTCAGTTCTGCCAGGCAGGTTATGATGAGCAGACAGGTGAACTTGTGATAAAGGTCGTAAACGGTACCGACCAGCCATATACCCGTGAGTTCAATATAGATGGGGCAAAACGCATTGAACAGCGTGGCAGGGTTATAACTCTCTCCGGCAATGCTGATGATGAGAACAGTTTCGAGGAGCCAACCAAGCTTTCACCTAAGATGTCTTTCTTTGGTGAGTTCGGAAGGAACTTCAAGTATGAGTTCCAGCCAATGTCATTCACAATATTGCGTATCAGAGTATCAGGCGATGACCTTAAGCGTGCTCCACGCAACATGGAGACAAAGGACCCTAACGCTCACGATCCTGTGATGGCAAAGGGTGAGGATGGCCGCTACTATGTATTCATGACTGGTATGAATGTTGGTGTCATGTCAAGTGCAGATCTCAAGACATGGCGTCAGGAGCCTTCAGCACTCTCTGCAACACCAGCTTGGGCTAAGGAAGAAGTCAAGGGATACAATGGTCACACATGGGCTCCGGACATCAGTTATCACAACGGATTGTGGCATCTCTATTACTCTTGCTCTACATTCGGCAAGAACGGTAGTGCCATTGGTCTTGCTGTAAACAAGACGCTCGACCCTAAGTCACCTGATTTCAAGTGGGAGGACAAGGGAATGGTTATCGCAAGCCATCGCAAGGTGGACAACTGGAATGCTATTGATCCTAATCTCATCGTTGACAAGAAGGGACAGCCATGGCTCACATACGGCTCATTCTGGGACGGCATACAGCTTGTGAAACTCTCGAAGAAGGATTTCAAGACTCCTGTAACAAAGCCAGTAACCGTTGCACGCCGCGTTAGCCGTAAGGTCAGCCATGCAGAGATGCTTGATACTACACGCTTTGAAACTGAAGGTGGCAACGTGATTGAGGCTGGCGAGAATGCGATTGAGGCACCGTTTATATTCTATCACAACGGCTATTACTATATGTTTGTAAGTTTCGACTACTGCTGTCGCGGACAGGCTTCTACCTACAAAACCGTATATGGAAGAAGCAAGAAGGTTGAAGGACCTTATCTTGACAAGAGCGGCAAACCAATGGCATTTGGTGGTGGTACACGATTATATGGTCCTGATGTACAGTATTTCGGCGTAGGTCATTGCAGCGCATACGAGTTTGACAACAAATGTTACTTCGTTTCTCACGCCTACGAGAAAGACAAGAACGGGGCAGCAAAACTCTTTATCCGCCCTCTCAATTTTGACAACGAGGGATGGATTATATCTGAGGAAGAATAGCATAACTCTCGTAAAATAAAATAAAGTTAGTTATTTTATTTGCAGGCCTTGCAAACGTTTTTGTTTGCAGGGCTTGCGTTCCTTCAATACTGTTTTTACTTGTGGTATAAAATGAGGTTCTGAGTTACCTATTATATTCCCTATACCCTCTTAGTAGAACAGCTTTTGAACAGTTTCTGCTTACGACTTGCTTACGACAATTGTCGTAAGCAAGTCGTAAGCTGAAGCTGTTTTCCTCGTGTTCACTTCGAGAGAAACTTAAATCGTTTCTTACCAACAGAAAGCTCGCTCAAATACAAACATCACTCAAAATATAGACTATAACCAAATAAAATGGTTATATTGTCCTATGTCTTGAAAATTATGAGTACATTTGCTATACAAAAAGTGCGGTTGTGAGGTTATACTGTATGTTTGCAGTTGCAGGAAAATCTATGTCAGTAAACCTCAAACCGTAAAACATAAAAGCGTAGCGACCGTATAACCGCCATAACCGATCAACTGAAAAGCAAATGCTAAAGTTGAATAAAATTAGAGTTAGAAAGTTAAATTTCATTCCGAGCAGAATACAAAAAGAATGCATACATCTCAAATAAAAAAGATTAAAGATGTCAATACTTACATTACACAGAAGACAGAGATTCAAATTGTCAATTCCTTACTGGTTGTTTATCAATGAACAGCCAATAGGAATCATGCAAAGTAAGGAAGTAAGCATTCAAATACCAGAAGGACAATACAACCTGAGTGTCAGAATCATATTCCAAATCTTCAAATGGCAATTCCATATAGGAGGTAACAAGAATGTTTGTATAAGAGAAGACGAACATCTTCACCTGAATATTACAGACAGAGAACGATTATGGAACATACTCTTTGACATCGACCTTGTATTCTGGCTTGCAAAATTCTTTATAGAACTACCCACTCCATGGGACATTGTCTATGAAGTTATTTCTAACGGTTTCTTTATCCTATGGGTTATAAGAATAATCCTTATTCGAGAACGATACTTTCAAATTACAGAAAAAGACTAACTTAAGTTTCTTTCTGCGAAAGCGCAAGCGATAACACAATATAATATTCACACCTACATAACAAAACATGATTATCTGGAACCCTTGGCACGGTTGTCATAAGATCAGCGAAGGTTGTCAGCATTGCTATATGTACTTCCTTGACAGGAAACGTGGCATAGACACCTCAAAGGTCTATCGCACAGAGAACTTCAATCTCCCTGTGCAGAGACGTCGTGACGGTAAGTACAAGCTACCTTCAGGGATGCAACTCTATGTAGGACTATCTACAGACTTCTTCGTTGAAGAAGCTGATGAATGGCGTGATGAAGCATGGCGAATCATACGTCAGCGACCAGACATCATATTCCGCATACTCACAAAAAGGGCAAACAGAATCATGGAATGCTTGCCAAAGGATTGGGGCGAAGGGTATGAGAATGTCATGCTACAAGTGACAACAGAAAACCAAAAGCGTGCCGATGAACGCCTCTCTATCCTACTCCATATCCCAGCCAAACACAAAGGATTCATGGCAGCACCATTTATTGGAGAGGTGGATGCAGAGGAATATCTTGCTACGGGTCAGTTTGAAGAAGTTCTATGCGGTGGTGAGAACTACGATGGCGCACGTCCTTGTCATTACGAATGGGTAAAGAAGCTTAGCGACCAATGCCGCAAGCATAATGTGACCTTCGACTTCATAGAGACAGGGACCGTGTTCGTAAAAGAAGGCAAGACTTATCGCATACCAAACAAAAGGACTCAGTCATTACAGGCATACAAATCAGGACTCAGTCACATAGGTAAAAAGATAGACTTCAAAATTACGAATCCAGAACCTGGATTATTTGACATGGAGACCTACACACCTTTCTTCCGCGAGCATTGTGCCACATGTGGAAGTAGAATAACCTGTAATGGTTGTTCTAACTGCGGAAATTGTGATAACACAATCAAAGCTGACACAGCGAACAGGACAAAGGAACGGGATCTGTCACCTCTATTTGAAAGATTATCCAAGTCTAAATTCCGTAGTCATTTCTATTTGAGCAAAAAGGAAAAGGAAATGGTAGCAGAGAAAGGTATGGATACTATACGAAGTCATGCTTCAGAAATCATTGCCAAAAGACTTGCTCCTGCAGACATTCCTAACGATGGCAAACAGACACCTACGAGACATGTACATCCAGTATTTCAGGCACAGCACGCCACAGGATGTTGCTGTAGAGGATGCTTCGAGAAATGGCATAACATTCCAGCAGGGCGCAAACTCACAGAAGAGGAACAGTCATATGCCGTTGACGTAATAATGGAATGGATAAAAAGGCACAAATGATTAAGTGAACTATTTACATATGCTCTATGATATTGGTATAAATGTAGGGACAAGGTAGGTTATTCCGAACCCACCTTGTCCGAGTACTTTATCTATCTTATATTTACCACCTTGCAAGGTGGAATTTTTTTTTCTTCGTCCGCGCCATGCGCGATTAAATTCATCGAGTTCACGTTATTTAACTATTGTATAATCAAAACAAATTGCCTCCTTGCCAGGATATTCCATTAGGAAATACCTTTTTCCATTTGTAAATATATGTGTGGAAATTTTGACCCTATAATTACTACCATCAGTAGATTCTGCCATATATGTATTTATCTGTGTACCATCATTGTCTGTAGTCCTTGAAGGTTCAATAGTGTCAATAATACGTAACAACAAAGGATTATCAGTTTTGACTTCGATAGTTAAGTAGTCAGAATCGATAATTATCTCACCTTTGCTAAAAGATTGCCAGCCTTTGTATTTTCCTTCTGAAAAAATGTTAACTGCATTAATCTTTAAGACTGTTATATCGGAATTAACAAGTAGGTTGAAAGCTCCTTCACTATATATACGATAATTATAATTGTTAGTATTGGAATATGACTGTCTACCAAGTTCATAATCCTCATTAGAACGAAGGCATATACGAAAACCTGTATCTTTACCACGATATTCAGGAGACTGTGACGATCAGGAATCTACATATCCCCCCCACAAAAAACTACTACCACGAGTAACTCTTTTATTTCCATATTCTGCGCCAAAAGGATTTGTAACTGCATACTTGTTAGTGTGTGCGCCATCCCAATCTTGACACCACTCTGCTACATTTCCACTCATATCGAAAAAATACAATTCATTGCATTGCTTTGTTGCGACTTGATGCGTTTTGCTGTTAGAATTGTTGCTATACCATGCAACAGATTCGGCATCTGCGCCTCCTGCATAGGATGTATACTTTGAGTGCAAATTCCCTCCTTTTGCTGCAAATTCCCATTCTGCTTCTGTTGGTAAACAAAATTCTTTACCAGTCTTATTGTTCAGTTTACTTAAAAATATTTGGCAATCCTCCCATGATACATTTTCAACAGGAAGATCATCACCCTTGAATGTACTAGGATTATTACCCATAATAGCTTTCCATAATCCCTGAGTTACTTCTGTTTGGCCAAGGCAATATGACGATAGGGCAACTCTGTGGCAAATCATGTCATCCCCTATACGAATTCCCGATGTATAATTTCCCATTGTAAAAATGCCACCTCCCACAAAAAGCATTTTGTAGCTTTTATTGCCATAGAAAATTGACTTTTGACTGCCATCATAAAAAACCTCAACTAATTTGTTACTTTGGGTACCAGATGCAGTTGCCGATTTGGATTTTGATACTGTTGTTTGTTGCCTTTTTGGTCCTTCAATTTTTACGTCTTGAGCAAATAAGCCCAAAGAAAAAACAAGTAATAAAGTTGTTAAAATCTCTCTCATAAGTTTATTATTTGATTATCTTACATACACTGTATTTGTACGACAAATATTGTTTTTTAATCCACAAGTTTATTTACCATTTACTACATTTACTATTACTGTGCCGTCCTTTTCGTACCATGTGCCATTATAAGGTTGCTGGTTTAGGAACGTTCCTTCATAATAAGTTCCATCTTTCTGGACATATTTGCCTTGTTCATAGTCATTGTCTGCAAATGTGCCAGTAAACACACCACCATCTGTATCAGTAAATGTGCCATTACCATGACGTGCTCCATTTACAAAAGTACCTTCATATATGCCATGAGGATATTGGGCGGTACCATATCCATTAGGCAAACTATCTCGAATCTCACCTGAATAAGTAACTTGTTCTCCGTTATATTCGAAAATTTCGTTGACAACCTGATTTGTTGGCACTTCTGTTTCTATTTGGCAGGATGCAGCGAAACTAACAGCAACTATTACAAGAATAACTAATGGCATAATGATTTTGGGGTATTTATTGCCATGCCCATATCCTAAAGAAGACCCATCAAAATGAGTAGCATCAGCAAGATTAACATTATCTTCAATATAATTCATTATGTCATGAGTCACAACCTCACCTGAAAAGACTTTGATAATTGATTGTATGGTATAAATGAATCCCCATGGAAATCCCCACCATCCAAAAACAATGCTGATTAACAAATAAGGCCAACTTTTGGTTATTGCATGTTCGCCTGATTCTAAATAAAAGATATTAGATGATCTTTTGAACGATAGAAAAATAATAGAAATAGTGTAGTAGAAGCGTACAAATCTACCACCAGCATCTATATCATTTTTCAGTTCGTTCAATGTCCATGTCTCCCCATTACCAATCTCTACTGTTATTTCTTTATAACTAACGGACGTAGCATCTTCCATGTTCTCATTTTGGACGTGTCGTTGTTCTTTTTTCTCCTGCGTTTTCTTCTTTGTAGGTCTGACAGGCTCACTTTTGTCCTCATTACTGGTATCTACTATTGTTGAATCATCATCTACAGAGAAGATACCGATGAATTCGTCTATACTCTGTGTCCTCTTTCTCACATTTGGCAACATAGCATTAACCACCACATCAATGATATTGCCAGTAATGCCATTAGCTCGTAGTTTGCTTTCGATGAGTTCATCATCGCTGACTATCTCTGATGCAGGTGGTGGAGTCTCACGGGTAAGGAGTTTGAAGAGTGTTGCTCCGAGGGCATACACATCTATGGTAGGACGGAACTCCCCACTCTTTGTCTGATTGCTCTGCTCTATAGGTGCATATCCTGGTGTACCAAGACCGATGGTTGTGGAGGTTTCTGGCTGACCATCGTTACTGTAATGCTTGCTAAGTCCGAAGTCAATAAGGAAGATGTGGCCATCGCTACTACGGCGCATGATATTGCCTGGCTTAAGGTCAAGATGGAGCATGTGTTTCTCCTCATGCATATATTGAAGTGCCTTGGCAACATTCTCTATAATTGATATTGCCTCGTTTGGCAACAATGAGTTATGCTTCAGGTAATCATTAAGGTTCTCTCCCTCAATATAATCC
>JAZUHP010000116.1:0-22203 GCA_045641785.1 Bacteroidaceae bacterium
ACTTCATTGTCAATATGCTTGGAGCATTAGCTGCATACTGTTACTTTCCAAAAAAGCCGACAATAAGAGTGCAAGCAGTTGACATTTCCAATGATAGACAACTTACTTTATTCTGAAGTATATTCGTCGAACTCACGTTAAATTATCCACGAATTTTTCATAAATTAACCTGAGTTCGACGAAAACTTATCGCCGAGTCGGCGGACGAAAAAAAAACATATAAAAACCTTGAAAAACATATAAAAACCTATAGTGTTTTTTATTCTGCACAGAATAAAGTATGTTTTTATCGGTTTTTATCGGTTTTTGTTCGTCCGCGCCATGTGCGATTAAATTCATCGAGTTCGCGTTAAATTATTTTTACAAGAATAGGTTTTCTTTTGTTTTACTTGGTTTTCAAAGGTTTTAATTAAAGACCGCTTGCGGTAATGTCTTTACTTTTTGGAACAAGTAACTGGACACACTATTTATTTGAATTAAATAATAGGGTGTCTAATTTATTGTACTTGTTTTATTGCAAGTTGGTAGTACAATCATCCGTCGATGTTCCTTCACTCTTCCTCCGTAGCATCTCCATCGCATCTCCATCGAATGTCCATCGAATGTCCATCGTTTCGATGGAGATGCTATGGAGATTCCATGAAGATTCTATGGGGATGAAACGAAACCACATCGAAGGATGAACGGATGAACAATTCTCTTAGAATTACCCTTATTTGAATAATAATTATTACCTTTGCATCATAATTCTAACATAATCACAAAATGAAGATTTGCTTACTACAGACAGATATAGCATGGAATAATCCTGAGGCAAACCACAAGAAAGCGGAAGGTCTTATTAGGGGACTTGACAAGGCTGATGTCTATGTCCTCCCGGAGATGTTCTCTACTGGTTTCGCCACAAACCCTGAAGGTATTGCAGAAGAAGACGAGTCATCACTTCGCTGGATGGCTGCAACTGCCAAGTCACTCGATGCTGCCATAGCAGGAAGTGTGGCGACCTGTGTGACGGTAGATGGCAAGAAGTCTTATCACAACCGTTTTTATTTTGTGAAGCCTGACGGAAGTCACGAATATTATGATAAGCGCCATCTGTTCACATACGGTGGTGAGCATAACCGTTATGCTCGTGGTGAAGAGAGAAAGGTCGTGGAGTTCCGAGGTGTGAAGTTTCTCCTTCAGGTATGTTACGACATGCGTTTCCCAGTATTTGCAAGAAACACGAAGGTGAACCCTTATGACGTAGCTCTATATGTGGCATGCTGGCCAACTGTACGTCTCAACGCCTGGACGACACTTGCTCATGCCAGAGCAATAGAGAACCAGTGCTATGTGGTGGCTGTGAACCGTACAGGCAAGGATGCATACTGCGAATACAGCGGTGGCACTATGCTCATTGATGCATACGGAAGAACTGTTGCTGAGTGTGAGAAAGATAAGGAATGTGGAATAGTCATGGATATTGACATCGACAAACTCAACGCATTCAGAAAGAAGTTCCCGGTATTAGAAGATGGGGACAATGTTTAATGCATAATGCATAATGCATAATTACCATCCGGAGGCTTGTTAATTAAGGCCCTACCCTAACTCTCCCGAGGGAGGGGATTGGGTTACTCCATCGCGGAATTATTCGCTCACATGTTCCGGAGGCATGTTAATTGTTAATTATTAATTGTTAATTGTTAATGAAAGATTCACTTATAGTAGTCTCAGGAGGTATGGACTCCGTCACAATGATGTATGAATATGCAGAACAGATTGCTCTTGCAGTTAGTTTTGATTATGGTAGCAACCATAATGCAAAGGAGATAGAATGTGCCAAGCTTCATTGCGAACGCCTCGGCATTCGTCATCTCATCATTCCTCTTGCATTCATGGGACAGTATTTCAAGTCTTCACTTCTTGAAGGTGCAGACGCAATACCAGAAGGTCATTACACAGAGGAAAACATGAAGAGTACTGTTGTGCCTTTCCGTAATGGCATTATGCTCAGCGTTGCCTGTGGACTTGCTGAGAGCAATGGTCTCAAGAAGGTTCTCATTGCTAATCATGGTGGTGACCACACCATCTATCCTGACTGTAGACCTGAATTTATAAACGCAATGTCAAGTGCCATGACACTCGGCACAGATACTGAGGTTGAGATTTTCGCACCTTACACAAACATCACAAAGTGCGACATCGCACGTCATGGCAAGACTCTTAACCTCAACTATGCAGAGACATGGTCATGCTACAAGGGTGGCGACAAGCATTGCGGCAAGTGCGGCACTTGTGTTGAACGCATAGAAGCTCTTGCTGAAGCAGGAATAGAGGACACTACTGAGTATGAACTAAGTTAACGAGTTCGACGAAAACATATCGCCGAGTCGGCGGACGAAAAAAAAGGAAGCCTCTGGTACAGACAATGCTATACCAGAGGCTTTTTTATGTATTAGAATTTCACCTTTACTCCTTTACAACCTTCTTGCTTGTTCCATCAGAATAGCGGATGATATTAACACCATGCTGAACACCTGAAACCTTTGCACCACTTGTTGTGTATATTCCTACAACAGTAGGCTCTGCAGTAGTTGCAGCATCATCTATAACCTCTTCTATTCCTACAGCAAAAGCATTTGCGCGATACTTCTCAATGTCATCCTCTGAGATGATGATCCATTGCTGAGCTGTTGCTGCATCAGAATAGTCGAAACCAGCCTGACTGATGCTACCATAACCAGTTACTGCACCAAGTGCACCAGCGCTCATAGCCTTGTCAGAACCATTGTTCCAAGTGAACCAGTAGCCATGAGTTGTTATCTTGTTTGCTCCTGTTCCTACAACCACGTTAGTACGGTCTGGCATAAGCTGGAAGTACTCTGTTGTTGATGGACTAGAAGTAGTCTTTGCAGTCACAGTAGTACCTGAATTTGCATGAGTAAGGTACTTTCCTGAAGCAACATTCTTGAACGAGTAATAGCACTTTGCTGCATCATACTCAATAGTCCAAGCAGCAGAATCGTTCATAGTCTCATTTGTGAGACATGGTTTCCAGCCAACTGTAGTAGATCTACCCTGAACAAGAAGACCTTCGCCAAGACCACGATTAGCATTCTTATTCATGATGTAATACTTCTTGTCAGAGTCAAAGTTGTATGTATAGCCAGAGATACCATTAGTGTAGCTGTATGTTGGGCAGAGACCGTCAATGAAGAGTCCATAGAGCAGAGCACATCCACCGATATACTGGAGGTCAGTGTGCTTATCCTTGTCGGCACCATTTACGAACCAGTCGTAAGAAGCACTTGCACCCCATCCATGAGTACCATCACCTACCATACAGAACTCAGAATTGTATGGATCAGCCTCCTTGTTCTCCAAGAAACTGTATATCTGGTTTGCCTCACGACCAAACCACTTCCAGTTATGTACATTCTTATCTGCCCAGCGAGCACTTGTTCCGACACCCACACCATGACCTGTCTCATGAAGAACTGTACCGATTGCCTGATATGGCTGGTTCTGGCTTATACGCATCCAGCCACCATAGCTACAATCAGCAGTACCGCCACCTGCACCAGCACCAGGAACATAATGACCAGAGAGTCCGAATCCCTTTATACCAGTCCACTCGTTGAAGAACTCGATAGTCTGACGTACTGCATTACGACAACGATCATTTGTAGCATCATCTGGTCCTGCCTCATCCCAGTACCATGTACAGTTACCCTTTGGATGTGTCACAATCTTAATCTCATCACCATAAGCAACAGTATAAGTCTTATTCATGACATAAGGACGAACATAGTAAACTGTAGCTGGTTTGAGTCCTGAGATATGGAAGATTGTACCGTTGTTAGTATATGAATCTGTAGTTCGGTCATCCAACACAGAAGGATTGCGTTCTGTACTCCAGCAAACACCACGTTCAAGGATATTGCTACCTACAACAGTAGCACGAACAAGTGCCTGTGTTGCACCAGTAATAACATACTTGTATGTGTTAGAAATTCTTGGTGCAGTACCTGTTCCTGGAGTTGCATTTGCGATATTGAAAGAAAGGAGCGCCTTGTCAACAGCAACCTTTGCAGCCTCAACATCAGCTGTCTTCACATCTGTATTCTGTGCTACAGCCTCAGCACTCTCAAGTGCAGCCTTGAACTCAGCAGCGCCGTTCTTAGTCTCGTCATATAGTCTCTTAGCACTTGTGATAGTTGTGCTAAGTGTAGTATATGCAGATATTGACGCCTTTGCACCATCTATAGCAGTATCGATAGCAGTCTTAACAGAAGCAGCATAGTCCTTCTCACCATTAATTATAGCCTCAGCATCTGTAATGGCGGCATTGAGACTCTTAGAGCAATCGCTTGTCATGTACTTGCCGACATAAGTCTTGGCAGTAGTAAGAGATGTGCTCAATGCAGAATACTCGTCAATAGAAATCTGTGCCTTCTCAATAGCATCGTTAAGATTATTTGTGACACTTGAAGTGTATTCTACCTTCTTGTCCACAACATCATTAGCAGCATTCACAGCATCCTGAAGATTCTGCTTTACCTTGCCAGACATATTCTTTTCCAACATAGCCGCTGCATTATCGCTAATGCGCTTAAGTTCGACAAGAATAGCTTCCTGATCCACATCACCTATATAATATAGACGGAAATTATCAACTGCAAGCCAGTTACCATTGGCACTCTTTGCAACATATCCAATCTCAACCTGACCTGTCAAGTTAACAAATACAACAGAATAGTCATCTGGAGTATATACCTGAGTCTTCTGGTCGCCAGCATAGATGTATGTACCAGTCCTCTTTGCACTTGTGCTGTTCTGGTCAAGGTTCTGAGCTCCCACAGTCAACTTATACTTTCCGACTGGGAGATTCTTTACCATCTGTACAGCAGAAGCATTTCCTACAGATGTGCCTGCAGCAACCCATTTCTCCATGTACTTGCCTCCAGCCTTCTTAGTGAATGAGCTATTGGACTGGCTTACAAGACCAGAAATCTTCCATCCATTGTCACCATTCTCAAAAGAAGGGTTTGTGAGATATGAAGTATAGTCTTTTGGAGAATCCTCACTTACATTCAAGTCTGCATACTTTACAGTAGCGGCTTTCACATTTGATATAGCTTCAAGAACAGCAACTGCATCAGCGTCTGCATTGTCATAAACAGCCTGTGCTGCATCTATTGCAGACTTAAAATCTGCAGCACCCTGTCCCTTGCCATCACCATATTTATTATTAGCAGTAGTGATTGCGGTCTTTAGAGGAGCTTTATCAGCCACCATATCCTTACCAAGTATCTGCACATAGTCTAAACAGAGTTTTGCAGAGTTGGCAGAACCATTGGCAGCTGCAATCATACCAATCTGTATCTTACCCGTTGTTGCCTGAGTAAGAGTAAAAGATATCTCATCAAGTGTCCAATCATTAGCCTTGTATGAATTAACCTTTGATGTGACAGACGTACCTGTTGAAGGAATCCACGCAAGCTGAGATGTTGCATTTGGCACGCCACATCCATTATAAGTAGGCACCTTGATTGTATACTGACCTGCAGGCAGACTTACAGACTGACTAAACTTGAACACCTGAGACCATCCTGTTGAAATGGCAAGACATCCGCCAGCTTCACCATCATATCCCTTTGCGGGAACAGATGCAGTATTGAAAGTACCAGAGAATCCAAACTCGTAAACACCAACAATGGTATAGTCAACACCAATCTCAGAAGTCCATCCATCAACAGACAGGATCTCCTGCTTTACCTCTTTATTGCTGCTGGCACTATAGTCATAGTTCTTATCGAAACCATAGTTTGACAAGAAAAACCTTGTCACATCTGTCTGTGCAAACATATTCGATGCCATCAAACAGACAGAAAGTAATGTGAATATTTTTTTCATATACTCTGAAATGTTTAATTTATAATCACAAAAGCAAATCCCCACTTGCCTTACATAAAAAGTCAATACGGAAATTACCTCATGACAACTAAGTTAGTAATAACATGTCACAAATTTAATGCAAAGTAAGCAAGTCACAAAATAAATTTGATTAAAACTTACTTACGATTCACAAAAAACAAGCGCATTAGCACTCCCAATTATTTACAAAAACAGTATTTTTTCTAAAAAAAAGAAAAAAAATCACTGTCTATTATAAATTTTTGTCACTTTTATTGTGGATTTAATTATAAAAGCATACCTTTGCACCGTCAAACAAAAATAATTGACAAAACTACATACAAAGTGTAGTAATACAATCAAAAATACACTTCTTTTTCTATTTATAGAGAAAAGTGATACTTAAACCCAAGACAGTACGACACTTTCACAAAATTAAACACGACAATAATTTAGAGACACAATTTCGAACTTTACTATTAAGATTTCGAACTTTATTTATAAACAATAATAAAATTATTTACTAAAACACATGGACGCAAAAAAAGTATTGGAAGACCTCAAGCGTCGTTTTCCAAATGAGCCAGAGTATCATCAGGCAGTAGAAGAAGTTCTCGGTACAATCGAGGAGGAGTACAACAAGCACCCAGAGTTCGACAAGGTTAACCTCATCGAGCGCCTCTGTATTCCAGATCGCGTATATCAGTTCCGTGTAACTTGGATGGACGACAAGGGTAATATCCAGTCAAACATGGGTTACCGTGTACAGCACAACAACGCTATCGGCCCTTACAAGGGAGGTATTCGTTTCCACAGCTCTGTAAACCTTGGTATCCTCAAGTTCCTCGCATTCGAGCAGACATTCAAGAACTCACTCACTACACTCGCTATGGGTGGTGCTAAGGGTGGTTCAGACTTCTCTCCACGTGGCAAGTCTAATGCTGAGGTTATGCGTTTCTGCCAGGCATTCATGCTTGAGCTCTATCGTCACATCGGTGCTGACTGCGATGTTCCAGCTGGTGATATCGGTGTAGGTGGCCGTGAGGTAGGTTACATGTTCGGTGCTTACAAGAAGTACACTCGTCAGTTTGAAGGTGTCCTCACTGGTAAGGCTCTCGAGTTCGGTGGTTCACTTATCCGTCCTGAGGCTACAGGTTACGGTACAGTTTACTTCCTCCGTGCTATGCTCAATACAAAGAAGGATACAATCCAGGGTAAGAAGGTTCTTATCTCAGGTGCTGGTAACGTTGCTCAGTACGCTGCAGAGAAGGTTCTCCAGCTCGGTGGTACTCCAATGACAATGTCTGACTCTAATGGTTATATCTACGATCCAGACGGTATCTCTCGCGAGAAGCTCGACTACATCATGGAGCTCAAGAACGTTTACCGTGGTCGTATCAAGGAATATGTTGACAAGTACCCATCTGCTAAGTATGTAGAAGGTGCTAAGCCTTGGTTCGAGAAGGGCGCTCAGATCGCTCTCCCATGTGCTACACAGAACGAGCTTAACGAGGAGGCAGCTAAGGCTCTCGTTGCTAACGGTGTTATCGCTGTTGCTGAGGGTGCAAACATGCCAACTACTCCAGAGGCTATCAAGGTATTCCAGGATGCTAAGATCCTTTACTGCCCAGGTAAGGCTTCTAACGCTGGTGGTGTATCAGTATCAGGTCTTGAGATGGCTCAGAACTCACAGCGTCTCAACTGGACTTCTGAGGAGGTTGACGCTAAGCTTCTTTGGATCATGGAGAACATCCACGAGAACTGTGTTAAGTACGGTACAGAGGCTGACGGATACGTTAACTATGTTAAGGGTGCAAACGTTGCCGGCTTCATGAAGGTTGCTAAGGCAATGATGGCACAGGGTATTTTCTAATCTTATAGATAAGAATTACAACATCATAAATAATGATTGGGGGCGTATCGAATGATACACCCCCAATTTCATTATATTATGTAGTCGTACTTGATTTTGCCACAAGCGGTCTATAATTAACCTGAGTTCGACGAAAACATATCGCGCATGGCGCGGACGAAGAAAAACCGATAAAAACAGGTAAAAACATTAAAAAACAGACTTTATTCTGCTACAGAATTAAAATACTATAGGTTTTTATATGTTTTTTTATGTTTCTCAAGGTTTTTTCTTCGTCCGCGCTTGCGCGATTAAATTCATCGAGTTCGCGTATAATTAAAAAACAATGAAAACAGATAAAAAACAAAGAAAACACTTCTTCATTTAATGGTCAGCATAAGAAGATTCTTCATTCTTCATTCTTCATTCTTCATTCTTCATTTAATAACTCTTTCTTCATTACCACCAGAGCTGTATGTTTCTTAAGATAGGACTCTGGAATAAACAGGAAGCCACGGGTTGGGTTATTTGTTCCCCAAGAGTTCTTAGCAACAAAATATCTCTTACCCTTTTTATCATGCCCCATACCAACAATAACAACTGCGTGATTGTCATTAGGACCGCCTTCCCACATTACTGCATTGCCTTTCTCTAATGCTGTCTTAACATGCAAGGACAAAGAATCAGGAGAAACATTCTTGGCAAGACATCCAAAACGATTATCGGTTAGCTCTGGATCTAAGGTCTTACCATAAGCCTTCTTCTTGTTGGACATTAAAGTGACATACGAATCCGACATCTTATCATTCCACACATTTAGTGTATCTATATCATCAGGAACAGCACCAATATGTTTGTCAAGCAAGGATGACACCTCAGTCATATAGGTTTCAACATCATCATTAGAGTTCACAAGCATTTCATCTGCCATATGCTTAACAGCGCTAACAAGACTTGAGAAATCTACTGGAGAGGAAGGTGAATAATCTCTTTGCTGAAGAATACCATAGCGTTCACCCAACTCCAATGCCATCGGTCCTACTCCACGAAGACTCATCCTTGTCTTACCTCCTGACAGGTAATACTCACGGGCCTGCAGCTCAAGAAACACCCTACCTGCATAGTCAGGAGAAAGATCTATAGAATCTCCCCTCATCAGATATTCCGTTTCTATCACTCCATACATAGCATAAACCCAGCATAGTTCACTTCTTCCCTGATCTCTTACAGGAGTGAACTTGAGCTTTATCTCTGTGACAAAACCCTCTGGAATGAAGTTACGGTCAAGATTAGGATTATCACAGCCAGCAAGAAGAAGGAGATAACAGAAGTATCTACTTCTTCTTATTCGACGGAATATATCCATAGCACAAGAGGATAAAAGAAAACATTAGAGAATAAAGGAAAGAACTCATCTCTGGAGAGAACACATTCATCAGGGCATTATGCACCGACACATTAATGTCGTAATGTCCCAACACAGGTGCAATCATCTCACTTGCCACATATATAAAGAATGCATGAAGTCCTGCCCTTCGGAACAGGTCAAACCAATTCCACTTGTCATGATGGTCTGCCACATAAGTGAGAAGAATAAGTACAAGAGTGGCAATACCACAAGTGACGAGCACATAAGAAGTAGACCATACACGTTTGTTAAGCGGCAACCATATTGATACAACAAGTCCTATCACAAGAATGACGGTACCTATACTTGCTACACGCCTCATTCTCTCCTTCAACTCTGTCTTATGACAGATGGAATAGCCAATATAAGCTCCTATACACACATGGGCAAAAGAAGAGAGTGTACCGACAAAGCCCTCTGGATCAATAGGACTCTTATGGTAAAGATGGGCAGGAGAAACAATCAATCTATCAACAATACATAATATATTCGTTTCATCCTGAGCATATCCATTTCCGAGGACAAGTATTCCTGTATACACAACAAGAATACCTGCAGCAATACTCATAAGTGCCTTTGGAGTGACATACAGCAACAGCAGAGAAATGAAGCAATAGCATAATGCTATGCGCTGCATCACGCCCCACAGTCTTAGGTTTGGCAGGATATCCCAGTTGCCATCTATAACCATCTCCCACACATGCAATCCAAGACCTATAACAAAGAACATCACAGAACGCTTTAGTATTGACAGCACAATCTCCCTGCCTGGCGTGAAGTCGCATCGTCTCAGAGCAAGATATGCAGAGACACCAACCATGAACAGGAAGAATGGGAAGACAAGGTCACATACCGTAAGTCCATTCCACTTGCCATGATTCAAGGTGTGGAACTGCTCATGCCCCACTCCATTATTCACTACTATCATCAATGCCACCGTCAATCCACGAAAGATATCGAGTGACTGTAGTCTGTTATTTGTCATAATTATCGGAAATTACATGCTAACCCCGTATGAACATACGGGAAACAGTAGCGCAAACAACGCCCCAAACCACTATCACTAACAATACGGGGAACTGTAGCGCAAACACACGCCCCCAACTACTATCACTAACAATACGGGGAACTGTAGCACCACCCTTACTTCACCAGTGACATTATGATTCTCTTGCACACCTCAAAGGCATTGCCTTCGCCTTCTGAAGGGTATGGATTATGCTGGAGAGTCCAAGGTTCCTCCATAGCATACCAGTCAATAGTCATGGCAGGATTATCATCCTTCTTCCATGAAGAATTACCAACAGGAAGGACTGGGAGCTTGCCATCAATCTCCTGCTCGAGAATATCAAGGTACTTCACCCAACGAGGATAGTAGAAGTCCTTGAGGATGCCATTCCACTCCTTATGGGCATAGTCACGGAGTCCACCAGTATCTGCACAGTAACGATTGCCCCAGGTCGTGATCTGTACTCGTGCATTCCATTCGTACAGGTCCTTCTCCTCTGGTGTCCTACCAAGTGAACGAGCCTGGTTGATCCACTTACCCACACGGAACTCGCTACATGTAGCAAGAAGTGAGTCCTGCTTCAAGATCAGGTCAAGGAACTCAGCCTTATGAGCCTTGAAAGCCTTACGGTCAAAACTCTTGAAGTCTGCCACCATCTGGTTATACACTATACGACCACGGTCAGAAATAGCCTGACGACAGAGATCGACAAGGTCGTACTTGAGTGAAGAGTGAAAAGTGAAAAGTGAAAAATTGCCATCCGGTACTGTGTTTTGTGAAGACACGCCACTTGACTGCAACTCGGATTTGTCACTTTTTGCTTTTAACTTTTCACTCACTTCATGAGCTTTCAGCATAAGCACAGCAGCCTCCATTGTGCTGTTAGGATCATAGTAGTTCATCATCTTACTCCAAGATGAAGCCTGGAAACACTCAAGTGATGGACGGGAACAGAACACACTCTCACTTGGTCCTTGCTGGTTATTGCCATTAGGACAGTTGTAGATACCATCCGCAAGAATATGCCATGCCTCATAGAGGTGAGAAGTGAGAAGTGAGAGGTGAGAGTCACTTGACTTACAATTCACAAGTCCATAATGCGCCTTAACATATTCCTCAACCCACTCATGCTTATCGATCCTGTCTTTTCTCCAAGGGAGTTCACTCATCAGTTCGTACATGATAGGATTGGTTTCAGAACCTTCCATGGTGAAGCCCCATCCTTTCAGGTGCTTATTGAACTTGGAAGTCTCACGGGCAGTATAGTAGTTGTCGATGAGCTGATCCATACGACCATGCATACCAACATTGGCACCAAAGTTCTCGAGCATACAGAAAGCCCAGTCGTGGTCACCATAGCCATTCTCACGATACCATATAGTGTTCTTTGCTCCATACTGAGGACGACACTCGCTAAAGAGGTCGAGGACAAGCACATCACCTGCAGGAAGGGCATCAAGCATCTCAGGACGAGGATTCTCACTCCAGCCTTGCACCACCCATGTACTATGTTCATTGCCATAGTCCTTCATTGATTTGAGTATCTTCTTACCTGCCTCACCTATGTTGAGATCCTCAGGAAGATTACTTGCCTCATGGAATGGGTCAATAGAATAATACTCAGCCTTACCATAGAGTCTTTTTGTCTCCTCATAGAACAACTTGGCAAATCTATCAAAGCGTGGGTCATCAGGCATGATAACACCAGGACGAGTAAAGCCGTTCCATAACTGGATAGAGGACTGGTTAGACTCAAGAGCCCCACCCCAACCCTCCCCCACAGGGAGGGAGTTACCATCCGGCTCATCAGCAGACTCTGCACCCTTTGGTAACTTTGATTTTTCACTTTTCACTTTTAACTTTTCACTTTCAAGTTTTGCTGCAGCAAAACTTGGGCACATGCCGCTATATCCAGGAAGGACAGGAGTCATGCCATATTCGTGCATTCGCTTAAGAATACGCTTCTGGAGAGACTCCTGCTGCTTATACCAGTTAAGAGGAAGGGGACCACCCCATCCCTCAAGGTTGTTCATCTCCCACCATGCAAGGAAGGCAGGTCCTGCTATGAACCTACCCACTTCTTCCTCTGTATAACCGAGGCGAAGGAGCATGTTACGCCATACACATTCGTGACCAACAGCAGCAAGAGGCATATTAATGCCGTGAAGAGCCATCCAGTCAATCTCCTCCTGCCATCTGTTCCAATCCCAGAATGCCATAGAGTAAGAGAAGGTGCAATAGTTAAAGTCATAACGGAGAGAAAGGTCTGTCTCATGACGCTCCTTCTTCTGCACCTTAGGAAGAACAGCAGGAAGAGTAGCGTGCATACTATTCCAAGAAAGATGTATGCCTGCACAGTATTTTAGATACCAGTTTATGCCAACAGCTATATTCACATAACTATTGCCACGTACCACAACCTTATTACCACGCTGGTCGAGTTCAAAGAAGTCTGTTGTCTGTTGTGATGGCTGAGTTGCGAGGCCAGAGTACTTCTTATCCTTGACAAGTTCAATGACGAACTTGTTTGAAGCCCCCTTATCTATTCTTTCAAGAAGAGCAGACACAGGGTTTTGCGCCATGCCACAGAGTGACATAAGCGACAAACATACTACAAGTACAAATTTTCCTATATTCATTTGTATTAACAATTACCAATCCTTAAGATGGTCTAAATCGTTTTGTGGATCTTTACTCACACCCGCACCATCAGTTCCCTCTGGTCCATTATTCGGATTTGTAACAGTATGTGTAGGTCTTGCCTCAAGTATTTCCCCATCACCACTACCAGCAAGAAGTCCTGTACGAAGCCTTGTTCCTGTGTTTACGGCAACAGGAGCCATGTATATTTTCTTACTCATAATCTTTACTATTTTCTGCAAATATACACATATTACCTCATTCACACCAAATAAAAGGGGGTCTTCTTTTATTCTGAAAATATATCGCGCAAGCGCGGACGAAGAAAAACGGTTCTTCGTCACTTTAGTTGAAACCTGAAATTAGAAACGAAAATTTAGATAATTAATTAGGTTTTCCAGTTGCTTGTGCTATATTTTGTGCCGCAAGCGGCCATGTAAAAAAAACAGAGCTTCGCAAAAACCAAAAAAAACATAAAAAAACCGTTTCTTGAAGTACTGTTTGACTATTTACAATTTGACTATTTCCATCCGGTCGATATGTTACGCATGGCAATTGTAAAATAGTAATTTGTAAAATAGTTGGATTGTTTTCCTCGGTTTTCATATGTTTTACTTCCCTTCGGTCAGTGAGATCGCTTCGCTAAAATGTTATCTCCTTCGTTTGGGAGCTTGCCCCCTACGGACTGCAAGCACTCAGTTGATGAGATCGCTGCGCTAAGTTCTTTTGTTTTAATTATAGACCGCTTGCGGTAAAGCCTTTGCGTTAGTATAATCAACTAAATTGAAGAAGAGCCTTTTATGGTTCTTCTTCAATTTGGTTGAAAGTTGTTAAAACGAGAAATTAGTCGCTTAACGAAAAACGGTTTTTATATGTTTTTTTATGTTTTTATCGGTTTTTCTTCGTCCGCGCCTGCGCGATTAAATTCATCGAGTTCACGTTAATATAGGCAGTTTATCATGTTCTACATTTTGATAATACGGAGTTATGTGTCTATCATTCCACTCATCAAAAGTATATATCTGTGGACTTACAGCACAGCTATTTTTCCATCCCTCTAAAACAAAAGGATAAGCAAAATCATCCTCGTCTTTACTTGTAACTTGACTCTTATTTAGCAAGATAAGAATATCCCAGTCAGAATCAGAGGTTGCTGTTCCTCTGGCACGAGAACCATACAACCATACCTGACCACCAACAGGAATGATTTGCTGAGCCACCCTCTTTAGATTATCAAACATCTTTGCGTCATCTTTACTAACCATAACAAGAACAATTTACATATTCATACTGCAAATATACACATATTACCTTATTCGCACCAAATAAAAGAGAACAAAAAGACCTCCACATCTCGTGAGAGATGAGGAGGTCTTTTGGTATATCAACAGTTCCTATGAACTGAAACATTGCCTATTAATCTAAAACAGACAATCTATTTCTTATCTTTACAATCATGACTTTTGTTGGTTCAACAAAAGGAACAATCTCATCTTGCGAAGCCTGAAATGCACAATTGTAATCAGCCAACTCACGCATTGTCTGTAAACGAGAATATAATTTACCTTCTTCTACGGAAAACTCACCAGTCTTCACATAGAACTGACCAAATACAATAACCTTACCCTTATGTGAATCTGCAATATGTCCGTCATTTACTAACAATGCAGATATTGCATGAAACAAAGAATAGTACAATCTGTTTGCTACAAGATCCCACATTTCTTCACGAATAAGAACATCAATCTTGTCAATTATGGATATAGCCTTCTCATATTCCAGCTCCACAATAGCTTTTCGTTCTTCAGGATTAAGACTCATATATTACTAATTTATCTCGTTCCACATTCTTGTTAAATGGCATAAAAGAAAGCCTCTTCCAATTCTCCTTAGTATACATAACTGGAATAATGGCCTCTCCCAAATCCCATCCTAATGAAGTAAAAGGATATGCGATATTATCATAATCCGACACATCAATCTTATCCTTGTCTAATAGAATAAGGAGATCCCAATCAGAATCCTCGTGCTCTTCATGCCTTGCCCGAGAACCATAGAGAAGAACAGACGAACCGGGTGGCATCATGCCTTTTGCCGTATCCATCATTCTATGTATAACTGTGTCGAAATTATTATTCATACCTATTTCATTCATTTTCGTTGCAAATATAAACCTTTCCTGCATATTTTACAAATAAACGGAGACAAAAAGACCTCCACATCTCGTGAGAGATGAGAAGGCTTTAGGTAATATTATTCAAAAGGGAATCAACAAAATCAATATATTCAACGGCTCTTGGAGTTAACTCGTCTACCATCTCCTTATCACACAAGACAAAATCGTCATAATCTCCACTTTGACGCTTTTCAAATAAAGTTGCAAGAGTTTTTCCAATTCTCACCGGCATTAGTCCTTTAGAAACAAAATGAAGTCCTATCATTGACTTCACACCTGCATGTGTTTGAGATGGAATTTTATAATGTAATAAAAGAGCAACAGAAGCATAATAACAAGCATAATACAACCTATTTACAGCAGCATTATAGAAATTCTCTCTACACAATAGTTCCGCTTCCTTCAATGTCTCACGAGAACGACTGATACGGTACTTTACCAGATCAGCACGACTTTGATCATCTAACTCTATATTCATAGTACAATACCATCATTATTAACATTTACATAGAAAGGAGTCTTTATCCTACGCTCTTCCCATGACTTTCTTGACATAACTATTGGACTGATAGGAATACCAGTTTTCAGTTCTATTTCATACAATGGTGTTGTAATAGCCTCTTCTTCGCTCAAAGAAATCTTTTCATTATCAAGAAGAATAAGAAGGTCAATATCACTATCCGGGCGAGCATCACCTCTTGCCTCACTACCGTAAAGAATGACTTTGGCGTGAGGAAACTCGGAACGCATTACGTTCTGAATATTATGTACAACTTCTATTCGTCTCATGAAAAAATATTTTCTGCAAATATACACATATTACCTTATTCGCACCAAATAAAAGAGAACAAAAAGACCTCCCCGTCTCGTGAGAGAGGGGGAGGTCACCTTTATGAATGTCCAGCTATCATGTAGCTGTGAACAATCGTCGGATTAGTCTAAGCTTGCGCGACCACGACGACGAGCATCTTCGATGTCACCATTTGGATCTGTACCTGCAGTACTACCGCCTCCTTTTCCATTGGTAGTCATTGAACCGTTACCAGCTTCATCCATCACAACAGAACCGTTGCTACCAGCAAGAAGACCTGTTCTGAGCTTAGTACGAGATTCGTTAGTAGCAGGGGCTACATAATTTTTCTTTACCATTTCTTTTTAGTTAAAATTAATATTATTGATTAGATGTTACTTTCTAATGAACTTCTTACCGTTCTGGATGTAAACACCCTTAGCGTTAGAAGCATCAACCTGAGCACCATTGATAGAGTAAGCCTTTGCGCCAAGTGACTCTGCGATTGCTGAAGCAATGCCTGTAGCTTCCTCACCGTCGAAGCCTTCGATACGGAAACGAACCTCTGCACCACTTGGAACATTGATAGTCATGTACCAACGGTTAACACCAAGCTTGTTGCTATCGTCACCGACTACCTTAAGAGCGCCACCAGACATAACAAACTTACCAGCGATACCAGTCTTCTTAGCTGTCAATACATTAGTGATAACAACGTTACCTTCATTGTCGATAGCCTGACCTTTCTCAAATGCGTTATAGAGTGTTGCTTCACCCAAAGCGATTTCCTTTGTTCCAGCAGTCTTAGCACTAATGAGGAGAGGCTGGTTATTAGCAATAACATCACCTACCTTTACCTTAGCGATATTGATTACTGTAGTACCGTCATCTTCTACAGAAGCACCTGTGAACTTTGCAAGTTCAACTTGTTCATCATTATAAACGAACTCTACAGGAAGAGCGAGTGACTGCCAGCTATTTGCCTTACTGAATGAACGAGTGTAAGTCATATCGTAAGTCTTATCAGCTTCAGCTGTAACAGCTGTACCATCTGTGATAGCGAGCTCTGGAGTAGTTGGAGCTGGAGCAACCCAGTCCTCGATAGTCCAAAGACCATTCTTGCCAGCGTTCTTGTTTGCAAAGATTAAAGAACCAGAATCTGTATTGTCCAAACCAAGGCTACCGTTAGCATTCTTGATTTCGTACTGACCGTTATTGATTACTACATTAACCTTCAATGCAGCAGCCTTATCAGTTGTAGTATTGAGAGTCCATGTATCTCCACTCTTCTTACTGAGATATTCCTCACCGTTAGAGAGAACATATCCGCCATCTACAGCCTCGAAGTAAACAGGAGCATTCTCTGTTACCTTGATACCCTCAGAAGCGATAGTGAGATAACCGTCAGCAGTAGTATTCTTGATAGCGTATGCCTTGCCAGCCTCTGGAGCATTTTCAGCAGGAGCAGCAACAGCGGCAACAGCCTCAATAGTAGCAGCCTTGTCAACATTAGCCTTAGCAGCAGCTACACTTGCAGCAGAGTAATAGAAGATACCATCACCAACAGCAAGCTTGTCGAGCTCAGCCTTCTTAGCATCCTTAGCCTCAGCAAGAGCCTTAGCAGCAGCAGCAGCCTGCTCAGCCTCGATCTCAGCATCAGTCTTAGTAGTGATAACGATATTATCGAAGAATACCTTAGCATTAGAACCAGAACCACCAGAAATAGCGCCAAGACCAATCTGAATCTGACCTACAGTTGCCTCAGTAAGCTTGAATGTAACCTTATCAGTCTCCCATTCACCTATAGCGTATGAGTTCTTTTCAGAAATGTATGAAGTACCGTTTGCTGCAACGAAACCAAGTTTACTTGCTCCCTGAGCAGCAGAACCAGCGTTATAAGCATCAGCAGAGATTGTATAGTTACCAGCAGGAAGCTTGATAGTCTGAGAGAATACAACTTCACTGCCCCATCCTACAGAAACACCAAGAGCATTACCCTTATGAGTTTCATCAGCAGCAGGAATATCAGCACCATTAAGTTTAACAGCATCTCCGTAAGCGAATGCAGCACCAGCTGTCCAAACACCACCCTTAGATGTCCACTCTGAAACATCCTTTGTGTTTGCAGCACTTCCATTTGTACCCAGGTCTTCAGTTGCAGCATCTGCCTCATCGAATGAAGCGTTAGCAAGCTCAGATGGGTAAGCAACAGAAACAGTAGCAGTAGCCTTAATGCTTTCATCAATTGTGCTTGTAGCTGTGATAGTAGCAGTACCCTCACCTACAGCAGTAACAACACCGTCTTTAACTGTAGCAACCTTGTCATCGCTTGAAGACCAAGTAACAGTCTCTGTAGCATTATCTGGAGTAACCTTAGTTACAGCCAATGTAGTCTGCTGACCTGGCTTGAGAGCTGCAGAAGCTGCGTTAAGAGCGATTGCTGTTGGAGCAACAGCCATCTCAGCAGCAGTAAGATCACGAACCTTAGTATATTTAACATCCTTGAATGAGAGCCAAGATATATTAGCCTCCTTAACCTCAAGAGCAATTCTCAAGATACCGTCCTTAACAAGACCCTCTGCCTCAACTGTAGCAAGAGAGAACTGAGTTTCGCCAACCTGAGCACCCTCAGTAGCATCTACAGCATCTCCTTCGTTAACTTTGAGAGCTATACCTGTTGCTTCTGTAGCAGCAACACCATTTTTAGCACGAACACGAGTCAATACGGATACCTTATAGAGACCATTTGGTACATTTACCTCTGAAGAAAGAGTGTTGTCAGCCAAAGAATTTGCATCAGCAACCCAATACTCGAAGAATGGAACCTTAAAGTCTGAACCATCTGTATTACCCTCTGTTGACCATGTATTGATGTACAAGCCAGCATCGAAATTATTACATGCAGTTCCACCTATCTTCCATGGAGTAAGGAGGAAGTTGTAAGCTGTTGAAGCACGATGACCTGTAGCCACATTTGGATTTACGACAGCCTCATCAGCAAGTGTGTTGTTGTCATACTTAGCTTGGAGAGACTCGTATGCAGCCTTGTAAGCATCATAACCCTCACCATATACATTTGTTCCATCAACGAGAGCCTTCTGAGCATCAAGAGCAGTCTTAGCAGCCTTGTAAGCCTTAATAGAATTCTCAGCTGCAGTAATAGCGTCATTTACGTTCTGTATTGCAGTCTGATAATCCTCCACAGTTGTATATGTTTTCTTACCAGCATTGATAGCATCTGAAAGAGTCTTTGCAACAGTTGCATTCATCTTACCGCTAATCTTCTCAGCAGCAATTACAGCACCGTCAAGTTCAGTTTCGAATTCGTCAAGGCTTATGCCAAGAGACTTCAACTTAAGTGTAAAGTTATCTGCCTTATACCAGAAATTATCACCTGTACAAGCAGCAAACTTGAGTTTACCATCAGTAACCTTAACATCATCCAGAGTAATAACAACACCTGTACCCTTATCAATAGACTGTGCAGTTGCCTTTGAGCCATTTGCCTCCAAGTACAACTCATGTTCAGCATCTGTAGCCATGGTTACAGTCAATGTATATGTTCCGGCAGGAAGATCTGCTATTTCCTGTCCTACAGGCTGACCATCATCCCAAGTATTAAACAAACGAGCACCATCACAACCTGCCATTGTATATGTAGCATTGCTGTTTAGTGCAGCCTGAGTATCTTTTGATTTTGTGTATTGCCATCCATCAAGACCATTCTCAAAGCTGTTGTTTACAATGAGAGCTGTCATATTAGCACCAGGAGTTGTCTGAGCCTTGATAGCAGTGAAAAGAGCACTATTAATATCTTCGTCAAGGTATGTGTTATTAACATACTTCTGACCAACCTCTGAAGCATTAAAGTTTGCCATACCAGCAGCATCAAGAACGCTAATCTTTGATGCTACGGCAGCGTAGGCATTGATAGAAGTTGTCGCATTGTTCTTTGCAGTATTAAGAGCTGTCGTTGCTTTCTTATAGTCTTCAGGATCTGTAGAATCCAACTTCTCAGCATCGGAAATAGCATTTGTGAGAGCTGTCTTTACATCTGCATTCATCTTAGCTGTAGCATCAACAGCCTTTGCGTTTGTGAGAGCTGTATTACAACCCTCCTTTGCTGGAGTAAGTAAATCTGCCACAGGACCACAATACTCAAGCTGGAAGTTATCCCAGATACACCAAAGTTCTTTCTCTGTATTCTTGACACCGACAGTAATTGTTCCATCAGCAACAACAACCTCAATAGGATCAATAGTATAAGCACCAGTCTTGAATGAATTAGAAGCAGTAGCCATACTATTTTCTGCACCTGTCTTTACTGGGAATTCCGCAGTTTCGCCATTGATATAGAATACAGGCTTAGTTTCAGGTTCGATTCCTCCATTAATATCATTACGGTAGAATCCCTGAGCAGTGAGCTTATAAAGACCATCAGGCACACCTTCTATAGTCTGATGAATATTGAATGGTGAGTGATATGACTCAGCACACATGTTGCCATTGTCACCGCCAGCAAGATTCTTGTTTGTACAACCAGAATCAATTATCCATGCCCCAATAGAATGGCTTCTTGTGAAGTTTGGATTAGAAAGCAGGAAAGATGCATTAACAGGTTTAGATGCAGTTGCTTTCTTCATTTCCTCAATAGCTTCATCTTTTGTAAGGAAACGCCACTTGGCAGCATTCGTAACCTCAGCAACACCCTCAAGCACATAGCCTATACTTCCTGCTGTCTCAGACTGAGCTAAATAGCCAGCAAAAGCATCATTTACATTATCTTTCTTACCCTGACCATAAAAAGTAAACTGTCCATTGCCAACACTTTCAATTGTCCACAGGTTACCATTTTGATTTGTATTTGTATCTACATACAAGTTATAACCCAAAGTATTATTTCCTGGATTTAACGACTGGTTTACTATAGTGTACTTTTCACCACTTGCAACAACCTTGAAAAGGTCACCCTGAGTTGATACAGTACCTTGAGTACCCCAAGAGTTTGATCCGCAAAGGAACAAACCACTCTCCACATTCTGGATGTAGTAAACTTCATCGGTAGTAAACCCGTCAGCAGCATTCGCATTCAATCCGAAGAATGCGGCAGCAGCCAAAGCGTAAAGTTTAGATTTCATCATAAGTTTTTAGATTAAGTTAATATTATTTAGTTGATTATTTATTTCAATTTAGTTTTTGCCGACCGTAATATATCAAGTCAAGACCTTGTGAGCGATAAAAACCGAACTTGTGGTCTCTTGATATTAACGGTAATCGGTTGGTTATATCAACCCTCAATCCACTTCATATCTGTACTTAGGATCATCTGTATGCATGGCACCTTTTAGCCTTACAAGAGCCTCCCAAGTAGGATTGACCCTCTTTGGGTAATCAATGGTGATATCCTCAGATACAACCATCGGATCTTGATTATTTTGAGTAAAAACATCTGGTTTCATAAACAAAGATGATTAAGTTAATATTTAGTTGATTTTATTATTTTCAATTTAGTTTTTTACGACAGCAACCTGACTTGTGAACTGAAAGCTAATTAGTCAGAAAATTTACAGATGCGCTGCTCAGGATCCATCTGGGATTAGCTTACCACATCTGCCATCTTCATAAAGAGTGGCTGCTGATCTGTGAATGGTAATTGAGTCATCATTGTCTCCCTGTCGATTTAACCTGTACTCTGTAAAAGAGATAAGGTGTTGAATTATTCAATTCTCTTTCCTTTTAATTTTTGGTTTGGATTTTTTAATGAGTTAGAACTATTTTTTCTTTTTCACCTGAAGGATTTTGCACGACACATATTATATATATGGAAGCGATGTGACACACTAATCCTTTGAATGGGGCAAAGATAATAATTACATTATTAAATGCAATAAGAAAAAACGACTTTTTTCATTTTATTGACACATATTTAGAAAAAAGGAGAATTTGAATACAAGATTGTAAGCGTTTTTTACATTTTACCTACACATACAGCAAATACTATAGCTCTTATTCTATTTGGTTGGGTGTTCAGTTGATTGTACCAAAAAAAACTTTACCGCAAGCGGTCTATAATTAACGTGAACTCGATGAATTTAATCGCGCAAAGTGCGATAATTTTCGTCGAACTCACGTTAAACACATACATTTTGCATTGAGTCTGCATTGAGACTGCAACGAGTGTGCAACGAGACTATCAAGTAAAATGGTCAACAAATCTACGAGAAACCTCCAAGGAGCGCACGAGCAGCACTCGAGCAGCGCACACGATTCCCCAAGCAATTACGCGCGCTGCTCAAGTGCTGCACGAGTAATGACTGGTGAATAACTGGTGAAAAGGGGGCGATTGAACAATTTACTAGGGGGCAGTTGCTTGTCCTATATTTTGTGCCACAAGCGACCATGTAAAAAAAACAGGAGTACGCTTTGC
>JAZUHP010000117.1:0-4191 GCA_045641785.1 Bacteroidaceae bacterium
TGTATTCATAGTCCTATTAAAAATCATATAGTACATAGTATAAAGTATGGAATTCAAGCAAAGTGTGAAAGATGCCTTAAACTATTATGTTTACGCATTGGTAAACCCAATAGATCACATGATATTTTATATAGGTAAAGGCAAAGGTGACAGAGTGTTTCAACATGCAGAAGATGCTCTTGATGAGAACTCGCAAAGTTTGAAGCTTGACACAATCAGAATGATTCACGCTCAGGGAAATAAAGTGGAGTATTATATTCTACGCCACAATCTGACTGAGGAGGAAGCGTTTCTGCTTGAATCAACATTGATAGACATGCTTACATACTCTAAATTCAATCATGAGAATCAATTGACAAATATTGTCTCTGGACATCACCAATGGGATGAAGGAATCAAGAGTATTAATGAGATAAATGTATTATATGATTGTTCAAACATTAAGATTAACATCAATGACAAACTTTTATTAGTTAGTCTCAATCGCAGCTTCAACCATGCAAAAGCCAAAGGTGTTTATCGTCGTATTGACATTTACGAATCTACAAGAAAGTACTGGGCTATAGGTGCAGATAGGGCTCAAGAAGTCGATTATGTTTTGGGTGTGTACAAAGGAATTGTAAGGTGCGTAATCAAAGTAGAGTCATACAAGTGGGTCAGCCAAGCAGAAGACGGTACGGTATTCAAGAAACCACGATGCTGTTTTGAAGGCAAAATCCTTACCGATTCACCTTACTTAAACAAAGATGTCTCAGATTATCCTTTTGGAAGTGGTGGGGCGATTAGATACATTTGATTATGCATAAAAAAATAGTTAGTACATTATGAATAAACAAGATAAAGATCCAATGGAATGAGAGGTGCTCGAAAGCGAGTACCTTTACAAAAGACCTTGGTTGACAGCAAAGCGTGAACATGTAAAGCTACCCACAGGTGCCGAAATCAAGGATTTCTACGTGTTGGAATATCCAGAGTTCTGCAATGTCATTGCCATAACAAAAGATGGCAAGTTCCTAATGGAACGCCAGTACCGCCATGCTCAGCATCTGACAGGCATTGAGATTCCTGCCGGATGTGTGGAGGAAGGCGAAAATCCGATGGAGGCAGCCAAGCGTGAGCTGTATGAGGAAACAGGCTTTGGCGGTGGAGAATGGAGTAAACTCATGACCATAAGCCCTAATGCTGGAGCCTGCACAAACTATAGCCATACATTCCTTGCTGTTGGTGTCGAACAACTGTCAAGTCAGCACCTTGAAGAGTCAGAAGACATAAAGATTGTGCTGATGGAGCAAGACGAGGTAATCCGAATGTTGAAGAAAGATGAGTTCCATCAAGCTATGATGGCAGCACCTTTGTGGAAATACTTTGCAATGAACCACTTAATATAAGACGATAATGATAAAGAAACTAATCATAGGTGTATTCGCTGCACTTTCAATGATGTCCTGCGGAGGTCAGGACAAGCAGATAGAATCTGTCGTGGACAAACAAGCCACTATGGATGAGGTGATTATGTCTCGCCGTAGCATCCGCAAATGGCAGGACAAGACCATTAGCCGTGATACACTCAATATTATTATGAAGCATGGTATCAATGCACCAAACGGCAAAGGCATTCAGGCGTATGAAGTACGTGTGATAGACAAGCCAGAGTTGCTGAAGGAAATGTCGGAAGCAGTTGTAAAGGACATGCCTAACGTAGGTGAACGAGAAGGATTCAAGAACATCTTTGTTGATGCACCATGCGTTGTTTTCATTGCTGCATACGATGATTACGACCTCTCGCAAGTGGATTGTGGCTTGCTTGGTGAGAACATCATCCTTTCTGCCTGGTCAATGGGCATTGGCTCTTGTTGCTTGGGCAGTTCTGCAAGAATGCTCAATACGTCAGAATCAGCAGCACTTTATATGCAGAAGCTCGATTTCTCTGAAGGGTACAAACTCCTTTATTGCATAGCACTCGGTTATCCTGACGAAACACCAGACGCAAAACCTCGTAATGAGGAAAAAGTGCGTTATATTGAATAATGGCTCGTATATTCATAGCAATACGTTTCAATGATGAGTTCAAAGAAAAGCTCGTCAAAATACAAGACTCTTTGAAGTCACGAGGAGTTAAGGAAAACTATTGCTCATACGGCAATCTGCACATTACTCTTGCTTTCATTGGTGAGCAATATGATTTGCCAGCTATCAGAAAGGCTGTTAACGAGGTAAAGTTTGACCCGTTTGATTTATCATTAGGCAATCTGGGAACATTTCCAACCAAGGCAGGAGTGATATGGTGTGGGGTCAAAGATGGTACATCAGCAACATCCCTTGCCAACAAGTTACGAGAACGACTTACTGCAAATGGAGTGTTATTCAGCACCCTTGCATTCGTCCCTCACATTTCGTTGGTACAACATCCGTCAGAAGTCATTACAGATATTACAATTCCAGATGCGACCATACGAGTGGAACAAATACACGTCATGAAATCCGAAAGAATAAATGGCGAACTGACGCCAAACCGAGAGCCATCAAGCTCGCTTGAATTGCCGAGGTGCGAAGGAAGAAGACCGAAAGGTCAACTGATTTACTCAGAAATATAATTGTAAGTAGGTGTAACAATTCAACTAATTCCTATACTATATAAATAGGTATAAACAAAATTAGTATGAAGGAACAAATGAATAATTGTCCAATAGTGCTCTATACTGCACCAGATGGCACTACTCAACTGGACGTAAAACTTGAAAACGAGACGGTGTGGCTGAGTGTCAACCAAATGTCTGTACTGTTTGACAAAGAGGCATCAAACATTCGTCGTCACGTGCTCAATGTTTTCAAGGAAGGAGAACTGGAGAGAGAAAGCAACGTGCATTTTTTACACGTTCCTTTTTCTGACAAGCCTGTTCCGTTTTATTCTCTTGATGTAATCATTAGTGTTGGTTATCGTGTCAAGAGTCAAAGAGGCGTGCAATTTCGTATTTGGGCAAACAAAGTCCTTAAACAATATCTCGTCAAAGGCTATGCCATCGACCAGCGTCGCCTTGATCACTACAACGAATTGAAGGACGTGGTGAAGCTGATGTCACGTGCCATTTCGTTGCAAGATAAGGTAACAAACGAGGAGTTCGGAGGGCTCTTCAACGTCATCGGTGACTACGTCTATGCGCTTGACACGCTCGACCGCTATGACTATCAAGAACTTGCCGTTGACAAGACAACCAAGGACGAACCATTCCATGCCACCTACGACAATGCCATGGAGGCAATCAATGGTTTGAAGGAAAAATTCGGAGGTTCCGCCCTCTTTGCCAACGAGAAGGACGATTCCTTCAAGAGCAGCATCGGCCAGATCTACCAAACCTTCGATGGCGAGGAACTCTACCCTTCCGTGGAAGAAAAGGCTGCAATGCTCCTTTATCTTGTCGTCAAGAACCACTCATTCAGCGATGGCAACAAGCGCATCGCCGCCATGCTCTTCCTATGGTTCCTCTCCAAAAACGGCATCCTCTACGCTCCCGATGGTCACAAACGAATAGCCGACAATACCCTCGTTGCCCTCACCCTCATGATTGCCGAAAGTCGAACGGAGGAGAAGGACGTAATGGTGAAGGTGGTGGTGAATCTGATTAATCAGGAGAATCAGTAAAAGTGTAAAACATAGAGTTTTAACAAAGTATGAGAAAAGAAATAAAAGAGGTAATAATTGTTGCAGCAAACAAGTTTGCAAAAGAGACAATAGAAGATCCATAAAACCATCCAGAAGCAGTTGTAGAATTTGAAGAAAACTTTATAAAGGGCGCAGAATGGTTAATCGAAAACATTGAATTGCTAAAGTCCAAAGGTCTTACAGATTTCGTAGATTCTATTGATGAAGCAGTTGAAAAGCATGCCACCTTGCTCTTTAATGAATGTGAAACATCTCATTTCAGCGAAGAAGAAAAAGATAACCTATTTGATTCATTCAAATAACCATACGAAGAGGGTATAAATTGGGCTTATGACAACTACGAAGAATAATACTCAGAATCTCTTAAATAAAACTTTAAATAATGGAAGACACTGCTGTCCCGTAAAAGTGGACTAATCGGTCTTTGAAATTATTGAAATATAGTCTTTTATGAGCATATTTGCGAGTCAACGGACTTGAATTTGTAACTTTGCAGTCAAAATCAATGACTGCATATGTTCCAAGACAAA
>JAZUHP010000118.1:0-45192 GCA_045641785.1 Bacteroidaceae bacterium
GTGTCAAACGGAATAGTCGAAGGATTTGTCAACAAGATCAAAGAGGTAAAACGAGTTATGTTTGGAAGAGCAAGCTTGGAACTACTCAAACGGAAAATGATTCTGGAACCACTACTTTTCAACTAAATTGAAGAAGAACCAAAAAAACATATAAAAACATATAGTATTTTAATTCTGTAGCTGAATAAAGTCTGTTTTAAAATGTTTTTACCTGTTTTTATCGGTTTTTTCTTCGTCCGCGCCATGCGCGATATGTTTTCGACGAACTCAGGTTAATAAGAGCGAAAATGGAGAGAGATGCCCTAAAAACAAATAAAAACCGTTAAACACCTACTTTTTCCAGTTGCTTTTGTTTAAGTGAATTTGTGGGCTTCTTGTGATTAGATGTAACGTCTATTTATCCATCGTAGTAAACATGTGGAAAACAGCCTTTGCTTACGACTTGCTTACGACAATTGTCGTAAGCAAGTCGTAAGCAAAACGTGTTCAGATGCTGTTCTTTTAAGATGGTATACGGAGTAATATAACAGGTAATTCAAATCTTTTTCAACCAAATTGAAGAAGATTCTCTTTTTTTTAGTTTGAATGTTGTCTGGAATGAAAAAAGAACCTTAACTGTTTGAGGTAGTTTGAGAGTTTTGCTAAATGTTTTTGATTGCTTTTTATATCACTTCTTAATCATTTCCACATTTAGTTGTCCTACCCATTGACCGTTCTTTCCCATCTGGTTACATATAACCTCCTTTCCCTCGCTGTTTATGACAATTTTAGGTTCTTCGAAGTAGCTGTGACTATGTCCGCCAAGTACAATGTCTATGTTGCGAGAAGCCTTGATGAAACCTTCATCTTCTACATCAACGCCACTTACCTTCCATCCTAAATGTGAGAGACATACGACAAGGTCACATCCTTCCTCATTCTTTAAGAAATCAGCAATTTTGTTTGCAACAGGAATAGGATTGAGATAAACTGTTTCGCCACTATTTTTCTTTGAAACAAGTCCTTCAAGGCGAGTACAAACAGCCAGCACTCCAATCTTTAGTCCTTTACGATTAATGATTGTGTATGGTTTCACAATATCAGCAAGTTGAGTCTTTGAGAAATCGTAGTTACAGCAAAGGATAGGGAAGTTTGCCATCTTGAAGATGCGTTCCATATTGCTAAGGCCGAAATCAAACTCGTGATTGCCGATTGTTCCAGCATCATATTTCATAAGATTCATCATCTTTACCTCCACTTCACCCTTAAAGAGACCGAAGTATGCAGAGCCTTGCGAGAAGTCTCCACAGTCAAATAGTAGTAAATCAGGGTCTTGTCTGCGAAGAGAGTCTAATAGGACTTTCCTTCGTGCATATCCTGCTTTGTTTGCTATTGTTGTGTCCTGAAGTGATGGTTTTATAGGCTCTATACAGCTGTGAGTGTCGTTTGTATGTACCACAAGCAAGTCTATTTTGTCTTGAGCGCTTGTGGAAATCGAAAACATTAGTGCAAATATATAAGGTGCAATTTTTCTCATTATTTAATAATTTGATGTTAATAGAATTTCAAATCAACTTTTTGCCACTTCTATTGTAAGGTGAAAAAGGGCGTCTAAGTCCCTATTTCTTATCCACCTTGATTGTTATTCTTCCTTCAATCTTAGATGTAAGAGTCTTACCTTGAGCAGTTTGCTTCTTGATAAAGTTTATGTAGGTCTCTCTTACAGGGCTTTCTGTACGGATGATATCGATTGCATTCTTGAAAGCTTTCATATTATCATTGCCTTCTGCAAGATAGTCAAGAGTTGCAATCTTGTATACCTTATTCTTCTTTATCTTTTTACCGTTGAGAGTGCCTGTGGCAGTATGATTCTTGAGGTCCATGTCAATATTTATACCATGACTAACTCCCTCACCACCATAAATAGTAAATTGGTTGAACAGTTCCATGACATCTGATCCCTTGAGAGTTAGAATGACAAGATTGTTCTGGAATGGAGCAATGTCGATGATATCACCTCTGCGCACTTCTCCTTTAGGCATGACACTTCTAAGTCCACCTATGTTGATAACGGAAAAGTCTATCTTCCCGAACTTTTCACGTGCCTCTTCAAGAATGACATCTGCTGTCCAGTTGCTCAGTAGACTCTCAGGTCGGTCACCTTCCATATAAATGTCGCTGTTTCCGATGACAGGACCAATGAAACTATCCACTTTTTCCTTATAAGGAGCTAACAGGGATTCGGCATCCTTGATGTCAGGATTAGCATCAAGATATTTAGTTATTTCTATTCGCTTGGAACGGATCTTACTGACGGAATAGTTTTGAGCGAACAATGGTGCATTTAATCCTGAAATGAGTAAAAAAAATCCTATATAACGCTTTGTCATAAATTGTTTGATGAATAAAATAATGTTCAAAAGTAGTGCAATTGGATAAAAGAAAAAAGTTTTATGGTAGTTTTTTGACAAAATGCTTCTTTATTTGGATAAAATGACTTAAATTTGCGTGCTTATTATGTAAAGCACTACTTGAATTAATAATAAAAACTAAATAAAATGGCAAAAAAAGAAAAAGAAGAAATTGTATCTAGCGAGCCAATAGAGTTGGATGTTCAGCTTGGCAAGGCGGAAACATTCATCGAGAAGAATTGGAAGATTCTTGTTGGAGTTATTGCAGCAATTGTTGTAGTTGTTGTTGGCGCATTCATCTGGAGAAACCATATGGATTCTGTTGAGAATGATGCTCAGAAGGCTATAGCAACAAGTCAGAACTTGTTTATGGCACAGCAGTATGAGCAGGCTCTCAATGGTGATGGCACAGGCTCTACTGGTTTCCTTGCAATTATTAAGAACTACAGCGGTACTAAAACTGCGAACCTTGCAAAGCTTTACGCTGCTATTTGTTATGCAAATACAGATAAGGTTGATGATGCAATCAAGATGTTTGAGGATTTTGATCAGCAGGATGATCAGATGATCTCTCCTGTTTCTATCGCAGCTCTTGGAAACTGCTACATCCAGAAGGGTGAAAATGAGAAGGGTGTAGAACTCATCGTTAAGGCTGCTAAGAGTGCTGATAATGACGCTATCTCTCCAGCTCTCCTTCTTCAGGCAGGTGAGACATACGAGGGTATGGGTCAGAGCGAGAAGGCTCTTGAGCTCTATAATGAGATTAAGACTAAGTATTACCTTTCTCCACTTGCTCAGGACATCGACAAGTACATCGAAAGAGCAACAAAGTAATCTGATACTTAATATCTAAGATAAATAGAAGAATGGAGATGTAATATTCTTCATTCTTCTTTTTTATTTCATATTTATAACAGTAAATACAAATAGTATGGCAACTAAATATCACAACTTGTCTGATTATGACATCAATTCTGTTCCTGATGCTAAGGGCATGAAATTTGGAATTGTAGTGGCAGAATGGAACAACAACATTACTGATGCTCTTATGGAAGGAGCTATTGATACTCTTATTAAGAATGGTGTGGAGGAATCAGACATAAAGGTTTTACGTGTTCCTGGTAGTTTTGAACTTGTGTTCGGTGCAACACTGATGACAAAGGCTGATGTTGATGCTGTTATCGCAATAGGTTGTGTGGTACGTGGTGACACCCCACATTTTGACTATATCTGTGAGGGCACAACTTATGGACTTGCTCGTCTGAATGCAACTCAGGAGAAACCGGTAATCTATGGACTTATCACAACAAATGATATGCAGCAGGCAATAGACCGTTGCGGTGGTAAGATGGGCAATAAGGGTGATGAGTGTGCTGTAACAGCAATCAAGATGATTGATTATGCACGAAAGGTTAAAGATTTTTATCCAGTCTTTACATTCTAAATCATGGATATGGATTTAAGGGATATAACAGAACAGGTAAAAGCGCTCGCCATTGAGGTTGGCGCTTTTATTCGTCAACAGCGTGAGGAATTTGATGTTGACCGTGTGATAATGAAGGCATCGCATGACTATGTGAGCTATGTGGACAAGGAGGCAGAGGCTCGTATTGTTGCAGGGTTGAAGACTATTCTTCCTGAAGCAGGATATGTGACAGAGGAAGGCACATCAGTTGATTCCCGTGATGAACGTGCCATCATGGAAAAAGGCAAGGAATACTGTTGGGTGGTGGATCCGCTGGATGGTACAACTAACTTCATTCATGGTATGGCACCATACTGTGTCTGCATTGCATTAAGAACTTCAACGGAAGTACTTGTAGGTGTTGTATATGAGGTTGTTAACGATGAAGTTTTCTGGGCATACAAGGGTGGTGGAGCATACTGCAATGACAAACCAATACATGTTTCTGGTACACAGACTCTCAATCAGTCACTTGTGGTTCTTGGTTTGCCTTACGATGTTAACCGTTGTAATGCTTTCTATAGGAACCTATCTGGTGAACTGTATGGCAATGTGGCAAGTCTGCGTAATCTCGGTTCTGCAGAGGCTGAACTCTGTTATGTGGCATGTGGTAGAATTGACGCCTATGTCGAGCCTTGTATTTATCCATGGGATGTAGCAGCTGGTGGAGTAATAATTAGAGAGGCTGGAGGACTTGTAAGTGACTATAGTGGTGAGAACGGACTGTGGGAGCAGGGAAGAGAGGTTCTCGCAACTAATGGTACGATACATTCGGAGCTTTTGAATGTTGTTAGAGATATAAAGAAGACCGTAAACGCAAGTTTTTAGGGCTTCTACTCAAAAAAATGTGAAACTATGTATTGCAGATTGTGCATTTTGATTATATTTGCAAAACGTAGTAATAACTTAATTTTAGTAAACGAATTCAAAAAAGATTAGATTATGATAATCGATACTCTTGATAATCTTGAAAAGTATGTAGGAGTTAATCCTCTTTTCAAAAAGGTGGTGGAATATATGAAGGCAAATGACCTTAATGCTCACGAACCAGGAAAGGTTGAGATTGAGGGCAAGGACCTTTTTGTTAATTATGCCGTGTCAAAGGGCAAAACACCAGAGGAGGCAAAACTGGAAAGCCACAATCTTATGATTGACATTCAGATTCCTCTCTCTTGTCCTGAGACAATGGGTTACACTCCACGTAAGGAACTTCCTGAGGAAGAGTATAATGATGTTAAGGATATCACATTCTATAAAGGTCCTGCAAAGGAATACATCACAATTCATCCAGGAAGCTTTGTTATCTTCTTCCCACAGGATGGACATGCTCCTTGTATCTCAAATGAGGCTGAGATCAAGAAGGTTATCTTCAAGGTGAAGGACTAAGGTACACATCTCTTTATGAGAGTCATGAGTGATGCATAAGAGTTGGAAATAGTTGAAATGTTAAACCTAAAGGGTACTTCTATATGGGTGTCCTAAATAACTATCTAAAATGGCTTGTAAGAAATCAACTGAAAAGAAGACTGGGACAGCAAAGGCTGCACCAAAGAAGGTAGCGGTGAAACACATAGGACTTGTGAAGGCTGATGGATGGCTCGAACCATATGAGCCTGCTATCGTTGGGCGTCATCAGCATGTACTTGACAAGATGGCAGAACTTACTCAGGGCGGAAAGCAGACATTGTCAGATTTCGCTACTGGATATTTGTATTTCGGTCTTCATAAAACAGATAAAGGTTGGGTGCTTCGTGAGTGGGCTCCTAATGCTAATGAGATTTTCGTTATCGGTGACTTCAACAACTGGCAGGAAAGCGAGAAGTACCGTATGAAGCGTATCGATAATGGCAACTGGGAGATAAAGCTGAAGGCTAACCAGATGAAGCATGGCGATCTCTTCAAGCTTAAGATTAGATGGAATGGTGGAGAAGGTGAACGTATCCCTGCATGGATTAACCGTGTTGTTCAGGATGATGTCACAAAGATATTCTCTGCTCAGGTGTGGGCACCAGAGGTTCCTTATACTTGGAAGAAGAAGTCTTTCAAGCCTTCTACTGCTCCTCTTCTTATCTACGAGTGCCATATTGGTATGGCGCAGGATGCGGAGAAGGTTGGCTCTTATACGGAATTCAAGGATAATATTCTTCCACGAATAAAGGAGGAGGGATATAATGCCATACAGATAATGGCTATAGCAGAACACCCTTACTATGGTTCGTTTGGCTATCATGTAAGTAACTTCTTTGCTTGCTCAAGTCGATTTGGTACACCTGAGGAACTGAAAGAACTTATCGACAAGGCTCATGAGATGGGTATTGCTGTCATTATGGATATTGTTCATTCTCATGCTGTAAAGAATGAGATGGAGGGACTAGGCAACTTTGCTGGTGATGGCTGTCAGTATTTTATGCAGGGTGACAGACGTGAACATCCAGCATGGGATTCTCTTTGCTTTGACTATGGACGAAATGAGGTTCTTCATTTCCTTCTTTCTAACTGTAAGTATTGGCTTGACGAGTACCATTTTGATGGTTTCCGTTTTGATGGTGTGACTTCAATGCTTTATTATAGTCATGGTCTTGGACAGGCATTCGGTGGCTATGGCGACTATTATAATGGTGGTCAGGATGATGAAGCAATCTGTTACCTTACTCTTGCTAATGAACTCATTCATCAGGTTAATCCTAAGGCAATTACCATTGCAGAGGAAGTGTCTGGTATGCCAGGACTTGCAGCTCCATTCAAGGATGGAGGTTACGGCTTTGACTATCGTATGCAGATGAATGTTCCTGACTATTGGATAAAGACAATGAAGGAGCGTAAGGACGAAGACTGGAAACCTTCATCTATATTCTGGGAGTTGACTAATCGCCGTCAAGACGAGAAGACTGTTACTTATGCAGAGAGTCATGATCAGGCTCTTGTGGGAGACAAGACAGTTGTCTTTCAACTTATTGATGCTGATATGTATTGGCATTTCAAGAAGGGTGACGAGAACTTCATGGCTCATCGTGGTATTGCTCTTCATAAGATGATTCGTCTTGTTACAGCATCTACTCTTAATGGTGCTTACCTTAACTTTATGGGTAATGAGTGGGGACATCCTGAGTGGATAGACTTCCCACGCGAAGGTAATGGATGGAGCCACAAGTATGCTCGACGTCAATGGAACCTTGTTGATAATCATGAATTGTGCTATCATTATCTTGGTGATTTTGATAAGGCTATGCTAGAGGTGTTGAAGTCTGAAAAGAACATACAGAAGACTCCAATAACAGAGATATGGCACAATGATGGTGACCAGATTCTTGCTTATACAAGAGGTGACCTATTGTTTGTGTTCAACTTCAATCCAAGTCAGTCATTTACGGACTATGGCTTTATCGTGCCACAGGGATCCTACGAAGTTGTTCTTAATACTGACAATCGTGACTTTGGCGGTAATAATCTTACAGATGATTCTGTTCACCACTTCACAAACTATGATCCTATTTATGAGAAGGATCAGAAGGGTTGGTTGAAACTGTACATTCCTGCTCGTTGTGCTATGGTACTTAGAAAAGTTGATTAACTTAGCTTGTGCTTATTCCTATTGTTGTACGTGTAATTTGAATTATACTTGTGCTGATAAAAATAAATAACAATAATATAAAGGACGCCGCAGGAGTAATTAAATGCTCCTGCGGAGTTATGTTTGCACTGTTCTGCTTTTGCTTTATATATTTCATTCAAGGGGAGATACTAGCAGAAGCACAATTTGTGTATTCTGGTGGTGTAACAACTTATCATGACATCATGAGTCCTTTGATTGTTACCGGTGTTTTGCTATGCATACAATGGTTGTGTTACACAATACTAAGACTGCCACAGCGTTTCTATGCTGTTAGTTTTTTCCCTTCTGCCACAATGCTTGCCATGCTATCAGATATTGATAGGGAATGCATAGAACATTTCTCTTTTGGTGCTTGGTTATGGGCATTCCCTTTGGCAATTATTTTCTATTTTATTGTTGTCCTCTTACTTAGAGAGTTCTATCAGGATAAGTTGCAAGATAAACAGACTTACGATGTTATTATAACTCCAAATTGTATTGTGCTTTTGGCAATGTTCCTATGGGTTGGTAGCGTGGCTAATAATAATGATTTGTTCCTGTATGAGTTAAAAACAGAACGTCTTGTTGCCGAGGGTGACTATGATGGTGCTGTAGATGTAGGGGAGAGGTCTTTGGTTAGTAGTCCTAAATTGACCCAACTAAGAATGTATTCTCTTGCAAAACAAGGACAACTGGCAGAACGAATCTTTGATTTCCCTCAGTATTATGGAACAAAAGGGCTTTTGGCTCCTTACGATACTTTGCATAGAAGGATGAAGACGTATAGAATGTATAGAGACCTTGGCGCTATTCCTAATAATACGATAAAGACAACAAAACGTTATCTTCAACTTGTAGTTGCTGATGATAGTCTTCGTACACAGATGGCTGTAGATTATTATCTTTGTTATCATCTTCTAAACAAAGATCTTAAATCTTTTGAGGATTTGCTATTTGTTAACTATAATCCGGAAAAAGAGCAGTTACCTCGTGCCTATCAGGAGGCGTTGATACTAAAAGCTGAGCAGGATGGAGATTCTCTTTCTTTCATTTCTCCAGATGTAAGAGAAAGATATAATGCATACAAACTGACAAAAGTTCAGTACCTTACTGACAATTCTCGAAAGAATAGAACACGTCAATTATATGGCAATAGCTATTGGTGGTACTATGAAAATTAGTTTTTATGGTATTGGTATAGCAAAAGCGGTTTATTTGGAGGGAGTCAAATTGAGTTAATGAAATAAAAAGGAGTAAAAAGACGATACTTTTTTTAATTCATAATTCATAATTCGCAATTCATAATTACTGTGCGGACATGCATGTTGATTGCTAATTATTAATTATTATTTATCATTCGTCTTTTTACTCCTTTTAACTCCTCTTTACTTCTTGTTACTCCTTAAGAAATGTGAAACAGTCAGTTATATTTATCGTTTTGCTTCTTTCCAAACAATATAGCTCTTTCCCTTTCTTCAGCAACCTTTATCCATTGTTCAGGAATGAAGCGCCAATGGTTTCTTGCTTTAGGAACTATAACCTGCTTCTCCTTGATATACTCCATAAGGTAATAACGTATATCCTTGTCTGTGCTATAAACAATTCTTTTGTTTATTTCTTCCTTTGTCAAACCGGCACCTTTGGTGAGCAATTCTCCGCCTCCATTTGATCGATAGGCTGTCATGGCAACCTTATACATCTTTTTTTCGTCAAAAGGAGTGCCATCATCCATAGATAGTATGTTGATTCTTTCGCCATCACCTTTACGTACATCAACCTCGTATCTAATACCCGAGGCAGAGTCGAAGTTAAAGATGAAGTTCTTGAATCCAATACGATTAGGATTGTTTTTCATAGGACCAATCTGTAGAAGAGAATCAGACTCGCAAGTCATCTGGCAAACCCATGCGCTGTAACTCATTTCAAGATAGTCCTTTATTTCCTTTCCGCTGAGAAGGAGAGTGTAAAGGTGATCCTCGAATCTGTATAGGTCAAAGAGATTGTTTACCTTCACTTCTCCAGGGTCAATGCTTGCGGTAAAGAATAGAGGTGCTGCAAATGAGATATCTGCTCCAGAGATATGAAGCTGTAGTTCCTGTATAAGGTCAATGTAGGATGATGAACCAAAATAGGCGTCGCTTACATCAACTCCATTTGCAAATCTTCCAATCTTTTCAGACGAGAAAGTACGTACATTCTTGAAGTCATAGTGAAACATCTTCTTGAACTCATTGGCATGTAGATTGCTTAGTGTACCAATGTAGTGAAGTTGACAAGAACTGTTATGTCTTACAACCTCATTCTGAGAGTTTACTTCAAACTCAATGTCTATTTCTGCAACGCTATTGGCGTAGCAACCAGGGTTGACACATAATACACTCTTTCCTGTAGGTCCTTCGACTTCTTCCATATTGCTGGCATGGTCGTGTCCGTAAAGAATGAGGTCGAATCCATCAACACTTGTTGCAGTTTCACGTGTGGCATTTTCCTTGTACTCAGGAGTGATGATACCATCGTCCATTCCAGAATGGAATAGTCCTACGATAAAGTCAGGTTCCTCAACTTCCTTTACATGAGCAACCCATTTCTTAGCACAAGCGGGAATATCCTCGAATCTCATGTCTTTCCAAATGTCACTTGGAATCCAATGAGGTATGGCAGGAGTTATGAATCCTATCACAGCAACCTTTATTCCGCTGCGCCGTATTATTGTGTATGGTTCGAAGTATGGCATGCCTGTTTCTTTGTCAATGGCATTTGCACCTAAGATAGGGAAGTTACAGTCATTAACAAACTTGTCGAATACGTCATGTCCTGTTTCGATATCGTGATTGCCAATCACTCCAACATCATATCCAATAAAGTTCATCATGTCAGCAACACGATGATGTTTTGAATTGTCATCTACATAGTTGAAATAATATGATGTCGGTTCACCTTGAATCATATCACCTCCATCAATAAGGATTGTACCTACAGGATTCTTTTTGCATAGTTGTGCCACAAAACCATGAACACGCTGAAGACTTCCTTTGCCCCAGCGTTCATGTCTGAAATCGTACGGGAAATAATTTCCATGCACGTCAGTCGTAAGTATTATGGTCAACTTGCGAGTTTCCAATATGGTATTAGTTCTTATTGAAAGTATAAGATGATATACTTCTTTGTTTTGTTACTTTGATATAATATTATGCATTAGCAGTAATAGGTCAGCAAACTAAATTGATATTTAGTTTGCTGACCTTATGTGTTTTAGTTTGCTGCTTCAAACTCCTTGAGGATACGAACATCGTTCTCAGAGAAGAGGCGGAGGTCCTTAACCTGATACTTGAGGTTTGTGATACGCTCGATACCCATACCAAAGGCATATCCTTTGTATTTACTTGAGTCTATGCCGTTAAGTTCAAGTACATTAGGATGTACCATGCCACAACCAAGGATTTCAAGCCATCCGCTGCCCTTACACATAGAACATCCTTCACCCTTACATAGTGTACAGCTTACGTCCATCTCTGCACTTGGTTCTGTGAATGGGAAGTAAGAAGGGCGAAGACGAATCTGTGTGTCTTCTCCAAACATCTCGCGTGCAAAGAGAAGGAGTACCTGCTTTAGGTCTGTGAAACTAACATTCTCATCTACATAAAGTCCTTCCAACTGGTGGAAGAAACAGTGAGCACGAGCACTAACTGCCTCATTACGGTATACTCGTCCTGGGCAAATGATACGAAGTGGTGGCTGCTGCTTCTCCATCACACGGCTCTGTACAGAACTTGTGTGAGTACGGAGGATGATGTCTGGGTGAGCCTCAACAAAGAATGTGTCCTGCATATCGCGAGCTGGGTGATCCTCTGCAAAGTTCATTGCTGAGAATACGTGCCAGTCGTCCTCAACCTCAGGTCCCTCTGCGAGAGAGAAACCAAGACGAGAGAAAATGTCGATAATCTCATTCTTTACTATAGTGAGTGGATGGCGTGTGCCAAGTGCAATTGGATATGCTGTACGAGTGATGTCAATGCCACAATCTGTATCTGTTGTCTCAAAAGCAGCACGTAGGTCGTTCAGTTTCTCTGTCGCCTTGTTCTTGAGCTCGTTGATACGAATACCGATTTCCTTCTTCTGGTCAGCAGGAACATTACGGAAATCTGCCATCAATGCTGTGATGGCGCCTTTCTTGCTAAGATACTTGATGCGAAGAGCTTCAATCTCATCTGCGCTACTGGCAGTAAGAGCGTTGATCTCTTCAATCATATTATTTATCTTTTCTAACATAATTACTTAAAATAAGTTGCTTTATTATAATTTTACGCAAAGATAACGCTTTTTTTTGGGATTTGAGTTAAAGATTAAAATTTATGACTTAAATTTGCCGAAAATTAGTCGACGGCATATTCAAAGATTGTGTTTGGGGGTGCGTCGGCAACTTATTTTGGGATGAACAAAGCTTTTTACTTGGTATTATTCATCACAGGCTTTACTCTGTATGCTTGTGTTAATGGAGGACAAACATCTTCAGACGAGGATTCTGGCGAATCCAAAGATTCTGCGAACGCAGAGGTTGACACTCTCCATCTATTCGAGGAGGTTGCACCACCTGTGGCCGCAGATGAGCTGTTTATAGACTTCTTCTTCAATTTTGCGTCTGATTCCAAGTATCAGAATCAACGTATCAAGTTCCCGCTTAAAATGAAGGACAAGGATGTGAATCTTAATGTCACTCGTGAGGATTGGCATCGTTTCAATCGCTTCAAGGCCCAAGAGTTCTTTTCTGTTATCTACGAACGAGAGTCTGATCTGGAACTGCAGAATGACACAAGTGTTAGTGAGGTTGCCATCCAATGGATTGATCTAAAGGATGAGTACATAGAGCAATTTAATTTCCGTCGTGTGTCAGGTAAATGGACATTGATGGGACTTGAGAAGGAAGATATGAAGAGTTCTCCAAACGGTTCTTTCCTCAAGTTTTATGCTCAGTTTGTTACAGACTCTGCTTATCAGCGTGAGAGTATCGTTTCTCCACTTAGGTTTGTCACTCCATCCGAAGATGCAGGTGAACCAACCCAGACAGAAGAACTTACTGTTGACGACTGGTTTGAGATGCAATCTGATCTTCCTGTCACTTCAAGCGTGATTGCAAATATCGACTATGGTCAGGCTTGCATCAGTCAGAATCGCAAGACTATACTTATGGAAGGTGTAAGTAATGGTCTGTGTGTGAAACTTAAGTTTGATAGGGTAGGTTCTCAATGGCGTCTGTATGAGATAGAAAACTGATGAGGACCATTATATTATAGAATACTATGGACAATTATTCTTTATTACAGCATAATTCGTTTGGCATGGATGTCCGTGCCAAGCGATTTTTTGAATATGACTCTGTGCAGGAATTGAAGAAACTTATAGCTTCTGTTCCTGCAGAAGAAGAGATTCTTCATATAGGTGGAGGAAGTAATCTTCTGTTTACGGGAGATTATAATGGTACCATTTTCCATTCTGCTATTAAAGGTGTCGAGGTGGTTGATGAAACCGATGATTATGTACTTGTGAGAGTCGGATCGGGCGAGATTTGGGACGACTTCGTTGCCTATTCTTGCAAGAAAGGCTGGGGTGGTATAGAAAATCTTTCGCTTATTCCTGGTGAGGTAGGTGCAAGTGCTGTGCAAAATATAGGTGCATACGGAGTAGAGGCAAAGGATGTAATATCTTTGGTTGAAGCCATAGAACTTCGTAGTGGACAGTTACGTGTCCTTGGTAATGCGGAGTGTAACTATGCATATCGTCAGAGCATATTCAAGAATGAATTGAAAGGTAAGTATGCGATAACGTATGTTACGTATAGGTTGAGTAAGAAGCCTCAACTAAAACTTGATTATGGCAATATAAGAAGTGTACTTGCAGGTAAGGTTGACGTTACTATCTCGGATGTGCGTCAGGCTATAATTGACATACGAAATGCAAAACTACCAGATCCAAAAGTTCAGGGCAATGCCGGTAGCTTTTTCATGAATCCTGTCGTTAGCAAGGAAAAGTTCCTTTCTATTCAAAAGGATTATCCTAATATGCCATTCTATGATGTGGAGGATGGTGTGAAGATTCCTGCTGGATGGATGATTGAACAATGTGGATGGAAGGGTAGGGCACTCGGTAGAGCGGGTGTACATGATAAACAGGCTCTCGTTCTTGTCAATTTGGGCGGAGCATCATCGCAAGAGATAATAGCCCTTTCTGATGCAGTTTGCCAGTCCGTGAAAGAAAAGTTCGGAATAGATATCCACCCAGAAGTAAACTTTATATAATGCATTCCCGGTATGGGAATTGAAAACGTGTAGTTATGAAAATAACATTCCTTGGTACAGGTACGTCTTGTGGTGTTCCTCAGATAGGTTGCGATTGTGATGTCTGTAAAAGTAAAGATCCTCGTGACAAGCGACTTCGTTGCTCTGCCTTGGTTGAGATTGACGGTAAACAAATCCTCATTGATTGCGGACCGGATTTTCGTCAGCAGATGATGGAGCTGCCATTTGCCAAACTTGATGGTGTACTTATAACTCATGAACATTATGACCATGTAGGTGGTTTGGACGATCTTCGTCCTTATATGAAGTTTGGAGAGGTGAACGTTTATGCAGAGGATTTTTGTGCCACGCATCTTGAGGAACGGATACCTTATTGTTTCACTCCTAAGGAAAAACGTTATCCTGGTGTACCTGCGATAAATCTTGTTCGTATTGAGCCTCACGTTTCTTTTGATGTAGAAGGTGTGGAGGTTATGCCTATAAGAGTCATGCATGCCAAACTCCCGATATTAGGTTTCCGTATAGGCAAGTTTGCTTATATTACGGATATGAAGACAATACCAGACGAGGGACTTGAATATCTGAAAGGTGTTGAACTTCTTGTCATAAATGGATTGCGTCATGAAGAACATCCAAGTCACCAGACGGTAGAGGAGGCTATTGCTTATGCTCGGAAAGTGGGAGCAAAACAAAACTACATTATACATATGTCGCACCATTTAGGTCTTCATTCTATTGAAGAAGAAAAACTTCCAGAGGGTTTTAGCTTTGCCTATGATGGTATGATTGTTTCAATGGAATGAGTGTTTGTGTCTGCAAAATTATTTACGTGATAAAATTACCGGTTAGTATAAAAATCTACTAACTGGCATTTTTTTTTATACATGAGTTTGTAAGGTGTACGGTGGGGGCTTATATGGACTTATTGCCTCCAAAAATAAGGGCAGAAGTCCTTTGTTAACATTTTAACACTCGTTTTAACAATTAAAAATGCATTGGTAAAATTAACATGTATGCATATTATAGTTGACAATATATTAACTAAGTGTCTCTTGTGTTCGTAAAATGTGTGTTTTAGGTCGTGTTTTAATTGTTAAATCGCATTTGTATAATCTTGTGCGATTGTGTTCAAGTTTGTAATGTCGCATAATGTTAAATAGTTTGTATAATGAGTAAATTTATATGGGTAAATGTGTTGTTCTAATTACTTTTTGCGCTGTGTTTATATAAAGAAATAGGGTGCCCAGTTTGTAGTATTTTGTTTTGCCCCAAGAGACTCCTTTTATACATCGTAGTAAACCCGTAGTAAACACTCTTTGCTTACGACTTGCTTACGACAATTGTCGTAAGCAAGTCGTAAGCAAAAGGTGTTTACATGCTGTTTTGATAGGAGTATAAAGGTACGTGGTGTTGTACTATTATGATTGAAAAAGGTAGGGAGATTGCGTGTGCCTTCTCCCTACCTTATTATTTGTACATACTTACTTACCTATATTTATCTACTATGATTTTGAAAACAGTTGCAGACTGCAATACTAAAGGATTGCGGTAAGCGAAGAATACTTCACCTGAATATGGAGCCTTGATTTCCTCTATAGTAGAACCATTGTATGGGTCGATTATTCTTGCAAGTGTGTCACCCTTTTCGACCTTGTCGCCAGTCTTACTAATCTTGTGGTACAGACCAGCCTTCATACTCTTTATTGTAATTAGATTCTGTTCATCTATGCATCTTGATTTGAAACCTGATCTGAAAGGTTCGTAACTGCAAAGACGCTTGTTGAACATGAATCGAAGTATGGCGTCAACAGACTCTTCTGCTTCTTCAAAACTCATTACGTCTGTCTTTCCCGCATATAGTGAGTATGCCTTTGTGTCCCAAATCTGCCAGTTATAGTTGAGCAGGGTTGTGTCGAATGGCAATGGCTTTCTTGTGCTGACATAAGAGAAGCCAAACAGTTTTGCGCCCTCCACGTCCTCGTAGCCTGTTTTCAGTAATCGAATATGTGGAATGAAATCGCCAGGCATATAGAACGAAGCGAGTTGTATGCCGTATTTATAGTCTTCCAGACTCTTGAATATCGCCCCTGCAATCTGTTGTGTTGTTTCACCTTTGTCATAGCCAGGGAACATGCGATTGATGTCCGTATTGTCCATAGTCCAGAAACGTTTCTTCACGTTCATGGAGAAAGGATTGCATGACGGTATGACTGTTATCTTAACTCCAAGGGATATGAGTCCCCTTTCTTCTAATGCTGTTAGCGTCTTGACAAGGTTTGCTGCGATAAGTTGCTGCTGAACCTCGTCTCCTCGCATAGGACCTACTACGGCTAATGACTTTTCGCCATTCATGTCGCCAAAATGGTAAGCCTTTATTTTGAAATCGTCACGATATGCAGAATGTATATTGTATATAGTTTCTATCTTCATACTTAGTTCTTTTTGCTCCTCTTGTAATTCAAAAACAGTTTCTCTTAAGGCAAGTTCTGCATCAAATTCCCTTGTAGATTCTTGCCATAAGTGAACCGACACATACGATAGGGTATGCACGGAGTGTGAACAGGAATCCCTTACATGGCGATTTTACCACACTTAGCGCCTCTCCTGTCAAAGGGTTGACGATTCGTCCTATCTCCTGATCCTTCTCTACTATTATACCTGTGCGAATATCTGTTAGGAATACACCTGATGCTTCGGCGTTAAGGAATTCTACGGTGTCGCCTTCACATACTATAGGATGACTGAATAAAGTTTTGTCTACTTCTTCTGTCCATATGCCCAACTTGTACATAAGGTTGAAGATGCCCTTTACAAGATTCTCGCACATGGTTCTGTTTACACGCATACCTACACCCATCTCTTCAACGAGACATCGTGTACCTGTGCTGTTAAGTGAATGTGCAAGTGTTGCTTCAAGAACTGTGGCAGCATCGTGTACCCAGATAAACTCCACGTTCAGTTCCTTAGCAAGTGGAACAAGTTTGTCCTTGTCATTTACGTTGATTCTTACCTGCGGCATTTCTCGGAGATACAGGTTGCTTGAATGGATATCAATAACAAGGTCTGCCCCCTTGAGATCTTCTACAATCTTGTATGCAGCTTGTTCTGCCATAGAACCTTCCATGTTGCCAGGGAATATGCGGTTCATGTCAAGGTCAAAGTTTGGAATGCCTCGCATGAGAGAATCTATGCCAAGCGGATTGAGTGCAGGGTAGACCTCCACCGTTCCATTCAACTTATCCATGTTCTCTTTGATGCGGCGTACAAGTTCGTAACATACCAGTTGACCTTCCAACTCGTCTCCGTGTGTGCCAGTAACGATACAAATGCGTCCATTGCCTGTGCCGTTTTGCAACACGTTCTTACGGATAAGTAACTTCTCGTCTATTGGAAGGTCTGTTGAAAAAATAGTTTTTATCATAGTTCGTTTACAATAACATGTATTTCTGTTTGTTGACTTGCGCTGCCGAAATAGCAGCCTCTACTTACATGGCAGTCATCTGCATCTCTGCCATGTGCAATCTTTATGTATCCCATAAATATCTGACAATCATGAGTCGGGTCTATTCCGAGCCATGCCTCTCCGTCATGTATTTCTACCCAAGCGTGTGTTTCTCCCTCTCCTGAAATAAATCCGTTGACATACCTTGCAGGTATGCCGTAATGGCGGCATAGGGCGATAAGTATGTGACTATAGTCCTGGCATACACCTTTGTGTGCAATATACGCCTCTCTTGCAGTTGTTTCCATCCTTGTAGATTGTGGAACATATTGCATGTTCTCAAAGACATGGTGGCAAAGTGCCAACGCTTTGTCAAGAGGCGAAGAAGGTAGTTCCTTAATGCCTGCAATCATTTCGGGACATATGCATGTCTTTCCTGTAGAACATCTGTAGTATGGCTCTACGGTATCTGTGACGATTCTGTACCAGTCGAGTTCGACTATTCCTGAACTGATGTATGCGAGGCAGTCGTGAGGCTGTGTGGTGCCACCATAGATTGTACGATTGCCGAATGCATCCATACCATTATTCATGACAAAGCAAGAGGGGTGGAGCATAAACTCCTCCCTCACTATGCTTTGGCATGTATTGGTACATGGTTGGCAACGCAGTTTTATCTGGTGCACCCCAATGTCGCCATTGAATCTTACTATTGTCTGATAATTGTAAAGGAATCTCTTCATTATACAAGTACGAGGTGGTTGATGTATTTGAGCACCTTGTTCTTGTAATCCTGGTCCTGATGCTCATATTTGAATTTTGTCAGGAGCTCGTTGAGTTGCTTTTCGATGATAGCATCGAAGATACGCTTTACATGTGTTCCGTGTTTCTTGATATCCTCGTATGCAACCTGTATACGTTCAAAAGGATAATCGTAGCGGATGAGCATGTCTATGTACTCCACATTTCTACCTATTGCAAGGAGAGATATGATACGTGGGTTTGGTATTCTTTGGAATATAGAACCCCAGAAAGCGAGTGAACAGTCAGTTATAGGCTGTAGCTGTGTGATGTTTCCCTCTTTCTCGTTCTTGCACTTGTTGATGTGCGAGATACTCATCTCTATGTAGCTGAGTGTCTCAGTCATGAGGTCCTCTCGTAAAAGTATCGCGTTATCCTTTGCACAGTTAAGTTCAGATATGATAGAACATGGGTTCTTGTCGTCGTACATCATGCCAAGTCTGAACTCTTCTGGTGTTGCATAGCAACTTGATGAATCCAGTTTCTGCCAGAACTCTTCATAGTCCTTAGCGTCTCCGTCAATCATCTTGTCGTAACATTGACGAAGGAGATGAAGTGTCATGTATACTCGTTCTTCGTATCTTCCAAGCCAGTAGAGGCGATTAGCCTTCATGGCTGATATTGCATCTGATTTTACCATTATTGTTTGTGTTGTTTGTATTTGTGAACTGTTCTGATATGTATGTTGGAAGTGATATTGTCTGTATTTTCGCCTTCCGTCAATTATGCATTATTTTGTCACTACCCAGGTATCCTTGAAACCTCCACCTTGAGATGAGTTTACAACGAAACTGTTAGGGTCACTAGCGAAACGTGTTAGTCCGCTTGCCCATACCTGTGTCTCCTTACCGCTTACTACGAATGCACGAAGGTCTGCCTTGCGAGGTGAAAAGTCTCCATTGGCATCAAGCACATCGAGATCCTTGAAGTCTATCACTTCCTGAGCAATCCATCTACGAGGCTCGCTGATGATAAGCTGCTTCAGTTCCTCAAGTTTTTCAGGAGTGAGGTCACGACCAAAAATGACACCATAGCCACCAGCTTCGGCAACGTCCTTGATTACCAGTTTCTCTGCATTGGCAAGTATGTATTCGAAGTCTTCCTTATAATAAGGTAGGTAAGTAGGTGCGTTCTGTAGGATTGGTTCTTCGTTGAGATAGTATTTTACCATCTTAGGAACGAAGTAGTAGATGCCCTTGTCATCGGCAACACCGTTGCCAATAGCGTTGATGATAGCTACATTACCAGCCTTGTACGCCTCCATGATATTTGGAACGCCAAGTACACTTGAAGACTCGAAAACAAGTGGATCCATATATTCGTCACTTACACGTCTATATATGCAACCTACACGCTGTTTCTCGTGATAGAGTCCCATGTAATAAAGTATATTGTCTTCTACCACAAGGTCGCCAGGATAGGCGAGGGTAGCACCAGTTTTCTCAGCAAGGTATGAGTGCTCGAAGAAGGCAGAATTGTATCTTCCCGGTGTGAGTATGACAGCGATGCCTCTACCGTCATTCATGTCGTCCATCATGGTTCTGAGGAGGTCGGCATAGTTACGGTTGTCAGCAACAGGATTGTCGGCATATGCTTCTGGGCATACTTTACGAGTGACGTTTCTTGCAATCATAGGATAACTTGCTCCAGAAGGAATGCGTAAGTTGTCCTCAAGCACGAACCATCTGCCGTCTTTTGCCTGTACAAGGTCGATACCAGAGATATGGGCATATACCTGAAGTCTTGGGTCAATACCTTCACATTCTGGCATGTATCCCTTTGAAGCATAAATGAATTCTTCAGGAACGACATTGTCCTTTACTATATGCTTCTCGTGATAGATGTCCCATAGGAACATGTTGAGGGCCTTGACTCTTTGTTGCAGTCCTTTCTCGAGGTACGTCCAGTCATCCTTTTCTATGATTCGTGGTACGGAATCATAAGGGAAAAGTTGTTCTTTGAACACACCTTTCTTGTAAACGCCAAATCGAACACCGAATCGCTCCATCCATTTGTTTACGGTGTCTCTACTTTCTTCCAACTGCTTCGTACTTACTTTTGTCATAATTATTTTGTGTTTGTGTTTGTTTTACTTAAATCTCGGCTTGTGTAACCGATTTGTATCAATATTGCAGCCTTTTTTGCTGTGTTCTGTGTTTATAGAATCTCCTATAGTGTTTCTTCCCAATTTGTTGGGGCGGTAGTGTTTGTAACTATCCTACGAAATCAATCTAAAAACAAGTTCTGCAGTTTGTGTTTGCTTTTGAATTCGATGCAAAGTTAATCATAAAGACATTATTTGCAAAAGAATTGTGACACAATTTTCGATTATGATGTAATATTGTGACAAAATGATTAAATTTCTTGTAAAATTGGTAATTGCTGTTAGGGTAGAATACTTGTTTGATAACAAAAAGTAGACGTAACTGTTCGTTATGCCTACTTTTTGTTTCGCTTTACTTTAATGGAGTTAAGTGAATCATAATCTCTTCGCCTAAAATCTGTTTTTAACGTGACTTGTAGAACTTCTCAAGGGTCCTATAAGCATTTTCGAGTTTTGCATCACATTTCTCCTTGCTTTTCACATCAATCTGCATCACAGGAGCTTTGTCTAATTTTCCGTTTATTGGAGTCCATTTTGGTAAACCCTTTCCGTTAGGATTTCCGTATTTGCAGAAGTTTGCATAGAAAGATAGAAATATCTTTGATATTTCGTAGTCCTCCTTTTGCCAGTCGTAGAACTCGTTAGTAGCAAGGTTTCCCATAGCGTATTCAATGTCAGCAGAATGTACGGCACCGAGTGTTCTCTTGATTGTCTTCTTATCTGCTTTTTTCTCATCTTCTGTCTTGTCTCTTACACCGCCGGCGAGAGCTGCAACCTTGTCTCCCATCTTAGCAGAAACTTGAGGACGGGCATGCATGTATTTATAGCGGTATACAGGTTGTTTTGAAGTTTTTGCATGATAATCACACACTTTCCATGTTCCAAATCCTGTGAACAGATCCGAAGCAAGGTTAAGGGCTTTCTGTGAAAACAGATCCTTGTCTGTCAAGAGTCCGTAAGCTTCAAATATCTCGTCTGTCATATTGCCAAAGCGCATCCTTAAGGCATTCTTGTAGTTTGCGATAGTAGGTTCTTTGCGTCCAAGTGACTGTAATGGATCGCCTTCCATTGAGTTCCAGCCAGCAAGCATTGGCACTTGTGCCTGATTACCTCTAATGAACACCTCGTCAGTACTTTCTGTGAAAAAATAACCGTCAAGTACCGGATGTCCCATACCCATAGGAGGGAAGAGCTTTTGGAGGGAATCGGCTGGAATGCCACGTGCTTCAGCTATACTCTTTATGCCCTTTCTTGCGAGTGTTGCCTTTCCTTGTGCTTCTGCGGCAGATAATTGCATAGGCTTATTTGGCATCACTTCTGCACCTGAAGATAAGATGACACCTGCAATGTTATTTTTAGAGAGTGGGGAAGTCATGAGCATTGTCACGGAGAATGAACCTGCAGATTCTCCTGCTATTGTGATCCTGTTAGGGTCACCTCCAAAAGCTTCTATGTTTTCCTTCACCCACTTGATCGCTTCCACCTGATCAAGGAATCCGTAGTTTCCGCTTCCCTTGTATTCAGTCTCTGCAGATAGTTCCTCATGAGCAAAATAACCGAAGATTCCCTCGCGATAGTTTGCTGTTATACCTATTACGCCTTCTTTGGCAATAGCACAGCCATCGTAACGTGGTTCACTTCCACTACCTGCCATCAAACCACCTCCGTTGAAGTATATGAGTACTGGTAGTTTCTCGTTTGTTCTTGTAGCTGGAGTCCATATATTTAGGTATAAGCAATCCTCGCTTCTTCCTTCGCCACGGAAATTCATGTCGCCAAAGATGTTCGGTTGCATAGGATCTGGTCCAAAATTCTTTGTTTCCTTCACACCTTTCCATGGCGCTGGAGATTGAGGTGCTTTCCATCTAAGTTCACCTACAGGAGGTGTCGCAAATGGTACTCCAAGGAATTTTTTTATACCGTCCTCTTCAAATCCCTCTACAATTCCTTGTTTTGTATTAACTTGAAGCCCAAAGTCTTGGTTAGTTTCAGTTGAAGTTGCACTTGCTGTAATCATAGTCATGCCAAACAGGGTTACAGAAAGTAAACCTTTCTTCCAATTTTTCATAATAGTTTGTGTTAGATATTGTTAATCGATTATCGTCTGCTAAGGTAAGAAAAAATCATTATAAAAGCATAAATGAATGGGGAAAATGTGAAAACAACATTATAACAACTTAACTTCTTTTTAATTAAACTTCGCGCTAAGTTTGTTGTCTAAAAGTTGTATTAAATGGTAAATCTACAACACTCAAATTAATAAATACCTTAAAAATGAAAAGCTTATCTATTTTGGGCTTGGGACTAATGTTCTCAGCTTCATCTATGATGGCGCAGAATATGCGCCCTGTGACAAATCTTAGAAATGGCCAGTTTCCACAAGTAACAGCAGATCATCGTGGCGTGTTCCAGTTGCGTGCTCCCGAGGCAAAGGAGGTTCTTGTAGACATAGGTGGCAAGAAGTATGCGATGACAAAAGATGAAAGGGGAGTATGGAGCGCAACTACAGATGTCCTTATGTCTGGAATCAACTATTACTTTATGTATGTTGACGGTGTTCAGGTTAGCGATCCTGCGAGTGAAACATTCTACGGCTGTAGTCGTATGTCAAGTTGTATAGAGGTTCCTTATGCTGATGGTGATGTACGTTTTGAACTTGCTGATGTTCCTCATGGCGAGACAACTATGCGTAGATATTATTCTAAGTCAGAGGGTGCATGGAGAAGAATGTTTATTTATCTCCCTGCATCATATCAAAAGGATCTAAAAGCAACATATCCAGTTCTTTATATCCAACATGGTGGAGGCGAAGATGAACGTGGATGGGCTTTGCAAGGACGTACAGACATTATCCTTGACAATCTTATAGCACAGGGGAAGGCAAAGGATATGGTTGTTGTCATGAGTGATGGCAATTGCAAGGATTTCATCAAGGAACTAATGGAAGAGTGCATTCCTTTGGTGGAAAGTATATATCGTGTTAAGAAGGATCCCGCTAATCGTGCCATGGCAGGTTTGTCTATGGGTGGTATTCAGACTTTGAATATTGCTGTAGCAAAACCAGAATTGTTTCAGTATGTTGGTGTGTTTAGTTCAGGATGGTTTGCTGCAAGAAATGGTAATTTCCCAGGTATGAATGCTGATGAGAATTACAACAAACTTTCTGCTCGTAAGGATTTCTATAATAAACAATTCCGCGAGTTTTATTTAACTATGGGTGGAGAGGAAGATATTGCTTATAACAATTGTAAGGTTATGCGTCAGCGTTTTGACGAGATTGGAATTAAGTATAAGTATTTCGAGACTCCTGGTGGACATACATGGCCTGTATGGCGTGAGAGTCTTTATCAGTTTGCACAGTTGCTTTTTAAGTAAAGGCTAATTTGCCTTTACTAAGTAACAAGGAACCTACGAGCGCTCCTCAGGTAATGCTCATGCAAATCTTGTGAAATGATGACAAATATAGCATGTCGATTTTTTTTGCATTTTTAATCGTAAATAATTAAATATGGATTTTATTCCTGATTTTAGAATGAATGCTATATATATATCATTGTATAATAATAAAATCAAGGCATATCCTTGCCTAATTTTAGCTTGTGTTTTAGTTTGTTCTAATCACGATTATGTTTAATTGTAAACAGAAGTCTTTCTATTTACCGTCTATACTCTCCGATTATAAATCGGAGAATTATGTGTTTTATAAAAAAATAAGGAGACAAAAGACTAAAGTCTCTTATCTCCTTAAAATTATGTGTAAATATGATTTACTTCTTCTTTGAATAACGCTTGTTAAGAGCTGCTACAACTTCTGCTGTGATATCATACTTTGGATCTGCATAAAGAACATTGTCGATTCCGCTTGATTTGCAAAGGATAAAATCATATCCCTTCTGCTTTGCATAAGAGTTTGCAAATGACTTGATTGTGTCTGTAAGAGCAAGGAACTCCTTCTGGTAATCTTCCTGAAGAGTTGCAGAAAGACGTGCCTGAAGCTCCTGTATGTCCTGCTGGACCTTAGCGAGACGTGCCTGCTCATTGTTATACTGCTCCTGAGTGTACTGGTTGCTCTGTGCCTTGCGCTGGAACTCCTGAACCTGAGAAGCAAAAGTCTTGCCCTTTGCCTGAACTGTTGATTCAGCATTTGCACGCTTCTTTGTGAATTCTGCTTCAAGATCCTTACACTTTTCGTACTGACTTGTAAGTGTATCGATAAGAACAAAAGCAATCTTCATGTTTGAAGCCTTGCTCTCTACTTCTTTTGTTGCTACAGTTTCTTCGTTGTCTGCATTTGCCTTGCTGTTGCATGATGATAATACAGCAGCTGTGAGCATAAGGATGCCGCTAACGGCGATAAGTGTTTTTTTCATTAATATTTAGTTATTAGTTTGTTGTTACGAGTTATGTTTAATTTAATAGTTGTCTTTGTTGTTTTTACTTATTCTGTTACCACTGTTTATGGAGTTGTATTTGCATAATCCTAAAAGTGGGACAAAGTATCACAATGTTTCCTTCACAGCCTTTTCTTTATGCCTTGCAGCATAGTCTTGGCTTTGAACACAAGTTACTCCCCTATCTCGCATTGCTTTGCTACTAGAAACATGTGTCTTTACGAAGCGTCCATTTTTCTTGAAAATGACACGTACAGACATTAATAGAATGCAAATGGCAAGAATTATTACGCAGTAGAAGAATACTTTCAACATTTTTTTATAATTTTGTTTCGTTAAAACTTTGCAAAGATAAGTGTTCTTCGCAAGAAAATAATATAAGTCTCTATATTTTTATAATTATTTAAGATTTATGACACCAAAACTCGTGTTTGACTATTTTAGTCAAATAAACAAAGTACCTCGTCCTTCAAAAAAGGAGGAAAAGATTATTGCATTTCTTCAGAACTGGGCAAAAGAAAACGGTATAGAATGCATTACAGACGAAGCAGGAAATGTTCTTATGCGAAAACCTGCTACTCCTGGTATGGAAAACAAGGAAACGGTTATTCTCCAGAGTCATATGGATATGGTTTGCGAGAAGACTTCTGACCGCATTATTGATTTTGAAAATGATCCTATAGAAACATATGTTGATGGTGAATGGATGCGTGCCAAGGGTACCACTCTTGGAGCCGATGACGGTATTGGCGTTGCTATCGAGATGGCTGTACTTACAGATCCTACAATCGAACATGGGCCTATAGAATGCCTCTTTACTCGTGACGAGGAGACTGGTCTCACTGGTGCCTTTGCAATCAAACCGGGATTCATGACTGGTAAGTATCTTCTAAACCTTGACTCTGAAGATGAAGGAGAGATATTTATTGGTTGTGCTGGCGGTGCAAATACTGAGGCAACTCTTGATGTCGAGATGGTTGAACTTGAGAAGAAGTACTTCCCTCTTCATATCAGCATTGATAAGCTTCGTGGTGGCCACTCAGGTGATGATATCAATAAGCATCGTCCAAACGCAATAAAGCTCTTGGCTCGATTCCTTTATGAGATGAATGAAAAATATGACCTTCGTCTTGTTGATATACAGGGAGGTAATCTTCATAACGCTATTCCTCGTCAGGCTGAAGCTGTTATTGCTGTTCCTTTTGGAGATAAGGAAAGCATTCGTGTAGACTTTAACATATTCTCTCATGAACTTGAGGAGGAATACCATGATGAGGAAACTATGTACCTCTTTATGGAAAGCGCAGAGGCAAACAAGTGTATAAAACCAGAACTGGTCCAGAAGTTAATCTACGCACTTAATGCTGTTGATAATGGTGTGTATGAGATGAGTATTGACCTTGAAGGACTTGTCGAGACAAGTTCAAACCTTGCAAGTGTACACCTTGTTAATAATAATACACCACATGTTGAAATTGTGACAAGTCAGCGCTCAAGTATAGGAAGCCAGCGCAAGGCAATGTCTATTGCTGTTAGTTCAGCGCTACGTCTTGCAGGATTCAATACAACAACGGCAGAAGGCTATCCTGGTTGGAAGCCAAATGCAGATTCGCAGATACTCAAGGTAGCCGTGGATACATATAAGGCACTCTTTGGTAAGGAACCAAAGGTGAAGGCTATACATGCAGGTCTTGAGTGCGGGTTGTTCAGCGAGAAATATCCAGGTATGGATATGATTAGTTTTGGTCCTACCCTTCGTGGTGTACATTCTCCTGATGAACGATTACTCATTCCGACAGTAGAGATGGTGTGGAAACATATCACTGCTATTCTTAAGGAAATACCTAACGCTTGAATGTAGGAATAGAATGCGAAAAGTGAAAAGTGAAGATTAAAAACATATTCGCTTTTCACTTTTTCCACAAGAATTGCACATCATATCAATAAGAATTTATACCTTTGCATCGATTAATCAATAAGCATCAAAATTTTTATGAGTGAAAGTAGACCTTTTAAGGTTTTTTCGGGTACTAAATCAAGATATCTTGCAGAGCGCATCTGCCAGAGCCTTGGTTGTCCGCTTGGCAATATGATCATTACTCATTTTGCAGACGGTGAATTTGGAGTGTCATTTGAGGAAAGTATTCGTGGTAAGGATGTGTTCCTTGTACAGTCAACTTTCCCTAATAGTGACAACCTTATGGAACTTCTCTTGATGGTTGACGCAGCTAAGCGTGCATCTGCACATAGCATCATCGCTGTTATACCTTATTTTGGATGGGCACGTCAGGACCGCAAGGATAAGCCAAGAGTTAGTATTGGTGCTAAGCTTGTTGCTGACCTTCTCAGTGTTGCTGGTATCGACCGTCTTATCACAATGGACCTTCATGCTGATCAGATTCAGGGCTTCTTTGATGTACCTGTTGACCACCTCTATGGTTCACTCGTAACTATTCCTTATATTGAGTCTTTGGGACTTGAAGACCTTGTTATTGCTACTCCTGACGTTGGTGGTTCTAAGCGTGCTGCTAACTTTGCAAAGAAGCTTGACTGCCCTCTTGTTCTCTGTAACAAGACTCGTGCTCGTGCTAATGTCGTTAGCTCTATTCAGATTATCGGTGATGTAAAGGGCAAGAACGTTGTACTTGTTGATGATATGGTTGATACTGCAGGTACAATCACTATTGCAGCTGATGAGATGATGAAGGCTGGTGCCAAGAGTGTTCGTGCTGTTGCTAGTCACTGTGTCATGAGTGACCCTGCAAGTGACCGCGTTCAGAATTCTCAGCTTGAGGAAATAGTCTTTACTGATAGTATCCCTTACGCACAGAAGTGTTCTAAGGTTCGTCAGCTCTCTGTTGCTGATATGTTTGCAAAGGCTATCCAGTGTGTATCTAACTGCTCTTCTGTCAGCGATACATTTAGCTTCTGAAGCTATATTCCAGATTCATATTAATGACCAGCATTCTGGTTATTTGAATAAATATACGAGGTGAAGACAACTTGTTCTTCACCTTTTTTTTATATATTGATGTTTGGTATTGTTGTGTGTCTTGCGGTTCTTGCTATTATTTGTAGATTATGTGGAATAAATTATGTGATAAAATTTTGAATAACATTCTTTTTTTATGTATATTTGCATAAGTTTATTTGCACATGTATGTGTTTCTCACACTAAAGAAATTAATAGATACATTTTTTTTATGCTAAAAGAAGGATTAAGTCATACAAGTACCATGACTGTTTCAGATTCAAACACAGCAATTTCTGTTGGTAGTGGAGATATGCCAGTACTTGCAACACCGATGATGATGGCTCTAATGGAGAATGCTGCCATGCTTGCTGTTGCTTCTGAACTTGAGGAAGGTACGACAACCGTTGGCGGGCATATAGAATCTTCTCATCTGAAACCTTCAAAGTTGGGTGCAGTTGTTTCTGCAACAGCAACTCTTACAAAGATTGAAGGCAAGAAACTGTCTTTTGCCATTGTTGCTAAGATGGGTGAAGATGTCATCGGTGAAGGTACTCACCTTCGTTTCATTGTGAATAAGGAAAAGTTCTTGCAGAAACTTTGATTTCGACAAGATAGTTTTGGTAAAGAATTACAAATTCAAAAACTAAATACTTACTATGAACCTATCAAAAATTACTATTGCGTCAGCTATGGCAATGCTTCTTGCTTGTCCTGCAGGTGCACAGAAAAACAAAAAGGTAGAAGAGGCTCCAAAGGATCCAAATGAGATGGTGGCATATCTCTTTACTTATTTCAACAGTAACGATCCTAAGGATGAGCAGATTTGCTATGCTCTTAGTGATGATGGTTACAACTTTACTCCACTCAATGGTGGTAATCCTGTAATCTCAAGTGATACAATCGCTTACACACAGTGTGTTCGTGACCCACATATCCTTCGTTGCGAGGATGGCAAGACTTTCTATATGGTTGTGACAGATATGAAGTCAAGTCTTGGATGGGCAAGCAATCGCGGTATGGTGCTTCTTAAGAGTACGGACCTCATCAACTGGCAGCACAGCGCTATTAATTTCCCAACTCGCTACACAAACAAGTGGAAGAATGTGACTCGTGTTTGGGCTCCTGAAACAATCTATGACCATAGGGCAGGAAAGTATATGGTGTTCTACTCTCTCCTTTCCGCTGACGGTGGTTATGACAAGATCTATTATCAGTATGCAAATAAGGATTTCACAGATCTTGAGGGCGAGCCAAAGTATCTTTTCGATTCTGGTAATGCTACAATTGATGGTGACATTGTCTTTAATGATGCAGATGGACTCTACCACCTCTTCTATAAGACAGAGGCTGGACGTGGTATCTTCCAAGCTACTGCTAAGAATCTTACAGATAAGTGGAATATCATAAATGAGCATGTTGATCAGACAAAGGAGTCTGTTGAGGGTGTTGGTGTCTGCAAGACTATCGATGGCAAGTCATGGATCGTTATGTATGACTGTTATGGAAATGGACACTATCAGTTCTGTAAGTCTGAAGATCTCAAGACTTTCAAGTTTGTTCAGAACACAGAGACAAAGGGTAAGTTTACTCCACGTCATGGTACTATCATCCCTATCACTCGTGCTGAGAAGGAACGTCTTCTCGCTGAGTATGGTGAGAAGGGTAACCCTATCCTTCCAGGATTCCATGCAGATCCAGAGGTTCTTTACTCTAACTTGACTAAGAAGTATTATATCTACAGCACAACAGACGGTGTTCCTGGTTGGGGCGGATATAAGTTTAACGTATTCTCTTCTTCAGATCTTAAGAACTGGAAGGACGAAGGTACTATGCTCGATGTTAGATCAGAGCAGGTTAAGTGGGCTACAGGCAATGCTTGGGCACCATGTATCATTGAACGTAAGGTAAAAGGCGGTTACAAGTACTATTTCTATTTCTCTGGACACAACCCAAAGACAAACCGTAAGGAGATTGGCGTTGCTGTAGCAGACAATCCTGTAGGTCCATTCGTGGCTTCAGAGACAAGTATCGTAACTGATGCTGATCGTCCTTCAAGTGCAAGAGGAGGCCAAGCTATCGATGTTGATGTATTCCAGGATCCTAAGAGTGGAAAATACTACCTCTATTGGGGTAATGGTTTCATGGCTGGCGCAGAACTTAATGATGATATGATGTCTATTAAGAAGGAGACTGTAACAGAGATGACTCCTAAGGGTGGAAATCTCAATACTTGGGCATTCCGTGAAGGAGCTTACGTATTCTTCCGTAAGGGTACATACTATTTCATGTGGTCTGTTGATGATACAGGTAGCGCTAACTATCATGTTTGCTATGGTACATCTAAGTCACCTCTCGGTCCTATCGATATTGACGAGAACAGCTATAACGTAATTAAGCAGGATGCATCAAATAAGATTTATGGAACAGCTCATAATTCTGTTCTTCAGATTCCTGGTAAGGATGAGTGGTATATTGTTTATCATCGTATAAACAAGAACTTTATGCGTGATCGTCAGTTTGGTGGTCCTGGAGTTCATCGTGAGGTTTGTATCGATAAGATGACATTTGACAAGAACGGCAAAATCATTCCTGTAAAACCTACAGTTGCTGGTCCTGCCCACTTAATGTAAAGAAGTAAAGAGTATTATAAGGATAGTTAAGGTCCGGAATGATTTGTGTTGCCGATGAAATTTTGGCATCCATGTCCATCCGGACCTTGACATAAATATAACAATCGTGAACTACGGATTTTTAAAAGTTGCTTCTGCTATCCCTTCCTTGAAGGTTGCAGATTGTGATTATAATGAGAAAGAGATTGAAAGCCTAATTGTACAGGCTGAAGGTAAGGGTATTGAGATTATTGTTTTCCCAGAGCTCTGTATTACCTCATATACGTGTCAGGACCTTTTCAGTCAACAGTTGCTTCTTGAAAATGCAGAGGCAGCATTGTTCCGTCTCCTTGATGTGACACGATCTTTGCATGTCATTGCCATTGTTGGTATGCCTGTGGAGGTTAAATCTTCACTCTTTAACTGTGCCGTAGTTATTCAGGGAGGAAAGATACTTGGACTTGTGCCAAAGACTTTCTTGCCAAACTATAAGGAGTTCTACGAGCAGAGATGGTTTGCTTCATCTAACACAATGCCAAGCTGTAGTGTAAGTCTTTGTGCTCAGACAGTTATGATGAGTAAGAATCTAATCTTCAAAACAAGCAAATGCTCTTTTGGAATAGAACTATGTGAAGACCTTTGGGCACCTGTTCCACCAAGCTGTAACCTTGCCTTAGGTGGTGCTGAAGTTATCTTCAACCTGTCTGCTACAAATGAACTCATATCTAAGAACCAGTATCTTCGTTCTCTTATCAGTCAACAGTCTGCTCGTTGTATATCTGGCTACGTTTATTCATCATGTGGTTTTGGAGAATCAACTCAAGATGTGGTATTTGCTGGTAATGCCCTTATCTATGAGAACGGAACATTGATTGCAAGTAGCGAACGATTCTCTCTTGATGACCAAATGGTTGTCTCTGATATTGATGTTGAACACCTTCGCACAGAAAGAAGGATCAATACCACTTTCAGCGAGAACATTCGTGTGGCAAACTTAAAGGATATAGTGGAGGTAAACACATTACCATCTCATCCAAAATATGATTTCGAGATTTCACGATGGATAGATCCTCATCCATTTGTGCCTTCTGGCAAAATTCTTGACGAACGTTGCGAGGAGATATTTGCAATCCAGGTTGAAGGTCTCGCAAAACGTATTGTTCATACAGGTGCAAAGAGCGTTGTTCTTGGTATATCTGGTGGACTTGACTCTACCCTCGCCCTTTTGGTCTGTGTTAAGACCATGGACAAGTTAAAGAGAAATCGCACAGATATTATCGGTGTCACTATGCCTGGTTTTGGAACCACAGACCGTACATACAATAACTCTGTGTCCCTTATGGAGTCATTAGGTGTTACGCTTAGGGAGATAAGTATTAAGGATGCTTGTCTTCAGCATTTTAGAGACATCGACCATAACATCAATATACACGATGTCACTTATGAGAACGGACAGGCTCGTGAACGTACTCAGATTCTTATGGATGTGGCAAACCAATATGATGGTTTTGTTGTAGGTACAGGAGACCTGTCAGAACTTGCCCTTGGATGGGCTACGTACAATGCAGATCATATGTCTAACTATGGCGTAAATTGTAGTATTCCAAAGACACTGGTTAAGTATCTGGTATCATGGGTGGCATATAAGATGGTTGATCCAGAGTCAAAGGCTACTCTTCTTGATATCATCGATACTCCTATCAGTCCAGAACTTATTCCTGCTGATGAGAATGGTAATATAAAACAGAAGACAGAAGACCTTGTTGGTCCTTATGAACTACATGACTTCTTCCTCTACAATCATCTTCGTAATGGTTTCCGTCCTGCTAAGATATACCACCTTGCAAAGAAGGCATTCATAGAACAGACATACGATAATGATAATTTGAGTATGCCTGTAGGAAGTTATGATGAGGGAACTATAAAGAAATGGTTGACAATATTCTGTCGCCGTTTCTTCACTCAACAGTTTAAGCGTTCTTGTCTCCCTGACGGACCTAAGGTTGGTAGTGTCAGCTTAAGTCCACGAGGTGATTGGCGTATGCCTTCTGACGCAAGTTATGCTCAGTGGGTTAAGGAATGTGAGGAACTCTAATGATTTACTTTATACCATTTACAATGAATCGTTTCCTGTTATGGTCAACATGTTCGTTGTAAATGGTATTTATTATTTAAGCGGTATCAATTATGGAGGCTTTCAAACAGCAATTGGATAAGTTATATGCTGAGACTTTTGATATTGAACGTTTCAAAAGTGTCGATCCATGTGGGGTGGTCTATCAGTTGATGGAACATACAGATAATCAACTCGACATTGAACTTGGAGGGCTCTTTGTTGCGATGATAACATGGGGTTCGCGCAAGGTTATCTATCCTACTGCTCTTAAGATGATTCGTGATGAAATGCATTGGCATCCTGCTCATTTCATTCGTATGGGATGCTATGAGTTGAGCTATCAGAACGCAAAGAATGATTGTGTTTACAGAACTCTCAATGTACCTACATTTAAGGCTGTGTGTCGAAACATTCAATGTGCAATACAAGGACGTGACACGCTTGAAGAGATATTTGTCGGAAAGAGCACCAAGGAGGTTATTGAAATAATTTGTAACTGGCTTCAGCCTGCTAAGGTTGGAAGTATGGATAAGTCTGCCTGTAAGCGTGTTTGTATGTATGTTCGCTGGATGACTCGTACAACTTCTCCTGATTTGGGAATATGGAAGTCTCGCTCAAATAAAGACTTATATGCAGTTATGGATGTGCATGTTATGCAACAAACACAAAGTATTCTTAAGAACAAACGTCCAACATGGAAGGCTTGTGAAGAGTTAACTAATATATTTAAGTCGTGGGATGCGAATGATCCCCTCAAATATGATATCGCACTTATGACAATGGCTGATCATGGCAATTAGTTAAAGTTGCATTCGTAAGCATTTGTCTGTTTGTTTCTTTGTGAATAATCTAAAATTGTGAGTTGATAAGGTGAGAAAGAACGAGAAAATAAAACTGTTGACAGAGTATTTTGAAGCAGAAATGCCAAATGTGGAGTCTGAACTTAATTATGATAATCCATTCCAATTGCTTGTGGCTGTTATTCTGTCTGCTCAATGTACAGATAAAAGAGTGAACATGGTTACTCCTGCCCTCTTTGAAGACTATCCTACTGTTGAAGCAATGGCGGTTTCAACACCTGAGACTATTTATGAATATATAAAGAGTATCAGTTATCCGAACAACAAGGCAAAACATCTTGTGGGAATGGCAAAGATGGTAGTTGAGGACTTTGAAGGTAATGTGCCAGATGAACTTGATGATCTAGTTAAATTGCCTGGTGTTGGCAGAAAGACAGCCAATGTTATTCAAGCTGTGATTTGGAACAAGGCTGCTATGGCTGTCGATACGCATATTTTTAGGGTAAGTCATAGATTAGGACTTGTGTCGGATAAATGTACTACTCCATATTCTGTAGAGAAAGAATTAGTCAAACTGTTCCCTACTGAAAAAATACCAAAAGCACATCATTGGTTGCTTCTGCATGGAAGGTACGTTTGTCAATCAAGGAAACCAAAGTGTGAAAAATGTGGAATAAAGCACTTATGTTCGAGTTTCGCGAAAAAAAATCCTTTAGAAGATATCTGTTAATTGAGATTTTCTTATCTTTGCACTGATAATGTACTTGCTTGAAAGTAACTTGATGTTACTTGGGCATCATATTTTTGTTACATAAAATTATTTTGAATATTTTCATTTTTTAATTACAAATATAAAATAGACTATGGACATTCAGAATTATGACTTCTCTGGTAAGAAGGCAATCGTTCGTGTAGACTTCAACGTGCCAATCCAGGACGGTAAGATTACAGACATGACTCGTATCAACGGTGCTCTCCCTACTCTCAAGCTCATCCTTGAGAAAGGTGGTGCTCTTATCATCATGTCTCACATGGGTAAGCCAAAGGGAAAGGCAAAGCCAGAGCTTTCACTCAAGCAGATTGTTCCTGCTGTAAGCCAGGCTCTCGGTGTTGATGTTCAGTTTGCAGACGACTGTCAGAAGGCTGACGCTCAGGCTGCAGCTCTTAAGGCTGGTGAAGTTCTTCTTCTTGAGAACCTCCGTTACTATCCTGAAGAGGAAGGTAAGCCAGTAGGTATCGACAAGGAAGATCCAGCTTACGAGCAGGCTAAGAAGGACATGAAGGCAAGTCAGAAGGAGTTCGCTAAGAAACTTGCTTCTTACGCAGACTGCTGGGTAATGGATGCATTCGGTACAGCTCACCGTAAGCATGCTTCTACTGCTGTTATCGCTGACTACTTTGATAAGAATGATGTAATGCTCGGTCTCCTCATGGAGAAGGAGGTTAATGCTGTTGATGCTGTTCTTGGTAACATCAAGCGTCCATTCGTTGCTATCATGGGTGGTTCAAAGGTTTCTTCTAAGATTGGTATCATTGAGAACCTTCTTGGTAAGGCAGATAAGCTCATCCTCTGTGGTGGTATGACATATACATTCGCTAAGGCTCACGGTGGTGAGATCGGTGGATCTATCGTAGAGCTCGACAAGCTTGATGTTGCTCTCAATGTAGAGAAGGTTGCTAAGGAGAAGGGTGTTGAACTCGTACTTGGTGAGGATTCTGTATGTTGTACAGGTTATGACTTCTCTTCATTCTCTGTTAAGGAAGGTGCTAAGGTTGAGGTGTTCAACTCAAGCAACATTCCTGCTGAGTTCGAAGGTCTTGACGCTGGTCCTATCAGTCGCGAGAAGTTTGCTAAGGCTATCGAAGGCGCTAAGACTATCCTTTGGAATGGTCCTGCAGGTTGCTTCGAGTGTGAGGAGTTCACAGCTGGTTCACGTGCTATTGGTGAGGCTATCGCTAAGGCTACAGCAAACGGTGCGTTCTCACTCATCGGTGGTGGTGACTCTGTTGCTTGTGTAAACAAGTTCGGTCTTGCTGATCAGGTTTCTTACATCTCTACAGGTGGTGGTGCTCTTCTCGAGGCTATCGAGGGTAAGGTTCTTCCAGGTGTGGCAGCTGTTAAGGGCGAGTAATATGTTTATGACGTTAATTGAAGTAAGACTTACTCTATTGCGTCTAAATATCTATAATACGACAATTTGTCTTGATCCATTAGGTGATAGACAAATTGTCTTTTTTTTGAAAAGGAAAATCTGAATCATTAGTGATATAAAAAATAATACAGATTACTTACTTACGGCTCTATTTCATATAATTGGTGTTTACGAAACTTGAATCATTATGAAACGAATACTAAACATACTATCCTTAGTTCTTGTCTCTATTGTGATGTCGTGCAATAAGGGCAATACAGACAAGAGTCTGGGTAATGACTCTTTAGCACTACGTCTTGCCCTGATGCCAACTATGGATAATCTCCCATTCTATTATGCAGACGAGACAGGCATATTTGATTCTTTAGGACTCGATATAGAATTACTCACTTACAGCTCTGCCATGGATTGCGATACAGCATTTACAAATGGCAAAGCTGATGGTGTGGTTAGCGATATTGTCAAAGCCAACATCTGGCGTTCTATAGGAGATTCTGTAAAGGTGGTGATGAGCACGGACTTAAATCTGTATCTTATGACTTCTCATGCATCACGAATAAAGTCTCTGCAAAGCATTAAGGAAAAGATCGTTGCCATAACACGTCATTCTTCTATTGACTATATGGCAGATAAGGTTATGGAACAAGCAAAACTTGATCTTCTCCAGTTAAACAAGCCACAGATAAACAATGTGACTCTTCGTTGCAAAATGACCAAGAACAACCAATACGATGGTGCTTTCCTTCCCGAGCCTTATGCTCTTGAAGCAGAAAACAATGGTGCTAACAGACTTGTAGCGTCGTCTGAGCTTATAGGCAATCTGTCTGCTGTGATGTTTCATGACAGTATAGTTGTACGTCGTGAGGAAGATATTGCAAAACTTGTAGAGGGGTACGATATTGCTGTAAACAGGATAAATGCCCTTGTGGAAAAAGGAAGTACAGGATTGTTAGGTTGTATGCATGACGAATTTATTGATGCCATACCTGACACCATACTTGTTTTTCCATCGTTCAAGTCTTCCTCATTACCTGATAGAAAGGTTGTATCCTCAACAGCTGAATGGGCAAAAGGAAGGGGGCAAATGAAAAATGACGTAAGTTACGAGGAACTTATAGGCAATCGTTTTGTCATGAATAAACAAGCGGGAAAGTAGATTGCATATGTTGTGGGACTATAAAAACAACGTGGAATCTAAATAATGTTCTATTACTTTATGTGTTATTGTCCAATTATTGCAAAATCATATATATAACAAATGAATATTTCTGATAATATAAAGGCTTATATAAATAAAGATAATATAGCTTCTGCAATAGAGATATTGAAGCAGAGGGTCTCTTTACTTGGTAATTGGGATATCCAGAGTGATATGGAAAAGGTAGAGTTTTCTTATAACTCTATGCTTGACTACATGCTTCAAAACTATGTTGATGATAACACAAAGAAGCTGAGGACATCAACAAAGCAGGAACTTCTTTCTATAAACGACAGGCTTGACCGTGCAGAAAGGTATAAAGAACGACCTGCAGATCTGTATTGCCTTGCAATGAGGAATTACAATCATAATATTGCCTCAATAGAGTCCATCTGTGATGAATTGGTGAAGATTGACCTTGAATTGGACACTTTGCTTGATGACAAAGGTATAAGGGACTCTATAAAGACACGTAGGGTAAAAGAACTTCGTGATAAGCAAGAAGAACAGCGAATACAGATGTTTGAAGTAGCATGGTCAAGTGGTCCGTGGAACATTAGTGCCTATGAAATGGCAAACGCTATTGTTGAAAATGAGAATATAGATGTGGATACCAGAGCCATATATACTTCTGCTATCACATTGTCACTTCTTGAGTATTTTGACTTGCGAAAGTTGGACTTTCTCTTTGACTCCTACTTGTCTGACGACAAAGCCATAAGTTTACGAGCATTAGTAGGTGTTGTTCTCGTTCTACGTCATTATCCAGATCGGATAAATCTTTATGAGAAACTTAAAAACAAGATAAAGTTACTTGCTGATGATGTTCAGTTTGTAAAAGATATATTGTTGGTATGTCTACAGTTACAGATAAGTAGTGCAACGGACACTATAACATCAAAAATGAATAACGACATACTTCCTTCCATAATGGCGGGTAAAGCGTTTAAGGAAGCGATGAACAATGTCACCAACAAAAATAACGAAGACGAGAACCCGGAATGGCAAGATTTCAAGGCTAATGAGAAGGCTGAGAAAAAGATAAGAGAGATGGCAGACCTTCAGGTAGACGGCGCTGATATCTATCTTAGCAATTTCCGTTTAATGAAGAGCTACGAATTCTTTCGTTCACTCCCCCATTGGTTCTATCCTTTTGATATTCAATCTCCTTTTGTTAGTACAGATGGACGTGAGCCAAATGGTTTGTCATTGACCATATTAAAGTCGTCCCCTTTCTGTAACAGTGACTTGTATTCGTTTGCAATCTCTGTTAATTATTTTGATAAACTTGGAGAAGGCTTCGGTAATAGTCTTATGAAAGGTATGTCTGAGGAAGAACTTAACATGTTAAAAGACGAGGGGTTGCAAAATAGGACTCTTACAAGCAGAGAGTATTGCCGTTCCTATATTTTTGATTTATATAGGTTCTTTAATCTTAATCCTCAGAAGTCACAATTCTTCAATCCATTTAAGCATTCTATAACAGGCGTGAATGGCGAATACTCGTTTCTGCCAATGGATATATCTCTTTTGAAGGAATTGCCGTATATAAAAGACGATATTATTGATTTTGGCAATATACTCCTTCGTAATGGATTGTACGGGTATGCGAAAAAGGTATTCTTGTCCATCGATGTACCAGAGATAGAAGAATATGCGGGTGTATTTCAAAAGATTGGTTTTTGTCTTGAAAAGACAGAAGGCGATGCAGAGATTTATTATGAGAAAGCATATATGCTTGCATCCAGTTCCGTATGGACCCTTAAGCATCTCGTTGCTGCACTTATGAAGAAAGATGAGTACGAGAAATGTATCAGGTATTGTCGCGAACTTCTTGCCATAGAGCCAGAAAACACAAAATGTCTGTATAACATTAGTGTGTGTCTTTGTAGAATCAAGTCTTACAAGGAAGCACTAGAATATGCCTACAAACTTCAATATCTTTCTCCTGATACAGATGGAGTACATGACATAATGGTAGAGTGTCTTTTGGGAACTAACGATATGGATAAGTTGTGTGAACTTGTAATGGGGTCGGACAGTCTGAATGATACGCTTGTCAGCGCTTTTGTCTTTGTGCAAGAAGAAAACTATATAGGGGCTCATGAACTGTTTAAGATGGCTTGGGATATGTGGGCAAAGGACTCAAGTAAGGATAAGGTGTCTTTTGAGCGCTATTATGACGAAACGTATCAATTCTGTAAGGGATTTATGAACCTTGACGAGTTGATTGTTAGGATGATTTACGATGCACTCATGTTGCGATAGGAGATCAAGTGTCCTCTTAAATGCATAATACATAATACAAGCTTTTGTTTGAGGGGGGGTAAAGGAAGTTAGGTAGACCCACATAAACTACGATAAACAGATGAATTCAACACTTTACATACAACGTCTTCGCCAGTTGCTCACAATGGAGTATGAGGCAGAAAAAGAAGAATTCCGTATGCAGACGGAAAAGATGGGGATAAAGCGCAAAGTAAGACGTGGCTTGTGCTGGTATCCCGTGTCTGCAGGGAGAAGCTACTACAATTCGTTAAATCAGCTTGTCGTGCAGATAGAGAACGAGAATGAAGACGAAAGCGAGAATGATATAGACCATTGTTTTGAGTATGGCAAACCAGTCCAGTTCTTCCGAATAACGGAAAAGAACGAGATTGTCTATTATAACCACTCTTGTCAAGTATGTTATGTTGATGGTTCAACTATGACCATCTCAATTCCAAGTAATCAAGCACTTATAGATATACAAAACGCCGATAATCTTGGTGTTCAGATCTTCTTTGATGAGACAAGTTACAAAACTATGTTTCATGCCTTGGACGAAGTGACAAATGCCAAGAAGAATCGCCTAGCATATCTTCGTGATCTCTTTGCAGGAGAAGGTCAGCCACAACGATATACCTTTGGTTCACAAACATTCCCATGGCTCAATCCTTCACAAGAGAAAGCTGTCAACGAAGTGCTTTGGGCAAAAGATGTTGAAGTGGTGCATGGACCTCCAGGGACAGGTAAGACAACAACGCTTGTTGAAGCTATATATGAGACACTTAAGCGTGAGACTCAGGTGATGGTATGTGCACAAAGTAATATGGCGGTAGATTGGATATGTGAGAAACTTGTTGACCATGGGGTACCGGTATTGCGTATTGGTAACCCATCAAGAGTGAATGACAAGATGCTGAGTTTCACTTTTGAACGTAAGTTTGAGAGTCATCCTGACTATCCGGAATTGTGGAGTATTCGCAAGACAATAATGCAGATACGTGAAAACAAGAAGAAAGGAGACAATGTCCATCAAAAGATAGCCCGTCTTCGTGAGAGGGCTTCTGAGATAGAGGTGCGAATAAATGCATGTCTATTTGACGAAGCGCGTGTAGTGGCTTCAACCCTTGTTGGTTCCGCCAATAAAATACTTGTGGGACAGAAATTCTCTACGTTGTTTATTGATGAAGCAGCGCAAGCTTTAGAACCTGCATGTTGGATTGCTATACGAAGGGCTAGTCGTGTGGTTCTTGCTGGAGATCATCAACAATTACCTCCTACTATTAAATGTTATGAAGCCATGAAGGCTGGACTTGGCAAGACGCTTATGGAACGTGTTGTTGAGAATCAGCCAAATGCGGTAACTCCACTAAAGGTTCAGTACCGAATGAATGATGCTATTATGAAGTTCTCCTCAGACATGTTCTATGGAGGGCAACTAACTTCTGCCCCAGAGGTACAGAACAGAGGTATACTTGATCTTGACATACCAATCCAATGGATAGATACGTCTCAATTTGATGCTGCTGATTTGTCATCTATGAATGAAAATGAAGAAGCATTTGATTATCATGAACAGTTTGTCGGGGAAAGTCATGGACGAATAAATAAACCAGAAGCAGAACTTTGTATCAAAACATTAATAGATTATATCAATAAGATTGGTAAGCAACGATTTATAGATGAACGTCTTGATGTAGGAATCATTAGTCCTTATCGTGTTCAAGCACAATATCTTCGTTCGTTGATAAAAAAGAACGAATTCCTAAGACCGTTCCGAAATGTCGTGACGGTCAATACTGTTGATGGCTTTCAGGGGCAGGAACGAGACATTATCATGATCAGTATGGTTCGTAGTAATGAACATGGACAGATAGGATTTCTCAATGATCTTCGACGAATGAATGTAGCAATGACAAGAGCAAAGATGAAGCTTGTAATCATTGGTAATGCAGACACGTTAACGAAACATTCGTTCTACAAAAAATTACACGATTACATAAATATCCTCTAAAAATGTGGTAAGTTAGGCTGAATTATTATATGCTTTGTAAAAAATAGCTTAATTCTGCTTATTATTATGTGAAAAATGCCTAACTTTGTCACGTTTTTAGAGGTAACATTGACGATTTTAGTATCGTCTTGTTTCCATATTGTTTTGAAAATTACAAAACACAGTTAATATTAACAATAATTATGGCGAATGTAATTAAATTACGAAAAGGCTTGAACATCAACCTTAAGGGTAAGGCTGCTGCTCAGGTTTCTGCTGTGCCTGCATCTCAAGTCTATGGACTTGTCCCAGATGCATTTTGCGGTATGAAGCCAAAGGTGGTGGTTAAAGAAGGGGATGAAGTTAAAGCCGGTGATGCTCTGTTTGTAAACAAGTTGCATCCAGAAATGAAGTTCGTCTCTCCTGTTGCCGGTAAGGTAACTCTTGTAGAGAGAGGCGATCGTCGTAAAGTATTAAGCGTTCAGGTTGAAGCTGCAGCAAGCCAGGAGTATGTTGACTTCGGTAAGAAGGAAGTTGCAAATCTTTCTGGTGAGCAGGTTAAGGCTGCCCTCCTCGAGAGCGGTCTTTTTGGTTTCTTCGTTATGCGTCCTTATGCTGTCGTTGCTAACCCAGACGACGCTCCTAAGGGTATCTTCGTATCTGCATTTAGCGATATGCCACTTGCAGCTGACTTCGAAGGTGTAGTACTTAACGGTGAGGAAGCAAACTTTCAAGCAGGTATCACAGCACTCAGCAAGATTGCCAAAGTTTATCTTGGCGTAAAGCCAGGCAGCAAGCTTGAGAGCACTAAGGATGCTGTTGTTACAGTATTCGACGGTAAATGTCCAGCAGGTAATGTTGGTGTTCAGATTAACAACACAAACCCAATCAACAAGGGAGAGGTAGCTTGGACTATCGCAGCTGAGGAGGTTATCTTCATCGGTCGTCTCTTCAATGAGGGTAAGGTTGATCTTACACGCACTATTGCAGTTGCTGGTTCTGAAATCAAGAATCCTGCTTACAAGAAGGTTCTCGTTGGTGCTAAGATTGGTGACATCGTAGCAGGTAATGTTGCTACAGATAAGACTGTCCGCATCATCGACGGTAACCCACTTACTGGTGTGAAGACAAGCGAGAAAGACTTCCTCCTTGCTCACTCAACAGAAATCACTGCTATCCCAGAGGGAAATGACGCAGACGAGCTCTTCGGATGGATCGCACCACGATTCAATGAGTTCTCTGTTAGCCGCTCTTACTGCAGCTGGCTCCAGGGCAACAAGGAATATGTGCTCGATGCTCGTGTCAAGGGTGGTCATCGCCACATGATTTTCAGTGGTGAGTATGACTCTGTATTCCCAATGGATATCTATCCAGAACAGCTTGTAAAAGCAATCATCGCTGGTGACATTGACCGTATGGAAGCACTCGGTATCTATGAGGTTGCTCCTGAGGACTTTGCAGTAGCTGAGTTCGTGGATAGCTCTAAGGTTGAACTTCAGCGCATCGTAAGAGAAGGTCTCGATATGTTGCGTAAAGAAAACGAATAAGCACAATGGGACTTAAGAAAATTCTTGACAATATGAAGCCTACCTTCTCAGAAGGAGGTAAGCTTAGTGCCTTTGGCTCTCTCTTTGATGCAGCAGAGACATTCTTCTATGTACCAAATGAGACTGCTAAGGTTCGTGGTGCTCACATCCACGACGCTATCGATTCAAAGCGTTCTATTTTCTTTGTAATCATAGCAATGATCCCTGCTATCCTCTTCGGTATGTATAATATCGGTTACCAGCACTCTCTTACTGGTGCATGTGACTGTCAGGGTGATATTCTTTGCTGTTTCCTCTATGGTTTTGGCGTAATGCTTCCAAAGATCATTGTTTCTTATGCTGTAGGTCTTGGCATCGAGTGTGCCGTAGCTCAGTGGAAGAAGGAGGAGGTTCACGAAGGCTTCTTCGTAACTGGTATGCTCATTCCTATGATCGTTCCTGTTAACTGCCCACTCTGGATCCTTGCTATCGCTACAGCATTCGCTGTTATCTTCGCTAAGGAAGTGTTTGGCGGCACAGGCTTCAACATCTTCAACCCAGCACTCGTTACACGTGCATTCCTCTTCTTCGCCTACCCTTCTATGATGTCGGGCGACAAGGTGTGGGTTAACGGTGACTACATGGATTCTATCAACGGTACTATCGACGGTGTCAGCGCTGCTACTCCTCTCGGTCAGCTTGCTGCTGGCGAGCCTGTAACATATGACGCTATGGACACTATCATCGGTACAATCCCAGGCTCTATCGGCGAGACTTCGTTCATCGCCATCATGATCGGCGCCCTCATCCTCATCTGGGCTGGCATCGCAAGCTGGAAGATCATCCTCGGCACATTCATTGGTGGTGCTGCCATGGCTTACCTTCTTCCATACTCTGGTGCTGAGAACTTCGAGTGGTGGGAGCAGCTCACTGTGGGCGGCTTCGCATTCGGTGCTGTATTCATGGCAACTGACCCTGTGACTTCTCCACGTACAGAAGGTGGCAAGTGGATCTTCGGTCTTCTCATTGGTGCAATGGCTATCATCATCCGCGTAATGAACCCTGGTTACCCAGAGGGCATGATGCTCGCCATCCTCCTCATGAACGTATTCGCTCCACTCTTCGACTACTTCTTCGTTCAGTCAAATATCAACAAGCGCGCTAAGCGTGCTGCTAAATAATGGAGGACAAGACAATGGCAAAACTGAATACAAACAGCAACGCATATACTATTATATATGCAAGCGTGATGGTTATCATCGTCGCTTTCCTCCTTGCGTTCGTGGCTTCTTCACTTAAGCCAACTCAGGACAAGAACGTGGCTCTCGACACTAAGAAGCAGGTTCTCGCTGCTCTCAACATCCGCGAGTGCGCTGACCCTGAGGCTGAGTGGGCTAACGTGCTCGGCGAGCAGGACCAGGACGCAGATGTGCTCAACGCAAATGTGAACGGTGAGGAGAAGCTCGTCGTTAAGGTTAAGGGTGCAGGTCTCTGGGGTCCTATCTGGGGCTGGGTTTCCATCAACAAGGATGGTGAGACTGTCTATGGCACATTCTTCAACCACGAGGGCGAAACAGCTGGTCTTGGCGCTCGCATCAAGGAGCAGTGGTTCCAGGACTCTTTCCAAGGCAAGAAGATCTTCAACGAGAACGGCGATGTTGTTCTCGGCGTCTTCAAGGCAGGAAAGGCACCAAACGATGTTACAACAGACAACTATGTTGACGCTGTGACAGGTGCTACACTCACTTCAAATGGTGTTAACGATATGCTCAAGCAGAGCCTTGCTGAAAAGAAGGGCGAGATTGAGTCATTCAAGAATTAATAAGGAGGACAAAGAATATGGCATTATTTTCAAAGGAAAATGGCGAAATCTTCAAGGGTCCGCTTAACCTTAACAACCCTGTAGCAGTTCAGGTGCTCGGTATCTGCTCTGCTCTCGCCGTTACATCACAGCTGAAGCCTGCTATCGTAATGGGTCTTTCCGTTACTGTCATCACAGCTTTCGCTAACGTGATCATTTCATTGCTCCGCAAGACTATTCCTAACCGCATCCGTATCATCGTCCAGCTCGTTGTGGTTGCAGCTCTCGTAACTATCGTGAGCAACATCCTTAAGGCTTTCGTTTACGATGTGAGCGTGGAACTCAGTGTCTATGTCGGACTCATCATCACTAACTGTATCCTCATGGGACGCCTCGAGGCATTCGCTATGCAGAATGGCCCTTGGGAGTCATTCCTCGATGGCATCGGCAATGGTCTTGGCTACGCATTCGTGCTCGTAGTTGTTGGTTTCGTTCGCGAAATCCTCGGCTTCGGCACAATCTTCGGCTTGCAGATCATCCCTGACGGTGCCTACATGGAGAACGGCGGACTCTACATCAACAACGGTATGATGACAATGCCAGCAATGGCGCTCATCCTCGTTGCTTGCTTCATCTGGGTTCACCGCGCAGTCAACAAGGAACAGAAGTAATTAACATACCTAAATAATAAAGTATAAGATTATGGAACATTTCATTCAGTTGTTCGTCCGCTCAATCTTCGTGGACAACATGATTTTCGCTTTCTTCTTGGGTATGTGCTCTTACCTCGCAGTATCTAAGACAGTAAAGACATCTTTCGGCCTTGGTGTGGCAGTAACATTCGTGCTTTTCATCACTGTGCCTGTAGATTACCTCTTGCAGACTAAGGTGCTCGCTGCAGATGGCATCTGTGGCGTTGACCTCACATTCCTCGCATTCATCCTGTTCATCGCAGTTATCGCTGGTATGGTGCAGCTCGTCGAGATGGTTGTGGAGCGCTTCTCCCCTTCTCTCTACGCTGCTCTCGGTATCTTCCTCCCACTTATCGCCGTTAACTGTGCTATCATGGGTGCTTCGCTCTTCATGCAGCAGCGCATCAACATGGACCCAACTTCTACTCAGTACATCGGTGGCATCAGCGACTGTCTCGCTTACGCTCTCGGTTCTGGTATCGGCTGGACACTCGCTATCGTTGGTCTTGCAGCTATTCGCGAGAAGATGGCTTACTCTGACGTGCCAAAGCCTCTCCAGGGCCTCGGTATCACATTCATCACTGTAG